>NZ_LKEG01000026.1:648-321235 GCF_001645105.1 Pseudomonas marginalis
CTGGTGGCGGACTTGTTCGAAGCCGTACCCGAGTTGGAGAAGCTGGTCTAATCCAGTCGCTTCACTTATAAAGAGCCCGGTCCTTGTGACCGGGCTTTTTTTTGACTTGCTGGAGACACTCGCCATGGAACTGCGCCCCTGGGCCGTACTGCTGGGCCTCACACTGCTGCCGAGCCTGACGCTGGCCGCCGGCAAATGCGACCGCCTGGTGATCACCGGCAGCCCGGACGCACCGCCTTTGCTCTGGCGCGACCCGCAAGACCCCACGCACCTGATCGGCGCCACCGCTGATGTGTTGCAGCAAGTGGCCAAGGACCTCGGGTTGAAAATCGACCTGCTCTACGGCGGCAAACGCTCCCTGGCCCTGGATGAAGTGCGCAGCGGACGCATGGATATCCTGGCCGATGCGCCGCTGAACCTGGGCGAACTGGAAACCCTCGACTACATTCACCCGGCGCTGGTGCAGCTCGACTACCTGGTCTGGACGCGCAAGGATTCGGCGCTGGCCTACACCACGGCGGCCGACCTGCACGGGCACAAAGGTGCAGTGTCGGAGCGTGCACGTTTGAGCGCCGACTTTGAGACCTTCGCCGGCCAGCAACTGAGCCTGCAGCGCTTGCCTTCACTGACGCCGGCGTTCCAGAAGCTGCTGCTGGGGGAAGTGGACTATGTGCTGGCGAGCCGTTATTCCGGCATGGCCATGGCGCAGAGCCTGGGCATGAGCAATGACCTGATCGCCCGCGACGTGCCCATCGATCAGCCGGGCCTGTACCTGGCGATTTCCCACAACTCGGCCTGCAATGATCCGTGGTTACGCGGACAGCTCGCTAAAAAGATGACAGAATTGCCCGCGTCCGGTGTGGCGGAAACCGCGCTGCAGCGCAATCTGGAGCGCTGGAAAGCACAATTGCAGCAACCCGTCGGCACCCCAACAAAGTAGGGATTTTCAGTGACTCTTCGACCTCTTTTCGCGGCCCTCGCCGTTGTCGCTCTGGCGGGATGTGCAGCCGATCCTGCGCCGAATGAACAAATACGCCTCACCCAGCAAGCCTTGGAACAAGCCGGCGCCGTGGGTGCCAGTGCCGATGAATCACCCGAACTGAAACTGGCCGAAGACAAATTCGCCCAGGCCAAGGCCGATATGGCTGATCAATCCTACAAGGACGCACGCATGCAGGCCGAACAGGCCGAGCTGGACGCGCGCCTGGCCGAAGCCCAAGTGCTGACCCGCAAGAGCCAGGAACAACTGAACGTGCTTAACACCCGCATCACCCGTCTGCGCAAGCAATTGCAACTGGGGGAGGCCCAATGAGCCCGATGATCCGTGGTTTGGGCTGTGCCGTGTTGTTGGGCAGTGCGGTGCTGGGCGGTTGCGCCAGCCACCCCAATGGCGAGCAGGCCTTGCAGCAGGCGGGCAGTGACTTCCAGAAGGTCAAGGAAGACGCCAATGTGTTACGCATCGCGCCCAAGGATGTGATCCGTGCTGGCGAGTCCCTGGCCCGCGCCGATCGCTTGTCCAGCTACTGGGGCAGCGGCGCCGACGTGGTGCATTACGCCTACCTGAGCCAGCGCTACAGCGCCATTGCGCGCGAACACACCGAACAGGCGCTCAACGAAGAGCGCGGCGCCAAGCTCGAGCTGGAACGCCAGCGCCTGCAGCTGGCGCTGCGTGAAAGCAAGCTGATCAGCGTGCAGCAGCAAGGTAAGTGGCTCGAAGAACAGATCGCCAGCCTGGCCACCACCCAGACCGATCGCGGCCTGGTGATGACCCTGGGTGACGTGCTGTTCGACACCGGTGAGGCGGAGCTGAAAAACTCGGCCAACCGCACTGTGCTGAAAATCGTACAGTTCCTGCAACTGAACCCCAAGCGTGTGGTGCGCATCGAGGGGTATGCCGACAACACCGGCGGTGAGCGGGAAAACCTCAAACTGTCTCGCGACCGCGCACAGTCGGTGGCCGATGTACTGGTAGACCTGGGGATCGACGAAAAACGCATCCAGGTCGAGGGTTATGGCGACCAGTACCCGGTCGAAGCGAATGCCTCCGAGCGGGGCAGGGCGCAGAACCGTCGGGTGGAAATTGTGTTCTCCGACGCTAAAGGCCAGTTGGGCGCCGCCCGCTAGAAGCCTGGCGCAGATCAAAAATGTGGGAGGGGGCAAACCCCCTCCCACATTTTTTATGTGCACCTGAAATCCCAGTCACCCGCCCTACAGTTTTTACTGTCACTCCCGCCCGCGCTCGACTATTGTGGCAACTGTCCCCGTACACTTCTAAACTGTGCCGGTATGTTTCACACAAAAATAAAATACCCGTGAAATCGAGTGCTGCGTCATGACCAATCTGTTGCTTTACCAACGTATCGCCCAGCAACTGGCTGAGGATATCCGGCGCGGTGTCTATCAACCGGGGGAGCGCGTGCCTTCGGTGCGCAAGATGAGCTCCCAGCTCAACGTGAGCCACGCCACGGTGTTGCAGGCCTACGCCAACCTGGAAGACCAGGGGCTGATCCGGGCACGTCCGCAGTCCGGTTATTACGTGCATCAGACACCCGCGCTCACGGCCCCCACGCCGGACATCGCGCGGGTCGAGCGGCCGGGGTTGGTCACCCGCAGCAGCATCATTCAGCAAGTGTTGGGCGAATCCCGCCGCGAAGGGGTGTTCCCGTTGGGCGCCGCGGTGCCGAGCGTGGATTACCTGCCGGTACGGGCATTGCACCAGCAGTTGGCCAAGGTCACGCGCTTTCAGAGCCCTCGGGCCTTCAGCTATATGTTCAGCCCCGGTTTCGAACCGCTGCGCCGTCAGGTGGCGATCCGCATGCGCGATGCGGGTGTGGTGGTGGATCCTTCCGAAGTGGTGATCACCCACGGTTGCGTCGATGCCTTACAGATGTCACTGCGGGTGTTGACGCGGCCGGGCGACCTGATTGCCGCTGAGTCGCCGACGTATTACGGCCTGCTGCAGCTGGCCGATCTGCTGGGCCTCAAAGTCATCGAGATTCCCAGCGACCCGTCCACCGGCATGAGCCTGGAAGCCCTGCAACTGGCGGCGAACCAATGGTCGATCAAGGCGCTGGTATTGACCACGCGCCTGAGCAACCCGCTCGGCGGCACCATGCCCGAAGAACGGCAAAAACAGTTACTGCGCCTGGCCTCGGATTTCGATATCCAGATTGTCGAGGACGATATCTACGGCGAACTGATGTTCGAGCTCGGCCGCACCAAGGCCCTGAAAGCCTATGACCGCCTGGACCGGGTGATCTATTGCTCGAGTTTTTCCAAGACATTGTCCCCCGGCGTGCGCATAGGCTGGATGATCGCCGGCAAGTACCAGCAGGAAATCCAGCGCCTGCAGATGTTCAGCACCCACTCCGCATGCAGTGTCACGCAGATGGGCGTTGCCGCTTATCTTGAGAATGGCGGCTACGACCGGCACCTGCGCTACATCCGTCAGGAATACCGCAAGAACCTCAGCGCTTTCCAACTGGCGGTGCAGCAGTATTTCCCCGAAGGCACGCAGATGACTCGCCCGACCGGCGGTTTTATCCTGTGGGTCAGTTTGCCCGGACGGGTCAATACCCAGGAACTGCACGTGCGTGCCCTGCAACAGGGCATTAGCATTGCGCCAGGGTTGATTTTCAGCAACACAGAACAGTTCAACCACTGCATTCGCCTTAACTGCGGTACGCCGTGGAACCGCGAGGCAGAGCGGGCGCTGATGACCCTGGGGATGCTGGCCAGCCAGTTATGCCAGGAAACTGCAGCCGGCCTCTGAGGCGCAAAAAAGGGACAACTCCGACAGTGGGCTGATCACCACGCTTGTCATGCCGTGCACAACAAGCGAGCATATGGCCCTCTGCCGTTAATGCTGTAGGCAATATGACTCAGATTTTTCGCGCTGTTCTGGTAATTGGCCTGTTAAGCCTGTGCAACGTCAGCACAGCGCTGGCGGCGGCCCCTGTGAGCGAAACCAAGCCTGCTGCGAGCTCTGAACAGAAGACCCCTGCGAAAAAACCGGCGCCGGCCAAAAAAGCGCCCGCTGCGAAGAAGAACGCGGCCACTGCCAAAAAACGTGCTGCGAGCAAATCCAAGGCCTCCCGTGAAGTGGCCCAGACGCAATTGCCCCCTGCACAGTTGGACCTGTCACTGCCTTCGGACATGGTCAGGCACTTGCAGCCCATCGGCACCATGCCCAAGCCCAAGAGCGTGCCCCTGCTGCCGCCGATGTTCGGCGAGAAGCCCACCGACAACAGTGCATTCCAGATCAACGGCCGCCTGCTCAGCAATGAGATGAGGCTGCAATTGCGCAATGAAGAGCGGCGCGATGTGGAAGGTGCAGCGCTGGATTTCGAATTCAAGCAGTAAACTTTTCCCCCAGACGTGACGTGTCCCTTCGACCATCTGTCGCAGACTGGTCAGTCACTTTTGTTTTCTGCGAAAAACCCCTGTTAGACCATTTTAAAACGGCTGTTTTAGGGCGTACTCTAGCCCGGCCATCCACATTGAGTCGTCGAGGACCTGCTGGTCATGAATTGCCGTGAAGGCTGTGGCGCTTGCTGCATCGCCCCCTCCATCAGTTCGCCATTACCGGGCATGCCACAAGGCAAACCGGCCGGCGAACGCTGCCTGCACCTGTCGGTCGAACAGCTATGCCTGCTGTTCGGGCAACCGGAGCGACCGGCGGTGTGCAGCGATTTCAAGGCGGATATTGAGGTCTGCGGCACCGACCAGGCCGATGCGATTCGCTTGATCGGCTGGTGGGAGCAGATGACGGCGGCTTGATGGGCTTTACTATCGGAACTTTTTTCGGAACTTCGACAATAAGGAATACAACAATGGGTTCGCTGAAACGAATGGCTGTGCTGTGCGGTTTTACGGTGTTGTTTGCTGCCACTGCCCAGGCTGAGGATTGGCAAGTCGCCAAGGATGAAGACGGTATCAAGGTGTCCCTGAGCGAAGTGGCCGGCTCCAAGTACAAGGCGTATCGCGGTGTGACCACGATCAAGGCGCCTTTGGCAAAAATCGTCGCCTTGCAGGAAGACGTGGCCGGTGCCTGTAAATGGATTCACGAGTGCAAGTCCCAGAAGCTGGTCGATAAGAAAGGTGACGAGAGCTGGACCTACACCCAATTCAAAGCCCCGTTCCCCGTGACCGATCGCGATTCCTACCTGCATATCACCACGACCAAGGCCGCCGACGGCACGCTGACGCGTAAACTCGAAGGTGTCCCGACCTACAAGCCTGAAGAAAAAGGCTACGTCCGCGTGGCTCAGGTCGACGGTTTCTGGAAACTGGTGCCAAAGGGCGACAACCAGACCGAAGTCACTTACCAGGTGCACACCGAACCAGGTGGCAGCGTGCCTTCGTGGTTGGCCAACAAATTTGTGGTGGACGCGCCGTTCAACACCTTGAAAGCCTTGAAAGAACACGCTGAAAAATAAGCGCAGTTGATCGGGTGTCTCCGACCTTGGGTGGAACGTTTGCCAAGCCCCCAAGGTCCAGATAGAGGTAAGCCCACACACGGGTTTTATCGAGGAGGCACCGATGCAAAAGTGGCAGATTACCTTCGTTGATGATCACGGCGTGCAGTCCGTTGAACAGTTCACCTGTGACCAGAAGCCCAGCCTCGAAGATGCGGCACACATGATTCGCAACAAACTGGTGCCCGTTGCCGCCGAACTGGACCTCAACGACCTGGAGGGCCGCAAGCCCGAGCCTACGGTCAAGATCCTCAAAGACCAGAACAGTATCCAGATCCTCGACATCTCTCCTGCCGCCTGAATATTCCCTGTCCACCCTTAAAGCGCCTCTGGTGGAGGTGATAGCTTCGCGCTACTCTGCAAATGAGATCAGCGAATGAATCGCTAAGGTCTGGTCTTGTCAGCTACATGCTTGTTTTCCAGCGGTGATGTTATTGCCGTAGTCCCCACGCCAGTACGGCGTGGGCTTCGGGAAGCACGGAAAGTCTATCCATCAATTTGAGGAGCACTTTTCATGAGCACAGCCTATCAAGAAGATATCAGCACCAACGTTCTGCGCCGCATGAAAGAGGGCGGCTTCGACTTTTCGCGTTTTCACCCCATCGAGTTCTACGCCATTTTCCCGGATGAGGAACGGGCGCGCAGGGCTGCGGGTGAGTTTCGCGGGGAATCCCTGAATGCCCAGGTCAGTGCGCGCGACGATGGCGCCTGGTACCTGGAACTGAGCAAAATCATGTTCGCTACCTACGACGGCATAGGAGACTTCGAGCAAGACTTTGAGGCGGTGGTCGAGCCGCTGGGCGGGATCATCGAGGGATGGGGCGTGAAGCAGGAGGTGCGTGGGTTACCCATGTAGCAGTTAGCAGTATGAGAACCACAGCGTATCGGCTGACCTTTGGGTCGGCCGATTTTGTTTGTGCTGTAGGAAAACTACTCGGAACTTGTAGCCCACTTTTCTGCACCAAAAAAAAGCCACCCAGAGAGGGTGGCCTAAAGGGAAGAGCGGTGGGCTGAACCTGTAGGACGCATCCTGTTCAGCAGATGGTTGTGATTATCCGCAGGCTTGGCCGGGCAGTGAAATCAACTCTGGCTATGCTGTTGATAGTCAAAGCCCGCATTGCGATGAAGCGTGGGGCTGTGCACCGGGCATTCTGCGCACCAGGACGGTGCGGTCAGATTTTTATGTTTATTTAACTCACTGATTTTTAAGTGTTTATGCCGCTGGCACGGGCCTTGCGATGGTTCTTGCGTCCGGGTGACAAGGAGTTCGGCATGATCCGCACTTATTACGATGAGATGTACGATGGGGCAGGGCAGGTCCGGCCTCATTACCGCGAGTTCGCCCGCTGGTTGGCCGACACGCCTGCTGAACTGCTGGCGCAACGCCGGCGCGAAGCCGATTTGCTGTTCCACCGCGCAGGGATCACCTTCACGCTCTACGGGGACGAGCAGGGCACCGAGCGCCTGATCCCCTTTGACACCATCCCACGCAGCATCCCCGCCAGCGAATGGCGGATTGTCGAGCGCGGCTGCATCCAGCGGGTCAAGGCGCTTAATATGTTTCTCGCCGACCTGTATCACGAACAACGCATCATCAAGGCCGGGATCATCCCCGCCGAACAGGTGCTGGCCAACGAGCAATACCAACTGGCCATGCAAGGCCTGGACCTGCACCGCGACCTGTATTCCCACATCTCCGGGGTCGACCTCGTACGCGATGGCGACGGCACGTACTACGTGCTGGAAGACAACCTGCGTACACCGAGCGGCGTCAGCTACATGCTCGAAGACCGCAAGATGATGATGCGCCTGTTCCCCGAACTGTTCGCCGCCCAACGCATCGCGCCCATCGATCACTACCCCAACCTGCTGCTGGATACCCTGAAAAGCTCCAGCCCCCTGGACAACCCCAGCGTGGTGGTATTGACCCCGGGCCGCTTCAACAGCGCGTTCTTTGAACATGCCTTTCTGGCCCGTGAAATGGGCGTGGAACTGGTGGAAGGCGCCGACCTGTTCGTGCGCGATGACCGCGTCTTCATGCGCACCACCGATGGCCCCAAGGCCGTGGACGTGATCTACCGTCGCCTTGATGACGCCTTCCTCGACCCCTTGGCCTTCAACCCGGACTCCATGCTCGGCGTGCCCGGCCTGCTCGCGGCCTACCGCTCCGGCAATGTGGTGCTGGCCAATGCTATCGGCACCGGGGTGGCGGATGACAAGTCGGTGTACCCCTTCGTCACCGAGATGATCCGTTTTTACCTGGATGAAGAACCGATCCTGAAGAATGTTCCGACCTTCCAGTGCCGTAAGCCCGACGAACTTTCCCACGTATTGGCCAACCTGCCCGACCTGGTCGTGAAGGAAACCCAAGGCTCCGGCGGCTACGGCATGCTGGTGGGCCCGGCGTCCACCGCAGCGGAAATCGAAGCCTTCCGTGCCCGTATCAAGGCCAAGCCCCACGCCTATATCGCCCAGCCGACCCTGTGTTTATCCACCTGCCCGACGTTTGTCGAAAACGGCATTGCGCCCCGCCATATCGACCTGCGCCCGTTCGTGTTGTCCGGCAAGGAAACCCGTGTGGTCCCCGGCGGCTTGACCCGCGTTGCATTGCGCGAAGGCTCGCTGGTGGTCAACTCGTCCCAGGGTGGCGGCACCAAAGACACGTGGGTGGTCGAGGACTGATGCCATGTTGAGTAGAACTGCCTCGGATTTGTACTGGATGTCGCGCTACCTTGAACGCGCGGAGAACCTCGCGCGCATGCTCGACGTCAGCTATTCGCTGTCGCTGATGCCCCAGGATGGGCGCGGTGATGGCCTGCATGAACTGGCCATGCCGCTGTTGATCACCGGCACCCTGGAGGATTACCACGCACGTCACGGTGAATTGCACGCTGAACGCCTGCTGCACTTCTTTGCTCTGGATGCGGCCAACCCGGCCAGTATCTACAGTTGTCTCGGCGCCGCGCGGGCCAGCGCCCATGCGGTGCGTGGGCGAATTACCGCCGACATGTGGGAAAACATCAACGCTACCTGGTTGGATATCCGTGATATCGCCCAGCAGGGCCTGAGCCGTTATGGCATGAGTCGGTTCTGTGAGTGGGTCAAGGAGCGTTCCCATCTGTTCCGGGGCGCCACCTACGGCACCATCATGCGCAACGATGCCTTCCGCTTTATTCGCCTCGGCACGTTTATCGAACGCGCCGACAACACGCTGCGCTTGCTGGACGCACGCTATGAAATGGCCGGTGACCAGGCCGAAGCCGTCACCGATGGCACTGCGCATGCCTACTATCAATGGAGTGCTTTGCTGCGGGCCTTGTCGTCGTTCGAGGCCTACACTGAGATTTATCGCGATGCGCCCGGCGCCCGGCAAGTCGCTGAGTTGCTGCTGCTGCGCGCCGATGTGCCGCGCTCACTGCGTGCCTGCAGCGAAGAGATTGACCAGATCCTGGCCAGCCTGCCCGGCATCAACGGCCGCCCGGCCCAGCGCCTGGCCGCCGAGATGGATGCGCGCCTGCGCTTTACCGCCATTGATGAAATCCTTGAGGAAGGCCTGCATGCCTGGCTGACCGACTTTATCCCCTTGGTCCGCCAATTGGGCGACGCCATCTACAGTTCCTACCTGGAGGCCGCATGAGACTCTCCATCAGCCACGAAACCACTTACCACTACGAAGACCAAGTGCGCGCCAGCATCCAGTACCTGCGCCTGACGCCCCATGACAGCGAGCGCCAGCATGTGCTCAGTTGGCAACTCGACCTCCCGCGTCCGGTGCGTGCCCAGGTGGACCCGTTCGGCAACATCCTGCATGTGCTGACCCTGGATGAACCCCACGACGCCATCATCATCGGAGCGCGTGGCCAAGTGGACATCGACGAACTGCGCGAGGCCGAACACGAGAGCCAATCGCCATTCCCGTTCCTGCGCTGCACCCGCCTGACCGAGCCCGATGAAGCGCTGCGCGGCTTTGCCGACCAGCATTGCCATCAACGTCGCGATCGCACGGCGTTGATCGACCTGATGCATGCACTTAACCAAGCGATGGTCTACACGCCGGGCGCGACCGAAGTCGACACCTGCGCCGCCCAGGCTTTCGCCGGCCGTGCGGGCGTGTGCCAGGACCACACCCACGCGTTTTTGGCCTGCGCACGCAGCCTGGGCATCCCTGCGCGGTATGTGTCGGGGTATTTGTATTCCGAGGACAGCACGCACCTGGCCAGCCATGCCTGGGCCGAAGCCTGGCTGGATGACGCTTGGTACAGCTTTGACGTGACCAACCAGCTGGCCCGCCCGGAGCGGCATTTGAAACTGGCGGTAGGGTTGGATTACCTGGATGCCTGCCCGGTGCGCGGCATGCGTCGCGGCGGCGGTCATGAGCAGATGCACGCGAAGGTGTTCGTGGCGCCGACGCCGGTGATTTCCGTCCAGCAGCAATAGCCTGATCGTGGGTCTGCCAGCGGTTTTGTGGCTTGTAGTGAGCGGGCTTGCCCCGCGCTGGGCTGCGAAGCGGCCCTAATCAAGCAGAATGCGGTGCATCAGGTATTGCCGAGGCGCCTGGATCAGGGCTGCTTCGCCGCCCAGCGCGGGGCAAGCCCGCTCACTACAAGGGCTGTTTGCGCGCGGCCATGTGCTTTAGATACTCAACCAATAAATCCAGCTCATTGTCCGGCAACACGCTGGCGGCGAATGCCGGCATCTTCGCCTGTGGCCAATGCCGCAGGCTCTGCGGGTCACGGATATAGCGCTTGAGGAAATAACCGCCAAAATACTCGGTGGGGTTATAGGGGACATTCAGGTCCGGCCCCACCTGTGCATCACCGGCGCCATTGAGGCGGTGACAGGCCAGGCAGTTTTTCTGGAACAGCGCAAAGCCCTGGTTGATCGGGTCATTGGGCGCCAGCGTCGGGTCGGGCAACAACGCCGGAAAACGCTCCGCCACGGTCTTCAACTGCTTTATCCCGGAGATCTGGAACGGCCACTGCTCCGGGCTGATAGACCCGGCCTGTGGATCGGTCCACACCAGGTAGAACGGCCCGGCACTCGGTTTGCCATCCGCCAGTGCGGGCCATGGCTGGGCGGGGTCCTCCACCGCGAGCCAGGCGCGTGCACCGTGGTTTTCCAGCAGCGGCGCAGCCGTGAGTTCGGCGGCGAATCCATCGAGGGCAACGGCTTGCAGGTGGCTCTCAGGTTTCAAACCCGGTAGGAGCACCGCCAGCGGCACTGCACGATAGGTCATGGTGCGCTTGTAGGACACGTCATCAACGATCTGCACCGTTTGCGCTTGCGGGTGCTTGAGCAGGTCGGCGGTCTGCCAGGTCTTGCGGGTGTGGTCGAGTTCGACGGTCAATTGCGCGGCTGAAGCGGGAAGGCCGATCAGCAAGGCGAGGAGGGCAAGGATAGCTTTCAAGATGCAGGCTCGAATCAACGTGGCGATTGGGCTCACGATACCGGAAATCGGCGCGCAAAAAGACAGCCCCTGCAGGACCGCTATGCGCAATGTCCCGGCAGGCGCTGCCAAAAGCTGCAAACCCTGTGCTGTGATTGCACGGAATGGGGCCGTGGAGGGGTCACCCAATAACCTTGGTTAAGTTGGGCAAGATCAAAATCAGTGTGGTGGCGAACAGAATGAGTCCCGCCTGACGTACTTTCGAATGTTTAAACATGGCTGACTGCCTTTTGTTGTTATTCCTGAGCGTCAAATACGTGCCGGTTTTATTTCAGTATGGCGAGATGACGTGTCACTTTTCTTACAGCTGCTCCAGCAAAACCCGGCAGCAACTTCTTACTGATTCAACCTTAGAGCCCTCGTTCTTCTTGGCTTAGACCCATTTCATATCAGCTAATCAGCATTTCAGCTTAAAAAGGCATGAGGCATAACGCCATCTTGGCGCCAATGCCTTGGCTAGACAGCTAAAACGATTAATCAGGTAATTACCTTAGGAGGCTACCGTTCGTCCGAGCGAGGGGGTCAACAGCAATGAGCGCATCCGTCATTGAAACCGTGTCAATCGGGCCTAAGGTGGAGGCACACCTGCACATCGGTTCGAGGACATCATGACCCAAGCTTTGATCTTTGATGCGATACGTACGCCCCGTGGCAAAGGCAAGTCGGACGGCGCCTTGCACAGCGTCAAACCGGTTAACCTGGTAGCCGGTTTGCTCACCGCCCTGGCCCGACGCAGCGACCTCGACACCCAACAAGTGGACGACATCGTGCTCGGTTGCGTGACCCCGGTGGGCGACCAGGGTGCCGACATCGCCAAGACCGCCGCCCTGGTGGCCGATTGGGACGTCAGCGTCGCAGGCGTCCAGATCAACCGCTTCTGCGCTTCTGGCCTGGAAGCGGTCAACCTGGGCGCGATGAAGGTGCGCTCCGGCTTCGAAGATCTCGTGGTGGTCGGTGGCGTCGAATCCATGTCCCGCGTGCCCATGGGCAGTGACGGAGGCGCCTGGGTGCTCGACCCGCAGACCAATCTGCACAGCCACTTCACCCCACAGGGCATCGGCGCGGACCTGATCGCTACCCTCGAGGGGTTCACCCGCCAGGACGTCGACGCCTTTGCCCTGCATTCACAACAGAAAGCGGCCAGGGCATGTGCAGACGGTTCCTTCAACACGTCGCTGATTGCGGTGCAGGACCAGAACGGCATTGTGCTGCTCGACCATGACGAATTTATTCGCGGCGACTCCACCCTCGAAGGCCTTGGCAAGCTCAAGCCCAGCTTCGAAATGATCGGGCAGATGGGCTTCGATGCCACTGCGCTGCGGGTCTACAGCCATGTGGAGCGCATCAACCACGTACACACGCCGGGCAACAGCTCCGGCATCGTCGATGGCGCCGCATTGATGTTGATCGGCTCCGAGGCCAAGGGCCGCGAACTTGGCCTGCAGCCCCGGGCGCGTATTGTCGCCACGGCGGTCACCAGCACTGACCCGACCATCATGCTCACCGGCCCCGCGCCTGCCACGCGCAAGGCCCTGGCCAAGGCTGGGTTGCGCGTTGAAGACATCGACCTGTTCGAGGTCAACGAAGCGTTTGCCTCGGTGGTGCTCAAGTTCATCAAGGACATGCGCATCGACGCGGCACGGGTCAACGTGAACGGCGGCTCTATCGCCATGGGCCATCCGCTGGGCGCCACCGGCTGCGCGATCCTCGGCACCCTGCTCGACGAACTGGACGTGCGCCAGCAGCGCTACGGCCTGGCCACGTTGTGTGTCGGCGGTGGCATGGGCATCGCCACCATTATCGAACGCCTCTGAGCCCAAGGAATCTGTCATGACCCAAGCCATTCGTTACGAAAAAGGCCAGGACGGCATCGTCGTGCTGACCCTCGACATGCCCGGCCAGAGCGCCAACACCATGAACAGCGTGTACCGCGAGGCCATGGCGGCCACGGTCGAACGCCTGGAGGCGGAAAAAGACGGCCTTGCCGGGGTGGTCATCACTTCGGCCAAGAAGACATTTTTTGCGGGTGGCGACCTGAATGAACTGATCAAGGTCGACACGGCTCACGCCAAGGCATTTTACGACAGCGTGTTGGTGTTGAAGGCACAGCTGCGGCGCCTGGAAACCCTCGGCAAGCCCGTGGTGGCCGCCATCAATGGCGCGGCGCTGGGAGGCGGCTGGGAGATTTGCCTGGCGTGCCATTACCGTGTCGTGCTGGACGACAAATCGGTGCAGCTTGGCCTGCCGGAAGTCACCCTGGGCCTGCTGCCGGGTGGCGGTGGGGTGGTGCGCATGGTGCGTTTGCTGGGGCTGGAAAAGGCCTTGCCGTATTTGCTCGAAGGCAAGAAAGTGCGGCCGCAACAGGCACTGCAAGCCGGTCTGGTCAATGAGCTGGCGGCGGACCGCGAACAGTTGCTGGCCAAGTCACGCGCCTGGATCCTGGCCAATCCGGACGCCAAACAGCCGTGGGACAACAAAGCCTACCAGATCCCCGGCGGTACGCCGTCGAGCCCGAAAGTTGCCCAGATGCTGGCGATCGCGCCATCGATTTTGCGCAGTAAAACCCAGGGCTGTTTCCCCGCCCCGGAGAAAATCCTCTGCGCTGCCGTCGAAGGCGCCCAAGTGGACTTCGACACCGCACACCTGATCGAAACCCGTTATTTCACCGAGTTGGTGACCGGGCAGGTGGCGAAAAACATGATCGGCACTTTCTGGTTCCAGCTCAACGAGATCAACGCCGGCCGTTCACGGCCGCAAGGGTTTGCACCCTATGTCACACGTAAAGTCGGCGTGCTGGGTGCGGGGATGATGGGGGCGGGGATCGCTTATGTCAGCGCCAGCGCAGGCATCGACGTGGTACTCAAGGACGTCAACCTGGCCGCCGCCGAGAAGGGCAAGGCGCATTCGGTGGCGCTGCTGGACAAGAAGGTCAGCCGTGGTCAGTTGACGGCGCAACAGCGTGAAGCCACCTTGGCGCGCATTCATCCTACGGCCTCCGATGCCGACTTGGCGGGTTGCGACCTGATCATCGAGGCGGTGTTCGAAGACCGCGAACTCAAGGCCAAGGTCTCGGCTGCTGCGCAAAGCGTGGTCGGCGCCGAGGCCGTGATCGCCTCCAACACGTCCACCTTGCCGATCAGCGGTTTGGCCACGGCGGTGCCGGATCAGGCCAAGTTCATCGGCCTGCACTTCTTCAGCCCGGTGGACAAGATGCCCTTGGTGGAAATCATCAAGGGTACCCACACCAGCGACGAAACCCTGGCCCGAGGGTTCGATTTCGTACTGCAAATCAAGAAAACTCCGATCGTGGTCAACGACCGTCGTGGCTTCTTCTCCTCGCGGGTGTTCGGTACCTTCACCAATGAAGGCATCGCCATGCTCGGCGAAGGCGTGGCCGCGCCGATGATCGAGACCGAAGCCCGCAAGGCCGGCATGCCGGTGGGGCCGTTGGCGGTGTCGGATGAAGTCTCCCTCAGCCTGATGAGCCATATCCGACAGCAGACGTCCAAGGATCTGCTGGCAGAAGGCAAGGCCGTGCCGACACATCCGGCGACGGCGGTGATCGATCTGCTGGTCAACGAATACAAGCGCGTAGGCAAGGCGGCGGGGGGCGGTTTCTATGAATACCCCAGCGGTGGGCAAAAGTACCTGTGGCCAGAGTTGAAAAGCCGCTTTGAACGGCCCGACCAACGCATCTCGCCACAGGATGTGCGCGACCGCCTGCTGTTTATCCAGGCCATCGAGACCGTGCGCTGTGTGGAGGAGGGGGTGTTGATGTCCACGGCAGACGCGAACGTGGGGTCTATTTTCGGCATCGGTTTCGCGGCCTGGAGCGGCGGCGCTCTGCAGTTCATCAACCAATATGGGTTGAACGACTTTGTCGCCCGCGCTCGTTACCTGGCCGAGCAATATGGCGAACGGTTCGCACCGCCGACATTGTTGTTGGATAAAGCGGCACGCGGTGAAGTGTTCCGGTGATCGAGCGGGGGCTTGCCTTGAAGGGGTATTTCAAGGCAGGCTCTGGGGTGTGCAATATTCCCATCACCGTGTCAGGTATTTTTTATGTCGCTACGCGTCTGTATCCTGGAAACCGATATCCTGCGTCCAGGCTTGATCGATCAATACCAAGGGTACGGGCAGATGTTCAAGCGCCTGTTCTCCAAGCAGCCGATCCCCGCCGAGTTTGTCGTCTATAACGTAGTGAACGGTGAATACCCCTCCGACGACGAAGTGTTCGACGCGTACCTAGTGACCGGCAGCAAGGCCGATTCCTTCGGCACTGACCCGTGGATCCAGACCCTCAAGACCTATCTGCTCGAACGTTACGAGCGCGGCGACAAGCTGCTCGGTATCTGCTTCGGTCACCAATTGCTGGCGCTGCTGCTGGGCGGCAAGGCTGAACGCGCGAGCCAGGGTTGGGGCATTGGCATCCACGACTATAAGCTCGATGCCAAGGCGCCGTGGATGAGCCCTGAAGTGGAAGAGCTGACGCTATTGATCAGCCACCAGGACCAGGTCACCACACTGCCGGAAAATGCTACGGTCGTTGCGTCGAGCGCTTTTTGCCCGTTTGCGGCGTACCACATCGGCTACCAGGTGCTGTGCTTCCAGGGCCACCCGGAATTTATCCACGACTATTCCCGCGAGTTGCTGGAAATTCTTCAGACAACCCTGGGCGAAAAGATCTACACAAACGGCGTGGCCAGCCTGGAGCGCGACCACCACGGGGCGACTGTGGCGGAATGGATGATGCGTTTTGTGGCGCACAAACCCGAGGCCCGGGTTTAAAGCCAACCCGAACGCTTGAAACTCGCCCACAAGCCGGTGCAACCGGTCGCAATCAACCCGAGCACCGCAAAATAGCCGTAGTGCCATTGCAGCTCGGGCATGTTCTGGAAGTTCATCCCATAAATCCCCGCCACCGCGGTGGGGAACGCCAGGATCGCCGCCCACGCGGCGAACTTGCGCTGCACCACGCTCTGGCGCGAGGCCTCGAGTAGCACGCCGATTTCGATGGTCTGGCTGGCAATATCGCGCAGAGTGGTGAGGTCTTCCATCTGCCGCGTCACGTGAATCTGCACATCGCGGAAATACGGGCGCATGTTCTTGTCGATAAACGGGAAGTTGAGTTTCTGCAGCTCCTGACTGATCTCCACCATCGGCGCCACATAGCGCTTGAGCCGCAGCACATCGCGACGCAGGCCATGGATCTTCTGGATGTCGCGTTCACTCAGCGAACTGCACAGCACATTGCGCTCCAGCTCATCGATCTCGGCATGGATCGCTTCGCTCACCGGTTGGTAGTTTTCGGTGACGAAATCCAGCAGCGCATAGAGTACGAAATCTTCCCCATGCTCCAGCAACAGCGGCCGCGCCTCACAGCGCTGGCGCACAAAGCCGTAGGACGCGGAATGACCGTTGCGTGCGGTGATGATGTAGCCGTTGCCGGCAAAGATATGGGTCTCGATAAACTCCAGCTTGCCGTTCTCGCGCACCGGTGAATAGGTGACGATAAACAGCGCGTCGCCAAAGGTTTCCAGCTTGGGGCGGCTGTGTTTTTCCAGGGCGTCTTCGATGGCCAGTTCATGCAGGTTGAACTGGCGTTGTAGGTTGGCCAGTTCCTGTGCGTCGGGTTCTTCCAGGCCGATCCACACAAAGTGGCCGGGTTTGGCGGCCCAGGCCGCGCCTTCATCAAGGGTGATATCAGTGACTTTCTTACCGGCGCTGTAGACGGCGGCCGCAACAACTCTACCCATGGTGCTGATCACTTCTTATTGGGAGGACACGTGTTGGGCAGCTTAGCCTGAATGGCGTTCCGTCGTAGCCGTCGTTTCTGCAAGCTTTTGTAGTGAGCGAGCTTGCTCGCGCTGGGGTGCGAAGCGCCTTTGGCAGTCTTCAACCAGCCCGCACTTCGCGATCCATCGCCTCAATACACGCCGCCATCTGCGCATGGCAAGCCTGCATCAACGCCGGGATGTCATCCGAAGTCAGGCCAATTGTAGGAATTGGCGGCAACGAACGTATGATCACATCACCACTGTTCCAGCGATTGAGCTGCATGTGCGTGACGTAATTGCTGACGCACACCTGCACGATGGGCACCCCGGCCGCAATCGCCATATGGAACGCGCCCTTCTTGAACGGCAGTAAACCTTTGCCCAGGTTGCGTGTGCCTTCCGGAAACACCCAGATCGACGTGTCTTCGTGCTGCAAGGTTCGGGTGGTGGTGAGCATCGCGCGGCGTGCCTTGTGCGCATTGCCCCGGTCGATCAGCACATTGCCCGCCAGCCAGAACAACTGGCCGAACAGCGGCACCCATTTCAGGCTTTTCTTGGCGATACACACCGTGCGGTGGGGCACCACGTTGCCGAACACAAACAGGTCATAGTTGGACTGATGGTTGGCGATGATCACGCAGGTGCCAGGCTTGTTGCGCAGCGAGTCCACATCGGCCTTCACCTTCAGCCGCAGGATCCACATGGCCGGCAACGCGTAGAGGCGAGCACACAGGCGGCTGTTGTCCGGGTTGAATGGCCGGCACAGACCGACCAGCACACCCAGCACGCCAGCGAGCATAAAGTGCAGGCCCATCAACAACATACGCAACAGAAAAAGCATCGACACGGTCCATCGGGACAAAAGGTGGCGCAGTGTACGGTTGTGCACTGTATTCGGCAATTACCCCGGTAGAGGTAGGAGATAGGCGATGTTTAAGAGCATGTTTCAACATCTGCCGACACGGGCACGCTAGAGGGGCTGAAGGTGTTGCGAAAGTGTGTGTAAGAAAAAGCCCGACTCTGGGCCGGGCTTTGACGTATCAGGCGTAGGGCTTAACTCAGAATATGCCCCTGGTCCTGAATAATGGCGTCATCCAAGGCTTCCAACAGTTCTTTACGCACCTTCAACTTGGTGTGTTTGTGGGCGTTCATATTGAGCTTCTTCAACTGACGCGCGGCTTCCAGCGCGGCGGCATGCAACTCCTCCGGTGCCACCACCTTGTCGAGGAAGCCCGCTTGCAACGCGCCCTGCGGGTCAAACATCTCGGCATTGATCACCGAGCGGTGGAAGGCTGACTTACGCAAACGATCCCGCGCCAACTCGATACCGGCGTGGTGCATGGTCATGCCGATCGCCACCTCGTTCAGGCCAATGCTGAACGGGCCTTCCACCCCAATCCGATAATCCGCCGATAGCAGCAAAAAGGCGCCCTTGGCCACCGCATGCCCAGGGCACGCCACAATCACCGGGAACGGGTGCGACAACAAACGACGCGCCAACGTCGAACCCGACGTCACCAGGCCGATCGCCTCTTTAGGGCCGGCGGTCATCACCTTCAAATCATAACCACCCGACAGAATTCCCGGCGTGCCGGTGATCACCACCACCGCCCGGTCCTTCTCGGCCTGGTCCAGCGCTTCATTAAACGCACTGACCACCGCCGGAGAAATGGCATTCACCTTGCCGTTGCTCAAGGTCAGGGTCGCGATACCGTCTTCGAGGTGGTAGGCAATCAACTCACTCATGACGCGGTTCCTTGTAGGACTTGTTATAGAAGTATGCAGCAGACGTTACCCACCACGCCCGCCCCGGTAAAGCGCTGTGACTGACTGGCCAGTCAGGGTTTTCCCCTGCGCAGGGCGTCCAAATGCCGGGGGCAGGGCGCAATCGCCGTCCCAGACACACACCGCCAATGCCTGAGAATGGCACAATCACTGCCCCTTGCCGGGCATTGAGCGGCACAACCTGCTAACCGCATGAATATTCTGAAAAAAACCTTTGCCATCAGAAAGGCTTTCGACTACATTAGCGCGCCTCGACAGACTGAACTGGTTTGACGAGATACGGTGAAGTGTCCGAGTGGCTTAAGGAGCACGCCTGGAAAGTGTGTATACAAGAAATTGTATCGAGAGTTCGAATCTCTCCTTCACCGCCACATTCTTGAAAAAATCCCGCGAGTTAACCACTCTGCGGGATTTTTTTTGCCAGCGATCTCGCAGCGTACCCCCGTCTGTCCCCCGTTCGTGACAGGACTCGAGTCATCAAAAGTAGCTGAAAATAGCGTGCTGCCTCACCTGGCATGACGCTGCGAGCGAACCGTTGCGCCTTCGATCACGTCTGTGCGAATGGCCGATGGTTGCCCGGTGTTGTTGCGTGCATAGCTGCATAACGTGATCGGCAGCTCTGCTATATCGAGGAAAATGCCGTCCAGGGCCAGGGTGTAGCGTTCGTCGTCAATATCGCCACAGGGGGTGCTGATCGCCGAGTTCACGCTGTAGTAGTAATGCCGGCTGAAACTGCTGTGCTGGTTTTCCCAGGTGATGTGGTAGCGGTGTTTGAGCTGCGGTGCCGGGGCTGGGTTGGTCAGGAATACTGAATGGGTGAATACATTGCGCAGCAGCGGTACGGTCAGCGGTTGTTCGGCCTTTTGCACGCCGAGTATGCACAGCACATGCGACCCCAGCACTGGGCCGATGGGCAGGTTGATGTAGGCCTCGTCAGAGGCGACAGCGACCTGGTAGCCATGCGTGCGTGCGCAATCGCTGATGTCATTCACGGCCTTGAATCGGTAGAACGGTTCCTGGATCGAGAACCTCAGGTTCCACGTCGGACGGATAACTTGGTCGGCGGCGTCACGTTGTAAATGCACATAGGGTTTCAGGTTCCACGGCTCGTCCAGCGTGATTTCAACGGCCTTGAGCTGGCAGGTCAGGGTGTCGTTACGGAAAACACCGTCTACAAAGCAGTAGTACAAGTCGTTGGCGGGATAGCTGTAGTTGAATTTCGCGGCTTCGCACGCCGAGTTGTTCTGGCAGCTGTTGAGAATGTCCCTCTGAATGGCAGACGCGACCTTGCTGATGATGCTGGTGATTTCATTGGTGTTCCGGTCCAGCATTGGACTGCCGGAGCTGCCTGGGCGCAGACCATTGCAGCGGTTGCGCAAGGCGCTGGGGAACACGCCGGGATGTTCGGCAAAATTGTTGATGGTCGACTCCACGCAGGCACTCATGCGTAGTCCCTTTTTCAGAAAACCGGTTGGCGCTCCCACGTTGATCACTTCTCGATCTGTCGCCTGACGCTGAGATGCCAGCTTGAGTGGCATGATTGCGTTGGTCACCAGCACGGCCAGTGACGTATCCAGTTCGAGCACGGCCAAATCGGTACCCGCCATGCTGCTCCAGTGTGCTGTCTTGACGGCGTAGGTGACATGCCGTTCGGGCGTGTCATGAAAGTAATTGAAGGTGACATCGGCGGTGATCGCCTGACGCAGTCGCGCTGTACCGTAGCTGAAGAACACGCAGTGCCCGCTGGTCAGCACATAAGCCGGGCCGATGGCCTTACCCCGGTGATCACGAGTGTCGAGTAGAACGGCATTGCAGGTCTGGCCTAAGGCGTTTTTCAGTGAGCCAATGCCGGTCCATTGCGGGTAACGGTGGTCTTTATTTTCAAGGGCCGCGGAAGGTGACTGTTCGGTAAGTCCCTCGGCCAGGTCTCTGGCGTGGCTGGGCCAGACAGTGCTGAGCAACAGGAAATACAGGAAAACGCGAGCGGTGCGAGTAAGTGACATGAGGAGCCTCGACAAGGAAGTCATTGATTGGCTGAAACTATCCAATCAGGCCAAGGCAGGAGACATACATGGCTATTGAATAACGCGCTCGAGCTCTCGGTCAGCACGTGTAGGGTTTGGCGCTTGAGCCATACGAGCGCCTCTCTGACCAGTAGTCTTGGGCAATTGATCTTTAGTGCTTGCGATCGTAGGCATGATCTCTGATTTAAGTAGTACATTTCCCAAACGCTAAAAACACCCCAGTACGCGTCTTACCTCGCTTGTAGCTCGTTCTTATAGTCGTGCGCCTCAGTCATTTGGAGGTGCACGCATGCAGGGACCTTACGCATTTATCAATGAGCGACCGCGGCCCTATCCACTGCTCAAACTCAGCCTTTCGCTGAATCCCCATACACAAACCAAATTCGACACCCTCAACCAGCACATCCGCAACACCGTTGTTTTGCCTGGGCAATTGGTGATCATCGGGGATAACCGAACCGCCTCTTGCACCGCTGAAGAGGCATGGCTGATGCGCTCGGCGCAGAATATAAAACTTGCCCTGTTGGCGCACTCAGCAACTGATCAATTCCTGATCAAAAACTATGATCAGTTACAAGCCATCTTGTCCTATACCTCCCTCGGCATCGGAAGCGCCAGCACTGCCTGGAGCAAGCACTTGGCGCAAGTCGAGAAGACCCTTATGGACATCGACGATTTGCACAAGCAGTACTTGAGGAGGGGAACCTCGGGGGCTAGGGAAGCGTTTCTGGTTAAGCGCAGAGCGCTGTTTGCAAGGCTGGATAGCCAAGTCTCGGGTATGGCGCGCTTGGGTACGGGGTTGAAAAACGAAGGGTCGATTAAAAAAATGCTCGGCATTTCCAGTAGGAGCTACTGGCACCATGGAGAGATTCGAGGGTATGAGGAACGGGTCAGGCGTGTAGCCAAGGCTTCGCAGATTTTGAAGAAGGGAACTTACATTGGTATAGCGCTGGACGTTGGTGCCACAGCGCTGGAGATAACGGAGGCGTGTTCCACTGGGCGTGAGCAAGAGTGTACGCAGGCGAAGTATGTTGAGGGAGGCAAATTGGTGCTAGGCGTTGGGGGGGCATCCGCGGGCGGGGTGTTTGGGGCTCCTATAGGTGTAGCCGCCTGCATGATTGTTTTTGGCATACCCACAGCAGGTGCCGGAGCGTTGGCATGCGCCATCGTCGGCGGTGCCGCAGGTGGACTTGCTGGAGGTAAGTCCGGAAGCGTTTTGGGAGAAAGCGCGGGGAAATTTCTCTATAGGACTGTGGGGGATTAAATGCTCTTTGAATATATCGGCATGTGCGCTGGGTTGGTCATGATATTAAGCTTCCCACTCTTTTTTTGTGCCATGTTCAAAAAACTCGACGCAGCAGAGCGCTATGTGGAGTGCAGCGCTTACATCGTTGTGCACAGGGATATTTTCCGTCATGCACCCTTTGATGGAAGGCCTCAGCGGCTAGTTGCCATGGCGCTCATTATTCTTATGCCCAAAGTGCTCCAATGGAGGCGTTTAGTACGAGTTGAGGACGTCGAAAAAATCCCACGGCATCTCAAGTACTGGATGGTCATGCCGACGCTGATTGGTTTCACATCTATTACCGTCATGTGTATCAGCTTGCTTCTTATGGAAAAATAATCCTCCCAGCAATACGGGCGACTCGCTGTCGCCCTCAATGCCTATGCCGATGATGCACATCCGGAAAATGCGCATGGCTATGCCTCATCGCGCTATGCACATGCACATGACTATGCGGCTCCGCCGGATCCCATTCAAAGTGATGCTCATGCTGATGGTGTTCATCATGCACATGTCGGTGCCCGTGCTCCGTCGCCTCATGCAGATGTTCATGGGCATGCCGCTCCGTCAGGTGCAGCCAAACCCCCACGGCCATCAGCGCCGACGCAATCCAGAACGCGACGGTCACCGACTCCCCGAACGCCAGCAGGGCCACCACGGCGCCCAAGAACGGCGCCGTGGAGAAGTAGGCACCGGTGCGCGCACTGCCCAGCCCACGCAGCGCCAGCACAAACATGACCAGGCTGATGCCATACCCTAGAAACCCCACCAACAAGATAGGCGCCAACTGCGCCACAGCCGGTATCTGCGCGCCTAGATAAAGCGCCAGGCTGCAATTCACCACCCCGGCAATCAGCCCTTTGGCCCCTGCGATAAACAACGCGTCCGACGCTGAAACCTTGCGCGTCAGGTTGTTATCAATCCCCCAGCACAAGCATGCCACGGCCACTGCAAACGGGCCGGTCCAGTCGTGGGTGGCGCCGCCGCCGTCGGACCATGACAACACTAAACCGCCCATGACTATCGCGATCATCCCGAGGATTAGGCGGCGGTCTGCGTTTTCTCTAAACACCACCCAGGCGATAACGGCGGTCAACACCGATTCAAGGTTAAGCATCAGCGAGGCGGTTGCGCCGGCGGTGCGGGTCAAGCCGAACATCAAGGCCACGGGCCCGAGGATGCCGCCAAAGGTGATGGCGCCGATCAGCCAGGGCCATTCGGATGCGGTCAGGCCGGTGGGTTTCCAGCCGCGATCGCGGATAAGGCGCACGCCGGCGAGACCGATGCCGCTGCCCAGATAGAGCAGGCCGGCGAGCAGTACGGGCGAGAGACCGAGGCCGAAACTTTTGGCGAGCGGGATGCTGGCGCCGAACAGGGCGGCGGCCGCGAGGGCATACAGAATACTAAGGTTCATGGGCCGTCCTCGAGAGTTCAGCCCATGATACGTCGCTTGCTCAGGTTAAATCCCGTGGGATTTACTGCGCGGTTTTCAGCTTGATCACATCACCCGAAATCTTGGTGGTATAGCCACTCAACACCCAAGCCCAGAACCAGTTTTCCTGCACTTGGGTATTGATCAGTGCGTCGCCGCCTTTTGCCTTGATGGCTGCATCCTGGGCGCGGACAAAACGGCTGTTCTGGCCGATCGGGATAACCCCGAACAACATGATGCCGGTGGCGCTGCCTTCGCCGTGTCCGAGCACGGTGTATTGGCTGCTGTCGTATTGCGGGGATTTGATGGCGGTGCCGGTGCAGCCTGCAAGCGCGAAACCGAGAACTGCTGCTGCAACCACTTTACTGACGTACTTCACTGGGTAACTCCATGGGCTGAATGTTCGAGATTCAATTCTCGAAGGCGCGCCACTCTAATACCCGTAATCCTAGAATGGAATTAGTGATTCAGAAATTTCATCTTCAAGCCTGCACGTACACCCAGGCAGCCCCTAAGCGAGTAGGTCTTCGTAAAAAGCACCATAGGGTTTGCTCGGATGGGCGATCTGGATTTCCAGGATCCACAGCCCAGCATTCGGATAGTGCTCGAAATCACCCAGGTCGCCGCCGCGATGGATGGCGTGGGGGAAGTCGCTGACGCGGTGGCCCTTGATGTTGAGGTTGAGTTGCCAGCCCATGGCCTGGGCTTGTTCTTCGGCGTAGCGGTAAAGCTCCAGGCCGACGACTTGGTCGTTTTTCCAGCGGGCCTGTACGCGGTCGAAGAGTGCTTTGGCGGCATTGGCGCAGGCGTGCATGTGAGGGTCGTCGCCGATGGCGAAGGTGGCGCCGGCGTCACCTTCGTGGCCTTGCCAGACGGCGCCCATGTCGATGAAGAAGATGTCGTTGTCGCCCAGCACCGGGTCGCCGTCGGAGCGTTGTTTGAAGGTCTTGAGGGTGTTGGCGCCAAAGCGAATCAGCAATGGATGCCAGATGCGTTGCATGTCGAGGTCGGCGAGGACTTGTTTGCCGAGGTCGCGGGCTTCGGATTCGAGCATGCCCGGGCGGATGCGTTGGGAGAGTTGTTCAATGGCCTGCCAGGTCATGGCTTGGGCGTAACGCATGGATTCGATGCTGTAGGCGGCGCCCACGGCTTCTTTGGGTTGTGCGGTCACCGGCTTTTTCCTCGGTTTGAACTGTACTGGTCGTTATTCCTTTTACTATATAGCGATGTAATGGCAAAGGACTCATAAACGCTGGTGGTGAATTCCAGGACTTGCTAAGGTCGCCGCCTTTCCAATACGCCATTCAGAGGGATCTAAATGCACCCGATACTTCGCAAGACATTCGGCGGGCTTTCTGCCCAGTACTACATTCGCAATTTTCTGTTCGGGCTGATTTTCCCCGTACTGATCTACACCGCGCTGACCCATTCGAAAACCGGTGTGTTCACACTCGGCGCGTTGGCCTATTGCGTCGTCAACAGCGTGCTCTACCCCTACGCGCGTTTCGTTTACGAAAGCATCATGGATTACATTTTTGGCAACAACGTGTTCTTCGTGAACGCGATTCTGATGCTGACCGTCAAGGTGTTCACCATGGCGATCTGCTGGACCATGGCGGTTTTCATTGCGCCTATTGGGCTGGCTTATCTGTACTTCCACCACAGCCGTGCGGTGGATCAGGCCTGATTCGATGCCACACCCTGCATAGACTGTGGCGAGGGAGCTTGCTCCCTCGCCACGGGTACATCGGTTGCCCGTAACTGATGGGGTCAGATATGCAGCCAGGCCAAACTACCCAACACCACCGCCACACCCGCCGCCGCATACGACATCCGCTTCAACCATTCCCGCCGGGTCAACAACGTAATCGCCGCCAATGAAATTGCGATCTGGATCGCTGTCATCGCCTGGGCCCAGCGATGATGCTGGTGCAACGCCTGCTCCGACTTCTCATCCCATTCCTTCGACGTGGCTTCAAGTTTTTCGGCCTGCTTGCGCACGTCTTCCTTCTGGCTCTTGTAGCGCTCGATCTCATCCTTGTAATGCGCCGCGTCCACACCGGGAATATGGGTGGCCAGTTCCGCAAGATTCTGCCGGCTGGATTTGGCCTGGTAGTAATTCCACTGGTTGGCGGCTTCGGTCTTGATGATGGCGGCGTTGTTTTTGTCCATCGCCGCCTCGCTTTCGGTAGAGCCGGCCTGGTAGCTGAGCATCGCGCCGAGGGTGGCCATCAGGGCGGTCATCACGGCGATGCGGCTGGCGAAATTGTCGCCACGGCCGTGGGCATGTTCGGTGGTGTGTTCGATGTGTTTTTCGTGGGGGCTGGGGACTTCGAAGGCTTCGGACATGGGGGCGTCTGTGAAGGGACTGAGGAACTCTGATTCTTCACCAGTGAAGCTGTCTCAAGCCTGTCCGTAACGCCGGATCAACCGCCCATACACCAGAATGTTGATCGCCAGCACCAACGCGCCCAAGCCCAACTGGATCTGCGGGGTCAGTCCTGCGGGGTAGATCAGGGTCAGGAGGTAGTGCTCGATAAACCCGCCGCCATAGCCGTCTTGCCCGGCAAGATGGCGAAACAGGTTTTCCCATCGAGTGAGCGGGCAGGGCAGGTGGAACACTTCAACGGCAATCCCCCAGGCCACAGCCGGCAGGTGCAGCCAGAGGACAGGCCGCCACTTGAGGGCAAGCAGGCCTCCAAACAGCACAAACAGGATGAACGTGAGGTGAAACAGCACCAGGCTGTCGGCAGCTAGACGGTAGAGCATTACGCACACTTCAAAAGGGGAGGTCCATAGTCTAAAGGGTTGCTTGCGTGCAAGCGTGGCCGTTATTGTGCTGAATCCTTTTAGTCTTCCCCCAAGGTTCTGTTGCGATGAATGCACCGCGTACCGCAGTCGGTCCGATCAAGGCCGTGATTTTCGATATGGACGGGTTGTTGCTGGATACCGAAGGCATCTACACCGAAGTCACGCAGATCATCGCCGAACGCTACGGCCGTACCTATGACTGGGGCATCAAGCAGCACATCATCGGGCGCGGCGCCCAGGACCTGGCGGACTACGTCGTGAAGGCGCTGGATCTGCCGATTACACCGGCCGAGTTCCTGGAGATCCGTGAACCACTGATGAGCGAGCGCTTCCCCAAGGCCTTGGGCATGCCCGGCGCCGAAGCATTGGTGCGGCACTTGAAGGCGCACAATATTCCGATCGCCGTGGGTACCAGTTCGTCGCGCAATTCGTTTGGCCACAAGACCACGTTGCACCGTGAATGGTTTGGACTGTTCGGGACCATTGTCACCGCCGACGACCCGGAAGTCGGCGCCGCCAAACCTGCGCCGGACATCTTCCTCACCGCCGCCCGCCGCTTGGGCGTTGCACCCGAGGATTGCCTAGTGTTCGAAGACTCCCCGTTTGGGGTCACCGCCGCGAAAGCAGCCCACATGACCGCCATCGCCGTGCCGGATGAGGCCATGGCCGACAGCAAGTACCAGCACGCTGACCAGATCATCCGCAAGCTCGCGGATTTTGATTTGGCGGCTTACGGCCTGCCACCTTTCCCCTGAATAAAACACGCTCGAAAAGGTGGGACGGGGCAAGCCTCCTCCCACCTTTGATTTTGCAGTGTTGCGGAAAGCCTAGGCGCTGAAGCCACCATCAATGGTCAGGCTTGCACCGGTGATGTAACCGGCTTCCGGCCCAGCCAGGTAAGCCACGAAGCTGGCAATCTCTTCCACGTGTCCATACCGACCCACGGCCATCAACCCGATCAGGCTCTCGGCAAAATCACTGTTCGCCGGGTTCATGTCGGTATCCACCGGCCCGGGCTGCACGTTATTGATGGTGATTCCGCGAGGCCCCAAATCCCGCGCCAACCCCTTGGTCAACCCGACCAGCGCCGCCTTGCTCATCGCATACGGGCCGCCGCCGCCAAACGGCATGCGTTCGGCGTTGGTGCTGCCGATGTTGATCACGCGGCCACCTTCACCCATGTGCTTGGCCGCTTCCTGGGTCGCGATAAACACGCTGCGTACGTTGATCGCCAAGGTCTGGTCAAAGTCTTCCAGCTTGAAATCTTCCAGCGGGGCGATGGCCAGCACTCCTGCGTTGTTGACCAGGATATCGATGCGCCCAAAGGCTTCAACGGTGGCGTTGACCGCATTGCGAATCGCGGCCGCATCGGCGCTGTCGGCCTGAATCGCCAAGGCTTTGCCGCCTTCGCTGATCACGCTGTTCTGCAATGCGTCGGCCTTGGCGGCGGAGCTCACATAGGTAAAGGCAACCGCTGCGCCTTGTGCTGCGAGGCGCTTGACGATGGCGGCACCGATGCCGCGCGAACCGCCTTGAATCAAGGCGACTTTGCCGCTGAGGTTCTGTGTGGTCATGTCGATCTCCTAACTGTTCAAGGCGGGATGCCTTGTTGATGGAGCCGAGTATCGACCTGGGCAGTGCCTACCGGTAGACCGTGATTGCTATAGTCTGTGTAAACCAAAAGTTTAGAGTGAGCGATATGGAAAGCTTTGGCAGTATCGAATGCTTCGTGCGCAGCGCCGAAGGTGGCAGCTTTGCCGAGGCCGCCCGGCACCTGAGTCTCACACCGGCAGCCGTCGGCAAAAGTGTCGCCAAGCTGGAAGCGCGCCTGGGTGTGCGCCTGTTCCAGCGCAGCACCCGACGACTGACCCTGACCGAAGCCGGCAAACTGTTTCTCGACGAAGTCAGCGGCAGCCTTACCACCATTCAGAACGCCGTCGCCAACCTGGCCAGCGCCGAAGGGCGGCCGGTGGGTACGCTCAAGGTCAGCATGGGCACGGTATTCGGTAATCGGTATGTGGTGCCACTGTTGGGGGCGTTCATGCAGCGCTTTCCGGATATCAGCCCGGACTGGCATTTCGATAATCGTCAGGTTGACCTGATCGGCCAGGGCTTTGATGCGGCCATTGGCGGTGGCTTCGAGCTGCCTCAGGGCGTGGTGGCGCGTAAGTTGACGCCGGCGCATCGGGTGTTGGTTGCCTCAAAGGACTACCTGGCGCAGCGAGCGCCCGTACTGACCCCCGAAGATCTGGCACGGTGCGCGGGTATTCTGATTCGCTCTCCCCAAACCGGCCGCATACGTTCCTGGCAATTGACCAGTATCGAGCGTGAACACCGCCCGCTGGTGCTCAAACCGAGCATGACCATGAGCGACTCCGAAGCCGCCTGCTGTGCCAGCGCCCAGGGCCTGGGCATCGCGTTGGTGAGCATGCCCATGGCGGTGCCGTTCCTCGACAGTGGCGCGGTGGTGCGGGTGTTGCCCGACTGGTACGTCGACGACGGCAACATCTCCATCTATTACGCCGAACACAAACTGCTGCCCGGCAAGACCCGGGCGTTTGTGGATTTCATCATCGAGCAGTTTGCTGAAGCGATGCTGGGCCAAAGGTTCAGCGCGATCTAAATGTGGGAGGGAGCCAGCCCCCTCCCACAGTTGACCTTCACCGGCCGAACTTGCCCGGCCAGCCAACCACTTTCTTTGCCCTTGGCGTCGCGTAAGTCCTGATCTTCGAGGTCGACAACCCCAACCGCACCAGCGATTCGGCAATGGTCACCGCTGCGGTCACACCGTCCACCACCGGGACGCCAGTGCGCTGGCGAATGTGCTCGTCCAGTCCGGCCATGCCGCCGCAGCCCAGGCAGATCACCTCGGCCTTGTCTTCGCTGATGGCCAGTTCCGCCTGGCGCACGATGGCTTCCATCGCGGCCAGTGGGTCTTGTTCCAGCGCCAGCACGGCCATCCCACTGGCACGCACCGAGGCGCAGCGTTGGTACAGGCCGGCCAATCTCAAGCGGTCTTCGATCAGTGGCACCGTGCGGTCCAGGGTGGTCACCACCGAATAGGCGTGCCCCAGGAACATTGCCGTGCTGGCGGCCGCTTCGGTGATGTCGACCACCGGCACGTTCAACAACTCCTGCAGGCCTTCGCGGCCATGTTCACCGTAGCCGGCCTGGATCACCGCGTCGAACGGTTGGTCGTAAGCCATGACCCGGTCCATCACCGCAATGGCCGCCAGGTAGCTTTCAAAATTGCCCTCCACTGACTCCGCGCCGAAGTAAGGCGTGAGCCCGACAATCTCGGTGCCCGGCGCGGCCACCGCCCGTGCCTGCTGGGCGATGGTTTCAGTAATGGATTCGGTGGTGTTGACGTTGGCCACGAGGATGCGCATGGAAGGTCCTTGATTAATGACTGACGTTATCGACTGCAATGCTTTCGCCGCTGACATCGGCGTAGAACGGCTGGCGCTTGGCAATCAGCAAGTACAGCAGCCCTGCAATACCGGCGCCAAACATCCAGGAAAACGGTGAGACGCTGGCGAAACCGGGCAGCAGGGCCAGGAGAATGGCGATCACGGCTGCGGGAATGAACGCCGCCACCGCCCGCAGATTGACGCCACGGCTGTAGTAATAAACGCCGTTCGGGTCTTCGCTATACAGCTGCGGTACGTCTACCTGGCTTTTACGGATCAGCCAGTAATCGACCATGATCACCCCGTACAACGGCCCCAGCAGTGCGCCCAGGCCGGAGAGGAAATACACGATCACCAGCGGGCTGTTATAGAGATTCCACGGCAGGATCAGCACCGCCACGGTGGCGCTGATCAGCCCGGCACGCCGGAAGTTCAGGTACTTGGGCGCCAGGTTGCTCAGCACGAAGGCCGGCGCGACGAAGTTGGCCATGATGTTCACTGCCACGGTGACAATCAGGAAGGCCAGGCAGCCCAGCACTAGGAAGAACGTATTGGGGATGGCGGCGATGATTTCGGTGGGGCTTTCGATCACCCGGCCATTGAGTTGGAATTGGCCACCGCACAGCAACACGGTAATTGCGGCGAACACCAGGATATTCACCGGCAGGCCCCAGAAATTGCCGACTTTGATGGTCTTGCGGCACGGGGAGGAGCGCGCGAAGTCGCAGAAGTTGAGGATCAACGTGCCGTAGATCGCCAGCCACAGCGCGCCACCGGCGAAGATATTGCGCCACATCTCACCACCGGTCAGCGGCTCGCGGACCGACCAGGCAATATGGCCGCCCGCCTGGAAGTACATCCAGCCGGCCAGTGCGGCCACGGTCAGCAGGATCACCGGCCCGGCGAAACCTTCATAGCGGCGCACCATTTCCATGCCGTAGGCCAGGATCACCAATTGCACAAACCAGATCGCCACAAAACACACCCAGCCCAGGGTTGATAAGCCCAGGATCGAGTTGTGGTCGTAATCGGCGAACCCCGGGTGAATCGCGCTCAGCAACACGCGCAACACCACCGAAGCCAGGTAGGTCTGGATACCGAACCAGGCGATCGCAATCACTGCGCGGATCAGCGCCGGTATCTGCGCGCCATGGATGCCGAAGCTGATACGGCTGATCACCGGAAACGGCACGCCGGTCTTCTGCCCCATGTAGCCCGACAGGTTCATGAAGAAATACACCAGCGCCGCCCCGATCCCCAGTGACAGCAAGATCTGCCAGCCGCCCAGGCCCAACGCATACAAGCCGATGGCGAACGAGTAGTTGGCGATGTTGTGCACATCATTGGTCCACAGCGCGAAGATGCTGTAACGCCCCCATCGCCGGCCTTCGACCTTGGTCGGCGCCAGGTCCTTGTTGTGCAGGCGCGGGCTCAGTACCAACGGACCGGGAACCATGGCTTCGGGGTTCAGGGAAGAGGAGGGCAGATCCAGTGCGATAGTGTTCGAGAGGCTTGTACGCATTCCGGCAGGCTCCAGCACATCGGCAGCCGGGCCGCGGATGGCAAAGTGTATGTAGGTTTTGTATTTATTGTATACAAAGCGCATTTCACCTTAAGCCACATGCGTGCCAGTTTTCGATCTATGAAAACTGCGGGTCATTTCGTTTTTGCAGTCAGTGAAAATAACTTACTGAATTGAAAGCGATATAAATTGACCGTTTGAACAGCTATTTATTTTTCTGTCGGAAAGGAACATAGAAGAGCGCAAAAAATGCGTGGGGAAAGGTGTTACATAACGGTGCGGGTTTAGATGGATTGCACACATAAATGGCACCGATGGTTACATCTGTGTGTACATCTTTGGTGGCAAACACAAACAAGATGTGGGAGGGGGCAAGCCCCCTCCCACATTTTCTTGCCGCGCCAGTGCTTACGCCTTGCTGATGATATTCCCCGCGTGCAGCCCGCATTCCTTCTGCGTGGCTTCCTCCCACCACCAGCGGCCTTCACGCTCATGCTGGTTCGGCAACACCGGACGGGTGCAGGGCTCACAGCCGATGCTGATAAAACCGCGCTCGTGCAGGCTGTTGTACGGCAACTCCAACATGCGGATGTAACCCCAGACTTCCTCACTGGTCATCTGCGCCAGTGGGTTGAATTTGTACAGGGTACGTTCCGGCGTGGAGAAGGCCGTGTCGATTTCAAGCGCTGCCACCTGGCTGCGGGTGCCGGGGCTCTGGTCGCGACGCTGGCCGGTGGCCCAGGCATTCACGCCTGCGAGTTTACGGCGCAGCGGCTCGATCTTGCGCACGCCGCAGCATTCGCCATGGCCGTCCTTGTAGAAGCTGAACAGGCCTTTCTCTTTGACAAAGGGTTCCAGCTTGCTCTGGTCCGGCGAAATCAGCTCGATGTCGATCTTGTAGAAGTCGCGCACCTGCTCGATAAACCGGTAGGTTTCCGGGTGCAGGCGGCCGGTATCGAGGCTGAACACCTTGACGTTCTTGTTCAGCTTCCAGGCCATGTCGACCAGCACCACGTCCTCGGCGCCGCTGAAGGAAATCCACAGGTCATCACCGAACTGGCTGAACGCCAGTTTGAGAATGTCCTGGGCGGATTTGTTGGCGTAAGTCGCGGCGAGTTCAGCGACGTCGAAGGTTTGGTTCATCAGGACGGTTCCTACAGGTCAGTGGCGCTGAGCGCTCTATAGGGAAGCGATGGTATCAAAATACGCTCTGCGTTGCGGCGACGAGCTTGAATCGCTAGAGTTCGGCAGTCCTTTTGCTCGCTCAATCAACAACATCAAAATGGAGTGTCTTGTGGAAATTGCCTGTCTCGACCTGGAAGGGGTGCTGGTTCCGGAAATCTGGATCGCCTTCGCCGAAAAAACCGGTATTGAATCCCTGCGGGCTACCACCCGGGACATTCCCGACTACGACGTACTGATGAAGCAACGTCTACGCATACTCGATGAACACGGCCTCAAGCTCGCCGACATCCAGGAAGTGATCGCCACCCTCAAGCCGCTGGACGGCGCCATCGAGTTCGTCAACTGGCTGCGCGAGCGCTTCCAAGTGGTGATCCTGTCAGACACCTTCTACGAATTCTCCCAGCCGCTGATGCGCCAGCTGGGCTTCCCGACCTTGCTCTGCCACCGTCTCATCACCGACGAAAACGACCGCGTGGTGAGCTACCAGTTGCGCCAGAAAGACCCCAAGCGTCAATCGGTACTGGCCTTCAAGACGCTGTACTACCGCGTGATCGCCGCCGGCGACTCCTACAACGACACCACCATGCTGGGGGAAGCCGATCGGGGGATCCTGTTCCATGCACCGGAGAATGTGATTCGTGAATTCCCGCAGTTTCCGGCGGTGCATACGTTTGAGGCGTTGAAGAAAGAATTTATCAAGGCGTCGAATCGGCCGTTGAGCTTGTAGGTTATTCGGCGTTGCTGATGGCCTCTTCGCGAGCAAGCCGGCTCCCACATTCGACCGCATTCCACGGGATGTACGCGTACCCATGTGGGAGCGGGCTTGCTCGCGAAGGGGCCAGTACAGCCACCGTACATTTCCCCGTTAAACCCCTGCAAGCAACCGCTCATAAGGAATGCTCAAGCCTTCATGCAGGCGCTTGATCATCGACAGGCTCAGCTTGCGTTTGTGGTTCAACACCTCCGACACCCGCCCACTGGTGCCGATAAAGGGCTCCAGATCGCGGGCGGTCATACCCAGTTGCTCCATCCTGAACTTGATGGCCTCCACTGGATCCGAAGGTGGCATCGGAAAATGCTCTGCCTCGTACTTCTCAATGAGCACTGCAAGAACTTCCAGCTCGTCCCCTTCGGGTGAGCCCATTTCCGCTCCCCAGAGCTGCTCCACCCGTGCGAGCGCAGCGGTCAGGTCTTCCTGGGAATGTATAGGTTTGATGTTCATCACACGGTCTCCGCGTTGATCTGATCGTACTGCGCGTGAGTCCCTACGAAACGTACGAACCCAAGCTGTCGCTGATAGTCGATCGCCATGATTACTCGATACTTGTTGCCGCCGACGTTGAATACAACCCTGCCACTTTTAAGGATGCTTGCCGTTCTAAGTTCCGCTTTGAGCGCTTGTGGTGTTGGGTAAGTCGCTTTTTCCATATGGCGGTACAGCTCGACCAGCGGTGTTTTGGCGTCGGAATAGGCTGAGTGGCTTTCCCAAAACAGTCTTAGGGTAGAGAGAGCGATTATTCGCATCGCTGCAACCTCCCAATTTGGGAGATGATAGATGCGGTTTGGGTGAGATGCAATCTCGGAAATAATTTCTGACAGGTAAGCAGTCGTTTCATGTGATCCCTCACAGACGGCCATTGGGCGTACGGGCTGGACGCTATCTTCCAGCTCAAACGCCGTCCATAGACGTTCTGATTCAGGTTCTTTCCAGTCGAGCGGCTCTGCACCCGAGAGCCAGGAGGGGCGTGGCTAAGGCAGGTTTTCCAACGTGTGTAACAACACCCGTACCTTCGTCAGCGACTCCTGATACTCCGACTCCCACTGCGAATCCGCCACAATCCCACCGCCGCCCCAGCAGCAGACCTGCCCATCCTTGACCAGCAAGCTGCGGATGGCGATGGAACTGTCCATTTCGCCGCGCACGTCTAGGTACAGCAGCGAGCCGCAGTACAAGCCGCGCCGGGTTGGCTCCAGTTCGTCGATGATCTGCATCGCGCGAATCTTCGGCGCGCCGGTGATGGAGCCGCCGGGAAAGCTGCCGGCGATCAGGTCGAGGGCGTCTTTGTCGTCGGCCAGTGTGCCGATGACGCTGCTGACCAAGTGGTGCACGTTGGGGTAGCTCTCCAGGCTGAACAGCTCCGGCACGCTCACAGAGCCGGTGCGGCAGGTGCGGCCGAGATCGTTGCGCAGCAGGTCGACGATCATCAGGTTTTCGGCGCGGTCCTTGGGGCTGGCCAGCAGTTCGGCGGCGTTGGCGGCGTCTTCTTCGGGAGTCACACCCCGTGGGCGAGTGCCTTTGATCGGGCGGGTTTCGACTTGGCGTTCGGCGATGCGCACGAAACGCTCCGGCGACAGGCTCAGCACCGCGCCGTCTTCCGGCAGGCTCTGGAACCCGGAGAACGGCGTCGGGCAGGCTTCGCGCAGGGCGCAATAAGCCACCCACGGATCGCCGCTGCACGGTGCTCGAAAACGCTGGGCGAAGTTGACCTGATAGCAATCGCCGGCCTGGATGTAGTCCTGGATACGCACGATGGCTTGCCGGTAAGCCTCGGCGGTGAGGTCCGGCGCCATGCTGCCCTGAAGTGTGAAGGTGGCCGAGGTGTGAACAACATCCTGGCTGAACAAGGCGATCAAGCGGTGTCGCTCGCTATCGGCCAGCGCGGGATGAAAGACCAACTGGCTGGTCTGCGCCTGGTGATCACTGATCAATGCCCAGGCATACAGCCCGAAGCGCGCATCCGGCAGGTGCAGATCGTCTGTGGCCAGATGCGGCATTTGTTCCAGGTGGCGGCCGAAATCGTAGCTCAGGTAACCGATCAGGCCACCGGCAAACGGCAGCGTGTAACCGGTCGGCAAGTCCGCTTTCCCCAACTGGGTGAGGTTTTCCCGCAAGCGTTGCAGGAAATCACTACCGCTTTCGTCAGGCGATACCGTCAACGTCGCCTGCGGCCAGGCGCTCAGCAGGTCATACCGCCCGCGTTCGGCCGCGGGTCGGCCACTGTCCAACAGCACGGCACCAGGCGCATGGCGAATCGCCGCAAAAAACTCGGCGGGGTTGGCCCGGTAGGGGAGTGAGTGTACGGAGCAGGTCGACATGCGAGGCGAATCAGCTATGAGCATAGAGGGGCGGGGATTGTACCGCATTCCACTGTAGGCGCCGGCTTGCCGGCGATGCGGTCTTCAGCCTTCCACAGGCGGAATATGCCCAAACATTTCCTGCACGAACTTCACGCGTTCCTCCGGCGTTTCCGTCACGCCGTCGGCTTTCAGTTCTTCCAACCGCGCTTCCACCGCATGGGTGCGCAGGGTCAAACCGCAGTCATTGGCAATCTGGATATTCAATCCTGGCCGTGCATTCAGCTCCAGGATCAGGGGGCCTTTCTCCTGGTCCAGCACCATGTCCACACCGATATAACCCAGCCCGCACAGTTCATAGCAACCGGCCGCGAGCTTCATGAAGCCGTCCCAGTTGGGCAGTTGCACGCCGTCCACCGCGTTGGTGGTGTCGGGGTGTTTGGTGATGATGTTGTTCAGCCAGGTTCCGCGCAGGGTCAGGCCGGTGGCGAGGTCGACACCCACGCCTATCGCCCCTTGGTGCAGGTTGGCCTTGCCGCCCGACTGGCGGGTCGGCAAGCGCAGCATGGCCATCACCGGGTAGCCCATCAGCACGATGATGCGGATGTCCGGCACGCCTTCATAGCTGATGCTCTTGAAGATCTGGTCAGGCACCACGCGGTATTCGATCAGCGCACGATCACGGTGGCCGCCCAGTGAATAGAGGCCGGTGAGGATGCTGGAGATCTGATGCTCGATCTCTTCATGGCTGATGATCTTGCCGGACACTGTGCGATAGCGCCCTTCAAAGCGGTCCGCCACCACCAGGATGCCGTCACCGCCGGCACCTTGGGCCGGTTTGATCACAAAGTCGCTGCGCCCGCCGATAATCTCGTCGAGCTTGTCGATTTCCTTCTCGGTGGAGATCACGCCGTACATTTCCGGCACGTGGATGCCCGCCGCGAGCGCGCGCTCCTTGGTGATGATCTTGTCATCCACAATCGGGTACAGGCTGCGCTTGTTGTACTTGAGCACGTAGTCGGCGTTACGCCGGTTGATGCCCATGATCCCCCGCGCCTCGAGGGCCTTCCAGGTCTTCCAGAAACCGAACATTACTGGTCAGCCTTGAGAAAAGCCTTGAACCGCACCAGCTCGGTCAGGCGGTAGCCGCGATAACGACCCATGGCCAGCATGAAACCCACCAGGATCAGCAGGATCGCCGGGAAGGTGAACACAAAGTAGATCAGCTCCGGCACGCTCATGATCAGGTGCGCCAGGGAGGCGGCGAACAGCGTACCAATCGCCACTTTCAGCGCATGGTTCGCGCCGCGCTCTTCCCACGTGATCGACAGGCGTTCGATGGTCATTGTCAGGATCACCATCGGGAACAGCGCCACCGACAATCCGCGTTCCAGCCCCAATTTATGGCTGAACAGGCTGATGGCTGCGATCAGTACCACCACGAAGGTCAACACCACGGACAACCGCGGCAGCATCTGCAATTTCAAGTGTTCCAGGTACGACCTGAGCGACAGCCCCAGTGCCGTGATAATCGTGAACAGCACAATCCCGAAGCCCAACTGCGTCTCGCGGAACGCCAGGGCGATCAGCACCGGGGTGAAAGTGCCCAGGGTCTGCAGGCCGATCAGGTTGCGCAGGATCAGGATCACCAGCACGCCAATCGGGATCATCACCATGATCATGAACGTCTGCTGGGTCTGCAGCGGCAGGCCGTAGAGCGAGTATTCGAGGAAGTTGGCGTCCGTGTTCTCGTCGGTCAGCTTGGCCAGGCGAATCGCGTTCATCTCGCTGTTGTTCAGGCTGAAGGTCACCATGGCCTTCTTGCCGCCGTCGACGGTGATCAGGTTTTCATCACCGGTCCACCACAGCAGGCGGTCGGCGGGCAGGCCTTGTTCGCCGGTTTCAGGGTTGAAGTACAACCAGTCATTGCCGTTGAAGCTGCGCAGCCACAGTTCCGGGGTTTGCGGCTGGTCGGCCACCAGGCGGATGGTATGCACCTTTTCCACCGGCACGTGAGCAATAGAGAGCAGCAGCTCGACAATCTTGGCCTTGTGCGGGATAGACGGATCGCCCGCCAGCAGCAGCTTTACATTGTCGTCGTTGAGGTTATTGGTGCGCTTGATGGCTTCGGTAATAAAGGTCTCGACGTCGGCCGAGTGCTGGCGGATAGGCGCCAGCAAGGCTTCGGCGGCGATTTTCTCCGGACCTTCCACGGCGATGCTGTCGCGGAACGTGGGGCCCTTGACCTTGACCTTTTCGCCGCTGTAACGCTTGGTCAGCACCAGCCGGTAATACAGGGTCTGGTTGCCCTTGGCGCGGCGTGCCGACCAGGTGACCTTGCGGTTGCCGTCGGTGCGGTTGACGCTCACCCCGTAGTTGTTCGAGATAAAACTTTCGTTGAGGCTGACGAAGTCGCGGCTCAAGGGCGGCACGAACATCTGGATTTTTACCGGGTCTTTCGGGTTGGCGACGAACTCGACCTTGGCGTCGATGTTCCACAAGTCGTCGGTGGCGTCCTCGGTGACGGGGATCCCCAACACGAAGATCTGATAGGCGGTGACCGAAATACCCAGCACCACCAGGATGGCGATCAGGATTTTCAGGTGCAGGGTCAGAGAGCGCATTCGGTTTACTCGGCGGTATGAGCGTCGGCGGCACAGGCGGGCTTGCCTGCTGCATATTTAAGACTGGGGTCGACCAGCGCATCAAAGCGTTTCAACGCTTCGGAGCCGATCAGCAGCGGATATTGGAAGGCGCTGCGGTCAGTCAAGTTCACTTCGATGCTGCGTAAAGCGGTGCCCATGCAGATATCCAGAGCGATCACCGGACGGGCGGTGTAGTTCTTGTCCTCATCGGGGTCGTAGTCACCGGCGCGGCGCTTGATCTTGCTGACGCGGGCCAGGGGGCGCTCGATGGGATGGGAATGGGCGGTGTCGATGGCCAGGTAGAAGCGCACCCAGGACTCGCCGTTGCGCTTGAAGCGCTTGATATCACGGGCACTGAGGGAAGCGGTCTTGGCGCCGGTGTCCAGTTTGGCGGCGACTTCCAGGTCGATGCCGGCCAATTGGGCGTATTCGTTGAGTCCATACACAGTCTTCTCGGCGGCAGCGCCAAGGCCTGGAATGAACATTAGGCAAAACAGGGGGAAGGGCTTGAGTCTCATAAATCCTGAGGCGGTGCAGTGCGATGTTTGATTCAAGGCGACTGGCATTACTGCGCAAGCTCCCTCGTGCGCCGTTTCATCTAGTGATGTCAGGCAAATGCGGCGGGCATTCTAACATGATGCTTTTTTGGCGCCAGCGCTGGCAGGCGGCCATGCCCCAGGAGCGTGCACTCAGGGTTATTAGACGATTGTCGACAATGTTGATTTATTCTTTGACTAATGGGGGCTTATTGGCTAGTTTTTGCCACATTGCTTTTAAAGGTGTCGACAATATGCTGGATCAGCTGGAAACCCCAGTGGTGGTGCAAGACGATTCCCAGACCATGTCCGAGAACGTCTTCCGGCGTATCCAGGCCGCCATCGTCAAAGGCGAGATCGCCCCCGGCAGCAAAATTTCCGAGCCGGAGCTGGCGCGCACCTACGGCATCAGCCGTGGCCCGCTGCGCGAGGCGATCCACCGCCTGGAAGGCCAGCGCCTGCTGGTGCGCGTGCCTCACGTCGGCGCGCGGGTGGTGTCGCTGAGCCACGCTGAACTGATCGAACTCTATGAAATCCGCGAATCCCTCGAAGGCATGGCGTGCCGCCTGGCGGCCGAGCGCATGACCGACGCGGAGATTGAAGAGCTGCGCCAGGTGCTGCACACCCATGAACGCGATGCCGCGTTCCAGGCCGGTGTCGGCTACTACCAGCAGGAAGGCGACTTCGATTTTCATTACCGGATCATTCAAGGCGCCGGCAACCGCACCCTCACGCAAATGCTCTGCGGTGAGCTGTACCAATTGGTGCGCATGTACCGCATCCAGTTTTCCGCTACCCCCAATCGTCCACGCCAGGCCTTTGCCGAGCACCACCGCATTCTTGACGCGATTGCCGATCGCGACGGTGAACTGGCCGAACTGTTGATGCGCCGGCATATCGGCGCTTCCAAACGCAACATTGCCCGTCACTTCCCGGACGGTGCTGCCCAATCACGAGGTGAGTCATGAGTTCCAACAATAAGAGCACTCCAGGCCAGCGTTTCCGTGACGCCGTTGCCAGTGAACAGCCGTTGCAAGTCGTTGGCGCGATCAATGCCAACCACGCCCTGCTGGCCAAGCGCGCCGGGTTCAAGGCGATCTACCTGTCGGGTGGCGGGGTGGCGGCGGGCTCCCTCGGTGTACCGGACCTGGGCATCACCGGCCTGGACGACGTACTCACTGACGTACGCCGCATCACCGACGTATGCGACCTGCCGCTGCTGGTAGACGTCGACACCGGTTTCGGCTCCTCGGCCTTCAACGTGGCGCGTACGGTCAAGTCGATGATCAAGTTTGGCGCCGCCGCGATCCACATCGAAGACCAGGTCGGCGCCAAGCGCTGCGGTCATCGTCCGAACAAAGAAATCGTGTCCCAGCAGGAAATGGTCGACCGCATCAAGGCCGCTGTGGATGCGCGCACCGATGACAGCTTTGTGATCATGGCCCGTACCGATGCCCTGGCCGTCGAGGGGTTGGAGTCGGCCCTGGAACGCGCCGCCGCCTGCATCGAAGCCGGCGCCGACATGGTGTTCCCGGAGGCCATCACTGAACTGGAGATGTACAAGCTGTTCGCCGCCCGTGTGAAAGCGCCGATCCTGGCCAACATCACCGAGTTCGGCGCCACGCCGCTGTACACCACCGAACAGTTGAAATCTGCCGATGTTTCCATCGTGCTGTACCCGCTTTCGGCCTTCCGCGCCATGAACAAGGCCGCCGAAAACGTCTACACCGCGATCCGTCGCGACGGCACCCAGCAGAACGTGATCGACACCATGCAAACCCGCATGGAGCTTTACGATCGCATCGACTACCACACCTTCGAGCAGAAGCTTGACGCGTTGTTTGCCGCGAAAAAGTGACGAACACGCCTCCCTGAATAAAGACAAAATTGGAGAAAAACCATGGCTGAAGCAAAAGTACTGAGTGGCGCCGGCCTGCGTGGCCAGGTCGCCGGGCAGACCGCACTGTCCACCGTGGGCCAGGCCGGTGCCGGCCTGACCTACCGCGGCTACGACGTGCGCGAACTGGCCGCCGATGCGCAATTTGAAGAAGTCGCCTACCTGCTGCTGTACGGCGAGCTGCCGACCCAGGCCGAGCTGGCGGCCTACAGCGCCAAGCTGAGCAAGCTGCGCGACCTGCCGCAGGCGTTGAAAGAAGTGCTGGAGCGCATCCCCGCCGACGCCCACCCAATGGACGTGATGCGCACCGGTTGCTCGTTCCTGGGCAATATCGAGCCGGAAAAAGACTTCAGCGTGCAGCGCGACGTCACCGACCGCCTGCTCGCCGCCTTCCCGGCGATCATGTGCTACTGGTACCGCTTCAGCCACGACGGCAAGCGCATCGACTGCGTGACCGACGAGCCGACCATCGGCGGCCACTTCCTGCACCTGCTGCATGGCAAGCCGCCGAGCGAACTGCACGTCAAGGTGATGAACGTGTCGCTGATCCTCTACGCGGAGCACGAATTCAACGCCTCGACCTTCACCGCCCGGGTGTGTGCGTCGACCCTGTCCGACCTGTATTCCTGCGTCACTGCCGCCATCGGCTCCCTGCGCGGCCCGCTGCACGGCGGCGCCAACGAAGCGGCGATGGAAATGATCGAGCGTTTCTCGTCGGCTGAAGAAGCCGTCGAAGGCACCCTCGGCATGCTGGCGCGCAAGGACAAGATCATGGGCTTCGGTCACGCGATCTACAAAGACAATGACCCACGTAATGAAGTGATCAAGGGTTGGTCGAAAAAACTCGCCGACGAAGTGGGCGACACGGTGTTGTTCCCGGTGTCCGAAGCCATCGACAAAACCATGTGGGAGCAGAAGAAGCTGTTTCCCAACGCCGACTTCTACCATGCCTCGGCGTACCACTTCATGGGCATCCCGACCCAGTTGTTCACGCCGATCTTCGTGTGCTCGCGCCTGACGGGCTGGGCGGCGCATGTGTTCGAGCAGCGCGCCAACAACCGCATCATCCGTCCAAGCGCCGAGTACACCGGCGTTGAGCAGCGCAAGTTCGTGCCAATCGAACGTCGCTGAAGGCTGGCTCTTCCGGAATTGGAATGGGGTCAAATGTGGGAGGGGGCTTGCCCCCGATAGCGGTGTATCAGTAACAGATGGGTTGATTGACACACTGCCATCGGGGGCAAGCCCCCTCCCACACTTGAACTGCATTTCAACGCTGGATCAATCGGCTCCTTTTGCAACCACCGTGACCGAGTCCTGACGATGAACACTGAATTTCGCAAACCGCTTCCCGGCAGCCGCCTGGATTACTTTGACGCCCGCGCGGCTGTCGAGGCAATCACCCCCGGCGCCTATGCCGCGTTGCCCTACACCTCCCGCGTGCTCGCCGAAAACCTCGTACGCCGCTGCGACCCGGCCACCCTCAATGCTTCCCTGAGCCAACTGATCGACCGCAAACGCGACCTCGACTTCCCGTGGTTCCCGGCACGCGTAGTCTGCCACGACATCCTCGGCCAGACCGCGCTGGTGGACCTCGCGGGCCTGCGCGATGCCATCGCCCTGCAAGGCGGCGACCCGGCGCAGGTCAACCCGGTGGTGCCGACTCAACTGATCGTCGACCACTCCCTGGCCGTCGAAGCCGGTGGTTTTGACCCGGATGCGTTCGAGAAGAACCGCGCCATCGAAGACCGTCGCAACGAAGACCGTTTTCACTTTATCGAGTGGACTAAAAAGGCCTTCAAGAACGTCGACGTCATCCCGCCCGGCAACGGCATCATGCACCAGATCAACCTGGAGAAAATGTCCCCGGTGATCCAGGTACGCGACGGCGTGGCCTTCCCGGATACCTGCGTCGGCACCGACAGCCACACCCCGCATGTAGACGCCTTGGGCGTGATCGCCATCGGCGTCGGCGGCCTCGAAGCCGAAAGCGTGATGCTTGGCCGCGCCTCGTGGATGCGCCTGCCGGAAAGCGTCGGCGTAGAGCTCACCGGTAAATTGTTGCCGGGCATCACCGCCACCGACATGGTGCTGGCGCTGACCGAATTTTTGCGTCAGCAGAAAGTGGTGGGTGCCTGGCTGGAGTTCTTCGGTGAAGGGGCCTCAAACCTCACCCTCGGCGACCGCGCAACCATCTCCAACATGGCCCCGGAATACGGCGCCACGGCGGCGATGTTCTACATCGACCAGCAGACCATCGCCTACCTGAAACTCACCGGTCGCGAGGACGAACAAGTCACCCTGGTGGAGCAATATGCTCGCCACACCGGCTTATGGGCCGATGACCTCAAGGGCGCGCAATACGAGCGTGGCCTCACCTTCGACCTGTCCAGCGTCGTGCGCAACATGGCTGGCCCGAGCAACCCGCACGCCCGCGTGGCGACCAGCGACCTGGCATCCAAAGGCATTTCCGGCCAGTGGGATGACGTGCCAGGGCAAATGCCCGACGGTGCGGTGATCATCGCGGCCATCACCAGCTGCACCAACACCAGCAACCCGCGCAACGTGATCGCGGCAGGCCTGCTGGCGCGCAATGCCAACACACTGGGGCTGACGCGCAAACCGTGGGTCAAGTCGTCCCTGGCACCCGGCTCGAAAACCGTGGCCATGTACCTGGAAGAGGCGGGGCTGGGCCTGGAGCTGGAGAAGCTCGGTTTCGGCGTGGTGGCCTTCGCCTGCACCACCTGCAACGGCATGTCCGGTGCACTGGACCCGGTGATCCAGCAGGAAATCATCGACCGCGACCTGTACGCCACGGCCGTGTTGTCCGGCAACCGCAACTTCGACGGGCGGATTCATCCGTACGCCAAGCAAGCCTTCCTCGCGTCGCCGCCGCTGGTGGTGGCGTATGCGATTGCCGGCACCATCCGTTTCGATATCGAGAAAGACGTGCTCGGCCTCGACGCCAACGGTAAGGAAATCCGCCTGCAAGACATCTGGCCGAGCGATGAAGAGATCGACGCTGTGGTCAAGGCTTCGGTGAAGCCTGAGCAATTTCGCGCGGTGTACATTCCGATGTTCGCGATTCACGAAGACACCGGCCCGAAAGTCGCGCCGCTGTACGAATGGCGCCCACAAAGCACCTATATCCGCCGCCCACCCTACTGGGAAGGCGCGCTTGCGGGTGCACGCCCGCTCAAGGGCATGCGCCCGCTGGCGGTGCTGCCGGACAACATCACCACCGACCACTTGTCGCCGTCCAACGCGATCATGCTCGACAGCGCCGCGGGCGAATACCTGGCGAAAATGGGCCTGCCTGAAGTGGACTTCAACTCTTACGCAACGCATCGCGGCGACCATTTGACCGCGCAGCGCGCGACCTTCGCCAACCCGAAACTGTTCAACGAAATGGTGGTTGAAAACGGCAAGGTCAAGCAGGGTTCCCTGGCGCGCCTCGAGCCGGAAGGCCAGGTCACGCGGATGTGGGAAGCCATCGAGACCTACATGGAACGCAAGCAGCCGCTGATCATCATTGCCGGCGCCGACTACGGCCAGGGCTCGTCCCGTGACTGGGCGGCCAAGGGCGTGCGCCTGGCCGGTGTGGAAGCGATTGCCGCTGAAGGTTTCGAGCGCATCCACCGCACCAACCTGGTGGGCATGGGCGTGTTGCCGCTGGAGTTCCTGCCCGGCACCGACCGCCACACGCTGAAGATCGACGGCAGTGAGACCTACGATGTGGTTGGCGAGCGCACCCCGCGTGCGCGGTTGACCCTGGTGATCAACCGCAAGAATGGCGAGCGTGTCGAAGTGCCGGTGACCTGCCGCCTGGACACCGCCGAAGAAGTATCGATCTACGAAGCGGGCGGCGTGTTGCAACGTTTTGCCCAGGACTTCCTGGAATCGGCGGCGACGGCCTGAGGGGTAACCATGGCACACGTAGCGCAAATCAAGATCCCCGCCACCTACATGCGTGGCGGTACCAGCAAGGGTGTATTTTTCAACCTCAAGGACTTGCCCGAGTCGGCGCAGGTGCCGGGGGCGGCGCGTGACGCCTTGCTGTTGCGGGTAATCGGCAGTCCAGACCCTTACGACAAACAGATCGACGGCATGGGCGGCGCCACATCGAGCACCAGCAAAACCGTGATCCTGGCGAAAAGCAGCCGCGCCGATCACGACGTGGACTACCTGTTTGGCCAGGTCTCCATCGACAAGCCGTTTATTGATTGGAGCGGCAACTGCGGCAACCTGTCGGCGGCGGTCGGCGCCTTCGCCATCAGCGCCGGGCTGCTCGACCCCGCCCGCGTGCCCCACAACGGCGTAGCCGTGGTACGGGTGTGGCAGGCCAATATCGGTAAAACCATCATCGCCCACGTGCCGATCACCGACGGTGCAGTGCAGGAAACCGGCGACTTCGAGCTTGACGGCGTGACCTTCCCGGCCGCCGAGGTGCAGTTGGAGTTCATGGACCCAGCAGCGGAAGAAGAGGGCGGCGGCGGCTCGATGTTCCCCACCGGCAACCTGGTCGACGACCTGGAAGTGCCCGGTGTCGGCACCTTCAAGGCCACGTTGATCAACGCCGGTATCCCGACGATTTTCATCAACGCCGAAGACCTCGGCTACACCGGCACGGAGCTGCAAGGCGCGATCAACAGCGACCCCAAGGCCCTGGCGATGTTCGAAACCGTGCGGGCCTACGGCGCGTTGCGCATGGGCCTGATCAAGCACCTGGACGACGCTGCCCAGCGCCAGCACACCCCGAAGGTGGCGTTTGTGGCCAAGCCGGCGGATTACGTGGCGTCCAGTGGCAAGGCGATCAAGGCCGGTGATGTGGACCTGCTGGTGCGCGCGTTGTCCATGGGCAAGCTGCACCACGCAATGATGGGCACGGCGGCCGTGGCGATTGGCACGGCCGCGGCGATTTCCGGGACGTTGGTCAACTTGGCGGCGGGCGGTATTGAACGCAATGCGGTGCGCTTCGGGCATCCGTCCGGCACTTTGCGTGTCGGTGCTGAAGCCACTCAGGTGAACGGCGAATGGGTTGTGAGGAAAGCCATCATGAGCCGCAGCGCCCGAGTGCTGATGGAAGGCTTCGTCCGCGTCCCGGGCGACGCTTTCTAGCAACCCACACTGTCTCCAATGTGGGAGGGGGCTTGCCCCCTCCCACATTGGATCTCCATACCCCCAAGCAGGCGGCCAGATCTGCGATGGAGCGATCAACCGTGATCCTGAGGACTAACCCAACCTTTTAGGAGTAACTGCCATGAGCGCCAACGCCGACCAGAACAACCGTCCCGACTATGACCAGGTCCTGCAGGACATCGCCGATTATGTCCTCAACTACCGGATCGACTCGCAGGACGCCTTGGACACCGCCCGCAACTGCCTGATGGATACGTTGGGCTGCGGCCTACTGGCCTTGCGTTTCCCCGAATGCACCAAGCACCTGGGGCCGATCGTCGAGGGCACGGTGGTGCCGTTTGGCGCGCGGGTGCCGGGCACGTCGTTCCGGTTGGACCCGGTCAAGGCCGCGTGGGACATCGGCTGCATCGTGCGTTGGCTCGACTACAACGACACCTGGCTCGCCGCCGAATGGGGTCATCCCTCGGATAACCTCGGCGGCATCCTCGCCGTGGCTGATCACCTGTCGCAAAAGCGCGTGGCCAACGGCGACGCACCGCTGACAGTACGCGCGGTACTGGAAGCAATGATCATGGCCCATGAAATCCAGGGGGTGATTGCCCTGGAAAACTCTTTTAACCGTGTCGGCCTCGACCATGTGCTGTTGGTGAAAGTCGCCTCTACGGCGGTGAGCGCGAAGCTGATGGGCGCCAACCGTGAGCAGTTGCTTGCGGCGTTGTCCCATGCGTTTGTCGATGGGCAGGCGTTGCGTACGTATCGGCATGCACCGAATGCCGGTTCGCGCAAATCCTGGGCGGCGGGGGATGCGTCGAGCCGGGGCGTGCGTTTGGCGGATATCGCGTTGCGCGGTGAGATGGGCATTCCCGGGGTATTGAGCGCGCCGCAATGGGGGTTCTACGACGTGCTGTTCAGCCACACCAACAAGGACCTGGCACTCAAGCCGCAGGACCAGCGCGCGTTCAGCCTTTCCCAGCCCTACGGCACGTATGTGATGGAAAACGTGCTGTTCAAGATCAGCTTCCCCGCCGAGTTCCACGCGCAAACCGCCTGCGAAGCGGCGGTGACCTTGCACCCGTTGGTGAAAGATCGCCTGCACGAAATCGAGCGTATCGTGATCACCACCCATGAGTCGGCAATTCGCATCATCTCCAAGGTGGGCCAACTGGCCAACGCCGCCGACCGCGACCATTGCCTGCAATACATGACCGCCGTGCCGTTGGCGTTCGGCAATTTGGTGGCGGAGCAGTACGAAGATGAATTCCATGCTGCCCACCCGATCATCGATGCGCTCCGCGACAAGATGGTCATCGTCGAAGACCCACGCTACAGCCGGGAATACCTGGAGGCCGACAAGCGCTCCATTGCCAACGCGGTGCAGGTGTTTTTCAATGACGGCAGCTGCACCGAGCAAGTGGCGGTGGAGTACCCGATCGGCCATCGCCGCCGTCGGGTCGATGGCATTCCGTTGCTGGAAGACAAGTTCAAGGCTAACCTGGCCACACGGTTTACCGCGCAGCGCAGTGCCGAGATTTTTGCGCTGTGCAAGGACCAGGCGACGCTTGAAGCCACAGCGGTCAATCGGTTTGTGGACTTGTTCGTGATCTAGCAGACACCCCGTATTCATCTGTCTAAACCCAATGAATGTGGGAGGGGGCAAGCCCCCTCCCACAGTTGACCGTGTTCACTCGAATCGCAGTATCACCCGGCGATTGTGCTTGCTCTTCTTCTCGATCTTCTCGCAGAACACCCGGCCGATTTCCTCGGTACTGAGCACATGGGTGCCCCCGCAGGGCTGGATATCGATCCCGGCAATTTCAATGACCCTCACCGAGCCCTGGATTACCGGCGGCGCCACCGCCTGGGTGCGGGTGATCTGCAGCAGGGTGGAATATTCCGAGGCCGGCATCGACAGGGTTTTCACCGCGTGGGCCTGTTCGATCAGGGCGTTGAGGTCGCGGGTGATGCTGTCTTTGTCGAGGGTCATTTCCGGCAGGTCGAAATCCAGGCGGCCCTTGTCGGCACTGATGCTGCAACCGGTCACCGGGGCATCAATGATTGAGCACAGCAGGTGCAGGCAGGTGTGCATTTTCATGTGCTGGTAACGACGTTCCCAATCGAGGCCGGCGTCCACCTGCACCCCTGCGGTCAACTGCTCGGGCCAGTGCTCCACTTGGTGCCAGATAATCGAGCGCAGCACCGGGTCGCGCACTGTGCCGGTCACCTCGACGCGCGTACCGTCCGCCAATGTCAGGTGGCCGGTGTCTCCCGGCTGCCCGCCGCCGGTGGGATAGAACAGCGTGTGTTCCAGGGCAATGCCGTGTTCGCTGACGGCAATCACCCGGGCGCTGAACGCGTTCTGATAAGGCGCGCTGTCGAACAGCGCCAGGGTTTCCATGGTGTGCACGGACATGTTCAACCTCCGACGATCAATGGGCTGGCTTGCAGCAGGTGACGCACCATTGCACTCAAGCCAGGGGGGGAGAGCAGGGTGATTTCAAATTCGGGGCCGCAGACCTTCAGGTTCAGCGGCAGGCGCGGCAAGTGGTGGCCCGACTCGACGCGGTGCAGGCGAAATTGCAGGTGATGACGCTCCTTCACCGTGGGCTCCAGCATCAGCCCCTGCAACGGATGAAAGTCGGCGTCCAGCACGGTGACCTTGTGGCTGGCGTTGATCTCGCCGACCACATGCAAGCGCTCGTCCAGGGCGAATGCACCGAGGTAGTTGCTGTTGTCCGATTCATCGTTTTTTTGCAGCTGAATCTGGTTGACCACCTTGACCTTGGTGCCGGCGGGCACGTCCTGGGTGATCACGCAGGATGGGCTGATAAATACGTTGTCGCCGATCAACACATAACCCAGCACGCGTGCGCCGGCGCCCACCTCAACGTTATTGCCCAGGCGTGGATGGCGCTTGCCGTCAGGGTTGTTGGCGATGCCGCGGGCGCCCAGGGTCACGCCGCAGAGGATGTAACAGTCGTTACCGATCTCGCAGGTTTCGCCGATCACAGTGCCGTAGCCGTGGTCGAGCACGAAGCGTCGCCCGATGCGCGCCGCCGGGTGAATTTCGGCGCCGGACAGAATCTTGCCCTGGTTGCTCAGCTTGAGCGCGATGCGCGAGAACACGCCATTGTGCTGGTCGGGGAAATTCCATACCACGTGTGCCAGGCGGTAATACAGCACCGCCTTGAACGAGGCGTAGGACTCCAGGATCAACTCGCCGCGCCCACGCGACGCCGGGTCACGGTAGGCATAGGCGATCAGGTCTTCGGCCACCGCCTGGGCGGCATTCTGGATCAGCGGCGCGAGGTGCGGTTCCAGCTGTTTCATCTGTACGGGTGTGAGGGTCTTGATGAGGTGAGTCAGCAACTCATCGTGCAATTGTTGCATGTCGATAAAGCCGCCCATCGAGGCACCCCCGCATTCTGTGTGGTTGGAAAACCCGTTATTCAAAACTGGGCAGGTAGCTGTCGGCATTGTCGTAGACCATGGTCAACACCACCGTGTCGGGCGGTAGTTCGGGAGCGAGCTTGGCGATAGCCACCATGTTGGCGGCGGACGACAGACCCAGGCTGATGGCGTCGGTGCGCATGATGCGTTTCATCATATCGATGCAGTCCTGGCGCGAGACCTTGAGCATGCCGTCGATCACGCCCAGGTTGAGGATGCTCGGGATCAGGCCGATCGACAGGCCCTGGATATGATGCGGCGCGTGCTGGTTTTTCAGCAGGTCGCATTCTTCCGGTTCCACGCCCATGACGCGCAGGCCCGGCCAGGCGGCTTTCAGGGTTTCGCCGATGCCGGTGATATGCCCGCCGGTGCCGATGCCGCTGACAAAGTAGTCTGCGCGTCGCTCGCCGAAGGCGCGGAGGATTTCCGGTGCGGTGGTGTCGCGGTGGGTCTGCGGGTTGGCACCATTACGCTGCTGGTTGAGCATCACGTAGCTGGGGTTTTCCAGCTGCAGTTCCATGCACTTTTCGCCGTGGGAATTGTTACCCAGACGACTGTCCGACAGCACCACCTTGGCCCCATATAAACGCAGCAGCTTCTGTTTTTCGGGGCTGTAGTTGTCGGGGATTACCAGCACCACTTTGTAGCCCAGCACATTGCCGGCCATCACCAGGCCGATACCGGTGTTGCCCCCGCTGGGCTCGATGATGGTTTGCCCGGAGTCACGGATCAGCACGCCCCGGCGCTCGGCGTCGAGGATCATGCCCAAGGCGATGCGCGCCTTGTGGCTGCCGCCGGGGTTGAGGGATTCGAGCTTGGCGTAGACCTCGATACCGAGGTCTTCGGAGAACTGCGCCAAACGCACGATCGGCGTTTGGCCGATCACCTCAAGAATGGAGTTATGCAACATCATTCAGCCCTCGGTTCAATACAAAGGCATGTCGGGTTCGACGTCGCGAACCCAATGTTTCATGCCGCCCTGCAGGACTTTGGTGTTGGCGAAACCGGCGGCCAGCAAGGTGCTGGCGGCTTGCTCTGCGCGGCTGCCGGCGTAGCAGATCAGGTAGTGGGTGTTGTCACGGCTGAGGCTGTCGAGGTGGCCGTCCAGTTCGGCGAGGGGGATGTGCACCACCCCCGGCAACTTGCATACCTCTAATTCGCTGGCGTCGCGCACGTCCAGCAGCACGTCGGCGCTGCTGGGGTGTTCAAGCACTTGCTTGAGTACCTGGGGCTTGATGTAGCGCTCTTCGGCCAGGGACGGTGGGTTGGGCACGGCATCCGCGCAGACAGCGGGCGCCAGGGTTTCACTGTGGCGCGCCTCGGAACAGCAGGGGCAATCGGCGCGGCGCTTGAAGCGGATCTCGCTGAACTTCATCGCCAGCGCGTCAAAGCGCATCAAGCGGCCCGACAAGGGTTCACCAATACCGATCAGCAGTTTGATGGCCTCGGTGGCCTGGATCATCCCGACCACGCCGGGTAATACCCCGATCACGCCACCGGCGCTGCAATTGGGTGCCAGTTCGGCGGGCGGCGGGCTGGGGAACAGGCAGCGATAGCAAGGCCCGCCTTGATAGTTGAGCACGCTGATCTGCCCGTCGAAGCGGTAGATGGCGCCGTACACCAAGGGTTTGCCCAGTTGCACGCAGGCATCGTTGACGAGGTAGCGGGTGTCGAAATTGTCGGTGCCGTCGATCACCAGGTCGTAGGCGCCTACCAATTCCAGGGCGTTGTCAGCGTTCAACGCGGTGTCGTGGGCGTTGATCTGGATATGGCCGTTGAGGTCTTGCAGGCGTTGCTTGGCGGACTCGACCTTGGGCATGCCGAGTGTGCTGTTGCCGTGGACGATCTGGCGTTGCAGGTTGCTGCTTTCCACCACATCAAAGTCCACCAGCCCCAGGGTGCCGATGCCGGCGGCGGCCAGGTACAGGCTGATCGGTGAGCCGAGGCCGCCGGTGCCGATGATCAGCACCTTGGCTTTCTTCAGGTTCAGCTGACCTTCGCGACCGACGCCGGGCAAGGTGATATGGCGCACGTAGCGCTGTACTTCTTCATTGCTCAGTGCGTCGACATCCATGCCGCCAGAGGTCGCGAGCAGGACTTCGATTTTGGCCTTTTGCGGCAAAGGCTCGTCGGCATCGATCAGCGCTTCCTCTGCCGTAAACAGGAAGTGTTCCTTGAGCTGGTTGTTCTTCTCGTGGAACAGGTGCGAACGCAACTGTGGGTGGCTGCTGCAGAGGTTTTCAATGACTTCGCGCAATGTCGATCCGGTGCCCTCAAGGGTCGATTCCGGCAGCTTGGCCACGCGAACCAGAATGTCGGGGAAAGAGACAGCGTTCATGGACAACTCCGTGTGCAGGTCGTTGAAAGGTTGAAGGGCGAAATGCTTGCCATCCCAGGCAAACAGCTTGGAGCCCAGGGCCTGGCCCTGGCGAACGTCGACCACCAGGTAGCTCACGGGGTAGATCGGCTCGCCCAGGAACAGCGCCTTGTCCTGGTCTTCGTCACTGAAATAGGCACCGACGTCCGGGTGGGAGTGGTAGATCACCACCACTGGGTTGTCGCTGCGAAACGCTTTGTTCAGCAGCAGGGTGTCGGCCACCGAGAACGTGTAGCCGTTGGCTGCGCTGCGCGGGTACACCTCGGGGTTCTTGCGGTGCAGTTCATTCTGGATATTGCTGCCCAGGTACACGCTGCCGTCGGCGAAGATGAAACCGCAGCATTCTTCGGGGTAACTGCGGCGGGCGTGGGCGTAGATCTGTTCCAGGGCGGTGGGGCGGAGGACGTCCATGTGGCTCTCGCGTTGCTGATGTTGATGGGGCAGGGAAGGGGTCATTTTTTCTTGGCCAGGAGTTTTTCAACCGGCAACTTGGTGATCGCAAAGCCGGCCAGCAGGATGGCCGAATACAGCATCAGGTCACGGGAAATCGACACGCCTTCGTACCAGGCGCCAATGATCACCGCGAACACTGGGAAGATGATGAACACGAATGACAGGATGATCGGGCTCAAGCGCTTGAGCAGCATGAAGTACACGATGAACCCGCCCACCGAGGCCACCAGGCCCAGGTAGAACAGGGCGCCCCAAGAGCGCAAGGTGATGGCGTCGAAGGTCGGCGCTTCAAACCACAGCCCGGCGACGAACAGCATCATCCCGGCAATGCCGATGGGCAGGGTGTTGTAGGTGATCACGCTGATGGCGCTGCCTTTCTGCTTGGTAATGACGTAGCACAAGGCATGCATGATCGCAGCGGTCAGAATCGCCAGTACCCCGAAGAACTCGGCGTGGTCCAGGTGCAGGCCCTGGCTCTTGATGATCATGTAGAGGCTGCCGAAACCGATACCGATACCGACCACCTGGGAAAAGTAGATGCGCTCGCGCAGGAACAGCGCGGAGAAGATCAGGATGAACACCGGCATGCAACTGAACAGCAGCGCGGTAAGGCCGGACGAGACATGCATTTCGCCGTAGTTGAGCAGGTAGTAGGGCACGCTGAAGTAGGACAGGGTTACAAACACAAAAAACCAGCGGCTTTCACGGGGAAACAGGATCGGCTCGCGGCGCACCATGGCAAAACACAGGAACAGCGGGAAAGCGATCAGGAAGCGCAGGCCGGCGGACGTCAGCGGCGGCACGCTCTCCACGGCAATCTTGATCCCCAGCCACGTAGTGCCCCAACTCAGGCAAACGATCAGGAACATCACGCTGGTGATCAGCCCGGCCAGCCACTGTTTTTGGGTTTTGGTCTTGGCGGTGTTTTCGAGAACGGCGGACATTGGCATCGTTTATTGCTTCCCTGAGCCGGAATTGAACTCTATATTGAGCTTGTAATGAGTTGTAAAAATCGGCGATTGAACCCGTAAAAGCACACTATTAGGGCGAAAGATGGCTGTCAAAACAAATATTGACATGGTGTCAATTATGCGTGAGGGGTTGTCCAACGGGCAGGGCGTGAAGTACAAGCGCCTGTCCGATGTCATGGAACGGGGCATCCTTGAAGGCTTGATTGAACCGGGAAGAAAACTGCCGCCCCATCGGGTGCTTTCCGACAACCTGGGTGTGACGATAGGCACCATCAGCCGGGCCTACGGCGAACTGGAACGCTTGGGCTTGGTTGTGGCGCGAGTCGGCGACGGCACGTTCGTGCGCAAGCGTGGGATGGAGCGCCAGCGCGATGAAGGTTTTCGCAACTTCAGCGAAGAGCCGCGTCAGTACTTCGACATGAGCCGCAACATGCACATCCCCGGGCAGGAGACGGTGTTCCTGGCCCAGAGCTTCCAAACCCTGTCGACCAACGCCAAGTTCCTCCAGGACATCAGTGCCTACACCCCGGACGCCGGCCTGCCGCGCTACCGTGAAGCGGGCGCGCAATGGCTGGTGCAGCGTGATTTTCATCCGATTCCCGAGCAAGTCATCTGCGTCAACGGCGGCCAGCACGGCCTGCTGTGCTCAATGATGGCGCTGTTGCGGGCGGGCGATACGGTGGTCACCGAACAGCTGACGTATCCGGGCCTTATTACGGCCGCGCGGATGCTGGGTATCCGCCTGATCGGCCTGGACATGGACGAGGAGGGCGTGCTGCCGAGCGCGCTGGACGAAGTCTGTCGTAATCACCGGATTTCAGCGCTGTACTGCACGCCCACGATCCAGAACCCGACCACGGCGGTGCTCTCGGTCGCGCGCCGCGAAGCGCTGGTCAAAGTGTGTCGGGAACACAACCTGCTGATTCTTGAGGATGAAGCCCACGGTGTGTTGGTCGAAGACCGGCCGCCGCCACTCAGCTATTTCGCCCCTGAGCGTACGATTCTGATCAGCAGCCTGAGCAAAGCGGTGTCCGCCGGGCTGCGCGTGGGCTATGTGCATGCGCCGCCGGCGTTGGTCAGCCGTATTTCGGCAGCCCTGCGTTCGACCTGCTGGATGGCCACGCCCGTGACCCTTGAGCTGGCCACCCAGTGGATCGAAAACGGCACGGCGGAATACCTGCTGCGCCAGCAGATCAACGAAATCAGCCGACGTAAAGCCCTGGTCCGCGACCTGCTGACCGGGCTGGAATACCGCACCCATCTCAACAGCCCGCATTTCTGGATTGAAGTGCCGGAGCCGTGGCGTGCGTCGGAAATCGAGGCGGAGCTCAAGCAGAATAATTACCTGATCGCTACCGCTGAAGCCTTTGCGGTGGGGCAGACGGCGGTGCCTCAGTTCATTCGGGCGAGTATCTGCAATACGTCGGGGGATGATCAGTTGTTACGGGCGGGGTTTGATGCGCTGGCTACAGCATTGGGGCAGGGAGGCGGGCGCTTCCACCTGTAACGGCGGGCTCGCTTTATTGTGGTGAGCGGGCTTGCCCAGCGCGAGGCAAGCTCGCTCACTACAAAAGCGGCAGGCGGTAATGACTATTTGAAGCGCCGCTCCACGCCTTTCTCCACCAGAATCTTCGCCGAAATCTCCTCCACCGAAAAATGCGTGGAATTGATGTGCGCAATATTCTCGCGACGGAACAGATTTTCTACTTCGCGCACTTCGAACTCACACTGCGCATAGCTGGAATAGCGACTGTTGGGCTTGCGCTCATTGCGGATCGCCGTGAGACGGTCCGGGTCGATGGTCAGGCCGAACAGCTTGTGCGAGTGCGCGCGCAGGGCGGCCGGCAGCGTCAGGTGCTCCATGTCGTCCTCGGTCAGCGGGTAATTGGCTGCGCGAATACCGAATTGCATGGCCATGTATAAACAGGTGGGCGTTTTGCCGCAGCGCGACACGCCGACCAGGATCAGGTCGGCCTTGTCGTAGTAATGGGTACGGGCGCCGTCGTCGTTGTCGAGGGCAAAGTTCACCGCCTCGATACGCTCCATATAATTGGAGTTATGCCCAATGGAATGGGACTTTCCGACCGAATAGGAGGAGTGTTCACTCAACTCCTGCTCCAGCGGGGCCAGGAAGGTCGAGAAAATGTCGATCATGAAACCATTCGACGTTGCGAGAATCTCACGGATGTCTTGATTGACGATGGTGTCGAAAATGATCGGCCGGAAACCGTCTTTTTCAGCCGCCAGATTGATTTGTTGTACCATGGCCCGCGCTTTATCCACGCTGTCGATGTACGGACGCGTGAATTTGGCGAAGGTAATGTTTTCGAACTGCGCGAGCAGGCTCTGGCCCAATGTTTCGGCTGTGATGCCGGTGCCGTCGGAGATAAAGAAAGCAGATCGTTTCATTTGAGCCCTGGGCCTTAAGCTGATGGCGAATCTTGGATATGATAGGCGCGATTTTGCCGTCCCGCGGTGGGCCGCATTCTCACTTATTTTCCAGGTCCAGGCCACAAGCGCTGGCGAACGCTCCTACTGAGCAGCCAGCGTCCTGAGCTTTTCCAACACAGAAAGTGGAGAGATCACCTTGGTAGAGTACGTAGTTTCCCTCGATAAGCTCGGCGTCCATGATGTAGAGCACGTGGGGGGCAAGAACGCATCCCTCGGCGAGATGATCAGTAATCTTGCAGGCGCAGGTGTATCGGTGCCCGGTGGTTTCGCCACCACGGCCCAGGCTTACCGCGATTTCCTCGAACTGAGCGGCCTCAATGCTCAGATCCACGCCGCGCTGGACGCTCTGGACGTTGATGACGTCAATGCCCTCGCCAAGACCGGTGCCCAGATCCGCCAATGGATCATGGACGCCGAGTTCCCTGAGAAGCTCAACGAAGAAATCCGCACCGCCTTCGCCACCCTGTCGGCCGGCAACCCGGACATGGCTGTTGCCGTGCGCTCCTCGGCCACCGCCGAAGACTTGCCGGATGCCTCCTTCGCCGGCCAGCAAGAGACCTTCCTGAACATCCGCGGCGTCGAAAACGTGATCCGCGCAGCCAAGGAAGTCTTCGCCTCGTTGTTTAACGATCGCGCGATTTCCTACCGTGTGCACCAGGGTTTCGACCATAAGCTGGTGGCTTTGTCTGCCGGTGTACAGCGCATGGTGCGTTCGGAAACCGGCACTGCCGGCGTCATGTTCACCCTCGATACCGAATCGGGCTTCCGTGACGTGGTGTTTATCACCGGCGCCTACGGCCTGGGCGAAACCGTCGTACAAGGCGCGGTCAACCCCGACGAATTCTACGTACACAAACATACCCTTGAGGCTGGTCGCCCGGCCATCTTGCGCCGCAACCTGGGCAGCAAGGCCATCAAGATGATCTACGGTGACGAGGCCAAAGCCGGTCGCTCGGTTAAAACCGTTGAGGTGGACAAGGCCGAACGCGCCCGTTTCTGCCTGAGCGACGCGGAAGTCAGCGAGTTGGCCAAGCAAGCGATGATCATCGAAAAGCACTACAAGTGCCCGATGGACATCGAATGGGCCAAGGACGGTGACGACGGCAAGCTGTACATCGTGCAGGCCCGTCCGGAAACCGTGAAGAGCCGTACTTCGGCCAACGTCATGGAACGCTACCTGTTGAAAGAGACCGGCACGGTGCTGGTGGAAGGTCGCGCCATCGGCCAGCGCATCGGCGCGGGCAAGGTGCGGATCATCAAGGACGTGTCCGAAATGGACAAAGTCCAGCCAGGTGACGTTCTGGTCTCCGACATGACCGACCCGGATTGGGAACCGGTGATGAAACGCGCCAGCGCCATCGTCACCAACCGTGGCGGGCGTACCTGCCACGCGGCGATCATCGCCCGTGAGCTGGGGATTCCGGCCGTAGTGGGTTGCGGCAACGCCACCCAACTGCTCAAGGACGGCCAGGGCGTGACCGTGTCCTGCGCCGAAGGCGATACCGGCTTCATCTTCGAAGGCGAGTTGGGCTTCGACATCAAGCAAAACTCCATCGACGCCATGCCGGACCTGCCGTTCAAGATCATGATGAACGTCGGCAACCCGGACCGCGCCTTTGACTTCGCGCAGTTGCCGAACGCCGGTGTGGGCCTGGCCCGCCTGGAGTTCATCATCAACCGCATGATCGGCGTGCACCCCAAGGCCCTGTTGAACTACGACGGCCTGCCGCTGGACATCAAGGAAAGCGTCGACAAGCGTATTGCCGGCTACAACGACCCGGTCGGCTTCTACGTCGAGAAGCTGGTGGAAGGCATCAGCACCTTGGCGGCGGCGTTCTACCCGAAAAAAGTCATCGTGCGCCTGTCGGACTTCAAGTCCAACGAATACGCGAACCTGATCGGCGGCAAGCTCTACGAGCCGGAAGAAGAAAACCCGATGCTGGGCTTCCGTGGTGCCTCGCGTTACATCAGCGAAGCGTTCCGTGATTGCTTCGAACTCGAATGCCGCGCCCTCAAGCGCGTGCGCAACGAGATGGGCCTGACCAACGTCGAGATCATGGTGCCGTTCGTGCGCACCCTGGGCGAGGCGAGCCAGGTGGTCGACCTGCTGGCTGAAAACGGTCTGTCGCGTGGCGAAAACGGTCTGCGCGTGATCATGATGTGCGAACTGCCGTCCAACGCCATCCTGGCCGAAGAGTTCCTGGAGTTCTTCGACGGTTTCTCCATCGGCTCCAACGACCTGACCCAACTGACCCTGGGCCTAGACCGCGACTCCGGGATCATCGCGCACCTGTTCGACGAGCGTAACCCTGCGGTCAAGAAGCTGCTGGCCAATGCCATCCAGGCGTGTAACAAGGCCGGCAAGTACATCGGTATCTGTGGCCAAGGCCCTTCCGACCACCCTGACCTAGCCAAATGGCTGATGGAGCAGGGCATCGAAAGCGTCTCGCTGAACCCCGATTCCGTGCTGGAAACCTGGTTCTTCCTGGCGGAAGGCCAAGCGTCCGTCTAAGGTCGTTACGTCAAAAGTGCCGGTCACCTCTCGAGGGTGACCGGCATTCTTATCTGTGCAGGGCGGAATTCCTTCCGGACGCCGCCCTTTTTTGTGCAAGAGCATTATGCAAAGCAGCAGCAACCTGTTTCCCGTCGCCCTGATCAGCGCTGAACGTCGTGGCGACCTGAGTGAAGATGTGTACCGCCTCAAACCCGGTAACAGCCCCGACGGTACCGTCGAGCTGGCCGTTACTCGTTTGGGCTTGGCCGATGTCCCGGAAAACCGGGGCATCCCGGTTATTTTGTTGCATGGCAGTTTTTCCAACCGGCGCTTCTGGTACTCACCCAAGGGCATTGGCCTGGGGGCTTACCTGGCACGCCAGGGGTTTGATGTGTGGATCCCGGAAATGCGCGGCCATGGTTTGTCCAAGCGCAATCATAACTACGCCCGCAATCGCGTCGCTGACTATGCACGCTATGACTTGCCGGCGATTGGCGCGTTTGTGCGTGAGCAGAGTGCGCAGATTCCCCACTGGATCGGCCATTCCCTGGGCGGCACAAGCCTGGCTGCGGCGCTGGGTGGGCACCACCTTGGCGCGCCGGCAGTGGCTTCGGTGGCGTTGTTTGGTTGCCAGGTCAGCCGCACCCACTGGCCGTTGAAATTGCCACCGGTGGAGTGGACTGGCCGCTTGCTGCTGAAACGCTTCGGCGAACTGTCCGGCTCACGGTTCAAGCGTGGCCCGGAGGACGAGCCCGCGGGCGTGTTGATCGAAGCCATGCGTTGGAATGGTCTGTTCGGCCGCTTTGGCGAGGGTAAAAACGACTGGTGGAAAGGCTTGGCAAGTGTCGATGTGCCGTTGTTGGCGGTCAGCGCCGCCGGCGATCATCAGGACCCTGACTGGGCGTGTCGCAAATTGTTCGAGCAAGTCGGATCCGAGCACCGTCAATACCTGTGCCTGGGCCGCCAGCAAGGGTTTACCGAGGATTTCGGGCACGTGGAAATGCTGGTCAGCAAAGCCGCACAGGTTCAAGTGTGGCCATTGGTGGAGCAGTGGTTGAAAGATCCGCTCACACCCTTATTCGGTGTGCAGGCCGAGGTGCTGGCCACGGTTTGAGGCAACGCTCTGCCAAGGGCGTTTCACTCGTGTGTGGTTGCGGCTAAGATATGACGCGTTAAACGCTTCTGGTCATATTCAGTCGCGCAGTGGCTATTGCGTTGCGGCGATGCGGATGGGATGTTTCGCCCCTGCTTGGGCTGGCGCTTCTTTCGAAAGACACCTCTTTGACAGAAAGGAATTTTTCAATGAACCATTACGTGACCCCTGACCTGTGCGACGCCTACCCGGAACTGGTGCAGGTGCTTGAGCCGATGTTCAGCAATTTCGGCGGCCGAGATTCCTTTGGTGGTGAAATTGTCACCCTAAAATGTTTCGAAGATAACTCCTTGGTCAAGGAACAGGCCGACCAGCCTGGCGCCGGCAAGGTGCTGGTGGTCGATGGGGGTGGTTCCCTGCGCCGCGCGCTGCTGGGCGACATGATCGCCGAGAAAGCCGCAAAAAATGGCTGGGAAGGCCTGGTGATCTACGGCTGCATCCGTGACGTCGATGTGATCGCCCAGACCGACCTGGGGGTGCAGGCCTTGGCGAGTCACCCGATGAAGACCGACAAACGCGGCATCGGTGACTTGAACGTGGTGGTCACGTTTGCGGGGGTGACGTTCCGTCCGGGTGAGTACATCTACGCCGACAACAACGGCGTGATTGTGTCGCCCAGCCCGCTGAAAATGCCTGAATAAACCGCAATAATCGACGGGGTGAGGATGTTCGAGGAAGAAAACGCGCAATGGGGGCTGGTGCATGCCCTGGTGCTGGACGGTAAAGGCGGTGCGCGTTCGATTGCCCGGACAGAGCTCGACGACTTGCAACTGCAACCTCAGGAAAGCCTGTGGTTGCATTGGGATCGCAGCCATCCGCAGACTCAGACCTGGCTGCGTAAATCCAGTGGCTTGAGCGAGTTCGCCTGTGACCTGTTGCTGGAGGAGAACACCCGTCCGCGTCTGTTGCCGTTGCCGGACGCGGAATTGCTGTTGTTTCTGCGTGGGATCAACCTCAACCCAGGGGCAGAGCCGGAAGACATGGTTTCGGTGCGTATCTTCGCCGCAGCCAGTCGTGTGATTTCCCTGCGTTTGCGCCCGTTGCGCGCCACTGACGAGCTGCTGGTGCAGTTGGCGGACGGCAAGGGCCCGAAAACGGCCTCGGAACTTATCCTTTATATGGCGCAGTACCTGACCAATAAAGTGCAGGATCTGGTCACGGACTTGTCTGAAGTCGTCGATGCAGAGGAAGAAAAACTCGATACCGACGAACGGTATACGCCGGAACATGGCAGCGTTTTGCAGATCCGTCGACGCGCCGCTGGGCTGAAGCGATTCCTCGCACCGCAGCGGGATATTTTTGCCCAGCTCACGCGGATCAAATTGCCGTGGTTCTGTGACGACGATGCCGACTATTGGAACGAATTGAACAACAGCCTGACCCGCTACCTGGAAGAGCTCGAATTGACCCGGGAGCGCGTGGGGCTTGTGCTTGAGGCCGAAGACCGGCGCTTGAGCGTACGCATGAACCGCACCATGTACCGGTTCGGGATCATCACCGGGATCTTCCTGCCGATGAGTTTTCTCACCGGGCTGCTGGGTATAAATGTGGGCGGGATTCCGTTCTCTGCCAGCCCCTATGGATTCATGATTGCGTGCCTGTTGATGGTCTCGGTCGCGCTTGGACAATGGTGGCTTTTTCGACGGTTGCGCTGGGTTTGAGCTGAATATGACCTGAACGTATGAAGGGTCCTATGTGACCTCAGGAATTTTACCCTCGTCTTTTAAATCACTTGCGAGAGGTCTTTATGCACGATCCGTTCGAACAGTCTTTGCGTGACATGCTCAATGCCTCGCCGTCCAATCGGGACGACGATGCCTGCCTGGGCCGCGTGTTGAAAACCGCCAACCGCCAGGTGGGTGCGGGTGACCTGTTCGGTCTGCTCGGCCGCTGGATGCCGGCGCTGATGATGGCGCTGAACAATGGTTCGGCCCACGTATCGCCTGTTTCCCGTCGTAAACCTCTTGCTCGTACTGCTGATAAGGCTGATTGAATATGGAACTTGATCTCTGGACGCAGAGCCTGGTCACCGCGATGACCGCATTGTGGACCAAGGTGGCGAATTTCATTCCCAACCTGTTTGGTGCGCTGGTGCTGGTGCTGTTGGGTTTTGTCGTAGCCAAGCTGCTCGACACCCTGCTGTCCAAATTGCTGGCAAAACTGGGCCTGGACCGGCTGATGGCAGGCACCGGCCTGACCAAGCTGTTGGGCCGTGCCGGGCTGCAAGTACCGATCTCAACATTGATCGGCAAGATTGTTTATTGGTTTGTTTTGCTGATTTTTCTGGTTTCTGCGGCTCAATCCCTTGGACTTGAGCGAGTTTCAGCTACGCTCGACATGCTGGCGCTGTATTTGCCGAAGGTTTTTGGCGGCGCGCTGGTACTGCTGGTAGGCGTTTTGCTGGCGCAATTGGCCAATGGGCTTGTGCGGGGCGCCGCCGAAGGCGTGGGACTGGATTACGCCGCCGGCCTGGGGCGAATCGCTCAAGGGCTGGTGATCATCATCAGTATTTCGGTCGCGATCAGCCAGTTGGAGGTCAAGACTGACCTGCTCAACCATGTGATTGTGATCGTTTTGATTACCGTTGGTCTGGCAGTTGCGCTGGCCATGGGCTTGGGAAGCCGGGAAATTGCCGGTCAGATTCTTGCGGGAATCTATGTGCGTGAGCTGTATCAGGTTGGGCAACAGGTGCGTGTGGGCGAGGTCGAAGGGCAAATCGAGGAGATCGGCACAGTCAAGACAACGGTGCTGACCGATGACGGCGACCTGGTGTCGCTGTCCAATCGGATTCTCCTGGAACAGCAGGTCAGTAGCCGCTAACCCGGCAAACCCTGCTAATGTACGCCGCCGCGAACCCGGCTGATCGGGCTGTGGCGGACATTGACCTGACTGTCGGCACGACTTGTTTTGAATAAAGCCCAAACGCTGTCCACGCGCTATGACCCCCGTGAGCTCTCTGATGAGGAGTTGGTCGCGCGTGCGCACACGGAGCTGTTTCACGTAACTCGCGCGTACGAAGAATTGATGCGCAGATATCAACGCACTTTGTTCAACGTTTGTTCAAGGTATTTAGGGAACGATAGAGATGCGGATGATGTCTGTCAGGAAGTGATGCTCAAGGTGTTGTACGGCCTGAAGAACTTCGAGGGCAAATCGAAGTTCAAGACCTGGCTGTACAGCATCACGTACAACGAGTGCATCACGCAGTATCGGAAGGAACGGCGAAAGCGTCGCTTGATGGACGCTTTGAGTCTGGACCCCCTTGAGGAGGCGTCTGAAGAAAAGGCGCCGGCACCCGAGGAGAAGGGCGGACTCGATCGCTGGCTGGTGTATGTGAATCCGATTGACCGGGAAATTCTGGTGCTACGATTTGTCGCAGAGCTGGAATTTCAGGAAATCGCCGACATCATGCACATGGGTTTGAGTGCTACAAAAATGCGTTACAAACGTGCTCTTGATAAATTACGTGAGAAATTTGCGGGCGAGACTGAAACTTAGTGCGTGGCAAATATCTCTTACGTGTAGGCAAGTTCTGTTAGACTTGTCGCCGAGTTGTCCCCCGGTTTGTGGGACTGCTTTACAATCACCAGATGGGGATTTAACGGATGAAACTGAAAAACACCTTGGGCTTGGCCATTGGTTCTCTTATTGCCGCTACTTCTTTCGGCGTTCTGGCACAAGGCCAAGGCGCAGTTGAAGGCGAGCTGTTCTACAAGAAGCAGTACAACGATAGCGTCAAGCACATCGAAGACGGCTTCAATCCTGGCGCTCGCATCGGTTACTTCCTGACCGACGACCTGTCCTTGAACCTGTCCTACGACAAAACCAACCACACCCGTTCGAACGACGGTACTGGTAACCAGAAGATCAAAGGCGATACCGGCAGCCTGGTTGCCCAGTATCACTTCGGTCAAGCTGGCGTAGACAGCCTGCGTCCATACGTAGAAGGCGGTTTCGGCCACCAGAGCCGTACCAACGTTCAGGCTGACGGCCACAGCGGTCGCGACCAGACTACCTTCGCTACCGTTGGTACTGGCGTGAAGTACTACTTCACCAACAACCTGTACGCTCGTGCCGGTGTTGAAGCTGACTACGGTCTGGACAACGGCAAGTGGGACTACTCCGCACTGGTTGGCCTGGGCGTGAACTTCGGCGGTAACGCTGGCGCAGCTGCTCCAGCTCCTACCCCAGCACCAGCTCCAGAGCCAACTCCAGAGCCAGAAGCTCCAGTTGCTCAGGTTGTTCGTGTTGAGCTGGACGTTAAGTTCGACTTCGACAAGTCGGTTGTTAAGCCTAACAGCTACGGCGACGTGAAAAACCTGGCCGACTTCATGGCTCAGTACCCAGCTACCAACGTAGAAGTTGCTGGTCACACTGACTCCGTAGGTCCAGACGCTTACAACCAGAAGCTGTCCCAGCGTCGTGCTGACGCTGTTAAGCAAGTCCTGGTTAAAGATGGCGTTGCTCCAAGCCGCATCACCGCAGTAGGTTACGGCGAATCCCGCCCAGTTGCTGACAACGCAACTGAAGCTGGTCGTGCTGTTAACCGTCGCGTAGAAGCGTCGGTTGAAGCTCAAGCTCAGTAATTACTGAGTGGTAGAAAAAAGCCCGGCTTAGGCCGGGCTTTTTTTCGCCTGCGATTTGCCTCAGGCGCGTACCGCTTCTGCGAGGTAGGCGGCCTGTTCGGCGGCGGCAACACGGCCGATCACCAGGATCGCGGGGCTCTTCAGGGCAAATGCCTGTGCATCTTCATACATCCGGGACAGCTCGCTGCGGCATTCCCTTTGTTGGGGCAGCGATGCGTTTTCGATCATCGCCACCGGCATATCCGCCGCCATCCCGCCGTCGAGCAATTGCTGACGGATCTCCTCCAGCTTCGCTACGCCCATGTACACCACCAAGGTGGTCCCGCCCTCTGCCAGTGCACGCCAATTCAGGCTGCTGTCGTCCTGGGTGTGCGCTGTGACCAGGGTCACGCCACGACTCACGCCGCGCAACGTCAGCGGAACCGCGCAATTCGTCGCGCCCGCCAGCCCCGCCGTAATCCCGTTGACCAACTCCACTTCGACACCTCGTTCACGCAGCCAAACAGCTTCTTCGCCACCGCGCCCGAAAATGCATGGGTCGCCGCCCTTCAGTCGCACCACGCACTTGTCTTGACGGGCATAGCGCAGCATCAGGCGGTGAATAAAGTCTTGCGGCGTTGAGCGGCAGCCGCCGCGTTTGCCGACGGTGATCACTCGTGCCCCTGCGCAATGCTCCAGTACGGCCGGGTTGACCAGATCATCGATCAGCACCACATCGGCTTCGTGCATGGCCCGTACGGCCTTGAGGGTCAACAGTTCTGGGTCACCGGGACCTGCGCCTACCAGCCAGACTTTTGCGTTCATGTGTTTTCCCTCGTGTAGAGATGACGTCAGCGGTGAAAGAGTGAATACAGCAGCACCAGATTGATCAGCAGCGAAGCCAGCGCCAGGGTCCGCCAGACTTTCAATGGCTCGCGCTCCAGCAAAGGCCTGGGCCGGATGCTCAGTTCCTGGCGGTCTGCCTGTTCCAGCACCCGCAACCATTCCTCGGCGGTTTCATATCGATGCTCAGGCTGGGCGGCCACGGCTCGCTCCAGGCTGAGCGGCAGCCAATCCGGCAAGTCGGGGCGATAACGGCTGGCGCTGACCGGCTGGGTAAACTTGGGGCGTTGGAAGGCCTCGATCTCACCGTAGGGGTAATGCCCGGTCAGCAGGTAATAGAGGGTGACGCCGACGCTATATAAATCCTGTTGAGCGGTAGGAGGGTCACCATTGAATGCCTCGGGTGCGATAAAGCTCGGCGTACCAGGCAGTACGTGAGCGCGGTCCTCCGAAAGGCCGGGGCAGTAGGCCAGGCCGAAATCCAGCACCCGCAGTTCACCGTCGTCCCCTTGCAGCAGGTTTTCCGGCTTAATGTCGCGGTGCAGGATTTGCCGTCGATGCAGCATGCCCACCGCCCGCAGCAAGCGCTCGGCAATGGACTGCCACTGCGCCAGGGGCAACGTACCCTGTTGCTTGAACACTTCAGCCAGGGTTTGCCCTGGGTATTCGCGCATGACGTAGTACAAATGCTGACGCCCGCTGGCGGGATGGACTTCAGGAAAGGACCGCCCGGCGACGCGTCGTAAAAACCACTCCTCCGACAACAACGCCTGGCCGGCGTCGCTGTCATCGTCGCGGCTCAACGGCAGGGTTTTCAGCAGCCAGGGTTGCTGTTGGGCATCCCGCACCCGGTACAGCAATGACTGTCGGCTTTGCGCCAGCACGGTTTCTACCTGCCAGCCTTCAAAACGTTGTCCGGCCTTCAAGGCTGGCGGCAGTGGCCATTGCTGTAATTGCACCAGCGCATCGCCCAACGTGGCCTCGCCGAGGGTGTCCACGCGCACCAGCAGGGCGCTGGCGTTGTCCTGGCTGCCCGCCAGGTGCGCGGCGTTCACTAGCGTGTTGACCGCCAGATCCAAGTCCGTTTGTTCGCGCAGGATGGCGCTGATGCTGTGATCGCCCAGGGTTGCCCACACGCCGTCACTGAGCAGCAGGAAACACTCGCCTTCGCGCAATTGGCCATCCAGGAAGTCCAGCACCAGGTGCTGGTCCAGACCCAATGCGCGCTTCAGAACGTGTTGCATGCCCGGCTGTTCCCAGACGTGATCCTCGCTGATGCGCTGCAACTCACCGTCCAGCCAGCGATACGCCCGGCAATCCCCAACATGCGCCAGGGTAAAGCGCTGGCCGCGAAACACCAGGGCGCTGAGGGTGGTCAGCAAGGGCTGGCCACCCCCATTGGCTTGCAACCAGCGATTCTGTGCCAGCAGCAAACGTTCCAGGGCCTGGGCCACGCCCCAGGTTTGCGGCGTGGCGTAGTAATCCAAGGCCAGCGCCTGCAAGGTCGAGCGCGCGGCCAAGCCACCATCGGCACACTGGCTTACGCCGTCGGCGATGGCGCACAGGTAGCCTTTGCTGGCCGCCAGTTCGGCCACGGGCGTCACCACCCGCAGCGCGTCCTGGTTTTCCGTGCGTGGGCCGATGGCACTGGCCTGGGCGACGCTCAGCTGCAGGCTCATCAGACGCGGGCAGCCGTCACAGCGGCCGAGCCCCAGGTGGTTCTCCAGCGGCGTTTCACGCCATGCAGGCCAAACCAGGCCAACACGCCCAGGCTGGCAAACAGCCACAGCGCCATTTGATAGCTGCCGGTGCTTTGTTTGATCGCACCCATGCCCGCCGCCAGGGCGAAGCCGCCGATGCCGCCGGCCATGCCGATCAGGCCGGTCATCACGCCGATCTCACGCCGAAAACGCTGTGGCACCAGTTGGAACACCGCGCCATTACCTGCCCCCAGGCCGAGCATGGTGCAGACGAACAGGGCCAGCGCCGCGTAGGAACTCGGCAGGTTGAAGCCCACCGCCGCAATGCAGATCGCCGCTACGCTGTACATGCCCAACAGGGTCCGGATCCCGCCGAAACGGTCCGCCAGTGCTCCGCCCAGTGGGCGCATCAGGCTGCCGCCGAACACGCACGCGGCGGTGTAGTAGCCGGCGGTCACCGGGCTCAGGCCGTACTGGTCGTTGAAATAGCCGGGCAGAGCGCTCGCCAGGCCGATAAAGCCGCCGAAGGTCACGCTGTAGAAAAACATGAACCACCAGCTGTCACGGTCGCCCAGCGCCTTGAAGTAGTCGGCCATGGACTTGGCTTTGGGCCGTTCAGGGGCATTGCGGGCGAGCCAGGCAAAGACGATCAGGGTCAGCACCAGTGGGATCAAGGCGAAGCCGAAGACGTTGCTCCAGCCAAATGCAGCGGCCAATACCGGCGCCAGCAATGCGGCGAACACCGTGCCGGAGTTACCTGCACCGGCGATGCCCATGGCTTTGCCCTGATGCTCGGCCGGGTACCACTGGGACGCCAGCGGCAGTGCAACCGCAAACGACGCGCCGGCCATGCCCAGAAACACGCCCAGCAACAAGGCTTGCTCGTAACTGTGAATGCCCAGTTTCCAGGCGCCGAACAAGGCGCAGATGACTATCACCTGTCCAATCATGCCGGCGGTCTTGGGCGACAGTTTGTCCGCGAGCATGCCCATCAAGAAGCGCAGCACCGCGCCGGCGAGAATCGGCGTCGCCACCATAAGGCCGCGCTGCTGGGTGGTGAGGTGCAGGTCGGCGGCAATTTGGATTGCCAGTGGGCCAAGCAGGTACCAGACCATGAAACTCAGGTCGAAATACAGGAAGGCGGCAAATAGGGTCGGGGTGTGCCCGGATTTCCAGAAGCTTGATTTCATCACGCACCTCAACGGTTGGGAGTCTTGTAAGAAGGCCTGGTGATGGAACAGCCGGCTAAGGCCGCCCCACCGGCCCCGTTTCCGGGGCCAAAACAAAAAAACGCCGCCACCGGGTTCGCAAGGGCAAACCGGGTGTGCGACGTCTTTGTCGTGGAGGGGCAACCGCCGTTGGCTACCTGTGATGTTTACTTAGCAAGAGCTGCGCCAAATCAGCCAAGCAACTCACTCATGGCGATAATCTGCTCCGCTACCTGGATCAGCTTCTGCTGGCGGCTCATGGCCTGGCGGCGCATCAGCGTGTACGCCTCTTCCTCGTTGCAGTCCTTCATTTTCATCAGCATGCCCTTGGCCAGCTCGATGCGCTTGCGCTCGGCGAGCTGTTGGTCCCGCGCTTGGAGTTGGGCGCGCAAGGCCTGGTCGCTTTCGAAGCGGGCCATGGCCACGTCGAGGATCGGCTGCAGGCGCTGGGCCTGGATACCTTCGACGATGTAGGCGCTGACGCCGGACTTGATCGCCTGGCGCATCACGTTCGGGTCGTGTTCGTCGGTAAACATCACGATGGGCCGTGGTTGATCGCGGCTGACCAGGACCACTTGCTCCATCACATCGCGGCCCGGTGACTCGGTATCGATCAGGATGACATCCGGACGCACCGTTTCGACGCGCGCCGGCAGGTCGATGGTCAGGCCGGACTCATCGATCACCTCAAAACCGGCTTCGATCAGCGCTGCCCTGAGACGGCCGACCTTGCGCGGGGTGTCGTTGATTAACAGGATTCGCAGCATGGACGTCCTCCTGTCAGCGCAAGGCTTGGCGGTGGGTGTGATCGGCCAGGGCATGCAGGCGGAAGCTGCGGGCATAGCCGGCGGGGTCGGAACCGTCCCAGATTTTGCCGTCGATCAGTTGGCTGCTGCGCATGTCCTGGTCTTTCGTGGTGATACCCAGCGCCTCGGCGGCCTGGCGATAAAGCCCAAGTTGCTGCACCTGGCGTGCGACACCGAGATAGTCGGGGTCTTCGCGCAAGAGGCCCCAGCGTCGGAATTGGGTCATGAACCACATGCCGTCGGAGAGGTAGGGCAGGTTGACGTCACCACCGGCAAAAAACCTCAGGGCGTGCGGATCCTGCCACCGGTTGCCCAGGCCGTCGTCATAGGCGCCCAGCAGGCGCGGTTCGATGCAATCGAGCGGGGCGTCGAGGTACTCGCGGCCACTGAGCAATTGCGCGGTGGAGCGGCGGTTTTCGCTGCTCGCTTCGATAAACCGACTGGCTTCCAGGATCGCCATCACCAGTACACGCGCGGTGTTGGGGTACTGTTCGACAAACGCCTGGGTGCAACCGAGCACTTTTTCCGGATGATCCGGCCAGATCGTCTGGGTGGTTGCCAAGGTAAATCCTTGGTTTTGCTTTACCGCGCTGGCACACCAGGGTTCGCCGACGCAAAACCCATCGATGCGCCCGGCTTGCAGGTGCGCCACCATTTGCGGTGGCGGCACCACCACGCTGTCCACATCCTGTAATGGATGAATCCCTTGGCTCGCCAACCAGTAATAGAGCCACATGGCGTGGGTGCCTGTAGGAAAGGTCTGGGCGAAGGTCAGTTTTGTTCGGCTTTGGTGCACGTGACGGTCCAGCGCCTCAGGAGTGATCACCCCTTGCTGCTGCAAACCGTGGGACAGGTTGATGCTCTGGCCGTTCTGGTTGAGTCCCATCAGTACGGCCATGTCGGTGGGCGCGACGCCGCCGATGCCCAGGTGCACGGCATAGATCAACCCGTACAGGCTGTGGGCGGCATCCAGTTCGCCGCTGACCAGTTTGTCGCGCAGATTGGCCCAGGACGATTGACGCTTGAGGTTCAGGGTCAGGCCGTAAGGTTGAGCGAACCCTTGGGTGGCTGCCACCACCATCGAGGCGCAGTCGCTCAGGGCCATGAAGCCGAGGTCGAGGCTGCTCTTTTCCGGGGCATCACTGCCGTTGACCCAGGCCAGCGGGTCGTTCATCGGGCTGTTGCCAACCGAATCGTTCATCTACACCTACCTTTTCATTCAAAAAAAAGCGTCGTTCCCTCAGATGGCGATGTAAGCCACTGCGGGTAACGACGCCTTTGTCTGTCAGCTCGCGCCGCCGTTGGTGCGTGCTCTGATACCGAGTTCATAGCAAGGCACATGCCACGGGCGGTGCGCCTCGGGCAGCCATCAACTTTCCATCAAGATTGAAACCGGGCGGCCTTTCACTATGGCGGCACTCTCAATGCCAGACTGCCCAGGAATCCCACCCCCGGTGTACGCCGACTTCATTGCAACGATGCCCCGTCTCTGGCTGTGCCGTCGGTTGTTGTTTGCCGTGCTGCTTGCCGTGCTGGTGTCGGAAAGTACGCTCGTCTGGGGCGAGCTTTACCAGGCGCAGGACGAAAGCCTGCATACCGTGTTCACCGCCCTGTCGGAGCCGCTGGGGTTGCCTATCGTTGTCAGCGCCGCGGTGGCGCGCAAACGCGTCAGCGCAGCGCTTGATTTCGAGACGCCGCAGCCGGCCCTGGAGGCGCTTGCACTGCAACAAGGGTTGATCTGGTACAGCGACGGTCAAGCGCTCTATGTCTATGACGCTGACGAGGCGAAAAGCTCTGCGGTGACCTTGCGGCATATTTCCGTCGACAGGCTGCGTAGCCTCATGCGCCGATCGGGTCTCGATGAGTCACGCTATCCCTTGCGTGAAAGTGGAGTGCGCACATTTTATGTGTCCGGCCCACCAAACTATGTCGACCAAGTGCTGCGCCTGACCCAATTGATGGACCGGCAAAGGGCCGATCTGCGGGTGGGCAAGCAGGCTTTTGGCGTGGTGCAGGTGCTCAATACCGATGTGGCCGACCGACAGTACGGCACGAGCGACAGCCCGCTCACCGTACCCGGGATGGCGTCGATGATCGAAACCCTGCTGGCCAGTGAGCATCAGGGGATGCTGGCCGACAAGAGCCTTGGCGTGATTGCCTACCCGGATAGCAACAGCCTACTGATCAAGGGCAAGCCGGCGCAGGTGAGTTTCATCCAGAAACTGGTGGCGGAACTCGACATACCCAAGCGATCGATCGAAGTCTCGCTGTGGCTGGTGGATCTGGAGCGCGACGAACTGAAGAAGCTGGGCATGGACTGGGGCGACGACACCAACACTTCGACCACGCGTGTTCTGGCGCCCGTGGACGACAGTCACTTGATGGCCAGCATCGGTGCATTGGAGCGTCGGCGGCGGGCGACGGTGGCGACATTGCCGGTGATTCTCACCCAGGAGAACGTCCCCGCGGTGTTTCAAGATAACCACACGTTCTATATGCCACCTCCCGGAAGTGACCGAACTGACTGGAAACCTGTGCGTTATGGCACCCAGGTCAGCGTACTGCCGCGTTTTGCCGAGGCTAACCAGATCGAGATGCGCCTTGAGGTTCAGGACGGACGCCAGATGAGTGAGGCGCAGGGGCGTGAAAAAAACACGGCGGTGGGGCGAGTGGGTGTCAACAGTGTGGTGCGTTTACCTCCAGGCAGGCGCCTATGGCTGGGCGCGTTTAACCGCAAGTCAGAAGGGCGAGGGCGTCTGGCTCAAGTGCGGCTATTTGTGGTCCAGGCCAGAGCCGTGGGCGGCGAGTTGAAGGACGCGGTCGAGCGCGCAGGCCCACCCCCCTTGACGGCCGCGCAATACGACCGTGTTCAACGTGCATTTGTACGGCCGGAGCGTGATCTCGCACCTGCATCAGGTGAATAGCGAAACGTCTTACAACATGACTTTGAAAAGCGCTGCGCGTATGAGCCTTTTCCTAACGTGAGCGGCAAGGCAGGCTCTATATAGTCGTGACATCGGTACTTGAGCCAGAAATGGAAATGGGGTCTTCAATGTCAGTCGTCGGAGGTCGAGGTGGTAATGGCTGTCATGGATAATGGAGGGACGGCCATTACCCTGTTTTTTTCGCATTGGGCCTTGCATGACGATGGTCGCCTGGTCGGCGAGGGGTCGGACGACCAGTTACCGCCCAAGGAACTGCAGGTGTTGCGATTGCTGCTGGAGTCCGAGGGCGTTTTGATGACCAAGGATCGGTTGTTGGAGCTGGCCTGGCCCCAGGGGGAGGTCGCCGAGGAGTCACTGACACGCTGCATATATTCGCTGCGCAAGTACCTTGGCGCCGACAAGGGGTTTATCAAGACGATATACGGTCGTGGCTACCGTTTTACCTGCCCGGTGAGCGTCGAAGGGCATGCACCGGGTCATAGGGCGCATGTGTGCTCGGTATGCGGCCAAGTCAGCCATGGCGGGTTAAAGCGTGGTTCGGTAACCCGTGGCTAGGTTCTGGAGCAAGGGCTGGGTGTTGAGTGTGATGATGACCAGCAACCAGGCGCTGGCCTATTGCTGGGAGGAGGCGGCCAGTCACTACAATATCGAGCCGGAGTTACTGCAAGCGATCGCCGCCGTAGAGTCGGGTTATCGGGCGCAAGCGATGAATCATGCCAACCGTAATGGCACCCGAGACATCGGCCTGATGCAGATCAACAGTATCCACTTGCCTCGCCTGCTCAAGCAGGGCATTACCGAAGATCGGTTGCTCAATGAGCCCTGCCTGTCGGTGGAGGTGGGCGCCTCGATTCTCGCCGAGTTCATCCAGCGCTTTGGCTATAACTGGACAGCGGTAGGTTCCTATAACGCAGGGACGGGGGCCGGGCCCGAGCGTGAGGCGTTGCGCATGCAGTATGCACAGAAAATCTGGGCGTATTATGAGCAACTGGTTGCGCATCGCTACTGACGATTGAGGTTCACGCCTCGCACGCTCCCTATCACCCCGGCTATAATCGCCGCCACCTTTCGCCGCCATCCGAGTCTAGCCCGCCCATGTATACCCTGGCCCGCCAGCTGTTGTTCAAACTCTCCCCGGAAACCTCCCACGATCTGTCCCTGGACCTGATCGGTGCCGGTGGTCGCCTGGGGCTCAATGGCCTGGTATGCAAGGCACCGGCAAAGGTGCCGGTATCGGTGATGGGGCTCGATTTCCCCAACCCGGTCGGGCTCGCGGCTGGCTTGGATAAAAACGGTGCGGCCATCGATGGTTTTGCACAGTTGGGTTTCGGCTTTGTCGAGATCGGCACCGTGACCCCGCGACCACAACCGGGTAACCCCAAGCCGCGTATCTTCCGCCTGCCGGAAGCCGAGGCGATCATCAACCGCATGGGGTTCAATAACCTGGGCGTTGATCATCTGTTGTCGCGGGTTCAAGCGGCAAAGTACAAGGGCATCCTGGGCATCAATATCGGCAAGAATTTCGATACCCCGGTTGAGCGTGCAGTGGATGATTACCTGATTTGCCTGGACAAGGTTTACGCCCACGCCAGCTATGTCACCGTTAACGTCAGCTCACCCAATACCCCGGGCCTGCGCAGCCTGCAGTTCGGCGACTCGCTCAAGCAATTGCTCGAAGCTCTGCGCCAGCGCCAGGAAGACCTGGCCGTGCGCCATGGCAAGCGCGTGCCGTTGGCAATCAAGATTGCCCCGGACATGAGCGACGAAGAAACCGTGCTGGTGGCCCAGGCCCTGGTCGATTCCGGCATGGATGCAGTCATCGCCACCAACACCACCCTCAGCCGCGTCGGTGTCGAAGGCCTGGCCCATGGCGACGAAGCGGGCGGCCTGTCGGGTGCGCCAGTGCGTGACAAGAGCACGCATATCGTCAAGGTACTGGCTGCCGAGCTGGCCGGGCGCTTGCCGATCATCGCGGTCGGCGGCATTACCGAAGGCAAGCACGCGGCGGAGAAGATTGCTGCCGGCGCGAGCCTGGTGCAGTTGTACTCCGGCTTTATCTACAAGGGGCCGGCACTGATTCGCCAGTCGGTGGATGCGATTGCAGCCCTGCCCAAAGCCTGAGAAACCCTAAACAGCGCCCATTAAAAAGGGCTCCTTAAAAGGAGCCCCTGGGCCGAAGCCCGCCGCCTGGATAGGGCGTGCGTGGTTAAGTCGTTACATATTCGTGGTGGTGTCGGAATGTATTGCCCTTGATTAGCCGACGGCGTGAAGTTCGTTGAGTCTGTGGATGCCCGCAGTGCCAGTCATACCGTCCCAGTTGTCGCCGCGTCCTTCTCGCCAGCCGTTGATCCAGGCTTGGCGTACCGACGGTAGAGTAAATGGGCAAAGCTCACGGGATTTGCCATGAACGCCATATTGATATCCGCGTAAAAATGCTCTTTCCAACGGATCACGCTTAAGTCTTCTCATAGGGTGTTTCCCTCACTTGTTGACTGTCTTGATATCCTTCGGCCTCGTCTGAGGCCGGGCAGAGTTTTTCTGCCGTTGGTGGGCTCGCTGCCGGCGTGGCGAGCCTAGGTGTCGGCGTCGTTACGGCGCCAACCTGTGTTGAGTTCTAACCAATAGGTCACATGGATTCAATGATCGTTTTGTCATAAGCACGTAACGATAACGATGCTATAGCCATAAGCTGGGATGGCTTTTCGCCCCTTTTATTGGGCAAAGCCAGCTATGATGCACCCTGCAAAGAGGATGGGTTTAATCCTTTAGTGAGAATGTCCGCCCGTTGCAGTCGGTTATTATTCGACGAAGGGTCGGAATATTTCTTTTTGTTGCTGCAAATTCTCTCTCTGCCCCGTCGATAAAGGCCCAAGGGCTCGTTAGACGGGGTGGGACGGCACATTCGTGCCACGCGAGCACTCTTCAAGAAAAGTGCTTGATTGAAAACCGAACCGGCGATGCGTCGCCCGTTCATTTATTGCTGAAAAGCCTGGATTGCCCCATGTCGGACCGTTTTGAACTCTTCCTCACTTGCCCCAAGGGCCTCGAAGGCCTGCTGATCGAGGAAGCCGTCGGGCTTGGCCTTGAGGAAGCCCGCGAGCACACCTCGGCCGTGCGCGGCATGGCCGACATGGAAACCGCCTACCGCCTGTGCCTCTGGTCGCGACTGGCCAACCGCGTGCTGCTGGTGCTCAAGCGCTTCCCGATGAAGGACGCCGAAGACCTCTACCACGGCGTACTGGATATCGAGTGGGCTGACCACATGGTGCCGGATGGCACCCTGGCGGTTGAGTTCAGCGGCCACGGTTCTGGCATCGACAACACCCACTTCGGCGCGCTGAAGGTCAAGGATGCGATCGTCGACAAGCTGCGCACCCCGACCGGCGAACGCCCGTCCATCGACAAGATCAACCCGGACCTGCGCATCCACCTGCGCCTGGACCGTGGCGAAGCCATCCTGTCCCTCGACCTGTCCGGCCACAGCCTGCATCAGCGTGGCTACCGCCTGCAGCAGGGCGCGGCACCGTTGAAGGAAAACCTGGCCGCCGCGATCCTGATTCGTTCGGGCTGGCCGCGCATTGCTGCCGAAGGCGGCGCGCTGACCGACCCGATGTGCGGCGTCGGTACCTTCCTGGTCGAAGGCGCGATGATCGCTGCCGACATGGCGCCCAACCTGAATCGCGAACTGTGGGGCTTCACCACCTGGCTCGGTCACGTCCCTGCGCTGTGGAAGAAGCTGCACACTGAGGCGACTGAGCGCGCGGCCATCGGCATGAACAAGCCGCCGCTGTGGGTGCGTGGCTATGAAGCTGATCCTCGGCTGATCCAACCCGCGCGCAACAACATTGAGCGCGCCGGCCTGAGCCACTGGATCAAGGTGTACCAGGGCGAAGTCGGTACCTTCGAGCCACGCCCGGACCAGAACCAGAAAGGCCTGGTCATCTGCAACCCGCCGTACGGCGAGCGCCTGGGTGACGAAGCCAGCCTGTTGTACCTCTACCAGAACCTCGGCGAGCGTTTGCGCCAGGCGTGCATGGGCTGGGAGGCGGCGGTGTTCACCGGCGCGCCGGACCTGGGCAAGCGCATGGGCATTCGCAGTCACAAACAGTATTCGTTCTGGAACGGCGCGTTGCCGTGCAAATTGCTGCTGATCAAGGTCAACCCTGACCAGTTCGTCACCGGCGAGCGTCGTACCCCGGAGCAGCGCCAGGCCGAGCGTGAGCAAGCCGCTTACGATCAAGCCCCGGTCGAGCCGCAAGAGCGTCAGTACAACAAGAACGGCAACCCGATCAAACCCGCCCCGGCACCGGTGGTCGAGCAGGCGCGCCTGAGCGAAGGCGGGCAGATGTTTGCCAACCGCCTGCAGAAGAACCTCAAGCTGCTGGGCAAGTGGGCCAAGCGTGAAGGCGTGGATTGCTACCGTGTGTACGACGCCGACATGCCGGAATATTCCATGGCCATCGACCTGTACCACGATTGGGTCCATGTACAGGAATACGCCGCACCGAAGTCCATTGACCCGGAAAAAGCCTCCGCGCGTATGTTCGATGCCTTGGCGGCGATTCCCCAGGCGCTGAACATCGACAAGAGCCGTGTGGTGGTCAAGCGTCGCGAGCGTCAGAGCGGCACCAAGCAGTACGAGCGCCAGAGCGCCCAGGGCAAGTTCACTGAAGTCAGCGAAGGCGGCGTGAAGCTGCTGGTCAACCTCACCGACTACCTGGACACCGGCCTGTTCCTCGACCATCGTCCGATGCGCATGCGCATCCAGAAGGAAGCGGCCGGCAAGCGCTTCCTGAACCTGTATTGCTACACCGCCACCGCCAGCGTGCACGCGGCCAAGGGCGGCGCGCGCAGCACTACCAGCGTCGATTTGTCCAAGACTTACCTGGACTGGGCGCGTCGCAACTTCTCCCTCAACGGTTTCTCTGACAAGAACCGTCTGGAGCAGGGTGACGTGATGGCGTGGCTGGAGGCCAGCCGTGATGAGTTCGACCTGATCTTCATCGACCCGCCGACCTTCTCCAACTCCAAGCGCATGGAAGGCATCTTCGACGTACAGCGCGACCACGTGCAGTTGCTCGACTTGGCCATGGCCCGCCTGGCGCCGGGTGGCGTGCTGTACTTCTCGAACAACTTCCGCAAGTTTGTGCTCGAGGACAACCTCAGCGAGCGCTATGCGGTCGAGGAAATCAGCGACAAGACCCTCGACCCGGATTTCGCGCGTAACGCGAAGATCCACCGGGCGTGGAAAATCACCGCGCGCTGATCGCCGTCACCCAAAGCCGCAAGCCTGGATTATTCCGGCCTTGCGGCTTTTTTACGCTGGTCAAACGCTGGGTCGGTAGCTATAACTTAAGGCCTAGCCAAAGTGACACCCCCCGCAGGCTGGCGTTGTGAGTGTTGCCTATGCCGTTGCAAGCCGTTCGCCCGAAAATCCTAGGCTTTATCAGTGAGCAGGCGTCGGCTTGGCTGGTGGCATTGGTGGTGTTGCTGGCAGGGTTTACCCTGACGGCAATCGTCGCCTGGGCCGCGTCCGACCTTTATCAGCAACAGGTGCGCCAGCGCTTTCAGTTGCTGGTCAACGAGCGTTATACCCGCTTGCAGGAACGCTTCGAAGACCAGGAGCAACGCCTCAACAGCCTACGGCGTTTCTTCGTCAATTCCGACGAGGTGTCCCGTGAAGAATTCGACGGGTTTGCCCTGCCCTTGTTGTTGCGCGCCCGTGCTTACTCCTGGGCGCCCCGCGTGTATCGCGAGCAGCGCGAGCAATTTGAGCAGACGGTGTCTGACCAGCGCGGCACACCCTTTGTTATCCGTGAATTGAATTCGGCCGGTGAACTGGCGCCTGCGCCCGAGCGCGATGAATACGTGCCGGTGCTGTACAGCCAGACTCAAAGCTTGCTGGGGGCACCGCTGGGCTTTGATCTGCTGGCCCAGCCGCTGCGGCGCTCGGCCCTTGAGCGTGCGCAGAAGACCGGCAAGCTGGCGGTCTCTCAGCCGATGCAATTAGTGGGGGTCGAGCCGGCTTATTCCACCGGGGTTTTACTGGTCGCGCCGGTGAGCCGCCTGCCCACTTACGAACAGTCCCAGAATGAGCCCTATGGCTACGTGATGGCGGTGATCAGCATGCGTCAGCTGGTGGCCGACGGTTTGCCCAAGCCCGACCGGGACAACCTGACGATGCAGATAGTCGATACCTCCGACCTGCAAAAGCGCGTGCTCTTCGAGTCCGGCACGGTTGTGTCCGACAGTGACCTAGTCGGCGCGCGTCGACTCACCTTGGGCGATCACGTGTACGCCTTGAGCCTGCGTCCGAGCCAGGTGTTCGACCAAGCGAACCACTCTTCGCTGTCCACCGTCTTGACCATGGGCGGCCTGCTCAGCCTGCTGCTAAGCGCCTTGCTCTATATGCTGGTGAGCCAACGCCAGCGCGCGTTGAAACTGGTTGAGCAACGTACCGTACAACTGCGTCTGCGCGAGCAGGAGTTGCGCGGTGCCCATGGTCAGTTGCGCAGCGTGCTCAACGCGGCCACGCAGGTCGCGATTATTGCCACCGACCTGCGCGGCATCATCAACACCTTCAATGCCGGTGCGGAACAGATGCTGGGGTTCCAGGCCGAGCACGTGGTGGGGACATATACCCTGGAAAGCCTGCACCTGGGGACGGAGTTGGAAGTGCGTGCGGCCAGCTTGAGTGTGGCCTTGGGCAAGCGTATTCCGGCGAGCCAGGCCATGCTGGTGGAAAGCCCTGACAACCTGCACGAAGCCCGTGAATGGACCCTGATCCGCCAAGACGGCAGCCCGTTGACGGTGAACATGTTGGCCACGGTGTTGCTGGACGACCATGGTTTGTGGATCGGTCACCTGGCGATTTACCTGGACATCACCGAACAAAAGCGCGCATACGAGGCCTTGGCTGCCAGGGATCGCCTGCTCAAAAAGCTCAGCGCCCATGTCCCCGGCGGAATCTTCCAGTTCACCCTGGAGCCCCAGGACAACTGGAAATTCATCTACGCCAGCGATGGCATGCGCGACATCTATGAAATCGAGCCCGGTGTGTTGCAGCAGGATGCGAAGAAGGTCTTCGAGCGTATTCACCCGCTGGACGCGGAACGGGTACGCGCCTCGATTCGCTTGTCGGCATTGCAGTTGAGTCATTGGCGCGAGGAGTACCGGGTGCAGTTGCCGCAACGCGGCCTGCGCTGGATTCGTGGCGAGGCGACGCCGGAAGAGTTACCCGCAGGCGGCACGTTGTGGCATGGCTACGTGTCGGATATTTCCGATCTCAAACGGGTGGAGGAGGAGCTGCGCGCGCTGTCCATCACCGACTCATTGACCGGCATCCACAACCGCCGCTATTTCCAGGATCGTCTCAAGGCCGAGATGGTGAGGCTCAACCGCACCTCGGGGGCATTGTCGGTGATCATGCTTGATATCGATCACTTCAAGCGTATCAACGATCAGCATGGGCATGCCGTTGGCGATGGGGTGTTGCAGGAGCTGTGCAAACGCATCAGCCAGCGCCTGCGCCGCACCGATGTGTTCTGCCGCCTGGGCGGTGAGGAATTCATGGTGCTGTGCCCTCACACGGACGGCGACCAGGCCTACAGCCTGGCGACGGAGTTGTGGGCGTCGCTGCGCAGCGCGCCGATGGAGCCGGTCGGCATTGTCACCGCCAGCTTTGGCGTGGCCAGTTGGCGGGTGGATGAAGGTATCGACGGGCTGTTGCTGCGCGCCGACTCGGCGGTGTACGTGGCCAAGCAGGGCGGCCGCGACCGGGTCGAAGCGCCCCCGGTTTGCTGACCGGCCCTGTTGTTTGATGCGCGGGGTTGTTGTGGTGCTCGGGATTGTGTGTGATGCACTGGATTGTGGTGGTGAGCGGGCTTGCCCCGCGCTGGGGCGCGAAGCGGCCCCAATAAGAACACTGCGGTGAATCAGGTTTTTCTCAGCGCCTGCTTTGGGGCTGCTGCGCAGCCCAGCGCGGGGCAAGCCCGCTCACCACAACCACAGCAAGCCCGCTCACCACAGTTGCTCACTCGGTTTCAGAGGACCGGAGCGGCCGCCACTGCCTTTGGCTGGCGATATAAATCCAGCAGCACCTGATCCAGCACCGACGAAGCACCCCATGGCTTCGGATCGTTGAGGATCGCCACCACGGCCCAAGTGTTGCCGTTGTTGTCACGGCTGAACCCGGCGATGGCGCGCACGGTGTTCAAGGTGCCGGTCTTGACGTGGGCTTCGCCGCGCATGGCGGTGGTTTTCAGGCGCTTGCGCATGGTGCCGTCAGTGCCGGCAATCGGCATCGAGCTGATGTACTCCGCCGCGTAAGGGCTTTTCCACGCCGCTTGCAGCATGGCGGCCATCTCGCGGGCGCTGACCCGTTCTGCACGTGACAGGCCGGAGCCGTTCTCCATCACCAGGTGCGGCGCGGTGATGCCTTTTTTCGCCAGCCACTGGCGCACTACGCGTTGCGCCGCCTTGGCATCGTCGCCGTCGGCATCGTTGCGAAACTGCGCACCCAGGCTCAGGAACAGCTGTTGGGCCATGGTGTTGTTACTGTATTTGTTGATGTCGCGGATGATTTCCGCGAGGTCCGGCGAAAACGCCCGAGCCAGCACTTTGGCATCCTTGGGCACCGGCGCCTGGATATCACGGCCCTGGATGGTACCGCCCAGTTCCTTCCAGATCGCCCGGACGGCACCGGCCGTGTAGGTGGCGTGATCCAGCAACGACAGATAGGTCTGCGAACTGCAGCCATCGGCCAACTGGCCGCTGACCGTCACTGTCACGCTGCCATCGGCGGCGGTGACCGGGTTGTAACGCACGTCGCCGGTACACTGCTTGGCGTTGGAGACCTTGACCTGGTTGTCGATGCGAATGCTCGCAATCGGTGGCTCGACCGACACCAGCACTCGGCCGGAATCATTGCGGGTCACAAAGCGCAGGGCCTTGAGGTTGACCAGCAGCGCGTCCGGCTTGACCAGGAACGGTTTGTTCTCGTCGTTGCCATCGTCATTGAATTCGGGCAACAGCGGTTGGTTGAAGAAGCTGCGGTCCAGCACCAGGTCACCGGTGACCTGCTGCACGCCGTTGGCGCGCAGGTCGCGCATCAGCAGCCAGAGTTTTTCCATGTTCAGCTTGGGGTCGCCGCCGCCCTTGAGGTACAGGTTGCCGTGCAGCACGCCACCGCTGAGGGTGCCGTCGGTGTAGAACTCGGTTTTCCACTGGTGGTTGGGGCCGAGCATTTCCAGGGCCGCATAGGTGGTGACCAGCTTCATGGTCGAGGCCGGGTTCACCGACACGTCGGCATTGAAGACGGTCGGCGTGCCGGGGCCGTTCAGGGGGATCATCACCAGGGACAGCGCGGTGTTTTGCAGCTTGGCTTTCGCAAGCGCCTGCTGAACATTCGGTGGCAGGGTGTTATTGACGGGGGCAGCGGAGGTGGAAAAAGCCAGTGGAAGGAGAAAACCGGCGAGTAGTACGGAGCGCAAAGATTTGATCATAAGAAGTAAAACCCTACTGCTGAGGAGGGTGAAAAAGGCGAGGGGTATATAAGAAAATCCCTCAATGGTCATGAAAGTGTCGGCATTATGCCCCAAGGCGTAGCCACTTGTAGCTGAACGATAGCGGGTAATGGGCGTTTTTTTTACCGGTAAATGGCCGCCTGTCCCAGAGAGTCGGGCAATCGCCGCCTTAAACTGCTAAAGTGCCGCCCGTTATTACTTATGAGGATTGTTCCAATGGCGACTAACCGTTCCCAGCGTCTGCGCAAAAAACTGTGCGTTGATGAATTTCAAGAGCTGGGTTTCGAACTGAACCTGGACTTCAAAGAAGGCCTGAGTGAAGAAGCTACCGATGCTTTCCTCGAAGCATTCATCAAAGAAGCCATGGAAGCCAATGGTCTGGGCTATGTCGGCGGCGATGACTTCGGTCTGGTTTGCCTGCAGAAGCGTGGCTCGGTCAACGAAGAACAGCGCGCAGCTGTTGAAAGCTGGCTCAAAGGCCGCAGCGAACTGAAAAGCGCTGAAGTCAGCCCGCTGCTGGACGTTTGGTATCCGGAAAAGCCGATCAACGCGGCTAAGTGATACTAAAAAAACGGCGACCTCAGGGTCGCCGTTTTTTTATGCCTTGCGCCCATTCAGAATCAGCAGCGTCAACACCCCCGCCACAATCCCCCAGAACGCCGAGCCGATGGAAAACAGCGTCAAGCCAGACGCCGTGACCATAAAGGTGATCAGCGCCGCTTCCCGTTCCTTCGGCTCATTCATGGCGATACTCAAGCCATTGATGATCGAGCCAAACAACGCCAACGCTGCAATCGACAGCACCAGTTCCTTGGGCAAGGCCGCGAACAAGGCCGCCAAGGTCGCGCCGAACACCCCTGCAATCCCGTAGAACACCCCGCACCACACCGCCGCGGTATAGCGCTTGTTGCGGTCCTCATGGGCATGCGGCCCGGTGCAGATCGCCGCGCTGATCGCCGCGAGGTTGATGCCGTGGGAGCCGAAGGGCGCCAGCACCAGGGAGGCCAGGCCCGTGGCGGTGATCAAGGGTGAGGCGGGCACGTTATAGCCGTCGGCCCTGAGCACCGCGACGCCGGGCATGTTCTGCGACGTCATCGCCACCACAAACAACGGGATGCCGATGCTGATGGTCGCCGCCAGCGAGAAGTGTGGCGTGGTCCATACCGGCGTCGCCACTTCCAGGTGAAAAGCGCTGAAGTCCAACAGCCCCATCAATTCCGACAAGGCGGTACCGATCAGCAGCGCGGCCAGCACCGCATAACGCGGCGACAGGCGCTTGATCACCAGGTAGGTGAAGAACATCCCCAGCACCAGCCCGGTGCGATGCTGCGCGGCGACGAAGATCTCGCTGCCGATCTTGAACAGAATCCCCGCCAGCAAGGCGGCCGCCAGCGATGCCGGGATGCGCTTGACCAGTTTTTCAAAGCTGCCGGTCAACCCGCAAATCGTCACCAGCACGGCGCAGGTGATGTAGGCACCAATGGCCTCGCCATAACTCACACCGCCCAGGCTGGTGATCAGCAGCGCCGCGCCCGGCGTCGACCAGGCGATGGTGATGGGCGTGCGATAGCGCAGCGAGAGACCGATGCTGCACACCGCCATGCCGATGGAAATCGCCCAGATCCAGGAAGAAATCTGCGCCGTGGTCAAACCGGCGGCTTGTCCGGCCTGAAACATCAGGACCAGGGAGCTGGTGTAGCCGGTCATCATGGCGATGAAGCCGGCGACGACGGCCGACGCAGAAGTGTCGGCCAGCGGGCGCAAAGGCGCTTGGGTGGCGTCGGTCATGGAGCGGTGTTCCTTTTACCTGGAAGTTTGCCGGTGACGGCACGGATTCAAGCCTAAACTCAAACCTGACAAGTCATTGCAATACAGCCGGCGCCGCAAACAGCCGTACAGTGTGTTGGCGCATCCGGTTGTGTACAATGTGCCCTGTTTTTAGGTGATACTTGCCAGCGACACGCCGTTGCCGTATTACCGTTAATTCGCCGCCGTTCTCCAAACCCGAGTGCCCATGAACGAACAGTTGCAACCTCTCAAGAAACAACCGCGAGCCGGCAAGGCCGGTCGCAGCGGAACCCAGGACGATATCGTCTACGCGCATATCTTCGAGGCGATCCTCGAACAACGCCTGGCACCCGGTACCAAGTTGAGTGAAGAGGCTCTGGGCGAAATCTTCGGCGTCAGTCGCACCATCATTCGCCGCGCCCTGTCGCGCCTGGCCCATGAAGGCGTGGTGTTGCTGCGGCCCAATCGCGGTGCGGTGGTGGCCAGCCCGAGCGTCGAGGAAGCGCGCCAAGTGTTCCTCGCGCGGCGTCTGGTGGAGCGGGCAATCACTGAATTGGCGGTGCAGCACGCAACGGCCGAACAACTGGCCGAGCTGCGTCAGATGGTCAATGACGAGCGCGACAGCTTCTCCCGTGGCGATCGCGGTGCCGGTATTCGCCTCTCCGGCGAATTCCACCTCAAGCTGGCCGAAGCGGCGAAGAACGCGCCGTTGATCAGCTTCCAGCGCAGCCTGGTGTCCCAGACCTCATTGATCATCGCCCAGTACGAAAGCGGCAACCGCTCGCACTGTTCGTACGATGAACACACCCAATTGATCGATGCGATCGAAGCACGGGATGCGGCGCTGGCGGTGAACCTGATGATGCACCACATGGACCATATCGACAGCAAGCTCAACCTCGATGAGGAAAGTGCGTCGGATGATTTGCATGCGGTGTTCTCGCATTTGTTGCAGACCAAGAAGCCGGGGCGTTCGTCCATAAAGTTGTAAATACGACCAACAATGTGGGAGGGGGCTTGCCCCCGATAGCGGTGCATCAGTCAATTAATCCAGAGACTGACACTCTGCTATCGGGGGCAAGCCCCCTCCCACATTTGTTTTGGGGTGTTTGTGGAATTAGCGCTGGTGCACCAATTGCCCGGCTGCATACGTCTGCAACACCGTCCGATCATCCCCCAGTGTCATCAACACAAACAACGTCTCGGCAATGTTCTTCGCCTGCTTCAGGCGGTAGCTCAGCAGCGGCGTGGCGTTGTAGTCCAGCACCAGAAAGTCCGCATCCGTGCCCGGTTGCAACGTACCGATCTTGTCTTCCAACCGCAGCGCCCGCGCGCCACCCAGGGTGGCCAGGTACAGCGATTTGAACGGGCTCAACCGTGCACCCTGCAACTGCATGACCTTGTACGCTTCGTTCAGGGTTTGCAGCAGCGAAAAACTGGTGCCGCCGCCCACGTCAGTCCCCAGGCCCACATTCAGTTTGTGTTTCTCAGCCATCGGCAGGTTGAACAAACCGCTGCCGAGGAAGAAGTTCGAGGTTGGGCAGAACGCGATCGCCGAACCTGTTTCCGCCAGCCGTGCGCATTCGTCATCACACAAATGCACGCCATGGGCAAACACCGAGCGCTCGCCCAGCAGTTTGTAGTGGTCGTACACATCCAGGTAGCCCGTGCGCTCCGGGAACAGTTCCTTCACCCATTCCACTTCCTGCTTGTTCTCACTGATGTGCGTCTGCATGTACAGATCCGGGTATTCGCCCAGCAGTTGCCCGGCCAGCGCCAGTTGCTCCGGCGTGCTGGTCGGCGCAAAGCGTGGCGTCACCGCATAGTGCAGGCGGCCCTTGCCGTGCCAGCGCTCGATCAGTGCTTTGCTTTCCTGGTAGCCGGATTCGGCGGTGTCGGTGAGATAGTCCGGCGCGTTGCGGTCCATCATCACCTTGCCGGCGATCATGCGCAGGTCGAGCTTTTCGGCCGCTTCGAAAAACGCATTCACCGATTGCGGATGCACGCTGCCGAACACCAACGCGGTGGTGGTGCCGTTGCGCAGCAGTTCCTTGATGAAAATATCCGCGACTTCTTCGGCGTGCGCCTTGTCGGCGAACTGGCTTTCGCACGGGAAGGTGTAGGTGTTGAGCCAATCCAGCAACTGCTCGCCATACGCGCCGACCATGCCGGTTTGCGGCAGGTGGATATGGGTGTCGATCAGGCCGGGGGTGATCAGCGCGTCCTGGTAATGGGTGATGTCGATATCGGCGGGCAGGGTCGGCAGCAAGTCGCTGGCGTGGCCGACGGCGCTGATCTGGCCGTTTTCGATGACCAGCAGGCCGTCTTCGAAATACTCGTAGGAGGCTTCGATACCCACTTCAGCGGGGTCGGCGAGGCTGTGCAGAAGGGCGGCACGGTAGGCTTTGCGGGTCAAAGGCATGGTCGTCTCAATTCTTGGAAAAAGAAGTCAAAGCTTGGCTGCGGCGCGAAGCCACAAGCAGTTTGGCAATGGGTTCGGCGCCGGCAGTGTGCTGGCCGAAATTCGCGTTATAAGTGGCGATGATTTCGCCGGCGATGGAGATGGCGATCTCCACCGGCAACTTGCCCTTCACATCGGTGAGGCCCATGGGGCAGCGCATGCGTTGCAATTGCGCGGCGTCGAAGCCACGATCGCGCAGGCGGTGTTCGAACTTGACGCGTTTGGTCTTCGAACCGATCAGGCCGAAGTAGGCAAAGTCATTGCGCTTGAGCAGGGCGGCGGTCAGTTCGAGGTCCAGCGCGTGATTGTGGGTCATGACGATGCAGTAACTGCCCACCGGCAAGTCGGCAATTTCGTCGACCGGTTCTTCGCTGACGATTTTACGCACGCCTTGCGGGATCTGTTCCGGAAACTCCTGGTCACGCGAATCGATCCAGCGCACCCGGCATGGCAGGCTTGCCAGCAACGGCACCAGGGCACGCCCCACGTGGCCGGCGCCAAACACGGCAATCTGCGCTTGCACTTGGCCCATGGGTTCGAACAGCAATACGGTCACGCCACCGCAGCACTGGCCCAGGCTCGCGCCCAGGCTGAAGCGCTCCAGGTGGGTGTTCTGCTGGCCACGCACGAGCATGTCGCGGGCGATCTGCATCGCCTTGTATTCCAGGTGCCCGCCGCCGATGGTGTCGAAGGTCTGGGTGGTGCTGATCACCATCTTAGAACCGGCATTGCGCGGTGTAGAGCCGAGCTCTTCGATGATGGTCACCAGGACGCAGGGTTCGCCGCTGTTTTGCAGGTCGGCGAGGGCGCTGATCCAATTGTTCATGTTTACCTCAACATTTCTGTTGTCAGTTCGGCCGTCATCGGGAGCAAGCCCCCTCCCACATTTAGAGCTGCGAATACATTCCAGTGTGGGAGGGGGCTTGCCCCCGATGGCAGCGCCTCGATCTAAAGCGAAGCCATCTCGGTATCAGCCTCAACCACCTTCGCCACAGTCAATTGGCGCATTTGTTCGCAACCCCACAACACCCGCTCCGGCGTCGCCGGCGCATCAATCTTGGGCTGATGGCGATACTCACCCAAGCTCGCCACCGCATCCTTGATCGCGCACCACGATGCAATCCCGAGCATGAACGGCGGCTCGCCCACGGCCTTGGAATGGAACACCGTGTCTTCGGGGTTCTTGCGGTTTTCCACCAGCTTCACCCGCAGGTCCAGCGGCATGTCTGCCACTGCCGGGATCTTGTAGCTGGCCGGGCCGTTGGTCATCAGCTTGCCCTTGTTGTTCCACACCAGCTCTTCCATGGTCAGCCAGCCCATGCCCTGGATAAAGCCGCCTTCGACCTGGCCGATGTCGATGGCCGGGTTCAGCGAAGCGCCCACATCGTGGAGGATGTCGGTGCGCAGCATCTTGTATTCGCCGGTGAGGGTGTCGACGATCACTTCGCAGCACGCCGCGCCGAACGCGTAGTAATAGAACGGCCGCCCCCGTGACTGGCTGCGGTCGTAGAAGATTTTCGGGGTCTTGTAGAACCCGGTGCTCGACAGCGAGACCTGGGCGAAATACGCCTGCTGGATCAGCGCCTCGAAGGACAGGATCTGTTCACGCACTCGCACATGACCGTTGCGGAACTCCACATCGGCTTCGCTCACGTCGTATTTGCGGGCGGCGAACTCCACCAGGCGCTGCTTGATGGTTTCGGCGGCGTTCTGCGCGGCCTTGCCGTTCAAGTCGGCACCGCTGGACGCCGCGGTCGGCGAGGTGTTGGGCACCTTGTCGGTGTTGGTGGCGGTGATCTGCACGCGGTCGATTTCGACCTGGAACACCTCGGCCACCACCTGCGCGACCTTGGTGTTCAAGCCCTGGCCCATCTCGGTGCCGCCGTGGTTCAAGTGGATGCTGCCGTCGGTGTAGATATGGATCAACGCGCCGGCTTGGTTGAGGAAGCTGGCGGTAAACGAAATACCGAATTTCACCGGGGTCAACGCCAGGCCTTTTTTCAGGATCGGGCTGTGGGCGTTGTACAGGCGGATGGCTTCGCGGCGCTCGGCGTATTGGCTGCTGGCTTCCAGCTCGGCGGTCATCTCTTCGAGCATGTTGTGCTCGACGGTCTGGTAGTAGTGAGTGACGTTGCGCTCGGTCTTGCCGTAATAGTTGGCCTTGCGCACCGCCAGCGGGTCGAGCGCCAGGTGACGGGCGATGGCGTCCATCACTTCCTCGATGGCAACCATGCCTTGCGGGCCGCCGAAGCCGCGATAGGCGGTGTTGGAGGCGGTGTTGGTCTTGCAGCGATGACCGTTGACGGTGGCATCACCCAGGTAATACGAGTTGTCGGCGTGGAACATCGCGCGGTCGACAATCGAGTTGGACAAGTCCGGCGAACAGCCGCAGTTACCCGCCAGTTCCAGGTTGATTCCGTGCAGGCGGCCGCTATCGTCGAAGCCCACGTCGTATTCGATGTAGAAGGGGTGGCGCTTGCCGGTCATCAACATGTCTTCGACGCGCGGCAGGCGCATCTTGGTCGGCTGGCCGGTCAGGCGCGCCACCACCGCGCACAGGCATGCCGGGCTGGCGGCCTGGGTTTCCTTGCCGCCGAAACCGCCGCCCATGCGGCGCATGTCGACCACGATCTTGTTCATCGACACGTCCAGCACTTCGGCCACCAGCTTCTGCACTTCGGTGGGGTTCTGCGTGGAGCAGTAGACGATCATGCCGCCGTCTTCGGTGGGCATCACCGACGAGATCTGGGTTTCCAGGTAGAAGTGTTCCTGGCCGCCGATGTGCAGCGTGCCCTGGATACGATTTTTCGCGGTCGCCAGTGCGCCGGCCGAATCTCCGCGCTGATGGGTGTGGCTGTCCAGCACGAAATGTTTGTTGCGAAAGGCCTCGACCACGTCCAGCACCGGTTCCAGGTCTTCGTATTCGATCACCGCCGCCATCGCGGCCTTGCGTGCGGTTTCCAGATCGCGGGCGGCCACCGCCAGCACCACTTGACCTACAAACTGCACGGTGTCGATGGCCAACAACGGATCGCCGGGCATCAACGGGCCAATGTCTTTCAGGCCCGGCATATCTTCATGGGTGATGACAATGCGCACGCCATCGAAGGCGTAGCAGGGCGCGGTGTCGATGCTGATGATTTTCGCGTGGGCGCGGTCGGACATGCGCGCATACAGGTGCAACTGATTGGGGAATTCCAGGCGGTCATCGATGTACTGCGCTTCACCGGACACGTGTTTGGCGGCGCTGTCATGCTTGACGCTGCGGCCGACCCCGGAGGTAAGGTCTTGGGCGAACAGCTCGGCAAGCTCGGCCTGGGTTTTAACGACGGCGTGATGGTTAGACATAAGCGGTCACCCGAGTCTCGATGTGCGGCGTTTGCAGTTCGATGAAGTATTTGCGCAGCAGGTTCTGCGCGCTGAGCAGGCGGTATTCCTTACTGGCGCGGAAGTCCGACAGCGGGGTGAAATCCTCGGCCAGGGCGGCGCAGGCTTTCTCCACGGTGGCGCTGTTCCACGTGGCGCCGACCAACGCGGTTTCGCAGCTTTTGGCGCGTTTGGGCGTGGCGGCCATGCCGCCGAACGCAACGCGGGCCTCGCGGATCACGCCGTTGTCGATCTTCAGGTTGAACGCGGCGCAGACGGCGGAAATATCATCGTCCAGGCGCTTGGACACCTTGTAGGCACGGAACAACGCGTGGCCCTTCGGCACGATGATCTTCTCGATGAACTCGCTGTCCTGGCGGGCGGTGACGCGGTAGTCGATGAAGTAGTCTTCGAGCGCCAGGGTGCGGCGTGTCTCGCCCTTGCACAGCACAATCTGCGCGCCGAGAGCGATCAGCAGCGGCGGCGAATCACCAATCGGCGAAGCGTTGCCGATGTTGCCACCGAGGGTGCCCTGGTTGCGGATCTGCAGGGAGGCGAAGCGGTGCAGCAGTGCGCCGAAGTCCGGGTAGGCGTGGTGCAGCGCGGTATAGCAGTCGGAGAGGGCGGCGGCGGCGCCGATTTCCAGGCGGTCGTCGAAGTGTTCGATGCGCTTCATTTCTTCAATGTTGCCGACGTAGATCATCACCGGCAGCGTGCGGTGGAACTGGGTGACTTCCAGCGCCAGGTCGGTGCCACCGGCCAGCAGGCGGGCTTGCGGGTAGGCGTCGTAGAGGTCGGCCAGGTCAGCGACGGTGAGCGGCACCAGGCAGCGTTTATCGCCGCTGTTGAGTTCACCGGTTTGCGTCGGCGCGATGGCTTTGAGGCGGGCGATGGTCTCAGCTTGCCGGCTGTCGAACTGGTCCTGGGGCTTGTTGCAGCAGGCCTGCTCGGCGGCGGCGAGAATTGGGCGATAACCGGTGCAGCGGCACAGGTTGCCGGCCAGGGCTTCATGGGCTTTCTGGCTGTCGGGGGCGTCACTGTTCTTTTGCAGGGCAAACAACGACATCACAAAACCGGGGGTGCAAAAGCCGCATTGGGACCCGTGGCACTCGACCATGGCCTGTTGCACGCTGTGCAGTTGGCCCTGGTGCTTGAGGTCTTCGACGCTGATCAGTTGTTTGCCGTGCAGCGATGACACAAAGGTAAGGCAGGAATTGAGGCTGCGATAACGAATCTGCTCGGTGCCTTGGTCATCCGTGTGCAGTTCGCCGACCACCACAGTGCACGCACCGCAATCGCCGCTGGCGCAGCCTTCCTTGGTACCGGATTTGCCCAGGTGCTCACGCAAATAGTTGAGCACGGTCAGGTTGGGGTCCAGGGCGTGCTCGCTACGGAGTTCCTGGTTAAGTAAAAACTGGATCACGGAAGGCCTCGCAGACTCATTATTGTTGTTAACCGCTTTGCGCCGAATCTAGTCATGTCTGACTTTTCGGTCAATGGTTTTCTGACTTAAGGGTCAAGAAAATGCAGTCACAACACTTTCAATTATGGTTCAGTCTTCTGGAACCGGTGTTTTTAAAGGCTTTTGGGTGTTCAACGTTGCTTATTTCATGCCAAATTCGCCGCCGTGGGCGTAGCGCCATCAGCGGGCCAATGCGCTACACTGCCGCGCTTGTACCGATAGAAGATTTTGAAGGGAAAACATGACGTTCAAGGCGCCGGACAGTCTCGCCGAGCAAATTGCTCACCACCTCGCCGAACGCATCATTCGCGGCGATCTCAAGCCTGGGGAGCGGATCCAGGAGCAAAAGGTCACGCTGGCACTCAATGTCAGCCGTGGTTCCGTGCGCGAAGCCTTGCTGATCCTCGAGCGCCGTCACCTGATCGCGATCCTGCCGCGCCGTGGCGCCCACGTCACCGAACTCACCGCGCACAAAGTGCAGAGCCTGTGCACCTTGATGAGCGAGTTGTACATCCTCCTGGGCAATGCGGTTGCCCAAGGCTGGCAGACCCAGGTGGACATGGCGCCCTTTGTGCAGATCCAACAGCGCCTGGTGACCAATTTCGAGCGCCAGGACATCCGCGCCTTCGTCGAAGAGTGCTTCAATGTGATGCGCGCCGCTTACCCCTTCGCCAACAACCCGTATCTGCAGGAGACGGTCGAGAACCTGCAGCCGGCGATGAACCGTGCCTATTACCTGGCACTGGATCAACGCAAGGCGTCCATGAGCGAGTACCTGGCGCTGTTCGAGCAATTGCTCGCCGCCGTACTCGCCCGTGACCTGCCGCAGATTCGCCTCGTGCTGTCGGCTTACTGCCAGCGCAGTTCCTCGCTGGTCATCGCTGCGTTGGCGGACGCCTAAGCGTGCGGCTCAAGTGCATCAAACTGGCGGGGTTCAAATCCTTCGTCGACCCGACCACGGTCAACTTCCCCAGTAACATGGCGGCGGTGGTCGGGCCCAATGGTTGCGGCAAGTCGAACATCATCGACGCCGTACGTTGGGTGATGGGCGAGAGCTCGGCTAAAAACCTGCGTGGCGAGTCGATGACCGACGTCATCTTCAACGGCTCCACCAGCCGCAAGCCGGTGAGCCAGGCGAGCATCGAACTGGTGTTCGATAACTCCGACGGCACCTTGATCGGCGAGTACGCGGCCTACGCGGAAATTTCGATCCGCCGCAAAGTGACCCGCGACAGCCAGAACAGCTACTTCCTCAACGGCACCAAGTGTCGCCGTCGGGACATCACCGATATCTTCCTCGGCACAGGCTTAGGCCCGCGCAGCTACTCGATCATCGAGCAGGGCATGATCTCCAAGCTGATCGAAGCCAAGCCCGAAGACCTGCGTAACTTTATCGAGGAAGCGGCCGGTATCTCCAAGTACAAGGAGCGCCGCCGCGAGACCGAAAACCGTATCCGCCGCACCCACGAGAACCTCGCCCGCCTGACCGACCTGCGTGAAGAGCTGGAGCGCCAATTGGAGCGCCTGCACCGCCAGGCCCAGGCCGCCGAGAAGTACCAGGAATACAAAGGCGAGGAGCGCCAGCTCAAGGCACAACTCTCGGCCCTGCGCTGGCAGGCGCTGAATGATCAGGTGGGACAGCGCGAAGCGATCATTGGCACCCAGGAAATCAGCTTCGAAGCCTTGGTGGCCGAGCAGCGCAATGCCGACGCCAGCATCGAGCGCCTGCGTGACGGCCACCATGACCTGTCCGAGCGCTTCAATCTGGTGCAAGGCCGTTTCTATTCGGTGGGTGGCGACATTGCTCGCGTGGAGCAGAGCATCCAGCACGGTCAGCAGCGCCTGCGCCAATTGCAGGATGACCTGAAGGAAGCCGAACGCGCGCGCCTGGAAACCGAATCGCACCTGGGCCACGATCGCACCTTGCTGCTGACCCTCGGCGAAGAGCTGGACATGCTCACGCCCGAGCAGGAACTCACCAGCGCCGCCGCCGAAGAAGCCGCCGCCGCCCTGGAAGAAGCCGAAACTACGATGCACGGCTGGCAGGAACAGTGGGATACCTTCAACCTGAAGTCCGCCGAACCACGCCGCCAGGCCGAGGTGCAGCAGTCACGCATCCAACAGCTGGAAACCAGCATGGAGCGCCTGGCCGAGCGCCAGCGTCGTCTGCAGGAAGAGCGCGTGTTGCTCGCCGCCGACCCGGAAGACGCGGCGATCATGGAGCTGAGCGAACAACTGGCCGAAAGCGAAATGACGCTGGAGGAACTGGAAGCCAGCGAAGAACAACAAGTGGAGCGCCTGGAGCAATTGCGTCAGCAACTGCAACAAGCGACCCAGGCTCAGCAACAGGCCCAGGGGGATTTGCAGCGGCTCAATGGCCGCCTGGCATCCCTTGAGGCGTTGCAGCAAGCCGCTTTGGACCCGGGCACCGGCACCGCCGAATGGCTGCGCGACCAGCACCTGGCCGAACGCCCGCGCCTGGCTGAAGGATTAAAAGTTGAAGCCGGTTGGGAGCTGGCGGTAGAGACCGTTTTAGGCGCCGACCTGCAAGCCGTACTGGTGGACGATTTTGGCGGTTTTGACCTGGCCGGTTTTGCCCAGGGCGATTTGCGTTTGCTCAGCCCGGCCGCTGACGGCGCGCGGGTGCCGGGCAGTTTGCTGGATAAAGTTGAGGCGGCGATTGATCTGTCGCCGTGGCTCGGCCAAGTCAAACCGGTCGAATCTCTTGAGCAGGCCCTGGCCCAGCGCGGCCAGCTGGCGGCCGGCGAAAGCCTGATCAGCCGTGACGGCTATTGGGTGGGTCGCCATTTCCTGCGCGTACGGCGCGCCAGTGAAGCGGAAAGCGGTGTTCTGGCCCGTGGCCAGGAAATCGTCAACCTGATCGCCGAACGTGAAGAGCGCGAAGCCACGCTGGAGAGCCTGGAAACCGAACTGCAAACCCTGCGGGCCACCCAGCGCCAGCAAGAGACCGGTCGTGAACACCTGCGCCGCCTGTTGCAGGACGAAGCGCGCCAGCAAGGCGAATTGAAAGCCCAGCTGTCCGCGAGCAAAGCCAAGGTCGAGCAACTGACCCTGCGCCGCACCCGTCTGGACGAAGAAGTTGCCGAGATGGGCGAGCAACGCGCCCTCGAACACGAACAGATCGGCGAAGCCCGCCTGCAGTTGCAGGAAGCCCTCGACAGCATGGCGCTGGACACCGAGCAGCGCGAATTGCTGCTGGCCCAGCGCGACAGCCTGCGCGAGCGCCTTGACCGCGTGCGCCAGGAAGCGCGGCAGCACAAGGACCACGCTCACCAGTTGGCGGTACGCTTGGGGTCGCTCAAGGCCCAGCACGCGTCCACGGCCCAGGCCCTTGAGCGCCTGGAGATGCAGTCCGAGCGCCTGACCGAAAAGCGCGAGCAACTGAGCCTCAACCTGGAAGAAGGCGAGGCGCCGCTGGAAGAGTTGCGCCTCAAGCTCGAAGAGTTGCTCGACAAGCGCATGACCGTCGACGAAGAACTCAAGACCGCACAGATCGCCCTGGAAGACGCCGACCGCGAACTGCGCGATGCTGAAAAACGCCGGACCCAGGCCGAGCAGCAATCCCAGCTGATCCGCGGCCAGCTCGAACAACAGCGCATGGAATGGCAAGCCCTGACCGTGCGCCGCAAGACCCTGCAAGACCAATTGCTGGAAGACGGCTATGACCTGCACGGCGTGCTTAACACCCTGACTGCCCAGGCCAACGAGAAAGACGCCGAAGAAGAACTTGAGCGCATTGCTGCACGTATCCAACGCCTCGGCGCGATCAACCTCGCCGCCATCGACGAATACCAGCAGCAATCCGAGCGTAAACGTTATCTGGATGCCCAGGACGCCGACCTGGTGGAGGCCCTGGACACCCTGGAGAACGTGATCCGCAAGATCGACAAGGAAACCCGTAACCGCTTCAAAGATACCTTTGATCAGATTAATGGCGGTTTACAGGCCTTATTCCCAAAAGTTTTCGGCGGTGGCAGCGCTTACTTGGAACTGACGGGCGAAGATCTACTCGATACAGGGGTAACGATCATGGCGCGGCCTCCGGGCAAGAAGAACAGCACCATCCATTTGTTGTCCGGCGGCGAGAAAGCCCTGACCGCATTGGCCCTGGTATTTGCCATCTTCAAGTTGAACCCGGCGCCGTTCTGCATGCTCGATGAAGTTGACGCTCCGCTGGATGACGCTAACGTTGGACGGTACGCGCGGTTGGTCAAAGAGATGTCCCAGACCGTGCAGTTCATCTATATCACCCACAACAAGATCGCCATGGAAATGGCTGATCAGTTGATGGGGGTAACGATGCACGAGCCGGGCTGTTCGCGTTTGGTGGCGGTGGATGTGGAAGAGGCGATGGCGATGGTGGAGTCTTGAACCCTGCCGCGAGAGAATTTTTTTAGCACGCCGTAAGACGGTTTACCGGTCTGGCGAAAGTGGCAAATGGACATATTTGTTCAAGGCATTTTGACAGACGGTGTAAAGTTATCTTTGGTCGTGCTAGTTTAATGTCAATTTTTCGTATGCGTGGGCAAAACGTCAGTCAGAACATAGAGTTGGCGCCACGTTTTAAAGCGGTTTGCACGGTGCTAAACCCCTTATTTTTCAGCATTTTTTATTAGAGGCACGGGATTACATGGAAATCGGTCTGCGCGAGTGGCTGATCGTCATCGGCATTATTGTCATTGCCGGTATTCTTTTTGATGGCTGGCGCCGAATGCGCGGTGGCAAGGGCAAGCTCAAATTCCGTCTGGACCGCAACCTGTCCAACTTGCCCGACGACGACGACAGCGCCGAGCTGCTGGGGCCGCCCCGCGTGCTGGATACCCATAAAGAACCCCAACTGGACGAGCACGACTTGCCGTCGATGAGCGCGCCAGTGCGTGAAGCCCGCGAGCCGTCCTCCAAGCGTGGCAAGCGCGCCAGCGCCGGCGTGGCCGAGCCGCATCAGGGTGACCTGAACCTCGACGTCGATGAAGGCCCGAGCTTCAGCAGCCGCGATGATGATTTCCCGGATGAAAACGCGGGCAAGAACGCACCGCGCCAGTCCGTGAACGATCAGCCGCCCGCCGAAGAAGTGCTGGTGATCAGTGTGATCTGCCGCGACGCCGCCGGCTTCAAAGGCCCGGCCCTGTTGCAGAACATCCTGGAAAGCGGCCTGCGGTTTGGCGAGATGGATATCTTCCACCGTCACGAAAGCATGGCGGGTAACGGCGAAGTGCTGTTTTCCATGGCCAATGCGGTCAAGCCGGGCACGTTCGACCTGGACGATATCGACCTGTTCAGCACCCCGGCCGTGAGCTTCTTCCTCGGCCTGCCAGGCCCGCGTCACCCGAAACAGGCGTTCGACGTGATGGTGGCGGCAGCCCGCAAGCTGTCCCAGGAACTGAACGGCGAGCTCAAGGATGACCAACGCAGCGTCTTGACCGCGCAAACCATCGAACACTACCGTCAGCGCATCGTCGAGTTCGAGCGTCGCGCCCTGACACAGAAACGCTGAGGTTCGATCTTAAGCGTTGTCTGTAGAATCCGTGCACTAACATATTGAGCAGCTTCGGCTGCTCTTTTGCTTTATGAGAGAACACCCATGACCGCCGCCCACACCCGCATCCTCGAACTGCGCGCTGAACTGGATCAGCACAACTACCGTTACCACGTCCTTGACGAACCGAGCATTCCGGACGCCGAGTACGACCGGCTGTTCCACGAGCTCAAGGCCCTGGAGGCCGAGCACCCGGACCTGGTCACGCGTGATTCACCGACGCAGCGGGTCGGCAGTGCGGCGTTGTCGGCGTTCACCCAGGTCAAGCACGACATTCCGATGCTCAGCCTCGGCAATGCCTTCGATGAAACCACTATGCTCGAATTTGATCGCCGGGTGACCGAAGGGCTCGACCTGCCGGTGGGCGATCTGTTTGGCGGCGGGGCAGCGGTGGAGTACAGCTGCGAACCGAAGCTCGATGGCCTGGCGGTCAGCCTGCTGTATCAGGACGGCGAGTTGGTACGCGGCGCCACCCGTGGCGACGGCACTACCGGCGAAGACATCAGCGTCAACATACGCACCGTGCGCAATATTCCGTTGAAGCTGCACGGCAGCGGCTGGCCGGCGACCCTGGAAGTGCGGGGTGAAGTGTTCATGTCCAAGGCCGGTTTCGAACGGCTCAATGCCTCGCAACTGGAAGTCGGCGGCAAGACCTTCGCCAACCCGCGTAACGCCGCTGCCGGTAGCCTGCGCCAGCTGGACTCGAAGATCACTGCCAGCCGCCCGTTGGAATTCTGCTGCTACGGTGTGACCACCGACATCAGTGATACCCATATCGGCAACCTGCAACAACTGAAGAAGTGGGGCATGCCGATCAGCCACGAGCTGAAACTGGCCAAGGGTATCCAGGATTGTCTGGATTACTACCGCGACATCGGCGAGCGGCGTAACAGCCTGCCGTATGAAATCGACGGTGTCGTATTCAAGGTCAACAGCATCGCCTCTCAGCGCGAGTTGGGGTTCCGCGCCCGCGAACCGCGCTGGGCCATCGCGCATAAATTTCCGGCCATGGAAGAGCTGACCGAACTGCTCGACGTGGAATTCCAGGTCGGCCGTACCGGTGCCGTCACGCCGGTCGCGCGACTTAAACCGGTCAAGGTCGCGGGTGTGACCGTGTCCAACGCCACGTTGCACAACATGGACGAAGTCGCGCGCCTGGGGCTGATGATCGGCGACACCGTGATCATCCGCCGCGCCGGTGATGTGATCCCGCAGGTCGTGTCGGTCGTCCCCGAGCGCCGCCCGGAAAATGCCCGCGCGGTGCAGATCCCCGAAAGCTGCCCGGTGTGTGGCTCCCATGTGGAGCGCACGCAACTGGTCAAGCGCAGCAAGGGCAAGGAAACCGTCAGCGAAGGGGCGGTGTACCGTTGCGTCGGCCGTCTGGCCTGTGGCGCACAGCTTAAGCAGGCGATTATCCATTTCGTTTCGCGCCGCGCCATGGACATCGACGGCCTGGGCGACAAGACCATCGAGCAACTGGTGGATGAAAAGCTCATCGGCTCGCCGGCCGACCTCTACACGCTCAAGTACGAGCAGATCATCGACCTGGAAGGCTTTGCCGATATTTCCAGCAAAAAGCTGATCACCGCCATCGAAAACAGCAAGACCCCGACCCTGGCGCGGTTTATCTACGCCTTGGGCATTCCCGACGTAGGCGAGGAAACCGCCAAGGTGCTGGCGCGCTCCCTGGCGTCTCTGGAGCGCGTGCAAAAAGCCTTGCCGGAAGTGCTGACGTACTTGCCGGACGTGGGCCTGGAAGTGGCGCACGAGATTCACAGCTTCTTCGAAGACAGCCACAACCAGGACGTGATCGGCGCGCTGCTGTCGCCGCAGGCATGCGCCCTGCAATTGCAGGATCAGGGCGAGCTGAGCGCCGAATTCGCCGCCAGCACCACCTTGGGTGGTTTGCTCGACAAGCTCCACGTGCCCAGCGTCGGCCCTGGCGCTGCGCAGAAGCTGGCGGACAAGTTCGTTACCCTGGAAGGTGTGATCAAGGCCGACTGGCTGGATATGCGTCAGGCACTGCCCGAGAAGCAGGCCAAGGCCGTGCGCGAATTCTTCGATAACGCAGACAACGCCAACCACGCCCTGGCCATCGAGCAGCAGCTCAAGGATTTTGGTATGCATTGGGACAGCGAGAAGAAGGTGGTCGAAGGCTTACCCGAGGCCGGGCATACCTGGGTGCTCACCGGCTCCCTGGAGCTGATGAGCCGTGACGTGGCCAAGGACAAACTTGAAAGCCTGGGCGCCAAGGTGGCGGGTTCGGTCTCGGCGAAAACCCACTGTGTGGTGGCCGGGCCGGGTGCCGGTTCCAAGCTGGCCAAGGCCAGTGAATTGGGCCTGAAGGTGTTGGATGAAGAAGCTTTCGTCGCCTTCCTCGCCAAACACAACATCCCCGTCTGATTCGGGACCTTTGTGGTGAGCCCGATTGCTGTGGTGATCGGGCTTGTTGTAGTGAGCGGGCTTGCCCCGCGCCGGGCTGCGAAGCAGCCCCCACACAGACACCGAGGTGTTTCAGATAGACCGAAGTGCCTGGATCTGGGGCAGCTTCACCACCCAGCGCGGGGCAAGCCCGCTCACTACAATAATGTGGAACGATTTCGGCGGGGAAATGATCTAGTCTCAGTCACCCTGGGAGAGATCGCCATGTTCCGCTACTTCGAGCAACTCAGTTCGCGTATTGCTGCGCCCTTCGCGGCCGGCCCGTCTCGCGACAGCAAGGTATGGCAGTGCCGCTGCGGCCAATCCCTGTTCTTTCGCAACAGCCAGTGCCTGGCTTGTCAGGCACTGCTGGGTTATCAACCGCAACAAAGTCGACTCGCGTCCCTGCAGCCCGGCCCCGTGGAAGGCACGTGGCTGCAAGATGACAATCTCGATGCCGGCGCCTTCCGCCGCTGCGCCAACCTCGACACGCCGGCTGCCTGCAACTGGCTGATCCCGGCCCACAGCACCGCGCCGGTGTGCGTGGCGTGCAGCCTCAACCGCACCATCCCCGACCTGTCGATTCCGGAAAACCATGAGCGCTGGCGCAAAGTAGAAACCGCCAAGCGCCGCCTGGTCGCGCAATTGATCAGCCTCGGCCTGCAAGTCGTGCCCAAAACCGCCGACGAAGACAACGGCCTGGCCTTCGACTTCGTCGGTATCGACCTGGAAGGCAATGCGCCGATGACGGGCCATGCGAATGGCTTGATCACCCTCGACATCAAGGAAGCCGACGATGCCCACCGTGAAAAAGTCCGCGTACAGATGCGCGAACCCTATCGCACCCTGCTCGGCCATTTTCGCCATGAGGTCGGCCATTACTACTGGGACCGCCTGATCGCTGATACCCACTGGCTTGAAGCCTTTCGCGCCCTGTTCGGCGATGAACGCGCCAGTTACGCCGAGGCGCTCGACCAGCACTACCAGAACGGCCCGCGCCCCGACTGGCAGCAAACCTGCGTCAGTGCCTACGCCACCATGCACCCTTGGGAAGACTGGGCCGAAACCTGGGCCCACTACCTGCACATGATGGACGCCGTCGACACCGCCCTCGGCTTTGGCATGAGCGGTCGCGAGATGGACCTGGATTACCAGCCATTCCCCCTCAGCACGCTCTACGACCCCGAGCACCCTGGCGGCGCGGCGTTCCTATCGTTCGTCAACGCCTGGATCGAACTGGCCGGTATGCTCAACGAACTGTCGCGCAGCATGGGCCAGCCAGATTTCTATCCCTTCGTGCTGCCACCGGCAGTGATCGCCAAGCTGCACTTTATTCACCTGGTGATCCAGGAAGAGGGCGGAAGGGCAGATGAGGTCGTGCACGCACAGTGATGAGCCAAGGTGGGAGGGGGCTTGCTCCCTCCCACAGGAGAACACGCTAATCTCCAGAGCTATGACAAGTACTTGAACCCCCTCATTTTTTAATCCGGCCCCAACGGTTGTAACTTCCGATGAGATCGGTACAATGGCCCCGCTTGCCGAGAGGCCAGCGTCGTTATGGTGACCCCATCGGTCCCCCCGCAACGATTACCCGTGAACCTGGTCAGAGCCGGAAGGCAGCAGCCACAGCGGGAACATTGTGTGCCGGGGTGTGGCTGGTGGGGTTGCCTCCATAACGCTCTTCCTTGCATTACCTCTTAAATTTCACTTCAAAAATGCTTTCACGCCATCTGCCATCGGGCGGTCCATGGCGGCATACTCCAGTGCCTGGCATGCGGAGACAACACACGTGGAAAAAGTCGACGACCTCACTCGCGAAAAACTGCGGGAGTGGCAGATGCGGCGCCTGGAGATCAAGGACCGTATTCAATCGCACCCTGAACAGACCCTGGAATTAGCGAGGGTGCTGGACCTGATGGATGACGAGCACGCGGAGATCCTCAGCCAGGCGCAAATGATCCAGGTTGCGCAGGTGGCCGATGAACCCGCGCCGCCGGCCGAGCCCGCGTCGCCGCCACTCGCGGGTGCCTGTACGCTGCAGTTGAATGTGGCCGCACAGAGTGCCGAGGACTTGCGCAGGCTGCTGGATATGGCGGTGTTCGAACTCCAACAGCAGATCAATGCGATGGCCTCTACGCCGCACGTGCATCCTCATAGCGGCGGCATGTCGGGGTCTCTTGGGGAATATCGGTTTGAGCTGGGCGGTCAGGGCAATGCCTGATTGCCTGGCTGCGAGGAACTATGCAACCGGAACACTTTGATTTATCCAGCCCCGTCTTCCTGCCCGTGACGGATGAGACCTGCACGGCCCTGCTGGGCACCGACGGTGCCACCGCCCTTGCCGGTCTGACGGACCCGGAGCTGGCCGCCGTGCTGGTCATCCAGAACCTGGCCCAGACCGCAGAAAAAGACCTGACCTGCACGGGCGCCGAGCGCATCCTGACCAAGCTGATCGACTGGGCGGTGGACACGCAGGCAGAAGGCGCCGCGAGATTACTGTCCGAAGCCCAGCGGCTGTTCGATCCGCGCAAACTGTACTTTGGCTTCAATGCGCTCAAAACGGTCAACCTGCGGCTGCTGTCGGCTGAAGAAGTCGCGGCGCGGGATTACCTGCTGCCTTCGGGCAAATGGGATATCGGCTACAAGGTCCGCCACCTGCGCAGCAATGACCCGTTCAGCCAGCAGATGATCACGCCCCGGCACCGCGAACGCTGGCTCAGTCCGGCCCAGGACAAGCTGGTGCGCACCTTTCGCGCCAACCTGAACGAAGACCTGCATGTGCAAGGCTATGCGGGCATCGGCAAGAGCCACTTGCTCGGCGCATTGATGGAGTGCCTGCGGCCCGCCCAGACCCTCGTACTGGCGCGCACGGGGGCAAAACTGGCGACGCTTCGCGAGCGTATGGGGTTGGCGCGTGACAGCAAGGCCGGCTCGACGTTTGCCGCCTTCGCCAAGGCCTTGTTGCAGGGGCCACGGCCCTCCGCGCAGATTTCGCCGGTGAGGTTGCCCGGCAAGCACGATGTGTCCCAGGCCCTCAATATCCATGGCTGGCGGGGGCACGATGGCGCGGCGACACTCGATATCTGTCTGAAGGTGCTCGAAAGCTACTGCCACTCCAACCATCACAGCCTGTCGGCGAGGCACTTGCCGCATTTCAAGCAACCGCTGTCCAGCGTCGACGCCCAAGCGTTGCTGGAGTATGCCAGCCGCGTGTGGACCTACCTGGAAGCCAACCCGCAATGGGCCAACCAGACTGGTTTCGCGGCGTTGTGGCTGATCAAGCGTGCGAGCCTCGAAGGGTGCGTGGTGCCGCCCCGTTACACCCATGTACTGATCGACGAAAGCCAAGACATCCCGCCGTCGTTGCTGCAAATTATCGAGCGCGGCCGCCAGGTGCTGATCACCCTCGGCGATGAATACCAATTGGCCAGCGGTGTGATGGTCCGGAGAAAGCGTGAGGTCCGGCACACTGACATCAGTTACTCCGTCCGCTCAGGCCGCAACGTCGAACGTCTGGTCAATCCGTTGATCAGCGTGCACTCGCAGAAGGGCAAGACGCCCTTTGAAGGCGCCCGGGATGCCGATGTCGGCATCGAGCATTACCCCCAAGGCTTCGTGCCGCCGGAAGGCTGCGTGGTGCTGACCGCCTCCCATTGGGACACCATGAAATGGGCGATTCAGTTGCAGCAGGCCAACTGCCCCTTTGGTCTCCTCGACAACGCCGCGCAGCAGGACCTTGAGCGCTTCATGATCAGCGCCGTCGCCTTGTTCAAGCCGGAGTTCTACAGCAACGAGCACAACGACAACGGCCCGCATGCGTATTTCAGCGACATGGACGACTGGCAGCAGGTGCGCGATGCCGGCCAGTTCGATGAATCGTTCCTGTGGGTCGAGAGTGAATTGGAAAAAGGCTTCAACGTCGCCGACATTACCCGTTTGAACCGGTTGAGCGGCGTCCCCGGCAAGCGCTGCCTGCTGATGCTCGCGGAAGAGGCGGGCGGCATGGAGTTCGACCGCGTATTGCTCACGCCCGAGCTGCTCACCAACGTTAAGTTCAAGGATGCCTACGCGTTCGATCAGCGACTGTGCGCGGTGTACATCGCCATTTCCAGGGCTCGCGCGCAGCTGTACCTGCCTTACGACGTGGTCGAGTGGATTGATTTCCACACGTATCAGAAAACCCGAGAGTTTCACGGTTACTGATCAAATATATTCGGCTGTTTCACAACTTTTACCGGTCGCTCTGGACAACCCCAAACCTCCTTGTTAGTTTCCGCCAGCCACTTGTTTCAGAGTATGACAAGGTGGTGGAGTTGATATTGAAGTGCCACTACTTCTTTAACTAACAAGGATGTCTGTGATGAAAAGCCTGCAAGGGTTGCCCCGTCTTATCAGTGCTTCGGTGGGCGCCCCCGGTAAAGCCCGTAACTTGCCCGCCGATGTGCAGTGCATCCAGTATCTATTCAATTTGATCATTCCCAAGCTGGGGTTTCCGCTGGCCGAAAACGGCAAGTGCGACGGCCAGTTGGTGCAGTGCATCAGCCAGTACCAGTTTCGCCACCTCAAATATGCCCACCCCGATGGCGTGATCGACCCTACCGGCAAAACCTTCAACAGTTTGATCGAAGAGGCGGTGAAGGTGCCGGTGAAGGCCTTCCCGACCCTGCGTATTCCGAGCTTTCTGAATACGTTCGGCAATAACCAGGGGGATGCGGTGCAAGCCACGGTCAATGTGTACCTGGACCGCATGCGCGCGGTGATCGAGGCCGAGCGGCGTAACCGCCAATTGATGCTCCAGGCCACGTGCGACGGGGGCATGACCCTGAGCGAGAGCGACTTTCAGAACGCCGCTACGCAGTTGGGCAGCGGCATTTCGGTGAATATCATCAAGGCTTTCGCCACGGTGGAGTCCGGCGGGCGTTCGGGGTTCGGGCCGGCCAAGTTGCCGGTGATCGCGTTTGAAGGGCACCTGTTTCAGCGGTACACCAAGCACATCTACGACCAGGCACACCCGCTGCTGTCCTACACCTATAAGAAAAAGGCCGGGCCCCAGTGGCAGATTAACAACAAGGACCAGACCAAGGCCTGGGAAACCATGGCTACCGCCTTCGCCCTGGATCAGGAAGCGGCCTTGATGTCGGCGTCGTGGGGCATGTTTCAGATCATGGGGTTCAACTTTGCATCCTGTGGTTACAAGACCGTGTTTGAGTTTTCTGCGGCATTAAAAGTGAATGCGGGCAACCAACTAAAGGCGTTTCTCGGGTTTTGCAGTAAGAGCCCGGCGTTGATGAAGGCCATGAAGACTAAAGATTTTACCGGCATGGCGCGTAACTATAACGGCGAGGACTACGGCAACTACGACGTCCTGATGCAAAAAGCCTACGAGAAACTTGAAGGGAAAAAATAAGATGATCCGTTTTCTAGCACTGGGTGTGTTGTCGTTGTGCGCCGTAGCGCCTGCCTTTGCCGGTTCGCCCGCGTTGCATTCAGGCAAATACGAAGGGCTGATGCTCGCGGTGACGCCTGAGCACCATGTCGAAGGCTACTACTCGGAACAGATGGGCGAAGACGTGACGCGCGGCTGCACGTTTTACCTGCAAGGCCAGCCCGCCGCGCTGACCACCTGGCTCGACGAGTCTTACCCCGGCAGCGTGGCAGCGTCGTCTGACGGCGTGACCCTGACCGTGGCAGAAGGCCGCCAGCATCCGGGTTGCCTCAATGTGCTGATGCCGGAGATTGCCACCGGCCTGGACCTGACCCAGACCGCCAGCAAAAAATGGATCGGCCTGGTGAAGGTGTCCGCCGACAAGGCTTACCTGCTGAAAAACCCAAGTGCCAAGGCGGCGAAACGGCCGTACATCGTCAAAAATGACGTGGTCGGTGTGCTGGCCTTCAAGGATGGCTGGGCCCAGGTCGAGTTCATCAATGCGGATGATCGCTCGTTTACGGGGTGGATTAGCCAGGATCAGTACGCGCGGTTGGCGGCCCCCAAAGGCTGATCTCGACAACGATAAGCGTCTAAGTCTGGACGCGGGGGGTTGTGGGGAATGGGGCTTTTGGGGGGAGCGGGGCTTGACCCCCTGCGGGTTCACTGTAGATCTGATGGGGCTGCTTCGCAGCCCGGCGCGGGGCAAGCCCGCTCACTACAAAAAAACCGCACATCACAGAGAGCCCCATTTAACACAACAAGCTCACACCCACATTTTGGATCTTCATCCGCCAAAGGTTTCACGCAACAAGTCGGCAAACGCATCCCGCGCCAGGTGTCGCTGGGTGTCCTTGTGCCAGAACAGCAGGTTGTCCACTGCCTGCCATTCCTCAAAGCGGTACGACGCCAGCTGATTGGCCTGCTCATAGCGGGCCAGGATGCCTTCCGGCGCCAGCGCCACGCCAATCCCGGCACTCACGCAACCGATGATCGTGCCCCAGCTGGCATAGCTGGCAATCGCCGGTTTGAAGGCGTGGGGCTTGACCCAGTTCTCCAGCGCCGCCCGATAAGGGCAGCCCGGTGGCCACACCAGCAAGGTGCGGCCAGCCAGGTCTTCGGCGCTGTGGATCGGGTCGCTGGAGGCGCTGGCGATCAGCACCAGGCGTTCGCTGTAGACCACGCTGTGTTCGAGCTTCGCGCGTTTGTTGCCGGCGGCCACCAGCGCCACGTCCAGGCGGTGGTGTTGCAGGTCGTCGAGCAGTTCGCCCCAGGCACCGGTCACCAGTTCCAGGCTGACGTCCGGGTAGCGCCGGTGGTACTCGGCCAGCAGGGGCGGCAGACGCCCGCTGGCGCTGGACTCCACGGCGCCGATACGCAGGGTGCCACGGGGAATGGCGTTGGCGTCCACCGCGCGTTTGGACTCATCCACCAAGGCCAGGATGCGTTCGCAATACTCCAGGAAGATCTCACCGGCAGCACTGATCACCAGCCCACGCCCGGCGCGAATAAACAGTGGCGTGCCCAACTCGCTTTCCAGCTGCTTGATGCGCGTGGTGATGTTGGACGGCACGCAATGCAATTGCACGGCGGCCTGGGCCACGCTGCCGGTTCGCGCCACGGCTCGCACCATGTTCAGTTGGGCCAGTTCCATTGCTCAGTTCCAGTGATTTCAGAAGTCAGAAACGGTTAATTGTCCTACGCCTTGCCTGGGCCAAGACTGACGGCATTCCTTCTCAGTTTTCGGATGGCCGTCAATGAATACCCCGTCACCCCTGAAGCTTACGCTAGTCATCGCCAGCGTCATCCTGTGTTGGGCCTATTCACCGATTGGCGTGCATATGGGCCTGCACAGCTACAGCCCTGGCCAGCTCGCGCTGCTGCGGTTCTTGATCGCGTCAGTGTTCATGGCGGGCGTGGCGCTGGTGCTGGGCATCGGTCGACCCCGCGTGCGGGATCTGCCGTGGCTGCTGGTGTTGAGTTTTTTCGGCGTGTTCCTGCACCACACCAGCCTCAATTACGGGCAGCAATTCGTGACCGCTGCGGCGTCGAGCGTGCTGGCGCAATCGGCGCCGCTGTTCAGTGTATTGCTCGCGTTTTTCTGCTTGAAGGAACGGGTCAGCCTCTGGCGCTGGAGCTGCGTGTTGCTGGGCTTGCTCGGCGTGCTGGTGGTGATCTGGGGCGATCACGGTGTGGGCGATATCGACCCGCGCGGCTTGCTGATCCTGCTCGCGGCCGTGTCGTGGAGCTTTTACTTCGCCATCCAGAAACACTATGCGCACCGCTACAGCCCGCTGACGATGGCGTGCTACATGGTGTGGGCGGGCACCTTGATGCTCTGCGTGAATCTGCCAGGTCTGCCCTCGGCAGTGATGAAGGCGCCGTTGCCGGAAAACCTCGCGGTACTGGTCCTCGGGATTTTTCCCAGCGCCTTGGCGTACCTGGCCTGGGGGTATGTGTTGAAACATGTCGAGGTCAGCCGCGCCTCAGTGGCGATGTACCTGATCCCGCCGGTGGCGATGACGATGGCGGCAACGCTGCTGGGCGAGCACATTGCCCTGCAAGTGGTGCTGGGCGGCGTGATCGTGTTGGCCAGCGTGGCCGCCATCAGCCTGGAAGGGCGTTGGCGGTCAATCGTTCAGGCAGAACGCGCGCAGCCGGTGACCATCGAGGTCCTGGGCGACGAAGGTGTAGCCGAAGTCCAGGGCGGTCGGTGACTGGATGATCGTCGCACCGCGCTCGACCCACAGGGCGTGCAAGGCATCCACGGCGGCCTTGTCGGCCAGGGACATGCCCACTTCACCGCCACCGCCCGTGAGCTGGGCCGCCGGCTGTACGGTATGGCGCGACCACAGCCCCAGTTTTACCCCATTGTCGAGAATGAACAGGGCGAAGGTCGGGTTGAGCTCCACCGGTGGCTTGTCCAGCAGGCGGCTATAGAAGTTGGCGCTGGTGGCCGGGCTGTCGACGTACAGCAGGAAATAGTGGGCAATGGTGTTCATGCGGGCTCCTTGGACATGCGTGTTTGGGGAGCCGAGTCTATAAGGCGGTGCTGTCAGTTCCTGTCAGGAGTCTCACCGGTGTAGAGCTGGATGAGTTGATCGATCTCGCCCGACAGCTTCATCCGCAATAAGGTGCGCAGGATCTGCTGCACCGGCACATTCGGGTCGTTGCGTACGGCGCAGCCCAGGTGCTGTTCATCCATCACTGCCACCTTGTGCAGCCGTTTGCCGACCGGCATCCGCTGGTTGAAACGGTCGAGTATCCATTCATTGGCCACGGCGAACTTGAAGCGCCCGGCCACCAGTTTGTGCAGCACTTGCTCCTCGCTGCGCGCATCGTCGCGGCTGAGCTGGCCACTGGCAAACAGCGGGTCGAGGGTGGCGTAGCGGTAATTGAGCACCGTGCCGATGGCTTGCGGCGCGAGTGTGCTGACGTGTACCGGCTGCGCGGGGATGTGGGTGCTGACCAGCAGGTTGCGCTGCACCATCAGCGGGACGCTCCAGTTGTAGTCGTCGGACAGGTTGTCGACCCAGGCCTGGGTGACATAACAGCGCACATCAATGTCGCCATGCTCCATGGCGCCGGAGATGCGCGCCCGCGCCAGCACGTGGAATTCGGCCGGTCGGCCAACTTGGGTGGCCAGGCTCAACATCAGGTCATACAAAATACCCTGGGTCGGCCGGCCGTCCTCCAACTGCACCACGGGCATGGCCCAGCTGTCGGAGACCGAGAAGCGCAAGGGGGCGGGGGCTGCAAGGCAAGCCGAGGTGATCATCCATAAAGCGCCCAGGACTCCGCGCATACACTCTCCGGGTTCAGGCCTTTTTGGGGCCAATCAGGCAAGCTTAGTCAGATTAGGCGAGCGTGCCGGATGCAATTTCCCCCTTGCTCCGCTAGCATTACCGGCTTCCGCTTCCCAGTTGCGACGGTTTTCGATGAGTTATCAGGTTCTTGCACGTAAATGGCGTCCGCGCTCGTTCCGCGAAATGGTCGGCCAGACCCATGTGCTCAAGGCTCTGATCAATGCCTTGGACAGCCAACGGCTGCACCACGCCTACCTGTTCACCGGTACTCGGGGCGTGGGCAAGACCACCATTGCGCGCATCATCGCCAAATGCCTGAACTGTGAAACCGGTATCACTTCGACGCCCTGCGGCACGTGCTCGGTGTGCAAGGAAATCGACGAAGGGCGTTTCGTCGACCTGATCGAGATCGACGCCGCGAGCCGCACCAAGGTCGAAGACACCCGTGAGCTGCTCGACAACGTGCAGTACGCGCCAAGCCGCGGCCGCTTCAAGGTCTACCTGATCGACGAAGTGCACATGCTCTCCAGCCACTCCTTCAACGCCTTGTTGAAAACCCTGGAAGAGCCGCCGCCCTACGTCAAATTCATCCTGGCCACCACCGACCCGCAGAAACTTCCTGCAACGATTCTGTCGCGGTGCCTGCAGTTCTCCCTGAAAAACATGACCCCCGAGCGGGTGGTCGAGCATTTGACCCACGTGCTGGGCGTCGAGAACGTACCGTTCGAAGACGATGCCCTGTGGCTGCTCGGCCGCGCCGCCGATGGTTCGATGCGTGACGCCATGAGCCTCACCGACCAGGCCATTGCCTTTGGTGAGGGCAAGGTCATGGCCGCCGACGTGCGCGCCATGCTCGGTACCCTGGACCACGGCCAGGTATTCGACGTGCTGCACGCGCTGATCGAAGGCGACGCCAAGGCCTTGCTCGAGGCCGTGCGCCACTTGTCGGAGCAAGGTCCCGACTGGAATGGCGTGCTCTCGGAAATCCTTAATGTGCTGCACCGCGTTGCCATCGCCCAGGCGCTGCCTGAGGGTGTCGACAACGGCCATGGCGACCGCGACCGCGTGTTGGCCCTGGCCCAGGCGTTGCCGGCCGAAGACGTGCAGTTCTACTACCAGATGGGCCTGATCGGTCGCCGCGATCTGCCCCTGGCCCCCGACCCGAGGGGCGGCTTTGAAATGGTGCTGCTGCGGATGCTGGCCTTCCGGCCTGCCGACTCGGCAGACGCGCCGAGACAGCCGCTAAAGCCAGTGGGGATCAGCCAGGCCACAGTTGATTCCGCCAAACCAGTGGCTGGCGCGGCGGTGGTTGCGCCAGTGGTTGCTGCACCCGCGCCGGTTGCTTCGGTGCCTGCGCCTGAACCTGAGCCTGAACCAGTGTCTGCTGCGCCGGCGGTTGAGCCGGAACCGGTCAGCGCGCCTGAGCCGGTCGTCGACCTGCCTTGGAATGACCCGGTGGAGGCTGACGCCGACGTCGAGCGGGTGCCTGCCGTAGAGCCCGTGCTGGAAACCAGCGGCGAGCAGCCCGAGCTGACGCCGATGCCCACGCCGACCCCGGACAGCGTGGTGCCGGATGCCCCCGAGTGGGTGTCCGCGCCGGTCCCCGAGCCCACCGTGGCCCAGGTGGAAGCTGCCACGCCGGGCATCGACCTCGACGACGAACCGCCGCTGGACGAGGACTACATCGAGCCGGACATGGATTCGGCCTACAGTTACTTGGACGACTTGGCCAGCGAACACACCGCCGAGCCGGCCCCCGAGCCCGAGGCGGAACCCGCTGCGGCCCCGGCCACCGGCCTGGCCCTGCAATGGCTGGAGCTGTTCCCGAAACTGCCGATTTCCGGCATGACCGGCAGCATCGCCGCCAACTGCACACTGATCTCCATTGAGGGCGACCACTGGCTGTTGCACCTGGACCCGGCCCACAGCGCCCTGTTCAACGCGACCCAGCAACGCCGCCTCAACGATGCACTGAACCAGTATCATGAGCGCCCGCTGACCATCACCATCGAGCTGATCAAGCCCGAGCAGGAAACCCCGGCCCAGGCCGCGACCCGCCGGCGTATCAACCGCCAGCGCGAGGCCGAGGATTCGATCCAGGGTGATCCACTCATCCAGCAAATGATGCAACAGTTCGGTGCGGTCGTCCGTCACGATACTATTGAACCCGTCGAAGCCCCGGTGCCTCAGGCGTCATAACACCGGGCTACTAATTGATCCACGTACTTTGAGGTGATTCCCATGATGAAAGGTGGCATGGCCGGCCTGATGAAGCAGGCGCAGCAGATGCAGGAAAAGATGGCCAAGATGCAGGAAGAACTGGCCAACGCCGAAGTCACCGGTAAAGCCGGTGGCGATATGGTCAGCGTGGTGATGACCGGTCGTCACGACATCAAGCGCGTGAGCATCGACCCAAGCGTCCTGCCGGGCGTTGGCGAAGATGACCTGGAAATGCTCGAGGCGCTGTTCGCCGCGGCCGTTAACGACGCCGTGCGCAAGATCGAAGCCAACAGCCAGGAAAAAATGGGCGGCGTGACCGCCGGCATGCAACTGCCACCGGGCATGAAGCTGCCGTTCTGATCGATGTGTTTTAGCTACACTCCACTGCCAGGCCACGTGCCTGGCATTTTTTTGTGTGCCAATTGGATCGAACCCTGGTACGCCACGCAGGGTCTGCACCCTATACCGATACATTCGATAAAGGAGCCCCCTCATGCCTCAAGAACCGATCCTGAACCAGCGCATTGTCCTGGTCTCACGCCCTCAAGGCGCACCGACCCCGGAAAATTTCCGCCTGGAGCGTGTGAATCTGCCTGACTTGGCTGACGGCCAGGTCCTGCTGAAAACCCTGTACCTGTCCCTCGACCCCTACATGCGCGGACGTATGAGCGATGCACCGTCCTACGCAGCTCCGGTGGAAATCGACGAAGTGATGACCGGTGGCGCTGTCAGCCGTATCGAACAGTCGCGTAACCCGAAATTCGAAGTGGGCGACCTGGTCGTCGGCGCTACCGGCTGGCAGAGTCATAGCATTTCCGATGGTCGCAACCTGATCCCGGTGCCTAGCGGCCTGGCGAGCCCGTCCATGGCCTTGGGTGTGTTGGGCATGCCGGGTATGACCGCCTACATGGGCCTGATGGACATCGGGCAGCCCAAGGCGGGCGAAACCCTGGTGGTCGCCGCAGCGTCCGGCGCGGTGGGCTCGGTGGTGGGGCAGGTGGCCAAGCTCAAAGGCTTGCGTGTAGTGGGCATCGCAGGGGGCGCCGACAAATGCCGCTACGTGGTGGACGAATTGGGCTTTGATGCCTGCGTCGACCACAAGAGTGCGAATTTTGCCGATGACTTGGCCCAAGCGTGTTTCAACGGTGTGGACATCTATTTTGAAAACGTCGGCGGCAAGGTCTTTGATGCCGTGATGCCGCTGCTTAACCCCAAGGCGCGCATTCCGTTGTGCGGCCTGATCGCCGGCTACAACGCCCACGAGGCGCCCAGCGGTCCTGACCGGTTGCCCGCACTGCAGCGTACGTTGCTGACCAAGCGTGTGCGCATCCAGGGCTTTATCGTGTTCGATGACTACGGTGATCGCCAGCCGGAGTTCCTCAGCGCCATGGCGCCGTGGGTGCGCGATGGCAAGATTAAATTCCGCGAGGATGTGGTCGACGGCCTGGAGCAGGCACCCGAGGCCTTTATCGGTTTGCTGGAAGGGCGCAACTTCGGCAAGTTGGTGGTGCGCGTCGCGCAGGATTGAGGATTTGACGCTAATCCGGGGCGCGGGTATAAACCGCGTCTCGTTGTTTTGTCGGACCATTGCCCATGAGCTTCAGCCCCCTGATTCGCCAACTGATCGACGCCCTGCGCACATTGCCGGGTGTCGGCCAGAAAACCGCCCAGCGTATGGCGCTGCAATTGCTCGAGCGTGATCGCAGCGGCGGCACCCGGTTGGCCCAGGCCCTGAGCCAGGCTATGACCGGCGTGGGCCACTGCCGCCAGTGCCGCACCCTCACCGAGGAAGAGCTCTGCCCGCAATGCGCCGACCCGCGCCGCGACGACACACTGCTGTGCGTCGTGGAGGGGCCCATGGATGTCTACGCGGTAGAGCAGACCGGCTATCGTGGGCGCTACTTTGTGCTCAAGGGCCACCTGTCGCCGCTGGACGGCCTTGGCCCGGAAGCCATCGGCATTCCGCAACTGGTGGCGCGCATCGAAGAGCAGGGCACCTTTACCGAAGTGATCCTGGCCACCAACCCGACGGTGGAAGGTGAGGCGACCGCGCATTACATCGCCCAATTGCTGACCAACAAAGGGCTGATCACCTCGCGCATCGCCCACGGCGTGCCGCTGGGTGGCGAGTTGGAGTTGGTGGATGGTGGGACGCTGGCGCATTCCTTCGCCGGGCGTAAACCCATCGCCCTCTAAAGACCACCGCACTACAAATGTGGGAGCTGGCTTGCTGTGGTGAGCGGGCTTGCTGTGGTGAGCGGGCTTGCCCCGCGCTGGGCTGCGAAGCAGCCCCATTAGATTTGCTGGGAGACTGGTTCCTTCACCACAGCAAGCCCCTTCCACATCGCGTTTGTGCCATTAGCAATCGCTGAGTACGGCTTGATAACCAAGCAAGCGCTTGGTAATTTCCCTCCACCCCCCCGTGGAGTTTGCCGATGTCTGCCTACCTGGACTACTTCGACCCCAGCCACCAATTGGTCCGCGACAGCGTGCGTCGCTTTGTCGAGCGTGAGCTGTTGCCAGGCATCGAGCAGTGGGAGGAGGCGGAAAGCTTTCCCCGCGAGCTGTACCTCAAGGCCGGCGCGGCGGGGATTCTCGGCATCGGTTATCCCGAAGCCCTGGGGGGTAGCCATGAAGGCGATCTGTTCGCCAAGGTGGCCGCCAGCGAGGAGTTGATGCGCTGCGGCTCTGGCGGTGTCGTGGCGGGGCTGGGGTCGTTGGATATCGGCCTGCCGCCCGTCGTCAAGTGGGCCCGGCCCGAGGTGCGCGAACGGGTGGCGCCGCAAGTGCTGTCGGGCGAAAAGATCATCGCCCTGGCGGTCACCGAACCGGGCGGCGGTTCCGATGTGGCCAGCCTGCAGACCCGCGCCATTCGTGACGGTGACCATTACCGCGTCAGCGGCAGCAAGACCTTCATCACCAGCGGCATCCGCGCCGATTTCTACACCGTGGCCGTGCGCACCGGCGGGCCGGGCTTTGCCGGTATCAGTCTGCTGCTGATCGAAAAAGACACCCCCGGTTTCAGCGTCGGCCAGCCGCTGAAGAAAATGGGCTGGTGGGCGTCGGACACGGCTGAATTATTCTTCGACGATTGCCGCGTGCCCGTAGGCAACCTGATCGGTGCCGAGAACATGGGCTTTGCCTGCATCATGGGCAACTTCCAGAGCGAACGCCTGGTCTTGGCCCTGATGGCCAACATGACCGCGCAAATGGCCTTGGAGGAAAGCCTCAAATGGGCGGCCCAGCGCGAAGCGTTCGGCAAGCCTATCGGTAAATTCCAAGTGCTCAAGCATCGCCTGGCAGAGATGGCCACTGCCGTAGAGGTCTCCCGCGAATTCACCTACCGCCAGGCGGCAAAAATGGCCGCAGGTATCAGCGTGATCAAGGAGATTTCGATGGCCAAGAACCTGGCCACCGACACCGCCGACCGCGTCACCTACGACGCGGTGCAGATCCTCGGTGGCCAGGGGTATATGCGCGGCAGCCTGGTGGAGCGGCTGTACCGTGACAACCGCATCCTGTCCATAGGTGGCGGTACGCGTGAAGTGATGAATGAGATCATCAGCAAGCAGATGGGGTTGTGATGTGCAGTGCTGCGGATGGCCTCATCGGGGGCAAGCCCCCTCCCACATTTGATCGTATTCACAACATATGAATGTGTGAACCCAACTAAATGTGGGGCTTGCCCGCGAAGAGGCCGGCCCAGGTAAACCTTAACGTTCAGTCAACGCAAACTGCGTCAAGCAAAACGTCGGAATCCCCATCTCTTCCAACCGCTGCGAGCCACCCAGCTCCGGCAGATCAATAATCGCCGCCGCTTCGAAGATCTTCGCCCCCATGCGCCGCACCAGGTTCGCCGCGGCGATCAGGGTGCCGCCGGTGGCGATCAAATCATCGAACATCAACACCGAGTCGCCCTCGCACAGGCTGTCCGCGTGCACTTCCAGGAAGGCCTCGCCGTACTCGGTCTGATAACCCTCGGCCAGCACGTCGGCGGGCAGCTTGCCCTGCTTGCGGAACAGGATCAGCGGCTTGTTCAGTTGGTAGGCGATGATCGAGCCGATCAGGAAGCCCCGTGCATCCATCGCGCCGATATGGGTGAAGTCGGCTTCGACATAACGCTGGGCAAAGCTGTCCGCTACCAGGCGCAGGGCGCGGGGCGATTGGAACAGGGGAGTGATGTCACGAAAGATCACCCCAGGCTTGGGGAAGTCGATGACGGGGCGGATCAGGGATTTGATGTCGAACGAATCGAAGGTCATCGTCGAAGAGTCCTGGGCTGGAAACGGACTCGAAGTATACCTGCGACCTCGCCGATTGGCGCGCCGCAGGTGTCTGGATCAACCCTTCTCTTAACCTTCGAGTGTCTCAACCTTCGAGCGAACCACCGGCCAGTGCACACAGCTGGATCGGGTCGAGGATATGCACTTCCTTGCCTTCGGCGGCAAGCAGTGAGTTCTGCTGGAAGCGGGTGAATACGCGGGACACGGTTTCCACCGCGAGGCCCAGGTAGTTGCCGATTTCATTGCGCGACATGCTCAGGCGGAACTGGTTGGCCGAGAAACCACGGGCACGGAACCGTGCGGACAGGTTGACCAGGAACGTGGCGATGCGCTCGTCGGCGGTTTTCTTCGACAACAGCAGCATCATTTGTTGGTCGTCGCGAATCTCGCGGCTCATCACCCGCATCAGCTGGCGACGCAGTTGCGGCAATTGCAGGGCCAGTTCGTCCAGGCGTTCGAAGGGGATTTCGCACACCGATGTGGTCTCCAGGGCCTGGGCCGACACCGGGTGAATCTCGGTGTCCATGCCCGACAACCCCACCAGTTCGCTGGGCAGGTGGAAACCGGTGATCTGCTCTTCGCCGCCATCGCTCAGGCTGAACGTCTTCAACGCACCCGAACGCACTGCATAAACGGAATCGAACTTGTCGCCCTGGCGAAACAGAAACTCGCCTTTTTTCAGCGGGCGACCGCGTTTAACGATTTCGTCCAGCGCTTCCATGTCTTCCAAATTCAGTGAAAGTGGCAAGCAGAGGGGGGCCAGGCTGCAATCCTTGCAATGGGCCTGGCTGTGAGCGCGCAGTTTAACTGGCTCGGACATTTCTTAAATCCTTGTGGGAAAACACACATAAGACGTAAGGGTAACGCACTGGGTGGCAGTGAGGCCAGCCTGTACAAAAAAACGACAGCCGTATAAAGCTTTTTGTATCGAGGTCGATACAGCAGGCATACCTATTTAGCCGGAGCCTGGATCATGTCTGTTATAGCCGCCTACAACCCTGCCATCCGCATTCCGACTGTGCCGGATGCAAAACCATTGGCTGAGGCCAAGGAAGAAGCACCAGGCGCTGAAACGGCTACTGCACCCAAGGTGGTTGAAGGTGTGACCGTGACTATTTCCGCCGATGCCTTCAAAGCCGCTGGTGCGGCGAAAAGCTCCAATGCGGATATCGATGACAGTGGTTTGGACGACAACGTCAAACAGGTGCTGAAAATGATCCGCCAACTGAAACAGCAGATCGCCGAAAAACAGGCCGAACTGGCGGCAGTCGCGGCGGCCAATAACCTCTCGCCCGAAGAGGCTCGAGCCAAGACCAGTGCTCTGCAAAGCGAAATCAGTGCTTTGCAGGCGGGCCTGATGTCGGCTCAGACCTCCCTGGCCAAGTCGATGAAAGGTATGAGCGCCAACGACTCGATGAAGGCCGCCTCGTTGTCGATGTAATCAGATCACCCGTGAAAATCGTTGCCGATTCTGGTGCTCCAGGTAGGCATCGAACACCATGCACACCGACCGCACCAGCAGTCGCCCGGCGGGCAATACACGAATGCCCTGGGCGTCGAGTTCGATCAGGCCATCTTCGGCCATTGCCTGGAGTTGCGGCCAGATCTCCTCGAAATACCCACGAAAATCAATGTTGAATGCCTGCTCGATCTTCTCGAATGCCAGGCTGAAATTGCAGATCAGCTGCTGAATCACTTCCCGTCGCAAGCGATCGTCCGTGGTGCAGACCAGCCCGCGGCTGGTGGCCAGTTGCGCGCCCGCCAAGGTGTTCTGGTAGCCGGTGAGGTCACTGCTGTTCTGGCAGTAAAGATCACCGATCTGGCTGATCGCCGACACCCCGAGCCCGATCAAGTCGCAATGGCCGTGGGTGGTGTAGCCCTGAAAGTTGCGTTGCAGGGTGCCTTCTTCCTGGGCGATGGCCAGTTCGTCGTCCGGCAGGGCGAAGTGGTCCATGCCGATGTAGCGGTACCCGGCCTGGGTCAGTTGCTCGATGGTGGTTTGCAGCATCAGCAGCTTTTCCGCCGGGGAGGGCAGGTCGTCGGTGTTGATGCGCCGCTGGGGCATGAAGCGTTCCGGCAGGTGGGCGTAGTTGAACACCGACAGGCGGTCCGGTTGCAACTTGATCACTTCCTCTACCGTGCGCGCGAAGTTGATGGGCGTTTGCTTGGGCAGGCCGTAAATCAGGTCGATATTGATCGAGCGAAATTGCAGCGTACGTGCCGCATCGATCACCGCGCGGGTTTCCTCCAGGCTTTGCAGGCGATTGACGGCCCGTTGCACCTCGGGGTCGAGGTCTTGCAGGCCGATGCTTACGCGGTTGAAACCCAGCTCACGCAGCAGGCCCATGGTGGCCCAGTCGGCTTCACGCGGGTCGATCTCGATGCCGTAGTCGCCGGAATCATCATCCAGCAGGTTGAAGTGCTGGCGCAGGCAGTTCATGACCTGGCGCAATTCGTCGTGGCTGAGAAAGGTCGGCGTGCCGCCGCCGAAGTGCAGCTGTTCCACCGGTTGTTTCGGGTCGAGGTGGCAGGCCACCAGCTGGATTTCCTGCTCCAGCCGTTGCAGGTAGGGCAGGGCGCGGCCGCGGTCCTTGGTGATCACCTTGTTGCAGGCACAGTAATAGCAAATGTTGGCGCAGAACGGCACATGCACATACAGCGACAGCGGCCGCGCGGCCTTGCGGCTCTCACGCAGGGCGTGGAGCAGGTCAAAGGTGCCGACCTGGCTGTCGAATTGTACGGCGGTGGGGTAGGACGTGTAGCGCGGTCCCGCCAGGTCGTAACGGTGAATCAGATTGGTGTCCCAACGAATGGCGTCGAGCATGCGGGCGCTCCCCCGGATAGGCTAGTGGGCCGAGTCTAGGGGCTGGCCGGGGGGCGCACCTTGATTTGCATCAACAGGGAGCGGCGCTATGCCACAGCGCGTTAGTGGCCCATCAACCAGTGCTGATGCGGACCGGGCAATGTCCATATGCCGAACAGCATCACCAGCAGCCCTCCGGCCATGCGCACGCTGCGTTTGCGCAATAGCGCCGTGACGCGCTCAGCCGCCAGGCCAGTCGCCAACAGCACCGGCCAGGTCCCCAGCCCGAACGCCAGCATCAACAGGCCGCTGTCCAGCGCATTGCCCTGGCTGGCCGCCCACAGCAACGTGCTGTAGACCAACCCGCACGGCAACCAACCCCACAACGCGCCCAGCAGCAATGCGCGCGGCAGGCTGGAGACCGGCAACAAACGACCGGCCACGGGCTGGATATGCCGCCACAGGCCGCGCCCGAGGCTTTCGATGCGGGTGAGGCCGCTCCACCAGCCGGCCAGGTACAGGCCCATGCTGATCAACAACAGCCCGGCCAGTACGCGCATGAACATCGCCGCCGGGCTGTTCGCCACCGCCCAGCCGGCCAGGCCGATCAACACCCCGGCCGCGGCGTAGCTGAGCACTCGGCCCAGATTGTACGCCAGCAGCAGTTGAAACCTGCGGCCACGCTGTTCCTTGGGAATCGCCAGGGTCAGCGCGCCCATCAGCCCGCCGCACATGCCCAGGCAATGGCCGCCGCCGAGCAGGCCGAGGATCAGCGCGGAGACCAGCAGCGGCGCCAGCTCAAGCATGGGGCGGGTCTTTGGGCTTGGACGGGTGTTCGGCGTCGTTGGCTTCGTCGATGGCAGCCAGGTGGTTCGGGTCCTGGTCGTCGAACAACACGCTATGGGCCGGGCCGTCGAGGTCGTCGTACTGCCCGCTGTCCACGGCCCAGAAGAAGATGTAGATGGCCACACCCACTAATAGCAGCGCCGCCGGAATCATCACGTATAAAGCTGGCATCTGCACTCCATGCTCGCGCGGTTCACACCGGCAGCGGGCGGGTTACTGAGGGGGCTCGGGCCGCCGGCGCGCTCGGCAGGCGAGTCAGGCGCAGGGCGTTGAGCACCACGGTCAATGAACTGAGGGACATGCCGATCGCGGCCCAGATGGGGGTGATCCAGCCCAGGGCGGCAAACGGCAGCATAAGGCCATTGTACAGCCCGGCCCATAGCAGGTTTTCAATGATCACCCGGCGGGTGCGCCGTGCCAGGGTAAAGGCGTGTACCAGCGCGTCCAGTCGATTGGACAGCAGCACGGCATCGGCGCTGGTCTTGGCCAGGTCCGTGGCCGTGCCCATGGCCACGCTGATGTCGGCGGCGGCGAGTACCGGCACATCGTTGACCCCATCGCCGAGCATCAGCACCTTGCGGCCTTCCTTGTGCAGGTGTTGCAGCACGCGCAGCTTGTCATCCGGGCGTAGGCCGCCGTGGGCTTCATCGATACCCAGCTCGGCGGCGACGCTGGCGACCATCGGCGAACTGTCTCCGGACAGCAGCAGCGTGCGCCAACCGCGCGCCTTGCACGCGGCCAGCAACGCAGGGGCGTCGCTGCGCAGGCGGTCGTCGAGCACAAACCAGGCCAGGGCGCCTTCGCGGTCGCCCAGCAGCAGCCATTGGCCGGATAGCTCCGGCGCAGCGGGAATCGCGCAGCCACTGAGTTCGCAGACAAAGCTCGGTTGACCAATGCGCAGTAGGCGCTCGCCCACGCGGCCTTCAAGGCCCAGTCCTGGTGAACTGAGCACCTCGTCGGCAGCCAGCGGTGCACGCCCAAAGGCACGCGCAATCGGGTGTTCGGAGCGGTTTTCGAGGGCGGCGGCGAGGCTCAGGCACAGGTCGGTGCTCAAGCTGCCCAAGGGCCGGATCGCTCTCAATGCCAGGCGCCCTTCGGTGAGGGTGCCGGTCTTGTCGAAAATCACCGTATCGATCTGGTTCAGCCCTTCCAGCACATGGCCACGGGTCAGCAGCAGCCCCAGTTTGTGCAAGGTGCCGGTGGCGGCGGTGAGGGCAGTGGGCGTGGCCAGGGACAATGCACAGGGGCAGGTCGCTACCAGCATCGCCAGCACAATCCAGAACGCCCGTGACGCGTCCAGCTCCCACCACAGCAGACCGATCAGCGCGGCCGCGATCAGCGAGCACAACAGGAACCACTGCGCGGCGCGGTCGGCGATCTGCGCCAGGCGCGGTTTCTCGGCCTGGGCCCGTTCCAGCAGGCGCACGATGGCGGACAGGCGCGTGTCATGACCCAGGGCGCGGACTTCGACGGTCAAGGCACCTTCGACGTTAAGGGTGCCCGCCGTGACCGCATCCCCGGTTTGGCGCGGTTGCGGCAGGTACTCCCCGGTGAGCAGGGATTCATCAATGCTCGATTGGCCGTCGAGGATCACACCGTCCGCCGGCAGCACCGCGCCAGGATGCACTAGTACACGGTCGCCCAGCGCCAGTTCGGGGAGCAGGATGCGTTCACTCTGGCCATCGGCCTTGAGTCGCAGGCAGGAGGCGGGCAGCAGGTTGACCAACTGCGCGGTGGCTGCGGCCGTACGCTCCCTGGCGCGGCGCTCAAGGTAGCGACCGGCCAGCAGGAACAGCGCAAACATGCCCACCGCATCGAAGTACAACTCACCCACACCGGTGATCGCGGTCCAGATCCCCGCCAGGTACGCACCGCCGATGGCCAATGACACCGAGACATCCATGGTCAGGTGGCGCGTGCGCAGGTCGCGCATCGCACCCTTGAAAAACGGTGCGCAGCTGTAGAACACGATGGGCGTGGTGAGAAACATCGCCACCCAGCGCAGGATCACATGCAGCTCCGGGCTCAGGTCGATATTGAATTCCGGCCAGGTGGCCATGGTTGCCATCATCGCCTGGAACCACAACAGCCCGGCCACACCCAGTTGGCGCAGGGCCAGGCGGTTTTCTCCGGCCAGTTGCTCGGCGGCGCGGTCGGCTTGATAAGGGTGGGCGGCGTAGCCGATATGGCGCAGCTCACTGAGCAGCTGGCTCAGCGGCAGTTGCCCATCCGCCCAGCGCACCTGCAAGCGGTGGTTGGACAGGTTCAGCCGCGCCTCGGCCACGGCGGGCAGGCTGCGCAGGTGTTTTTCGATCAGCCAGCCGCAGGCGGCGCAGCTGATGCCTTCCATCAGCAGGGTGGCTTCGGCGAGGTCGCCTTCGTGGCGCACAAAGGGTTTTTGCACGTCGGCGCGGTCATACAGCGCCAGCTCGTCCAGCAACTGCACCGGCAGCGTTTCGGGGTTGGCCGAGGCTTCACTGCGGTGCTGGTAATAGCTTTCCAGGCCCCCGGCCACAATCGCTTCGGCCACGGCCTGGCAGCCGGGGCAGCACAGCTCGCGGCGCGCACCGAGTATCACGCTGGTAAACCGGCTGCCGGAGGGGACGGGGAGGGCGCAGTGGTAGCAGGGGGTGGTCATGATCTGGAATCTATAGGGGCTGGGAGGGCCTCATCGTGGGCAAGCCCACTCCCACAGGGGACCGCGATCCAGGGGGAGCGGGCTTGCCCGCGATGCACGAAGCGCAGGTGTTTATTTTTTCAGGTCTTCGGCACCCTGCAACGGTTCATCACCCAGCAGCAAGTCTTTGTCGTGGCTGACCTGTTCTTCCTCGAACATGCGCCAGGTGCGATCGCCTTCCACACCGAGCAACTCGACGAAGCGCCGGCCTTCGACCTTATCGGTGACTTGGCCGATGTAGCGGCCGGGTTCGCTGTCGCTGCGGGCCAGGTTGATCTTGCGATCCTTCTCTGGCTGGGTCGGGGAAATCAGGTTCAATTCCAGGGTGGTCGGGTTGCTGTTGCCGGTGAGGTTCACCTCGACTTCACCGGTCAGCTCATCCAGGTGCACCTTGGCGCGCAGTTGCAGGGTCTGGGCCAGCAGCTCGCGGTCCAGGGAACGGTTGATGCCTTTGCCGGCCTCGTAGTAGTTGTCGTTGACCAGGTTGTCCGGGTTATTCACCGCGATGGTCACCATGGACAAGGTCAAGGTCACCGAGCAGGCCAGGATCCCAATGATGATCCAGGGCCAGAGGTGCTTGTACCAAGGGCTTGCGGCAGTTGCTACGGACATTGTTCGGTTCTCTGTTAGCGATTAGCGGACTTGGGGGCCGATGAATCGGCTCTTGGCTTCAATGTGGACACTGGCGTCATCGGCATCGGTGAGGATGAATGTCACCTCGTTGGTGCTCGACGGCAACTGTTCCGGCGCACTCGACAGCTCCACCGGCATGCTGACGATATCGCCGGCAGCCACCTTGATTTCACGACGGCCTTGCAGCTTGAGGTCCGGCAAGCCCGCGGCATCGAGCACGTAGGTGTGGTCGCGCTGGTCCTTGTTCATGATCTTCAGGCTGTAGACGTTTTCGATACGGCCTTCGGCGTTCTCGCGGTACAGCACACGGTCCTTGCTTACGTCGAAACCCACCAGCGAGCGCATGAAGAATGCCGCCGCCAGCAGGCCCATCATCGCCAGCAATACCAGGGCGTAACCGATCAGGCGCGGGCGCAGCTTGTGGGTTTTCTGCCCCGACAGGTTGTGCTCGGTGGTGTAGCTGATCAGGCCGCGCGGGTAGTCCATTTTGTCCATGATGTTGTCGCAGGCGTCGATACAGGCGGCGCAGCCGATGCACTCGATCTGCAGGCCGTCGCGGATGTCGATACCGGTCGGGCACACCTGCACGCACATCGTGCAATCGATGCAATCCCCCAGGCCCTGAGCCTTGTAGTCGATGCCTTTTTTGCGCGGGCCACGCACCTCGCCACGGCGTGGGTCGTAGGAAACGATCAGGGTGTCCTTGTCGAACATCACACTCTGGAAGCGCGCGTACGGACACATGTAGATGCACACTTGTTCGCGCAGCCAACCGGCGTTGCCATAGGTGGCGAGGGTGAAGAAGCCGACCCAGAAATACGACCAGCCATCGGCCTGGCCGGTGAAGAACTCGAACACCAGTTCGCGGATGGGGGAGAAGTAGCCGACGAAGGTCATACCGGTGACAAAACCGATCAGCAGCCACAGGGTGTGCTTGCTGAATTTGCGCAGGAATTTGTTGGCGCCCATCGGCGCTTTATCCAGCTTGATGCGCTGGTTGCGGTCGCCTTCGGTGACCTTTTCGCACCACATGAAGATCCATGTCCATACGCTTTGCGGGCAGGTATAACCGCACCACACGCGACCGGCGTACACGGTGATAAAGAACAGGCCAAACGCCGCAACAATCAAAATACCTGAGAGCAGGATGAAGTCCTGGGGCCAGAAGGTCGCGCCAAAAATAAAGAACTTACGTTCGGGCAGATTCCACCACACGGCCTGGTGGCCACCCCAGTTCAGCCACACGGTGCCGAAGTAGAGCAGGAACAGGCCGGCACCGCCGAGCATGCGCAAATTACGGAACAGGCCGGTGAAGGCGCGGGTGTAGATTTTCTCTCGCGAGGCGTAGAGGTCGACGGTTTTACTGTCGGAACCGTTTGTGTGTTTGGCAGGCGGGGTAACGTCATGTACCGGTATCTGGTTGCTCATCATTGCATCCCACGGCGGTGGAGATTTGCCTCGGCCAGTACGTGCCAACCGGGGTCAAATGAAGGGTGTTGCAGTGGCTTAATGATACGCCCCCGATAGTACGTCAAGGGTGCGACCTTTGGTCGCGTTGGGTGAAATCAATTGATGGTGTACGTGATCTGGATCAATTGACTTGGGAAGTATGGACGGTTTTTGCAGCCAAGCCGGTTATTCGTCCCATGGATTAATCAGTGAAACGCCACTGGATTTGAAGTCACTGACGTTGCGCGTCACAACGGTGAGGCCATGAACCAAGGCGGTAGCGGCGATCAGCGCATCACCTTCATTGGCCCGATCTGGAACATGCAAATGTGCGCAACGCAGTGCGACCGCAGCGTCAACAGGCAGGATTCGGGTATCGAAAGCGGGCATCACATGGCGTTTGAGCCAGGTACGCAATACCTTCCCCTGCGCCGGGTCTCGCCGCTCTATGCGCAGGACTCCGGTCTCCAGTTCTTTAAGCGTTATCGCAGAGATAAACATGCGTGGAGCGATGACACTCTTTGCCCATGCGACCACCTTTGCGTCGGCGTGGGGTTTGCGAAGTTCAGAAATAACATTAGTGTCGAGTAGATACATCAAGAGAGGTCCACAGGTCGATGAGTGATCACGGCGCGTTCGGTTTCGAAGTCGATATCGGCCGCTTCTGGCATCACTAGCAGATCAACGATGTCGGCATTGAGCCCTGTCAGTTTCTGGTAGTCCTCAATGCTTAGCAGTACATGGGCCGGCTTGCCGCGATCGGTGATAAAAACCGGCCCTTGGCGGGCTGCTTTTTTGGCACCACTTGTGTCTTGGTTGAATTCGCGGCTGGAAATGGTGGTGATGGTCATGGGGGAGCCCCCTTTATATGGCTGGATGTAGTTACGTTACTACTTGGTTGTTGCAGGTCGCAAGTGTGAGGCTACGAGTGGTAGCGGGTACCTGCTTACAGAGTCTTCGAAAGCCAGAATGAACAAAGCCCCGCCAGCTTTCGCTGCGCGGGGCTTTGATGTTTCGAGGTCTTACTGCTCTTCAGCCTTCTTATCCCCATGGGACAAGCTGTAAACATAGGCTGCCAGCAAGTGCACCTTGTCGTTCCCCTGCAGTTGCTCCTGCGCAGGCATCTGGCCCTGGCGGCCCCAACGGATGGTCTGTTGCAGTTGGGCGAAGCTCGAACCGTAGATGAATGCACCCGGGTGGGTCAGGTCGGGTGCGCCCATGGCGGGCGTGCCTTTACCGGCCGGGCCGTGGCAGGCCACGCAGTTGGCGGCGAAGAGTTTTTCGCCGTTGGCCACGTCGGCTTTCACCCCTTCCGGCAGTTTGCGCCCGTCGAGGTTGGTGACGACGAACGCGGCCACATCGCTGACGCCTTGTTCCTTGAGGATATCCAGCCAGGCGGGCATCACCGCATGGCGGCCCTTCATGATGGTTTCCTTGATGGTGGCCGGGTCGCCGCCCCAACGCCAGTCGGCATCGGTCAGGTTGGGAAAGCCGTAGGCGCCCTTGGCGTCGGAACCGTGGCACACCGAGCAGTTGGAGGCGAACAGGCGGCCACCCATCTTCAAGGCTTGCGGGTCCTTGGCGACTTCTTCAATGGGCATCGAGGCGAATTTGGCGAAGATCGGGCCGAACTTAGCGTCCGACCTGGCCATTTCCTTTTCCCATTCGTGCACGCCGGTCCAGCCGGTCTGGCCGTTGGCGAAGGGGGTTTGCTTGTCGTTGTCGAGGTAGTTGTAGCCCGGCAACAGGCCCTTCCAGTTGCCCAGGCCGGGGTACAGCGCCAGGTAGCCGAGGGCGAAGATGATGGTGCCGACGAACAGCATGAACCACCATTTGGGCAGCGGGTTGTCGTACTCCTCGATGCCGTCGAACGAGTGGCCGACGGTCTCGTCGGTTTGCTCGGCGCGCTGGCCCTTGCGGGTCGACAGCAGCAGCCAGGTCAGGGCGAAGATGGTACCCAGGCTGAGGACTGTGACGTACAGACTCCAGAACGTAGTCATTCTTTGTTACTCCTAGAAGCTTGCTCGACGTGCTTGATGGCTTCGGGATCATCCGCAAAAGGCAGCAAGGTCGCGTCTTCAAACTCCGACTTGCGCTTGGGGCTGAACACCCACAACGCCAGGCCGATAAAGGCCACCATCACCACAACGGTGCCCAAGCCACGAATCATCCCGATATCCATGAAGAATCACCGTTTGCTTTTGATGATGGTGCCAAGGCCTTGCAGGTAGGCCACCAATGCGTCCATTTCGGTCTTGCCCTTCACGGCTGCGGCTGCACCGGCGATGTCTTCGTCGGTGTAGGGCACGCCCAGGGTGCGCAAGACTTCCATCTTCTTCGCGGTGTCCTTGCCGTCGAGCTTGTTTTCCACGAGGAACGGGTACGCCGGCATTTTCGACTCAGGCACCACGTTGCGCGGGTTGTACAGGTGCGCACGCTGCCAGTCATCGGAGTAACGCCCGCCCACACGGGCCAGGTCCGGGCCGGTGCGCTTGGAACCCCACAGGAACGGGTGGTCCCACACGCTTTCACCGGCGACCGAGTAGTGGCCGTAGCGTTCGGTTTCGGCACGGAACGGGCGGATCATCTGCGAGTGGCAGCCGACACAACCGTTGGCGATGTAGACGTCGCGGCCTTCCAGTTCAAGCGCGGTGCGCGGCTTCATGCCTTCGACCGGTTTGTTGGTGACGTCCTGGAAAAACAGCGGAACGATCTGGGTCAAGCCGCCGATACTCACGGCGATGACCATGAAGAAGGCCAGCAGGCCGATATTCTTCTCGACTACTTCATGCTTCATCAGTGGGCTCCCACAACGGCGATCTTGGCGGCGGCTTCGGCTTCTGCAGGGTCCGAGGCACGCACGGTGCGCCAGACGTTGTAGGCCATGAACAGCATGCCGGTGGCAAAGAACGCACCGCCCAGGGCGCGGACGATATAGCCCGGGTGGCTGGCTTGCAGCGCTTCGACGAAGGAGTAGGTGAGGGTGCCGTCATCGTTGATCGCACGCCACATCAGGCCCTGGGTGATGCCGTTGACCCACATCGACGCGATGTAGAGCACGGTACCGATGGTCGCCAGCCAGAAGTGCGTGTTGATCAGCCCGACGCTGTGCATCTGCACGCGGCCGAACAGTCTGGGGATCATGTGGTAGATCGCGCCGATGGAGATCATCGCGACCCAACCAAGCGCGCCGGCGTGAACGTGGCCGATGGTCCAGTCGGTGTAGTGGGACAGCGAGTTGACGGTCTTGATCGCCATCATCGGCCCTTCGAAGGTCGACATGCCGTAGAACGCCAGGGATACCACGAGGAAACGCAGGATCGGGTCGGTGCGCAATTTATGCCAGGCGCCCGACAGGGTCATCATGCCGTTGATCATGCCGCCCCAGCTCGGGGCCAGCAGGATGATCGACATCGCCATGCCCAGGGACTGTGCCCAATCCGGCAGCGCGGTGTAATGCAAGTGGTGCGGGCCGGCCCAGATGTACAGGGTGATCAGCGCCCAGAAGTGCACGATGGACAGGCGGTACGAGTAAATAGGACGTTCGGCCTGTTTCGGCACGAAGTAATACATCATCCCCAGGAAACCGGTGGTCAGGAAGAAACCCACGGCGTTGTGGCCGTACCACCACTGGATCATGGCGTCCGTGGCCCCGGCGTAGGCCGAGTAGGACTTGAACAGGCTCACCGGCAACGAGGCGTGGTTGACGATGTGCAGCATCGCCGTCACCAGGATAAAGGCGCCGTAGAACCAGTTGCCCACGTAGATGTGCTTGGTCTTGCGCTTGACGATGGTACCGAAGAACACCACGGCATAGGTCACCCACACGATGGCGAGCAAAATGGCGATCGGCCATTCCAGCTCGGCGTATTCCTTGGTGGTGGTGTAACCCAGCGGCAGGGTGACGATGGCGCCCAGGATGACCGCTTGCCAACCCCAGAAGGTGAAGGCCGCGAGGCTGTCGGAGATCAGTCGCGTCTGGCAGGTTCGCTGCACGACATAGTAGGAGGTGGCAAACAGTGCACATCCACCGAAGGCGAAGATCACCAGGTTGGTGTGCAGCGGGCGCAGGCGGCCAAAGGTCGTCCATGGCAAACCGAAATTCAATTCCGGCCAAACCAGTTGCGAGGCGATGAACACCCCGAGCCCCATGCCAAGGATCCCCCAGACCACCGTCATGATGGCGAACTGGCGGACTACCTTATAGTTATAAGCAGTCGGACTGATTGCTGTGCTCATTCTAAGGTTCCACGGTTTAGGTTTTTTTATAGGTAAAATCGGCCGCAAGTATGGAGAAAGCGAGGGGCCATTGCAACGCAATGGCTGACCTGTATCAATGCGTTCCACGCCAGATTCTGCGCCCTTTCCATGTTTCGTGTAAGGATAAAATCCGAAATAGAAAGCTGATCAAGTGGACAGGATATTTATGGGGTCGCAACGGTTGTCGTTGCGTACGCCAGAATCGGTCCGCTGTGCAGGGAAGCGTAGACCCGAATGGCAGGAGGGGAAAGGTGTGCTTTGGAAGGGTGTGACACTGGGTCGCACAAGAAGGTACTGCTGTGGCGAGGGAGCTTGCTCGCGTTGGCGTGAGAAGCGCTGCCAAGATTTTGGGGCCGCTTCGCAGCCCAACGGGAGCAAGCTCCCTCGCCACAGGTAGAGTTGCCGCCCCAAGGTGGGGCGGCATTCAGAGGTTACTGGGGCTGGCTTTCTGGCGTTGCGCCATCAGCGTTATGGGACAAGCTATACACGTAGGCGGCCAACAAGTGCACCTTGTCATTACCCTGTAGCACTTCCTGCGCCGGCATCTGGCCCTGGCGGCCGTGGCGGATGGTTTGCTGCAACTGCGCAAGGCTGGTGCCGTAGATGTAACCGGCCGGTTTGGTCAGGTCGGGCGCGCCCATGGCTTCCATGCCGTGGCCTTGCGGACCGTGGCAAGCGACACAGGTGGTGTTGAACGCAGTTTGGCCTGCTGCCAAGTCAGCGCTGCTGTCAGCCGGCAACGGCAGTTTGGCCACGTCGTGACGTACATAGGCGGCGACGTTTTTCACCCCTTCATCGCCGAGCATGTCACCCCAGGCCGGCATTGCTGCATGACGGCCGTTGAGAATGGTGGTCTTGATCGCCTCGGCCGAACCGCCCCAGCGCCAGATGTTATCCGCCAGATTCGGGAAGCCAAACGCGCCCTTGGCGTCCGAGCCGTGGCACACCGCACAGTTGGAGGCAAACAGGCGACCGCCCATCTTCAACGCTTGCGGGTCTTTGGCGACTTCTTCCACTGGCATGGCCGAGAATTTGGCGAAGATCGGCCCGAACTTGGTGTCGGCCTTAGCCATCTCCTTGTCCCACTCCTTGGCCGAGGTCCAGCCGTCTTCATAGCCCGGCAACACGCCTTTCCAGTTGCCCAGGCCCGGGTAGAGGATCAGGTAGCCGACCGCGAACACCAAGGTGCCGGCGAACAGCATGAACCACCACTGGGGCAGCGGGTTGTCGTATTCCTCGATACCGTCGAAGGCGTGGCCCATGGTCTGGTCGACGCTGCCCTTGGTCTCGCCCTTACGGGTGCCGATCAAGAGCCAAGTCAGGCCGATCAGGCTGCCGAGGGTCAGTACGCAGATCCATGTACTCCAGAATAGGGTCATGGCCGTGTGCTCCTTATTGCAGGCTCTTCTTGAGCGTCGGATGGAGAAGGTTCATCGGCGAAGGGCAGCAGGCGCGCCTGCTCGAATTCCGCATTGCGCCGGTTGTTGAACACCCACAGCGACAGGCCGATAAAGGCGATGGCGACCACCAGCGTGCCGAGGCCGCGGATGGTGCCCGCATCGAATTCAAATCCCATGGCTCACCTCTTGCTCTTGATGGCAGTACCGAGCACTTGCAGGTACGAAACCAGCGCGTCCATCTCGGTCTTGCCCTTGAGGCTGGCGACGGCGCCACTGATGTCGTCGTCTGTGTACGGCACGCCGAGGGTGCGCATCACTTTCAACTTGGTCTCGGTGTGGCTGCTGTCGACGGCGGCGGTGACCAGCCATGGGTAGGCCGGCATTTTCGACTCGGGCACGACGTTGCGCGGGTTGTACAAGTGCGCGCGGTGCCAGTCGTCCGAGTAGCGAGCGCCGACGCGCGCCAGGTCCGGACCGGTTCGCTTGGAGCCCCACAGGAACGGGTGGTCCCAGACGCTCTCGCCGGCGACCGAGTAGTGGCCGTAGCGTTCGGTCTCGGCGCGGAACGGGCGGATCATCTGCGAGTGGCACTGTACGCAGCCTTCGCGGATGTAGATGTCACGGCCTTCCAGTTGCAGCGCGGTGTAGGGCTTCATGCCTTCGACCGGCTTGTTGGTCACGTCCTGGAAGAACAGCGGGACGATCTGGGTCAGGCCGCCGATGCTCACGGCGAGCACCATGAGCAGCATCAGCAGGCCGACGTTCTTTTCAATCGTTTCGTGTTTCATCATCGACTCCTCAGGCCAGCTGCGCAGTAGTGGCGGCTTCGACGGGCTGCGCGGAACGCACGGTGCGCCACGTGTTGTAAGCCATCAGGAACATGCCGCTGAGGAAGATGGCGCCGCCCACCAGCCGCACGATGAAGCCTGGGTGGCTGGCCACCAGGGTTTCGACGAAGGAGTAGGTCAGCGTGCCGTCTTCGTTGATCGCACGCCACATCAGGCCCTGGGCGATGCCGTTGACCCACATCGAGGCGATGTAGAGCACGGTGCCGATCGTTGCCAGCCAGAAGTGCGCGTTGATCAGGCCGAGGCTGTACATCTGCTCGCGACCGAAGATTTTCGGGATCATGTGGTACAGCGCGCCGATGGAGATCATTGCCACCCAGCCAAGGGCGCCGGCGTGGACGTGGCCGATGGTCCAGTCGGTGTAGTGGGAAAGGGCGTTGACGGTCTTGATCGCCATCATCGGGCCTTCGAAGGTCGACATGCCGTAGAACGCCAGCGACACCACCAGGAAGCGCAGGATCGGGTCGCTGCGCAATTTATGCCAGGCGCCCGACAGGGTCATCATGCCGTTGATCATGCCGCCCCAGCTCGGTGCCAACAGCACCAGCGACATCACCATGCCCAGCGACTGTGCCCAGTCCGGCAGTGCGGTGTAGTGCAAGTGGTGCGGGCCGGCCCAGATGTACAGGGTGATCAGCGCCCAGAAGTGCACGATGGACAAGCGATAGGAGTACACCGGACGCTCGGCCTGCTTGGGCACGAAGTAGTACATCATCCCCAGGAAGCCGGCGGTGAGGAAAAAGCCTACCGCGTTATGCCCGTACCACCACTGCACCATGGCATCCGTCGCACCGCCATAGAGGGAGTAGGACTTGGTCAGGCTGACCGGGATTTCCAGGTTGTTAACGATATGCAGGATAGCCACGGTGATGATGAACGCACCGAAGAACCAGTTGCCGACGTAGATGTGCTTGGTGTTGCGCTTGGCCACGGTGCCAAAGAACACAATGGCGTAAGCCACCCACACGATGGTGATCAGGATGTCGATCGGCCATTCCAGCTCGGCGTATTCCTTGGAGCTGGTGTAGCCCAGCGGCAAGGAGATGGCGGCCAAGAGAATGACCAACTGCCAGCCCCAGAAGCAGAACGCGGCGATCTTCGGCGCGAACAGCTGGGTTTGGCAGGTGCGTTGTACCGAGTAGAAGGAGCTGGCGAACAAGGCGCAGCCACCGAAGGCGAAGATCACCGCGTTGGTGTGCAGCGGGCGCAGGCGCCCGAAGCTGGTCCACGGCAAATCGAAGTTGAGTGCAGGCCAGACCAATTGGGCCGCGAGAAAAACCCCGAGCCCCATGCCGACGATGCCCCACACCACCGTCATAATGGCGAATTGGCGGACCACCTTGTAGTTATAGGCGGTACTTAAAGTAGTGTTCATGGTTCCCCATCCACGGTTCAACCCAAGCAGATGCGGCACTTGGGCTGGAGTTATAGGCAGACTAAAAAGCGAGGCAAGCATGGGCAAAGAGCACAAGGCCAGTATTGACGGGGATCAATGGGCGCAGTGTGTGCGCGAACGCGGCGGGTTGTGGGATGCCGCGTCGACTGCCGCGAAGGGCACGCCCGTGACGCTGATCCTGGCCCACGGCGCCGGCGCACCGATGGACTCAGCCTTCATGAACGACATGGCTGCGCGCCTTGCCGGGCATGGCGTGAACGTGTTGCGCTTCGAGTTTCCCTACATGGCCCAGCGCCGTGTGGACGGTGGCAAACGTCCGCCGAACCCGGCGCCCAAACTGCTGGAAGCCTGGCGTGAGGTGTATGCCGAGGTGCGACGTCATGTCGCTGGGAAACTGGCCGTTGGTGGCAAGTCGATGGGCGGGCGCATGGCCAGTTTATTGGCCGATGAATTAGGTGCCGATGCACTGGTGTGCCTGGGGTATCCGTTCTATGCGGTGGGTAAGCCGGAAAAGCCACGGGTCGAGCATTTGGCCGGGTTGAAGACGCCGACGTTGATCGTGCAGGGCGAGCGGGATGCGCTGGGCAATCGGGCGGCGGTGGAGGGGTATGAATTATCGCCGAGCATCGAGATGATGTGGCTGGTGGCGGGGGATCATGACTTGAAGCCGTTGAAGGCGTCGGGGTTCAGTCATGAGCAGCATCTGGAGGCTGCGGCGGTGGCAGTGGCTGAGTTTCTGTTTGCCTGCTAGGGCCCTATCGGGAGCAAGCCCCCTCCCACATTGACTGTATTCACACAGATGAATATGTGAACACCGTCAAATGTGTGAGCGGGCTTGCTCGCGAAAGCGGTCTACCGGTTAAAACGCTCTACCAGCGAATACTGAGTATTCGCGGTATGCGTCAATTCCTCACTCAGCTGCGCCGAGTTCAGCGCCTGTTCCGAAGTCTGGTCGGCCAACAGCGCAATGGTGCTGATGTTACGACTGATCTCTTCGGCCACCGAGCTTTGCTCTTCGGTGGCAGCGGCGATCTGCGTGGTCATGTCGGTGATATGCGCTACCGCCTCACTGATCCCCACCAACGCCTGATCCGCTTCCATCACCCGCGCCACGCCTTCTTCGGCCTGGCGATGCCCGGCGTCCATGGTTTGCACGGCGGCGGCGGCGGTTTGCTGCAACTTGGCGATCAAGGCGTGGATCTGCCCGGTCGATTCCGCGGTGCGCTGCGCCAGTTGACGGACTTCGTCGGCAACGACCGCAAACCCACGGCCCATCTCACCGGCACGCGCCGCTTCAATGGCGGCGTTGAGCGCCAGCAGGTTGGTCTGGTCGGCAATGCCTTTGATCACATCGACCACGCCGCCGATTTCATCGCTGTCCTTGGCCAGTTGCGTGACGGTCACGCCGGTCTCGCCCACCGCGACAGACAGGCGCTGGATCGCCTCGCGGGTTTCCCCGGCGATGTCGCGGCCACGGCCGGTCAGGCGGTTGGCTTCCTGGGTGGCGTCGGCCGTGCGCTGCACGTGGCTGGCGACTTCCTGGGTGGTGGCCGCCATCTGGTTGACCGCCGTGGCCACCTGTTCGGTTTCCACGCGCTGGCGTTCCAGGCCGCTGGAGCTGTTATGCGCCAGGGTGTTGGACTGCGCGGCCTGGTCGTTGAGGTGTTCGGCGGTGTCCTGCAAGCGCGTGAGACACGTCTTAAGACGCGCCTCCTGGCTGAGGATCGACATCTCCAGACGCGCCTGGGCGCCACGGCTGTCGGTGTACATCTGCGCGATCAACGGGTCGGAGGTGGTCTGCTCGGCCAGGCGCAGCAAACGCTTGAGACCGCGCTGTTGCCAGCTCAGACCGAGCAGGCCCAACGGCACCGACAACCCTGCCGCCAAGGCAAAGCCCCAGTGGGAGTTGAGTGACGCACCGATCATGAAGCTCAACTGGCTCACCAGGATAAACGGCAGCCAGTCCTGCAACACCGGCAGCCACTTATCGCGTTGGGGAATCGCCGACTTGCCTTGATTGATGCGTTGGTAGAGCGCTTCGGCGCGGCGGATCTGCTCGGCGGTGGGCTTGATGCGCACCGATTCGTAGCCGACCACCTGGTTGCCTTCGAAAACCGGCGTCACGTAGGCGTTAACCCAATAGTGATCACCGGTCTTGCAGCGATTCTTGACAATGCCCATCCATGGCAAGCCTTGTTTGAGCGTCGACCACATATGCGCGAAGACCGCGCCCGGCACATCCGGGTGACGCACCAGGTTGTGCGGGGCACGCACCAGTTCGTCGCGGGAGAACCCACTGATCTCGACAAAGGCGTCGTTGCAGTAGGTGATCACGCCTTTGGCATCGGTGGTGGAGATCAACCGTTGCTGAGCGGGGAAGGTACGTTCGCGCTGGGTAACGGGTTGGTTATTACGCATGATTGTTCAATCCGCAAGGCTTTCAAGGGTTGTCGGCCGGAAAACGCTTTTATTTAACTTAATTTTGCAACAATCACCCGGCCAGCATCGGGTAGGTAAACAACCCGAAGTGAAGCAGATTCAAACCAAAGTGCGTGGCAACCGCCGCGCCCAGGCCACCAAAGCGATAAGCCAAGCCATACCCCACGCCGGCGATGCTCGCCAACAGCACCCAGTGCCAGCCCGCTCCGATGTGCACCAGGCCGAACACGAGCGATGCCAGCAACAAGGCGAGGTTCTCGCCGTAAGGCAGGTGTTTGAAGCGTCGGCTCAAGCCGCCCTGTACATAGCCCCGGAACAAGGCCTCTTCCACCAGGGTCACCAACAGCAGGTTATTGAGGACCCACAGCCATGCCTGTTCCGGCCATTTCGGCGCCCAACTGATCACACCCAGCAAGGTGGCGCCGCCCAGCGCGGCGATGGCGGTGAGGGTCAGGGCCAGGGCGGCCACGCAGATCGACAGGCGCAGCGAGCGCCGCGCCACGATCCACGGGCAGGCCAGCAATAGCCAGAAGCCAATCAGCGGCTTGTCCTGGTTCAAGTACATCGAGAAGGGCACGGCATCGTCGGTGAAACGCTGCGGGGCAATGCCGCGCCCATTGTAGAAACCCGGCAGCCAATGCATCGCCAGGCTCAGGGCCAGTACGATAAACAGTCCGTGGCCGAGGTAGCGCGCCCAAGGCGTGCGTTGCTGGCGGACCGCGTAGCCGGCGATCAGCAGCAGCGCGATGGACACGCCCGCCAGCATCCCCAGTTGCCCGTAGATCAAGGCCAGCAGATAGCCGATGGAAAGAAGCGCCAGGTACAGCCAGGGCAATGCGATCATTGGGGAGTCCTTGGAAAAATCTGGGCGGCATTATAGCGAGCCGTCCCAGGGGGCCACATGAAAACTCTGGCAAGCCCGCTCACCCCAAGCGCGCTGACAGTCTCTTCGGGCGTAACACCAACCACAACGCTCCCGCGATCAATACCCCGCCATACAGGTGTGCCATCGACAACGGCTCATCCAGCAGCAACGCGCCCCACAGCACGCCGAACGGCGGGATCATGAAGGTCACGGTCATCGACTTCACCGGCCCGATGGAGGTCAGCAGGCGGAAGTACAGGATGTAGGCAAACGCCGTGCACACCAGGCCCAACCCCAGCAGCGACAACCACACCTGCCACCCACCCCAGCTGGCGGGCGGCTGGCTGACGGCGCTGTAAGCGAAGAACGGTAACAAGAACAAGGTGGCGCCGAGCATGCTGCCCAGGGCAGAGAGGCGGCTGTCCAACCCTCCGCGCTGATCCAACCAGCGCCGTGCGAGGAACCCGGCAAAGCCGTAACAGGTGGTCGCCAGCAAACACGCGAGCGCGCCCATCAGCAATTCCAGGTCAAACGCCACGGGCCCTGCGCGGGTCAGCACGCCCACGCCCAACAGGCCCAGGCAGACGCCGGCGACTTTCGACGGGGTCAGGCGCTCGCTGAAAAACAGCCCGCCGATCAATACGCCCATCAATGGCGTGGTGGCGTTGAAAATCGCCGAGTAACCCGCCGGCAGCACTTGGGCGGCCACCGAATACATCGTCGCCGGGATCCCGGAGTTGATCACCCCCAAGAGCAACACCGTCTTGAACTTGCCCTGGAAGTCCCATTTCACCCGCATGGCCGCCAGGATCACCAGCAACCCGGCGGCGGCAATCGACACGCGGAAAAACGCCGTCGGTACCGTGCCGATCTCCGGCGCGATGATGCGCATGAACAGGAAGCTCGCCCCCCAAATGGCGGCGAGCCCCAGCAAGTACAAGGTGTCCACAGGTCTCACGGAAAACTCCCCTATCAATAAGGCGGCGAGTGTTGCACGCCGCTTTCATTGATTACAGGACAAACCGCGTCACCAACCCATTCAAATCCACCGCCAAGCGCGACAACTCCTGACTGGCTGCCGAAGTCTGGGTGGCGCCGGCGGCGGTCTGGGTAGACAGGTCGCGGATGTTGACCAGGCTGCGGTCGACGTCGCGCGCGACCAACGCCTGCTGCTCGGCGGCGCTGGCGATCACCAGGTTGCGCTGACTGATCTGCGAAATGGCGGCGGTGATTTTTTCCAGTGCGCTGCCGGCGCTGTTGGCGCGTTGCAGAGTCTGGCCGGCGTGATCGGCGCTGCTGTTGAGCGCTTCGACGGTGTCTTGGGTACCGCGCTGGATACCGACGATCATCTGCTCGATTTCTTCAGTGGAGTCCTGGGTGCGTTGCGCTAGGGAGCGCACCTCATCCGCCACCACCGCAAAACCACGCCCGGCCTCACCCGCGCGGGCGGCTTCAATCGCCGCGTTGAGCGCCAGCAGGTTGGTTTGCCCGGCGATGCCGCGGATCACTTCCAGCACCTTGCTGATGTCCTGGGCCTGCACCGCCAGGCCTTCGGCCTTGTTCGACGCACCGAGCACTTCGTCCACCAGGTTCTGGATCGAGCTGATGGTTTCGCTGATCTGGTAGTGACCGTGCTTGCTGTCCTCGTCGGAAGCCTGGGACGCCTCGGCGCTGGACACCGCATTGCCGGCGACTTCGTCCACCGCCGCGCTCATTTCGGTGACGGCTGTGGCCGCCTGTTCGATCTCATCGTTCTGCGCCTGCAGGCCACGGGTGCTTTGTTCCATCACCGAACTCATCTCTTCGGCAGCCGACGCCAGTTGTTGCGCCGACTCGCTGATGCCGCGGATGGTGCCTTGCAGCTGCGCCTGCATGGTGGCCAGGGCGGTGAGCAACTGGGCGGGTTCGTCCTTGCCGCTGACGGCGATCGGCTGGCTCAGGTCGCCGCCGGCAATGGTGCGTGCCACGGTCAGTGCCTGGCCGAGCGGGGCGGTGATGCTGCGGGTCAGCAGCCACGCCAGCAGCAAGGTGGCGATCAGTGCGACGACGATGATCAGGCCGACAATCCACTGTGCACTGGCGTACATCTGCGCCGCTGCATCCGCCGCGGCCTCGACGCCGTTCTGGTTGAACACGATCAGGTCTTCCAGGCTCTTGTTCAGCACTGTGCCCTGGGGGGCGAGGCGGCTGGTGAGCAGGTCGATGGCGTCTTGCTGTTGATCCTTGTCCACCAGGGCGACCATCTGGGTCACGATGTTGAGGTAGGTGGCCACATTGGCTTTCAACTTATTCAGCAGCTCGCCCTCGCCATCACTGCTCAGCATTGTTTCCTGGCGGTCCAGCAGCCCTTGCAGTTCGCCGCGATGGCGGGTGAGGAGAGCTTTGCTGGTATCGCGCACCCGTGATTCGTCGGTGGTCGCCAGGCGCAACGCCTCCAGGCGGATGCTGGCCACATAGGCCGCGCTGTCGTGGATGTTCTCGATGCTCGGCATCCATGACTGTTCGATGACCAGCGCACTTTGCCGCAGCTTGGCCATCTGGCCCAGGCCGAACATCCCGACAATTACCAGCAAGCTGGCCAACACCGCAAAACTCAGACTGGCACGCAGACCGATCTTCATGTTCCTCAATGACATCTCAATGCTCCTTAGGCGATTAGAACCTGTTCCCGGATCGGTCTTCTGACCTTGTTAGGGTGGGAGAGGGCGCGCTGTATATCAAAGTGCCATCAAGGTAGTAATCAGGGTTTCCCTTAGTTGGATCCAACGCTCTAAGAGGTTCATCAAGACCAGCGCGGCGGGCCCTTTGCCTGCCTCAACCTTCCAAGCCCCAGGGTTGCAGGCGTGCAGGTAAAACTCGCGATAACTCACAGGTGTATTTATTGACCGGATGGTCGACTTTAAAAATTGCAAATAAATGTACGAAATTAACGAACTTGTACAAGCTGGCGAAAAAAATGACCCTTCTCCTGTTTCCGTACACTGGCTAAGCTCAGGGGCTCCAGATGCTCGTCGAGGTTTCCCGCATGTCGCCTTCCGCCCGCGCTATCGCCCAGATGATCCTCGATGGCTTCGACGATTACCGTGAACACTTCCGCCAGATCACCGATGGCGCCCGCGAGCGTTTTGAAAAGGCCCAGTGGCAACTAGCCCAGGCCGCATCAGCGGCGCGGATCAACCTCTATGAAGAGAAGGTCAATGAAGTGACCGCGCGTCTGCATGAGCACTTCGATGACGCCACATTGCTCGACATTGATGCGTGGCCCGTGGTGAAAAGCGCCTACATCGGCCTGATCGACCTGCGCTTCGACGATGAGCTGTCCGAAACCTGGTACAACTCGATCTTCTGCGGCCTGTTCAGCCACGACCTGATCAGCGACGGTTGCATGTTTATCCACACCACGCGGCCCAGCCTGCGCCGGGCACGGGCCGCGCAGACGCGCACCTACACGCCCGCCGGGAACATCCCGCAGATGCTCGCGCAGGTGTTTGCCGACTACCGCTTCAGCGAACCCTACGCGGACCTGGCAGCCGACCTGCGTCGCCTCGAAGTCCAGCTGCGGGAAAACCTGCCGGACTGGGTGTGCAAGGACCCGGACCTCAAGGTCGAGCTGTTTTCCTCGGTGCTCTACCGCAATAAGGGCGCCTACCTTGTAGGACGCATCTACACCCGCGACGAACAATGGCCACTGGTCATCCCGCTGCTGCACCGCGAAGGCCAGGGCATCCAGATCGATGCGCTGATCACCGACGAAGCCGAAGTGTCGATCATCTTTTCGTTTACCCGTTCCTACTTCATGGTCGACGTACCGGTACCGGCGGAGTTCATTGGCTTCCTCAAGCGCATTTTGCCGGGCAAACATATCGCTGAGCTGTACACCTCCATCGGTTTCTACAAGCACGGCAAGTCGGAGTTCTACCGCGCGCTGATCAACCACCTGGCGACTACCGACGATCAGTTCATCATGGCCCCCGGCGTGCGCGGCATGGTCATGAGCGTATTCACCCTGCCGGGCTTCAACACGGTGTTCAAGATCATCAAGGACCGCTTTTCGCCGTCGAAAAACGTCAACCGCGCCACGGTGATCGAGAAATACCGCCTGGTCAAAAGCGTCGACCGCGTTGGGCGCATGGCCGATACCCAGGAGTTCGCCGACTTCCGTTTTCCCCTGAGCAAGTTTGAACCGCAGTGCCTGGCCGAGCTGTTGGAAGTGGCCGCCGGCACCGTCGAAGTGGAAGGCGATACCGTGCTTATCCGTCACTGCTGGACCGAGCGGCGCATGACCCCGCTCAACCTCTACCTCGACAACGCCAACCCCGCTCAAGTGCGCGAAGCCCTGGAAGACTACGGCTTGGCGATCAAGCAACTGGCGGCGGCGAATATTTTCCCCGGTGACATGCTGCTGAAGAACTTCGGCGTCACCCGTCACGGCCGCGTGGTGTTCTACGACTACGATGAAATCTGCTTTCTCACCGAAGCCAACTTCCGTCACATCCCCGCACCGCGCACCCCCGAGGATGAAATGGCCTCCGAGCCCTGGTACTCCATCGGCCCGCTGGATGTGTTCCCCGAGGAATTCCCGCCGTTCCTGTTCGCCGACGCGGGCCAACGCAAGCTGTTCGATGAGCTGCATGGCGAGTTGTACAACGCCGATTACTGGAAGGGCCTGCAGGCCGCGATTCGGGCGGGGAAGGTGATTGATGTGTTTCCGTATCGGCGCAAGGACCCGCAGGATGAAGGGGGGCTGTCGACGTGATCGCGGAGGGCATTGCCCACTGGCTGACTGCGGGTGTGCTGCAGTCAGCCAGGGTTGCCGGTCAATGGTCGCCAATGGCGATGAACGCTAGGCGCCTTCTTTGCGATTTTCTTTGCGGATGTCTTTGAGCCAGGGTTGGCCCTTGCCCAGCGTAGTCAATGTGTCTGTTACGTTGGAGGCGCGGTTTCTGTCAGTAGGGTTGGAGCCACGGGTCTGTACGTCCCGGGCTTGCTTGTAGAGGGACCCCATTTCTTTATTGAATGCCTTATCGGTTTTTTTGTTCTCCCGGTAATCGTTGAATTGGTTGATCGGGTTTTTGCTTCCGGGGCTGACCTCAAGCTTTTTGATCCGTTGTTCCAACAGATTGATAGGGGGTTGGTAGGACGTTTTTGGAAGCGCGGGTGTCGGGAAGTCGACGGGGAGTTTTTCCAGTGCGTCCTTGGTCTTTTTCAGTTGATCGAGTTCTTTTTGCCTGGAGGGGCTCATGGCGGAGTAGGGCTGTTTATCCAGCAGCGGCGCCGATGCGCCAGTGTTGCTTGAACCTTGCGTCCAAGAACTTTGTGTCGAATGGGTTTGAGGCGCAACGTCCTGATGCTTGGTGGCGTATCGGTCTGAGTAATTGTTGGCGCTGCTGTTGGCATAGCGGTCGATGGGTAATGGCATACGAAATCCTTAAGTCACAGTAACGTGTTGAATGGGGCTTAACCGCTGTATTAAGGGCTGTCCATGAAGTTCGTTCCCCGAATGGCGCGGCTTATCGCGTGGAAGTTCGCGATCCTGGTCGCCGTCAGGTTGGTTGCAGGTTCCGACGACTCCCGGTTGTCGGGCGAAGACGATGGCTGCTGTGTATAGGCCGGAGGGAACTCGTATCTGGGAGGGGGCTGCGACTCGTGCGAGCGCGGTTGAGCCTGCATGGCAGTTGAATAGCTCGGCAGGTTGGGGGAGGAAACAGGGGCGTCGATGGGCATAAAGCCTCCGTATCAGGTTGGAATATCCTGGTTGTCCAGACCTCTCTGGATGACTTATTGGGCGCCTGCCAGCGCTTACGGAAAATCGGACTTTTGCTTTTCAACCGTCGGATGAACTGGTCATTTTTTGTAGTAAGAATCTCTGTGGAGTAGCCCCATAAGTCTTTTGCCTACCTGGGTTCATCCCGGCAACGTTAGGGAAGGGACGTGGTTATGTGGTGAATGGCCAGGTGGCTTCTGAGGTCGGTGTAGAGGGTGTGCAGATCGGTATTCAGTTCAGCAATCAGCGCCCGCTGTTTGTTGTCGTCTTTAAGCTGACGGATGGCGGCATGTTTGACATGGGTGTTGTTGGCCGACTGAATCAACGCTTTGAACGCCTGGCGATCCTTGGCGCTGCCGGCTTGCTCCGTGCGGGGAACGGTGTTCAGTTGCACAAAGGCATGTTCGATAACCGCCAGCTCCAGTTTGATTCGCTGATTATTCGGCGAGGTTAAAATCAGCATGGGGTCCATGCCTGCCTCCGAACTGCCATCAAGCCTGCCGTTACGCCAGGCATCGCGTAAATTCGCCAGGGCATTGCGCGCCGCGTTCACCGCTTGTGGCGACAGTTTTTCTCCCGCGCCGTTGCGGTGGGCGGTTTCGAGCGTGCGCTCCAGTCGGTGGAGTGTCAGTTCCACCGGTGCAGATTGATGGTTGCGCTCAAGATTCTGCTCCAAGCGTTTACGCTCCGGGGTGAGGCCAACGGTGGTGGTGAATTGACTGCTGCCTTTCAGGCGCCCCGTTGCCCAGGCGTTGCGGTATTCGGTCAGGGCGTTACGTTGCTTGATAAAGATCTCTTCCTCGACTTGAGACAACGGGTGCGGTTGTTGCTTGATGTGAGCATCCAGCAGGCCCGTCTCCTTATCCAGGGCGTTGACGTGTTTGACGGCCTGTTTCAGGTCTTGCGCGGTCAACCTGCTGTTCAGCGGTGCAGGTAGCAGGACGTGGAGGGGGATCGGGTCCAACTCACTGGACGCTGGAGGGGTGGTGGCCGCCCATGCGGCGCGTCGATCCATCAGGGCGTTGCGTGCTTCCATGCGGGTTGCCAGTTGCTCATTGCGTTGCGCAAGTGCTTGCAGGGGTGTGTTTGCATCCGGTTGCAGGGCAAAGCGTTTGCGGCTTTCCTGGTCGAAGGCCTCAAGCGCCGCGTCGAGCCTTGAAACGTGCATCCAGGCTTGAAGTTGATGCCCTTTTTCCTGTGGCGCACTTTCCGGCATTCGACTCATGGGGCGAAGCAATGCGTGTTCGAGGTTGCGGGTGTTCCCGAGCAGGTGACTGTGCCCTTGATCGACCAGGCTTTTAACCACGGCGCCCTGGATAAAGTGGGTTTGTTGTACCAGTCGGCCCAGGGTGGCGCCGGACTCGGGGGGTGAAAACGGTGTGGGTCTGATCACAGGGGCTTCTCCGGGTGATGGCTTCAGATTCGAGAATTTTTCAGGCCTTCAACCAACCTGTAGACGTCTACCAGGATGTGGTCTGCGTTCAGTGGGTCGGTCAGGTACTTATCCCGGTACTCCGTTTTCGCAACATCCCACAGGTTGTTTATCAATGCTTTCAAAGCGTCCTCCTGCAGTGTTCGCGGGACGGGAGCGCAATGACTGGCCAATTGCGTGCCTATCCGTGATGACCCCGCAAATGCGCCAGCGGCCCAGGCAGACCTGAGCTGATCCAACTTGCGACAAAGTGTCACCACGGTTTGTAAGTCGATGGACGTTCCGCCCTGCTGATCACGCTCCAGCAACAGCGTGCCTAATTGCTCGGCCTGTTCGAGCACATGGTTGAGACGGTCCACATGCTTCACCGCCTGCGCCAGCGCCCTGCCTGATAGGCTGGGTGAAAAACTCACTGGGTCCTCGTCGATGGAAGGGGTGTTTCCCACCTGTTCAGGCAGGGGGCTGTCCCTGCCCATGGCTTGCCAGTAAGTCGGTGCAAGAGACGACGGCCGTCGTGATTCGAGCTGCCTGACCGAATCCGGATGCGTATCTTCGGCGTACATGCCCAACGTATCGACGTAGGTCTGGGCAGCACGTGCGCGCGGCTCCAAGGCAGGATCCTGCTCCGTGTAAGTGGGGGCCGCATGCGAGGTCCATGTCGTTGAGAGGGGGGGCAAATTGGCTGTTGGGCTTGGCATGACGTTTTTCCGGTGCGGGCAGCGTTGGGCATGAAGGGAGGCGTTTTTTGCGTGCCGCAGTAGAGCGCGCCGGGTCATGGGCAAGCCATATAGAAAACCCTGATGGTTGCGTGCGAAAAGTCATGTAAGGGTGTGGGTCGGGACGTTCCCGTCAGGCTCAAACAGCCTGCCACCCTTGTATGAAGCGGTGGTTTTGCGGCTTTGAAATGGCTTGCCTCGTTCACAGCGACTGAAATCTGCGACAATTGCCACCCACGATCACGTCACCGCAGGCTCACCTGCCTCACTAGAAGACCTTTGCGTACCTGATGACTGACCAAGCACCCACTATCGACCAACTGCTCAAAACCCTCGACCACGCCATGCTCGCCGACCGCCACCGCTTGCGCCGGCAGTTGCTTGAGCTGCGCAAGAAGCCCGACGAGGAAAAGCTGGCGCAGTGGGTGGCGCGCATGCAGGCGTCCTGCGCGCAGGTCACGGCGCGGCGCGCCAGCCTGCCTGTGATCCGCTATGACGACAGCCTGCCGATTGCGGCCAAGCGCGATGAAATCAAGGACGCGCTGCTCAAGCATCAGGTGCTGATAATTGCCGGTGAAACCGGTTCGGGTAAAACCACCCAGTTGCCGAAAATCTGCCTGGAGATCGGTCGTGGCCAGTTCGGTTTGATCGGCCACACCCAGCCGCGCCGGATCGCCGCGCGCAGTGTCGCCAGCCGCGTCGCTGAAGAACTCGCCACGCCGCTCGGCGCGCTGGTCGGCTATCAAGTCCGGTTTGAAGACCAAAGTGATTCCAATACCCTGATCAAGCTGATGACCGACGGCATCCTGCTGGCGGAAACCCAGAACGACCGTTACCTCGAACGCTACGACACGATCATCGTCGACGAAGCCCACGAACGCAGCCTGAACATCGACTTCCTGCTGGGTTACCTGAAGACCCTGCTGCCGCGCCGCCCGGACCTGAAGGTCATCATCACCTCGGCGACCATCGACCTGGAGCGTTTCTCCAAGCATTTCGACGATGCGCCGATTGTCGAGGTGTCGGGCCGTACCTTCCCGGTGGACACCTGGTATCGCCCGCTGACCCTGGAACAGGACGAGGAGGGCAACCGTGTCGAAGACGACTTGACGGTCGATCAGGCGATCCTCGCGACCCTCGACGAAATCGCCGCTTATGAGCGCAGCGAGCGGCGCAGCCCCGGCGATGTGCTGGTGTTCCTGCCGGGGGAGCGCGAGATTCGCGACGCTGCCGACATGTTGCGCAAGGCCCAGCTCAAGCACACCGAAATCCTGCCGTTGTACGCGCGCCTGTCGCCGGCCGAACAGCAGCGCATCTTCCAGTCTCATCCCGGCCGGCGCGTGGTGCTGGCGACCAACGTCGCGGAAACCTCGCTGACCGTGCCGGGCATTCGTTATGTGATCGACAGCGGTACCGCACGCATCAGCCGCTACAGTTACCGCGCCAAGGTGCAGCGCCTGCCGATCGAAGCGATTTCCCAGGCCAGCGCCAACCAGCGTAAAGGCCGTTGCGGTCGGGTCGAGCCCGGCATCTGCATTCGCTTGTACAGCGAAGAAGACTTTATCGGCCGTCCGGAATTTACCGACCCTGAGATCCTGCGCACCAACCTCGCCGCCGTGATCCTGCAGATGCTGCACCTGCGCCTCGGCGAAATCACCGATTTCCCGTTTATCGAACCGCCGGACGGCAAGGCCATCAGTGATGGTTTCAACCTGCTGCAAGAGCTTTCGGCAGTGGACCGTAACAGCCAGCTCACCCCGTTGGGCCGCCAGCTGGCGCGCCTGCCGGTCGATCCGCGCATGGGCCGCATGTTGCTCGAAGCCGCCAAGCTCGGCAGTTTGCAGGAAGTGCTGATCGTCGCCAGCGCCATGTCGATCCAGGACCCGCGCGAGCGTCCGCCGGAGCGTCAACAGGCCGCCGACCAGGCCCACGCACAGTGGAAAGACCCGGATTCGGACTTCGCCGGGCTGGTCAATCTGTGGCGCGGCTTTGAAGAGCAACGCCAGGAGCTGACCGCCAGCCCGTTGCGTAACTGGTGTCGCAAGAACTTCCTCAACTACCTGCGCCTGCGCGAGTGGCGCGACTCCCATCGCCAGTTGAGCCTGATTTGCCGCGACATGCAGCTGACCGTCAATAAAGAGCCGGCGGACTTCCCGAAACTGCACAAGGCCGTGCTGTCCGGCCTGCTCAGCCAGATCGGCCAGAAGACCGAAGACGGCGATTACCTCGGCGCACGTCAGCGGCGCTTCTGGATTCACCCGTCCTCGGGCATCGGCAAGAAGCGCCCGCAATGGTTGATGACTGCCGAACTGGTGGAAACCACCAAGCTGTATGCGCGCATGGTCGCCAAGATCGACGCGGACTGGATCGAGCCGCTGGCCGGGCACCTGATCAAGAAAAACCACTTCGAACCCCACTGGGAGAAGAAGCGCGGCCAAGTCGTGGCCTTTGAGCAGATCACCCTGTTCGGCCTGATTGTGGTCGGCCGCCGGCCGGTGCATTACGGGCCGATTGACCCGGTGGTGTCTCGCGAGCTGTTTATCCGCGAAGGCCTGGTGCGTGGCGAGATCCAGTCGCGAGCCAAATGCCTCACGGCCAACCAGCAGTTGCTGGAACAGCTCGACGAACTCGAAGCCAAGGCGCGCCGTCGCGACATCCTGGCGGATGAAGAAACCCTGTTCGCCTTCTACGATGCGCGCTTGCCGGCGGAGATTCACCAGACCGCGACCTTCGACAGTTGGTACAAGGTCAACAGCCAGAAAGACCCGCAACTGCTGATCATGCGCGAGGAAGATGTGCTGGCCCGCGAAGCCAGTGAAGTCACCGCCGCGCATTACCCGGACACCCTGCACCTGGGCGACCTGGAACTGGCCTTGAGTTACCACTTCGAACCCAACCACCCGCGTGACGGCGTGACCCTGCGCGTGCCGGCTCCGTTGCTGCCGGCCTTGCCGCCGGAGCGCCTGGAGTGGCTGGTGCCGGGGGTGATCGAAGCCAAATGCATTGCCCTGGTGCGCAACCTGCCCAAGGCGCTGCGCAAGAATTTCGTGCCGGTGCCGGACTTCGTCAAGGCCGCCCTGCAACGGATCGAGTTCGGCCAGGGCTCGTTGCCCCAGGCGCTGGGCCGTGAATTGCTGCGCATGACGGGCGCGCGGGTCAGCGATGAAGCCTGGGCCGAAGCCGCGCAGCAGGTCGAAAACCACCTGAAGATGAACCTGGAAGTGGTCGACGGCGAGGGCAAGTTCCTCGGCGAAGGCCGCGACCTGGCTGAACTGACGGCGCGCTTCGCCGGGGCCAGCCAGGCCGCGTTGGCCGTGCCGCAAACCGCGAAAAGCCAGCAGCCGGTCGAGGCCAAAGTGTTTGCGGCGGTAGCGGAAAAGACTCAGCAGAAGATCGCCGGGCTGTCGATGACGGTGTACCCAGCACTGGTGGAAGACAACGGCACGGTCAAGGAAGGGCGCTTCTCCACCGCCGCCGAGGCTGAATTTCAGCATCGCCGCGCCTTACAACGCTTGCTGATGCAGCAACTGGCGGAACCGGCGAAGTTCCTGCGTGGCAAATTGCCGGGTCTGACCGAATTGGGGCTGATGTACCGCGAACTGGGGCGCATCGATGCGCTGGTGGAAGACATCCTGTTGGCCAGCCTCGACACCTGCGTACTCGAAGGCGAAGCCAGCCTGCCGCGTGATGGCGCCGGTTTGGCGGCCTTGGCCGAGCGTAAGCGTGGCAGCTGGACCGAGCACGCCGAGCGTTTGGCGCGCCTGACCCTGGAGGTGCTGAAACTCTGGCACGGCCTGCAAAAACGCTTCAAAGGCAAGATCGACCTGGCCCAGGCCGTGGCCCTGAACGATATCAAGCAGCAACTGAGCAACTTGGTGTATCCCGGTTTTGTGCGGGAAACCCCGGCGCAGTGGTTCAAGGAGTTGCCGCGTTACCTCAAGGCCATCGAATTGCGCCTGGAGAAACTGCCGAGCCAGGTGCAAAAAGACCGGGTATGGAGCAGCGAGCTGGGCGGGCTGTGGACGCAGTACGAAAACCGCCTGAAAAAGCACACCCAGGAAGGCAAGCGCGATCCGCAGCTGGAGCTCTATCGCTGGTGGTTGGAGGAGTATCGGGTGTCGTTGTTTGGCCAGCAGTTGGGCACCAAGGTGCCGATTTCCGACAAGCGTCTAAGCAAGCAATGGAGCCTGGTAGAGGCCTGATATTTACACGGTTTCCAGGGCAATACAGGTCCAGTGTGGGAGGGGGCTTGCCCCCGATTGCGGTCTGTCAGTAAAGGATGTGTTGACTGGCCCACCGCTATCGGGGGCAAGCCCCCTCCCACAGATAGCGCCAAATTTCGAGGTTTGTGGCAAACTTCGCGGTTATAAATGCCGGGATCGTCGTGAAGGGCTACGGCGCGATGGAATAAAGCGACGCCAGTTTGATGTCCGCTGCGCGGCATTGGACTACCTAAAGTTTGGTACGACGGTACCAATATCTTCTGCCTGACAGATTTAGAGGAACGACCGTGCATAACGTCGTCATCAGCGGCACTGGCCTGTACACCCCGGCCAACAGCATCTCCAACGAAGAGCTGGTGCAGTCTTTCAATGCTTACGTGCATCAGTTCAACAGCGATAACGCCGCCGCCATCGAGCGCGGTGACGTGCAGCCGCTGACCGAATCCAGCGCGGCCTTCATCGAGAAAGCCTCGGGCATCAAGAGTCGCTTCGTGATGGACAAAGACGGCATTCTCGACCCGCAGCGCATGGCCCCGCGCCTGCCCGAGCGCAGCAACGATGAATGGTCGGTGCTCTGCCAGATGGCCGTCGGCGCCGCCGAGCAAGCCCTGCAACGCGCCGGTAAGACTGCCGCCGACATCGACGGTGTGATCGTCGCCTGCTCCAACCTGCAACGCGCTTACCCGGCCATCGCCATTGAAGTCCAGGAAGCCCTGGGCATCGAAGGGTTTGGCTTTGACATGAACGTGGCCTGTTCTTCGGCCACCTTCGGCATCCAGAACGCCGCCAATAGCATCCAATTGGGCCAGGCGCGGGCGATCCTGATGGTCAACCCGGAAGTCTGCACCGGGCATCTGAATTTCCGCGACCGTGACAGCCATTTCATCTTTGGTGATGCGGCCACTGCCGTGGTGCTGGAGCGCGCCGACCTGGCGACCTCCGAGCATCAGTTCGACGTGGTGAGCACCAAGTTGCTGACCAAGTTCTCCAATAACATCCGCAACAACTTCGGCTTTCTCAACCGCGCCGCGGAAGAGGGCGTCGGCGCGCCGGACAAGCTGTTCGTGCAGGAAGGCCGCAAGGTGTTCCGTGACGTATGCCCGATGGTGGCGGAATTGATCGGCGTGCACTTGGAAGAGAACCAGTTGAACGTGGCCGATGTGAAGCGCTTCTGGCTGCACCAGGCGAACCTGAGCATGAACCACCTGATCGTGAAAAAACTGCTGGGCCGCGAAGCCTCGGTGGAAGAAGCGCCGGTGATCCTCGATACCTACGCCAATACCAGCTCGGCGGGTTCGGTGATTGCGTTTCACACCTACCAGGATGATTTGCCCAAGGGCTCCGTGGCAGTGCTCAGTTCGTTTGGTGCGGGCTATTCGATCGGCAGCGTGATCCTGCGCAAGCGCTGATTGGTCGGTCGGACTCGGTCAAATGTGGGAGCAGGCTTGCCTGCGATAGCATCACTGCGGTGTGACTGATACACCAAGGTGTCTGCATCGCAGGCAAGCCAGCTCCCACAGGAATCGGGTTTCCACGGTGGAATCGAGGTAGACATGGCAGCAGCGGACGACGCGCACCTGCTTGAACGCCTGCTCAAGGGTGAGCAGCGGGCCTACAAGGAATTGGTCACCACATACCAGAGCGCCATGCGGGCGGTGGCCTATGCCATCGTCGGCCAGCGCCACGCCGACGAAGTCGTGCAGGACGCCTGGCTGTCGGTGGTACGCAACCTGGCCAAGTTCGAAGGGCGCTCCAGCCTCAAGACCTGGCTGCTGACCATCACCGCCAACGCCGCCAAGGGCCGCTACAAGCAGAACCGTCGTGAGGTGTTGCTCGACGATTTGCCTTCGCCCCATGGCACCATCGGTGACGAGCGCTTTTCCCCGGACGATGGCCACTGGGCCGTCGCCCCCTACGCCTGGCATCAAGACACCCCGGAAGCGCTGCTGACCGAAGATGAACTGCGCCAATGCCTGGAGCATACGTTGCTGAGCCTGTCGGAGTTGCAAAGCAGCGTGCTGGTGCTGCGTGAACGCCAGGGCCTGGAGCTGGAAGAGATCTGTAATCTTCTGACGCTGTCGCTCTCCAATGTCCGTGTGCTGTTGCATCGGGCGCGGCTTAAAGTCTTCGCCTCGGTGGAGCATTTTGAGGAAACGGGCGAATGTTGACCTGTAAAGAGCAAGTGGCACGTTCCAGTGACTACCTCGACGGGCAATTGACCTTTCGCGAGCGTCTGCTGGTGCGTCATCACTTGATGTTCTGCCCGAACTGCCGTCGGTTTATCCGCCAGATGCGCCTGCTGCAGGCGACGCTGAAGATCATGCCGGATGAGCCGGTAGAGGGTGTGGATGCCCTGGCGCAGCGGCTGGCTGCCGAGCGGCTCAAGGATCACAAAGGCGGGGAATAAGCAGGCTCGCGTGGTTGAATCGGACGGATGATGGGGACCGATCCACCCACGCAAGGCTGTAGAGCCACCTCGGGCCGTCCTGGCCCAAGGCTTATGACGCGTGCAGTTAGAACTTGGCTTCTGCGTCCAGCTGGAAGGTGTTGGCTTTCGCGCTACGGTCCACGAGTGTGCGGCTATAGGTGTCGGTCTTGGTCAGGAAGTAGGTGGCGCCGATGGCGAAGTTCTTGTCGATGTCATAGCCGACTTTGAACTTGTGGCCACGGGAGCCGGTGAAGCCGCCGCCGAAGTCCGAGTCGGTAAAGGCACCCACCACGGCGTTTTTCTCTACGTCGCGATAGTTGTAGTCCAGGTTGAAGCCGAACACCTTGGACTTGGCACCCAACAACCAGGCAGTGTCGGCATCGTCGATAGCGTCGTTGTTTTTTACGTACTGGCCGTAGAACGCCAGAGGCACTGCCAGGCCACCGATATCGACTTGGCTGAAACCTTCATACAAGCGGAACTCGCCGTTTGGCGTGTTGCCGTTGGTCGCCAGTACGTTCGGGGTGCTGGTCCCGGAGGCACGGCTGTCTTCGTCGTTCTGGTAGGCGTAGATGCTGCCGCCCAGGGTCACTTTCAGGTTGTCGGTCACCGAGAAACGGGTGCCCAACTGGCCGGTGGTCAGGCGCAGGTCGTGGCGGTACTGCACGCCGTCACCGTCCACGTTGTCCTTGAGGTTGTAGTTACCCAGGCTGCCGAACAGCTCGGCGCTGCCACCCAGTGGGTACTTGTAGGTGACTGCCAGGCCTTCGGGGTTGATGTCGCTATCCCAGATCACGTCGCCCATGTTGACCCACGGCTGCAGCATTTTGCCGCCAATGATGTGCAGGTTCTTGATCTGGTCGGGGTGGTAGTCGATGTAGCCGAGGTCCAGCCAGATCGATTTTTTATCGAAGTAGCCGTCCAGGTCCTGGTTGGTGGAGCGCGCATCGCTGCCGCCGCCGGTGGCGATACGAATACCGGTGTCCACTTGCGGGTTGATCTCGGTGTAGGCGCCGAGGCGCGCACGGATCCGTTCGCGATCTTTATCACGGCCGGTGACGCCGGCGCGGGTGACGCCATTTTCGCCTTCGACCTTGATGGTCTCGTGGCGCATGCGCACATCACCCTTGAACTGAGTCTTGGCGGCCCAGGCCAGCTTCTGGTCGAAGCTGCTCAGCTCGTTGGTTTTTTTCGCGGTGGCCGCGATCTGTTCGTTGGTCTCTTGTTGAGCTTGCCGTGCGATCTGCTGTTCTTTCTGGTCTCTGGCCAATTCGCTTTGCAGTTCAGTGTACTGCGCAGCGGTGATCTGGCCGTTGGCCTTGAGCATGTCGAGCAATTTAGCGTCGACTGCAGCGCTGGCCGGAACGCTCAGGGCCAGTAACAGGCCGCCGCACAGGACCGCCGCAGTTTTAGTGGAAGCAAGACGCATATCAATCTCCGAAAGTGAGGAGGGATGGCAAACCATCCAGGACACAACCGACCGATGACGGACGGAACACATAACCACCTGATAGAACCAGGCGCTCTAAAAACAGGCGTCAGTATCACGATCGTTTATGACGCGGCAGTGGCTAAGTGATGTCATCTACATGACAAATTATTCATCTTCGGAACTATTGGTTTAGAGCCTTGTCTCGCGAATCGGGGGTGTGCGAAGGCCGGCGATCAGCGATACTCGCCAAGCTTTCACGCCCTGAAGTAGTGAGGATGCCGATGCCGTTGCAACGCCTGGACAGCCTGTCCGAAATCGCCCCGCAAGCCTGGGATTCGCTGGTGCCACAGGCCCAGCCGTTCGTGCGCCATGCGTTCCTGAGCGCGTTGGAAGACAGCGCCAGCCTGGGCCCGCAATCGGGCTGGCAACCGGAGCATCTGTTGCATTGGGAGGGCGATCGACTGGTGGCGGCGTTACCCAGTTATCGCAAGTGGCATTCCTACGGCGAGTACGTGTTTGATCACGGTTGGGCCGATGCCTGTGAGCGGGCCGGTATCGAGTACTACCCCAAGCTGCTGACGGCGGTGCCGTTCAGTCCCGTGGGTGGCCCACGCCTGTTGGCGGTCCGTGCCGAGGACGGTTTCGAGCTGCTCAAAAGCCTGCCGGGTTACCTGGAAATCGAAGGGCTCTCCAGTGCCCATATCAACTTCACCGATGACCTGGCCGATGAGGCACTGGCCCAACAACCGGGCTGGTTGCAGCGCCTGGGGTGTCAGTTTCACTGGCAGAACCGCGGCTACCGCGACTTCCAGGACTTCCTCGACGCCTTGAGTTCACGCAAGCGCAAACAAATGCGCAAAGAGCGTGAACAAGTGGCGGGGCAGGGGATCGACTTCGAGTGGCTGCAAGGTCATGAACTGAGCGAAGCCCAGTGGGATTTCGTCTACGCCTGCTACGCCAACACCTACGCCGTGCGCCGCCAATCGCCCTACCTGACCCGCGCGTTTTTCAGCCTGTTGGCCGAGCGCATGCCCGAATCGATCCGCGTGGTGCTGGCCAAACAAGGCACACGCCCGGTGGCCATGGCCTTCAGCCTGATCGGCGGCGACAGCTTCTATGGCCGCTACTGGGGCTGCCTGGCAGAGTTCGATCGCCTGCACTTCGAAACCTGCTTCTACCAGGGCATGGACTACGCCATCGCCCACGGCCTGCAACGCTTCGACGCGGGGGCACAGGGCGAGCACAAGTTGATTCGCGGGTTTGAACCGGTGATTACGCGCTCGTGGCACTACCTGCGCCATCCGGGGTTGAAGAACGCCGTGGAGGATTTCCTTGAGCGCGAGCGGGTGGGGATTGTGGCGTATGCCGAAGAGGCGAGGGCAGCCCTGCCTTATCGGCAGGTGTAAAGGGCGTGATATATGCTGCTGTGTGCGCGAGTGCAGAAAAACGGGCAGGTATTTGTAGTGAGCGGGCTTGCCCCGCGCTGGGTTGCGAAGCGACCCTGACCAGGGCACTGCATTCTTTCAGGAAAGCCGCAGTGCCAGGGGTTGGGGCTGCTGCGCAGCCCAGCGCGGGGCAAGCCCGCTCACCACAGCAGGCCCGCTCACCACAGTAAGCCTGCTCACCACAGTAGCCTGCTCCCCCATTTAGAAAGCCGTGGCATCAGTCGATGCCGACAAACCCCCCGGTCTGGTGCTGCCATAACCGCGCATACAACCCGCCGTGTTCCAGCAATTCGGCGTGGCTGCCGCTCTCGGCAATCTGGCCTTTCTCCAGCACCACCAGGCGGTCCATCCGTGCAATGGTCGACAAGCGGTGCGCAATCGCGATCACTGTCTTACCCTGCATCAGGGTCTCCAGGCTTTCCTGGATCGCCGATTCCACTTCCGAGTCCAGCGCCGAGGTGGCTTCGTCCATGATCAGGATCGGCGCGTCCTTGAGCAGCACGCGGGCGATGGCAATGCGTTGACGCTGCCCGCCGGAGAGTTTTACCCCGCGCTCGCCCACGTGTGCGTCCATCCCGGTACGGCCTTCGGCGTCCGACAGCAGCGGAATGAACTCATCGGCGCGCGCCTTGTGCACCGCCGCCCAGAGCTCTTCATCGGTTGCATCCGGCTTGCCGTATAGCAAGTTGTCGCGGATCGAGCGGTGCAGCAGCGAGGTGTCCTGGGTGATCATGCCGATTTGCTCGCGCAGGGTTTCCTGGGCGACCTCGGCAATGTTCTGGCCGTCGATCAGGATGCGCCCGCCTTGCAGGTCATAGAGACGCAGCAGCAGGTTGACCAGGGTCGACTTGCCCGCACCGGACGGGCCGATCAGGCCGATTTTTTCACCGGCCTTGATCTCAAGGTTGAGGCCGCCAATGATCCCGCTCTTCTTGCCGTAGTGGAAATCCACCTGCTCAAAGCGCACTTCGCCATGGGGGACGCTCAGGCGCGGGGCGTTGTCGCGGTCGATCACGGCCAGCGGCTGGGCGATGGTTTTCAGACCGTCCTGCACGATGCCGATGTTTTCGAAAATTCCGTTGACCACCCACATGATCCAGCCGGACATGTTGACGATGCGAATCACCAACCCTGTGGCCAGGGCGATGGCTCCCACGGAAATCAGCGACTGGGTCCACAGCCACAACGCAAGGCCGGTGGTGGTGACGATCAGCAGGCCGTTCAGGACCGTGATCACCGCATCCATGCTGGTGAGCACGCGTGCGGCCAATTGGGTCTTTTCGGTCTGCTCGATGATCGCTTCCTTGGCGTACTCCTGCTCATTCTGCGTATGGGCGAACAGTTTCAAGGTGGTGATGTTGGTGTAGCCGTCGACGATACGCCCCATGAGTTTGGAGCGTGCTTCGGAGGAGATCACCGAACGTTCCTTGACCCGCGGCACGAAGTAACGCAAGGCCAGGCAGTAACCAACGATCCACGTGATCAACGGGATCATCAGCCGCCAGTCGGCTTCTGCAAACAACACCAGGGAGGTGATCGCGTAGATCGACACGTGCCAGATGGCTTCCGCCGTCGCTACCGCCGAGTCACGCAACGAGTTACCGGTTTGCATGATGCGTTGGGCAATACGCCCGGCGAAATCGTTCTGGAAGAAGTTCAGGCTCTGCTTGAGCACGTAGCTGTGGTTCTGCCAGCGGATCAGGCTGGTCATGCCAGGGTTGATGGTCTGGTGCACCAGCAAGTCATGCAGGCCGTTGAAAATCGGACGCAGGAGCAGGGCGACCACGGCCATCCAGATCAGCTCAGTGCTGTGGATCTGGAAGAAGTTCGCCGGTGGCGTGCCCTGGGCCAGGTCGATGATGCGGCTGAGGTAGCTGAACAGCGCCACTTCGATCAGGGCGCCGACCAGGCCCACCACCAGCAACGCGGCGAAGCACGGCCACACTTGGCGCAGGTAGAAGAGATAGAAGGGCAGGACTTTATCGGGAGGAGCGGCGCCAGGGGCATCGCGGAAAATATCGATCAGTTGTTCAAAACGACGATAGAGCATTAGGGTTGACGCCCGCCGCGCGGGCTCTCCTGTTCAAATGCGCGCGCGGCCTTGTGGGCTGCGCGCGGAACTACCTGTTATCTCAGTCGATGCGCTTGGCCGACTTGATGTACACAGGATCGATTGGCACGTTCTGCATGCCCTGCTTGGTGGTGGTCTGCGAGTTGACGATCACATCAACGACGTCCATGCCCTTGACCACTTTGGCGAATACCGCGTAACCGCGATCACGGCCTGGGTCGAGGAAGGCATTGTCGGCCACGTTGATGAAGAACTGGCTGGTGGCCGAATCCGGGTCACTGGTACGCGCCATGGACAGGGTGCCACGTACGTTATGCAGGCCGTTGTTGGCTTCGTTCTTGATCGGTGCATCAGTGGGTTTTTGTGTCATTGCCTGGGTGAAACCGCCGCCCTGGACCATGAAGCCTGGGATCACGCGGTGGAAAATCGTGTTGGTGTAGAAGCCTTTATCGACATAGGCCAGGAAGTTCTTGGTGCTGATCGGCGCCTTGACCGGGTCCAGTTCGATCTCGATGTCACCGTTGGTGGTAGTGATCAATACGTGGGGCGCCTTGGCCGGCTGGGCCGCCATCAGGTTAGCAGCGAACAAAACAGAACCGGCAAAGAAGGCGATTTTTTTCAGCATGGGTCAGTGATCCTGGGTAGTGGTTTCGACTGTCTTTAGAAAATCGAGCAGGGTTGCGTTAAAGACTTCGGGTTGATCCAAGGGCGTGGCATGGCGGGAATCTTCGATCACCACCAGTCGCGCATCGGGCAGCAGTTTTACATAGTTTTCTTTCTGCGCCACGGGGGTGTAGTCGTGGTCGGCGCTGATGACCAGGGTTGGACAGGTTATCCTCGAAAGTCGTTCCTGCACGCCCCAGCCCACAATCGCATCGAAGCTGGCGAGATAAGCACGTTTGTCGTTTTTTGCCCAGCGCTCGGCCATCTTGCGGCGCAGGTCGGCCTGGTGCGGTTTGGGGAATAGCCGTTCACCCAGCGCATTGCCGATGGTGGCCAGGCTGAGCACCCGCGCGAGGGTCCAGCGTTTGGCCCACTGCCAATAGTCGTCGGCACTGCGCACCTTGACCTCGGGCGCGCTATTGACGATGCACAGGCTTCTAACGAGCGCAGGCTCGTCCACCGCCAATTGGAAGGCGATCATGCCGCCCATCGACAAGCCCACCACATGCGCCGGCGGCAGGTGCAGGTGCTCGATAAGGGCGAGCACGTCGTCGGTGAACCCTTGGATGCTGTAGCGTTCGCGCGGCTTATCCGAGCGCCCGTGGCCACGCACATCCACCACGATCAGGCGGTAATGCCTGGCCAGCACCGGAACCTGCAACTCCCAATCCTGGCTGCTGGAACCCAGGCCGTGGATCAGGATCAGCGGCGTGCCGTGGCCGTATTCCTCGTAGTGCAGGCTGCAGCCTTCGTGGTCGAACCAGGCCATCGGTGAACTCCGTTTCAGGCCTGCCGGGGCGCGGCGAAAGGCGCGTCCAGCGGGGCGGTGTCAAAGGTGCGCAGCAGTTCCACGAGGATCTGCGTCGCCGGCCCCAAGGGTTTGTCCTTGTTGGAATACAGGTAGAACGTGGGGTGGCGGCTGCCGCCCTGTTCCAAGGGTAGCTGCTTGAGCACGCCCTCGGCGAGTTCGCGTTCGATCATGTGCCGAGGCAACCAGGCGAAGCCCAGGCCGCTGCCCACAAAGGCGGCGGCGGTGGCCAGGCTGCCGACGGTCCAGCGCTGTTCGGCGCCGAGCCAGCCGACGTCGCGCGGTTGCTGGCGGCCGGAGTCGCGGATCACCACCTGCATCTGGCTTTCCAGGTCCTGGAAGCTCAGTTCGCGGTGCATGCGGTGCAAGGCATGTTCGGGATGGGCCACGGCGACAAACTCTACGTCGCTCATTTCCGTGCCCAGGTAACCGGGGATGCTGAAGCCGCAGATCGCCAGGTCGGCGACGCCCTCGATCAACAACTCCTCAACGCCCGACAACACCTCTTCACGCAGGCGCACCCGGCAACCACGGCTTTGCGGCATGAACGCGGTGAGCGCGCGCACGAGGCGTGCGTTCGGATACGCCGCGTCCACCACCAAGCGTACTTCGGCTTCCCAGCCCTGCTCCATATGGTGGGCGAGGTCTTCCAGTTGGCTGGCGTTTTTTACCAATTGCCGGGAGCGGCGCAGCAGCACTTCACCGGCGTCGGTGAGGACCGCCTTGCGCCCATCGATGCGCAGCAGCGGCACGCCGAGCTGGTCTTGCATGCGGGCCACGGTGTAGCTCACCGAGGATTGCGAACGGTGCAGCGCTTCGGCCGCCTGGGCGAAGCCACCATGGTCGACCACGGCTTGCAGCGTGCGCCATTGATCGAGGGTAACGCGGGGCGCTTTCAAGATGGGTTCCTCTTGTCCTAAGCTGGCGGTCCTTATTGGAGACTGCCGAATGAGAAAATTCTGTTGTGTGTTGCTGGCGCTGCTGCCGATGAGCGCGTTTGCCTACCCCATCGACGTGACTAAAAAGATCGACGGCGTGAGCATCGATTACACCGCCTCCGATGTGGACGGCGATATCAGTTCGATCCAACTCAATAACTACGGCACCCAGGACGCCGTCTGCTCGGTAATCTTCACCAACGGCCCGGAAGCGCCGCGTCGCAGAACGGTCACGGTGCCGGCAGGCAAAAGCACCAACACCACGGTCAAGTTCAACCGCGCCATTATCAAGATGCGCATTGCACTGACCTGCGCACCCAAGTAACGCTGCAGCGGAGCATGCCCACGGCGCACTCCGCCTATAAACAAATTTATAGATGGGTTATAGCAGTTTTTTGCGCTTTTTAATCGAATTGGCTCTGTTTAATCTTCACTCCATCGACTTACAGCAATTACAGATGGAGCCTACAACGCCATGTCCAATGTTCTGATCATCGAAAGCAGTGCCCGCCAGCAGGATTCGATCTCTCGCCAACTGACCCAGCAGTTCATCAGCCAATGGCAGGCCGCCCACCCGGCGGATCAGATCACCGTGCGTGACGTGGCCCTCAACCCGGTGCCGCACTTGGACGCCAACCTGCTCGGCGGCTGGATGAAGCCGGCGGATCAGCGCAATGGCCACGAACAGGCGTCCCTGGATCGCTCCAACGAATTGACCGACGAACTGCTGGCCACCGACGTGCTGGTAATGGCCGCGCCGATGTACAACTTCGCCATCCCCAGCACCCTCAAAGCCTGGCTGGACCATGTGTTGCGGGCCGGCGTGACCTTCAAGTACACCGCCACCGGCCCTCAGGGGCTGCTGACCGGCAAGCGTGCCGTCGTGCTCACCGCTCGCGGCGGCATCCATACCGGTGCCAGCTCTGATCACCAGGAACCCTACCTGCGTCAGGTCATGGCGTTTATCGGGATTCACGATGTCACGTTCATTCACGCCGAAGGGGTGAACTTGAGCGGGGACTTCCAGGAGAAGGGCATCAACCACGCCAAGGCGCTGCTGGCACAGGTCGCTTGATCCTTTAATCGCCACATAATCGCGCAGTGTTTATATCGCTCCACGCAAACCCTTCAAGTACGCGTAACGAACCTCCCTTTGCACTTTTGCTCCTGAGTGCTACCGCCCGACTGACGCTTTAGCGAGGTCGGGTTTTTTTTACCCCGAGTTTCTTCACTCGCCGAAAACCTTTAATGTCCCGCCCATTCGAAATGAGGCGCGCATGGGCTACTTACTGGTTGTCACCCTGATTCAGGCATTTTCCTTCAGCTTGATCGGCGAATACCTCGCCGGTCACGTCGACAGTTACTTCGCGGTGCTGGTGCGTGTGTTGCTGGCCGGTCTGGTGTTTATCCCACTGACCCGCTGGCGCTCGGTAGAACCGGCGTTCATGCGGGGCATGCTGGTGATCGGCGCGCTGCAGTTTGGCGTGACCTACGTGTGCCTGTACCTGAGCTTTCGCGTGCTCACGGTGCCGGAGGTGTTGCTGTTCACCATCCTCACGCCGTTGCACGTGACCCTGATCGAAGACGCCCTGAACCGGCGCTTCAACCCTTGGGCGCTGATCGCCGCGCTGGTCGCGGTGGCGGGCGCGGCGGTGATCCGTTTCGACCAGATCACCCCGCACTTCCTCGGAGGCTTCCTGCTGCTGCAACTGGCCAACTTCACCTATGCCGCCGGGCAAGTGATGTACAAACACTTGGTGGCGCGTCACCCGAGCGACCTGCCGCACTACCGACGCTTCGGTTATTTCTACCTGGGCGCGTTGCTGGTGGTATTGCCGGCATTCCTGCTGTTCGGCAAAGCCAACTTCCTGCCTGAAGCGCCGCTGCAATGGGGTGTGTTGGTGTTCCTCGGGTTGGTCAGCACTGCGCTGGGCATGTACTGGTGGAACAAGGGGGCTTGCCTGGTGCAGGGCGGCACCCTGGCGGTGATGAACAACCTGCATGTGCCGGTGGGGTTGCTGCTGAACCTGCTGATCTGGAACCAGCACGAGCCGTTGGGGCGACTGGCATTGGGTGGGTTGGTGATTCTGGCGGCGGTGTGGATCAGTCGGTTGGGCGTGAAGGCGCCCAACCGCTCCGTGGTTTAGCCAGCGCGACTTTCAGGGGCCGGCAAATGACTGGCCCCCAACACCGCCGGCAACACCGCCGCGCGCAAGTCATTCCCACTCGGCTGCTGATACAAACTCAAGCCAAATTCCGGCAACACCGCGAGCAGGTAATCAAAAATATCCCCCTGGATCCGCTCGTAATCCGCCCACGCCGTGGTGCGGGTAAAGCAGTAGATTTCCAGCGGCACGCCCTGGGCGGTGGTCTGCATCTGGCGCACCATGCAGGTCATGTTCGGCTGGATGTCCGGATGGCTTTTCAGGTAGGCCAGGGCGTAGGCGCGAAAGGTGCCGAGGTTGGTCATGCGGCGGCGGTTGGCCGACAGCTGTGCGCTGTGGCCCTGGGCTTCGTTCCAGGCCTTGAGCTCAGCCTGCTTGCGCCCGATGTAGTCGGTGAGCAGGTGCACCTGGGTCATGCGCAGTTCTTCGTCGTCGCGCAGGAAGCGCACGCCGCTGGCGTCGATAAACAGGCTGCGCTTGATGCGCCGTCCGCCGGAGGCCTGCATGCCGCGCCAGTTCTTGAACGACTCGGACATCAGGCGCCAGGTAGGGATGGAGACGATGGTCTTGTCGAAATTCTGCACCTTGACCGTGTGCAGGGTGATGTCCACGACATCGCCGTCGGCGCCGACCTGGGGCATCTCGATCCAGTCGCCGACCCGCAGCATGTCGTTGCTGGTCAACTGCACGCTGGCGACGAACGACAGCAGCGTGTCCTTGTACACCAACAGGATCACCGCTGACATGGCGCCAAGACCCGACAGCAGCAACAGCGGCGAACGGTCGATCAGGGTGGCGACGATGATGATTGCGCCAAACACGAACAGCACCATCTTCGCCAACTGCACGTAGCCCTTGATCGAGCGGGTGCGGGCGTGTTCGGTGCGGGCGTAGATGTCCAGCAGGGCGCTGAGCAGGGCGCTCATGGCCAGTACCAGGAACAGGATGGTCAGCGCCAAGGCCACGTTGCCGATAAACAGGATGGCGGTCTTGCTCAGGTCCGGCACCAGGTACAGGCCGAATTGGATCACCAGCGAGGGCGTCATCTGTGCCAGGCGATGGAAGACTTTGTTGTGCCGCAGGTCATTGAGCCAATGCAGGGCCGGTTGCCGGCCGAGCAGTTTGATGGCGTGGAGGATGAGGTAACGTGCCACTCGTCCAAGCAATAGAGCCACCACCAACAACACCACAAAACCGAGGCTGGCATGCAGCAGCGGGTGTTCATCGAGGGCGCCCCAGAGGTCTTGGACGTTGAGCCAGAGCTGTTTGATATCCATGGGTGAAACCGATTCTTCTATGGGACAAGACGGGGCGATTAGAGCATTTAAGTGCAACAAAGTTGATGTCATGGACAAATGCCCTGACAAAAAAGCGCCTGAATGACACCGTTCGCGTAAAGAAACTCGGTTTGGACGGCCGAAACCGGTACCCTATGCAGCTGATTTTTTGTATTTCTTCGAGGTAGCACCCGTGTTTTCCCAATTCGCCCTGCACGAACGCCTGCTCAAAGCCGTGGCCGAGCTTAAATTTGTCGAGCCTACGCCGGTGCAAGCAGCGGCCATCCCGCTCGCGCTCGAAGGGCGTGACCTGCGGGTGACGGCTCAAACCGGGAGTGGCAAGACCGCCGCTTTCGTCCTGCCGATTTTGAATCGCCTGATCGGCCCGGCCAAAGTCCGCGTCAGCATCAAGACCCTGATCCTGCTGCCGACCCGCGAGCTGGCCCAGCAGACCTTGAAGGAAGTGGAGCGTTTCTCGCAGTTCACCTTCATCAAGTCCGGCCTGATCACCGGCGGTGAAGACTTCAAGGTGCAGGCCGCCATGCTGCGCAAGGTGCCGGACATCCTGATCGGCACCCCAGGCCGCATGATCGAGCAGCTCAACGCCGGCAACCTCGACCTCAAGGAAGTCGAAGTGCTGGTGCTCGACGAAGCCGACCGCATGCTCGACATGGGGTTTGCCGATGACGTGCAGCGCCTGGTGGCCGAGTGCATCAATCGCCAGCAGACCATGCTGTTCTCCGCCACCACCGGCGGTTCCACCCTGCGCGAGATGGTCGCCAAGGTGCTGAACAACCCTGAGCACCTGCAGGTCAACAACGTCAGCGACCTCAACGCGACCACGCGCCAGCAGATCGTCACGGCTGATCACAATGTGCACAAAGAGCAGATCCTCAACTGGCTGTTGGCCAACGAGACCTATCAGAAAGCCATCGTGTTCACCAATACCCGCGCTGCCGCCGACCGTATCTACGGCCGCCTGGTTGCCCAGGAATACAAGGCGTTCGTGCTGCACGGCGAGAAAGACCAGAAGGACCGCAAGCTGGCCATCGACCGCCTCAAGGCCGGCGGTGTGAAGATCCTCGTGGCCACCGACGTTGCCGCGCGCGGCCTGGACGTGGACGGCCTGGACCTGGTGATCAACTTCGATATGCCACGCAGTGGCGACGAATATGTGCACCGCATCGGCCGTACCGGGCGTGCCGGCAATGATGGCCTGGCGATCTCGCTGATCTGCCATGGCGACTGGAACCTGATGTCGAGCATCGAGCGCTACCTCAAGCAGTCGTTCGAGCGTCGCACCATCAAGGAAGTCAAAGGCACCTACACCGGGCCGAAGAAGGTCAAGGCATCGGGCAAGGCCGTTGGCGTGAAAAAGAAAAAGACCGACGCCAAGGGCGACAAGAAAAAGGCCGGCGCCAAGTCGCCGACCAAACGCAAGATTGCCAACCGGCCGAAGACCGACAACCTGTCGCTCGTCAGCAAGGATGGCATGGCGCCACTCAAGCGCCGCAAGCCGGAAGCGCCGGCTGCTGAATAAGGCTTGAGTGATATGAAAAAACCGGACGTTTGTCCGGTTTTTTTATGCCATCAGCTTTTGGCTTTGGCCGCTGCTTCCTTGAGCTCCTTGAGGCGGGCGTCGATCAACTGGCATTTATCGGGGAACTCAGCGCTTTCGGTATCCAGGTCCATCTTCTGCAGCTCGTCGTTCATCTCCTTGGCCTTGGTCGGGTTCTGTTCGGTCAGCTTGGCCACTTCCTGCGCCAGTTGCTCGCGCTTGGCCGTGGCTTCGTCGGGCGTGCAGGCCCAAGCGGGCAGGGCGGCGGTTAGCGTGGCGACGATGGCCAGGTTCATCAGGGTTTTCATGGGCAGACCTCCTTGGCGGTTATGTGCTGTTGAGGCCGCGAACGTCTGGAAAGTTCAGAGAAATGACGTCCGTCTATTCGGCTGAACGGCCAGTGACGCGGCCTGTCACAACCTTGACGGGCTACTTTCCACCAGCCTGCAGGAGGAATCAGGATGACGACTTACAACTGGGATCTGATCGAACGTCTGCTGCATGAAGTGCAGAACGGCGAGGGCAGCTTCGCCCCGCGCAAATACGCCGAGCAGGAAGCGGCCGAAAAGGCCACGGCGGGCGAGTCCACCGGCAACCTGGATGCGCTGAAGAAGACGGCGGCAGATTATGAAGCGCTGCTGTTCAAGCGTGGCTTTATTGAGTCGCGCCCTGAGGAAGAGGGCGGAAATGGCGAGAATTTCATCCTCACTCCGTTGGGCGCACAACTGTTGGCGCTGATCGACAGTTCGATTCCCGGCAATGATCACCCGCGTCAGGTGCTGGATGAGCAGGCGGACGCGCTGGATCCGGCGACCTTTGCCGAGGTGGCTTCCAAGGCTCAGATTGCCTGATCGGCCACTGTGCTCATCTAATGTGGGCGGGGGCCAGCCCCTCTCACATTAGCTTGCGCTGCCCTTGAGGCATTTCAGTGCCTTGAAGTCGCTGCGTACGCCGTCGATTTTTTGCGTCAGTTTCAGGCGCTGTTGCACGCTGCTTTGCGCCATCAGGTCGACGATCAGGCTGCGTGCCGCCGCTTCCGTCTCGGCGTAGGCGACGCGGTACTCCGGCGTCCACAGGCTTTCCCGGTCCACCAGCAGTTGCTGCATTTTCTGCGGGAAGTCGGCGCTCTGGCGTTGCTTCACGGCGTCGATAAATTGCGCCTGCCAATGCGCGCGGTTACCGATCCATTGCTGGTTTTGCTCACCCAGGCTGATAGACCAGGCCGTGACGCGGTTTTTCTGGCTATCGCTCAGCGGCCCCATCCACGCATCCAGGCGTTTATTCATGCGCTCGGCGCGTTCTTGGATCTGCTTGGCCAGCGGTGGCTTGAGGTACTCGTCCTGGCGCTTGCGCAGGTCCTTGGCCAACGCGTCGTTCATCTCTTTGACCTGTTGATCGTCCAGCCCCTGCAACAACCCGATGGCTGACGGTGTGACCTCGCGGGCGACCTCGGCGATGGCCTCCTTGGCCTCTACGGTGCGCGTCTGCAAGGCCGCGTCGGTAACCTGGTTGTCGTCGACCATCTGCTGCAGGCGGTCCAGCCAGTCCAGGTAGCCCGGCAGTTGTGTGGTGCAATGCCAAGCCAGGTGCTCCTTGAGCTTGTCGTTGAACCAGCTCTTCTGCCCGGCGTTCATGTCCAGGTAGTCGTTGAGGGTCCAGGGAATGATCACGTCCAGGTTGCGATAGGCCAGGCCTACGCGATTGCAGCCGGCGAGCACCAGGCTCAGGGTCAGCAGTACGACGAGTAATTTGAGCCGACGCAGCATGGGCGGGTCCTTCGCAATGTGGGTTATCACATGTGAGCCTGCGCGGGGGGCGACAGTTCAGCCGATTAATAAAACGACCGCGCCGCCTTCAGCGTCAACAGACCATCGCATTGCGAATTGTGTCCGGAATAGGCCGAGCAGTCCCCGCCGCTGAGGCTGGAGTCGCTGTAGATGAGGTTAAGGTCAACGCCCATCCATTCTCGGGAGAATTGCACCGACCAGTCGCTGAAGCTGCGAATGGAGCCGCCGTCCACCGAGACCGGCGTGCCCAACTGATGCGTGGTGTATTTCATGCTGACGCCAATACCGAAAGGCTGGGTGCCACCCAGGTCGGCGAACAGTGTGCTGTCCTGGCGATCCGGATCGTTGCTGAAGGAGGCACCGAAGCGATTACCCAGCAGGTTCAGGCCGCCGTAGAACTCCTGGCTGTCGAGCGGGCTGAGCTTGGGGTAGCTGTAGTGGATCAAGCCGACTTCATAGCCCAGGGTCTGGTCGAAAGGGTGTTTGAAGCCCATGTAGGAATCGACTTCAAGGGTGCTGGCCGAGGACAGGCCCATGTTCGGTGAGAACTGACCGAAATACAGGCCGCTGTCATGACTCAGGTCCAGCCCGCCGTGGAACGAGTCGCTGCCGGGAGACGTCGGCTTGACCAGGCCCTGGGCCATGCTGCGGCTGGGGGTGGTGCCCAATTTCAGGTCGAAGTCGCCCAGTTCACGCTGGAATATTTGCGCTTGGGCAAGGGGGCACGCGACAAGGGCGCTGACCAGAAAAATGCACGGTTTGAGCATGCTTCACTCCATGAAAAGCGAGGAGCAGTGACGAAGGAATCGGGCAGATGCCCGTGCTAGACGTGTGCAAGGATACCGGCGAATGTCGGGAGGTGAGGCCCGTTCGTCGATTAGCGCTAATGGAAAATAGGCAGCGAGGGTATTTCGGGCTCTAGTCCTAGCGCCTTGAAGGCAAGACGCTTAGGGACCAGTGGTGTTGCGCGGTGTTACTTTTTACCCAGGCTGATCTGCTTGGATGGGCCGAAAGTCTGGCCGCTGACGCCCTTGGCAATTTGCTGGATTTCGCCGCCGGACTTGAGGAAAGCAGCAATCTGGCTGTTGATCGATTCGCTGGTTTCAACGGCGGGAGCTGGCTTTGCTTTGCTGTTGGATGCTTTTACACGCATGGCGGCCACTAACCTGTAGAAAATTAACTTGGCCAGGCATCGTACAGGAAATACTTGACAATTGCTTGGTAAATATCCTCGAAGAATAAGTGCAGCGGCTGAAAACAGCCAAGTTTCATCTTTGAAATGAACCCCTAACTTACTGTTTTAATTCGAAACCCTGGTGCTGGCTGCGGTGGGTTGCCTGAGGAAAATCAACCGGATTGATCGGACGAGCGGGGCGATGCCATCGCAAGGCCACGCCAGGCCGTGATTTTTCAGGCGCGCGCGCGTGACGAGCGCAACTCGGGTAGAATGCCGCCCACGCAATGAGGGTATTTGGAAATGGCTTTAGTCGGGCGCTACAACAGCTTGCAAGTGGTTAAACACACTAACTTTGGTTTGTACCTGGACGGTGCGCAAGATGGCGAAATCCTCTTGCCTAATCGGTATATCCCCAAAGATATTCCCAGTGAAGATGAAGACTGGCTAAACGTTTTCATTTATCTGGACAGCGATGACAAACTTATCGCCACGACCGAAAAGCCCAAAGTCCAAGTGGGCGAATTCGCCAGTTTGAAAGTGGTGGAAGTCAACAGCATAGGCGTGTTTCTCGACTGGGGCTTGCCCAAGGATCTGTTGCTGCCGTATTCGGAAGAAAAGCGTCAGATGACCGCTGGCGAATACTGCGTGGTGCACGTTTATCTCGACAAACACACCAAGCGCATCACGGCCACCGCACGCCTGGACCGCTACCTGGACAAGACGCCTGCCAATTACCAGGTGGGCCAGGAGGTCGACCTGCTGGTGGCCGAAGCCACCGACATGGGCTTCAAGGCGATCATCAACAACAAGCATTGGGGCCTGATCCACAAGAATGAAGTGTTCAAGTTCCTGCGCCCGGGCAAGGAAGAAAAAGGCTTTATCAAGGAGATCCGTGCGGATGGCAATATCAGCCTGAGCCTGCAACCGGTTGGCCAGGAAGCAGCCTCGAGCCTGAACTCGAAGATTCTTGCCAAGTTGCGTGAAAACAACGGCACCTTGCCGGTCAGCGACAAGAGCGATCCGGCGGTGATCAGCAACTTGTTCGGCGTGAGCAAGGGTAACTTCAAGAAAGCTATTGGTGCGCTGTATAAGCAGGGCCAGATTGTGATTCACGCGGATCGCATTGAACTAAGCTGAGTACGCTTTGCTCTTCTGTAGGCGCCCGTTGGCGCTTACAGAGGTGCATCAATGACGAAGAAAACATCTTTCGCCTACCTCGGCACGTTGCTGGCTTTCCTGGTCCTCGACGGCCTTTGGCTCGGCGTGCTCATGGGGCCAACCTACAAATCCCTGCTGGGCCCGCTGATGCTGGACCAGCCCCGCCTATTGCCGGCTCTGCTCTTCTACCTCCTCTATGTGTTCGGTTGCGTGGTATTCGTGGTTCTGCCCAGTGCCAGTTGGCAGCGCGCAGCGCGCAGGGGGGCATTGCTTGGGCTGGTCGCTTATGGCACCTACGACCTGAGTAACTGGGCCACGCTGCAGGGCTGGTCAGCCCAGTTAGCGATCATGGACATGGCCTGGGGCACCTTCCTGACTGCCGCGTGCTGCACGGTGGGTCAATGGTGTGCACATCGAGTGCACCGCTGATTGTGTACAGGATTTCGGTGCACCGTTGCTGAGCATCGTCCCATGTCTATACCCATATCAATCCCTTTGGAGCGCCGTGCCAGAGGGATTGCGTTCAATTGGCACGTATTCTGCTGACTCTCTCGTATACAAACCATGCCGCCTTCCGTATGCACACCGCGACGCATGTGCAGGCTGGTATTTCGAGGAGCCCAGCGATGACCGAACAATTGCCCAAAGGCTACAGCCCGCGCCTGTATAACCAGGACCTTGGGCCACTGCCGCAAAAGTGGAACTGGTACAACATCTTCGCCTTCTGGATGAGTGACGTGCACAGCGTCGGCGGTTATGTGTTTGCCGCCAGCCTGTTTGCCTTGGGGCTGGCCAGTTGGCAGGTGTTGATCGCCTTGCTCGCCGGTATCTGCATTGTGCAATTGATCGCTAATCTAGTGGCCAAGCCGAGCCAGCAAGCCGCAGTGCCTTACCCCGTCATTTGTCGGTTGGCGTTTGGGGTGTTCGGCGCGAATATTCCTGCGGTGATTCGCGGCTTGATCGCGGTGGCCTGGTACGGGATTCAGACGTATTTGGCGTCGAGTGCCTTGATCATCGTGGTGCTGCGTTTCTTCCCACAGATGGCCGTGTACGCAGAGCCGCATTTCGCTGGGCTTTCCTATCTTGGTTGGTTTGGTTTCCTCAGCCTGTGGCTGTTGCAAGCGGCGGTGTTCTGGGCGGGCATGGAGTCCATCCGCCGTTTTATCGATTGGGCGGGGCCGGTGGTGTATGCGGTGATGTTTGCCCTGGCCGGCTGGATCGTGTGGAAGGCCGGTTGGTCGAACATCAGCTTTACCTTGGCGGAGAAGTCGCTGTCGGGATGGCAGGCGTTTGGCCAAGTGATCGTGGCGACGGCGCTGGTGGTGTCGTATTTCTCTGGGCCGACCCTGAATTTCGGTGACTTCAGCCGCTACTGCCGCAGTATGAAAGACGTGCGACGCGGCAATTTCTGGGGGCTGCCGGTGAATTTCCTGGCGTTTTCCCTGGTCACCGTCGTGATCGTCTCGGGCACCTTACCGGTGTTTGGTGAAATGCTCCACGACCCGATCGCCACGGTTTCGCGCATCGATAACAACGTGGCGGTATTGCTCGGCGCCTTTGCGTTTGTCACTGCGACCATTGGCATCAATATCGTCGCCAACTTCGTCTCCCCGGCGTTTGACTTCGCCAACGTCGCCCCCAGCAAAATCAGCTGGCGCGCAGGCGGGATGATCGCTGCCGTGGCATCGATCTTCATTACACCGTGGAACCTGTTCAATAACCCGCTGATGATCCACTACACCCTGGATATCCTCGCGGCCTTTATCGGACCGCTGTTCGGGATCCTGTTGGTGGATTTCTACCTGATCAAACAGCAGAAGATCGATGTGGATGCGCTGTTTGATGACAGCCCCAGCGGGCGCTATTACTTCGACGGTGGCGTGAACTGGACAGCGGTCAAAGCGTTGGTGCCCGCGACGCTGTCGGGCGTTGCGATCACCTTCACCCCAGCGTTGCAAGGTATGGCCAACTTCGCCTGGTTTACCGGATGCTTCCTGGGTGGGCTGTTTTTCCTGGTGCTGGCACGGCGTGAACGGGTGCGCGCACCTGCGCCTTTGGTTGCCGGCTGACCAACACCGAACCCGCCATCAGCAAGCCTGCACCGGCGACTACCAGCGCCGGTTGCAGGCCGCCGCTCAGGTGGTTGCTCACCGATGCCAACAACGGGCCGCTCAATTGGCCGATGGCAAAGCTTGCGGTCAGCAGCCCGGTGCTGCGCTGGTAGCCGTGGGGCGCGACGTCCCGCAAACGTGCCATCACGAGTTGCATGCACGCCAGGAACGGCCCCCCGCACAGCAACACCCCCAATGCCAGGCCCCAGCCATTGCCCAGCAAGCAGGCAAACACGCCGGCCGCTTGCAGCCATAGGGTGGTCATCAGCCAGCGGCGAGTCGTGTGCGGATCCTTGCCGCGCAGGGTCGCCACCCCGACGCCCATCGCGGCTGCCAGGCCAAAGCACGGCCAGAACAGATCGGCCTGCCAGGCGCCCTTGAACTGCGCAGTGGCCATCTGCGACAGGAACGTCGCCGGGATGATGTAGCCAAGGCCGAACAACACATAGATCCAGCACAAATGCGCAATGCTGCCGTTGCTGTCCGCGTCCGTAGGGCTGGTAACCGAGGCACTGGCGGCAGAAGGCGTGGGCAGGAACGGCAGAATCGCCAACAACATCACCAGCGCCACCGTGCCGTACACCCACCACAAGGTTGCCGAGCTTTGCCCCAGCAAGTTGGAGCCCAACGCCAGCAACCCGGTCAGCAGGATCCCCAGTCCGGGCCCGGCGAATACCAATGCGCCCACGCGCGGACGCCCGGCGGCAATCGCCAGCGGCTGGCTCAGGCTGGTGATCATCACCAATGCCCAGGCACTCGCGACACCGGTACCAAAGCGCAGCAACAGATGCGGCCAGAAGCCATGAGCCCAATACGACGCCAGGGTCAGCAGCACACACAGCCACAACCCGCCGTACAAGCGCCCACGCACATGCTGATGGCTGCGCGCAAAGATCGAATCCACCGCCCCGACAAAGTAGCCCAGGTAGTTGGCGGCGGCGATCAGGCCAGCGCCGGTCAGGTCGATCTGCCCCTCGCTGAGCAGGTGCGGCATTTGTGGGGTGAGGGCGAAGCGGCCGATGCCCATCGCCATCATCAAGGCGACACCACTGGCAAGTAAGCGAATCAAGGGGGACATGGTCAGGTTTCCTGCGGATAAGCGAGTACCCTCAGGCTAAAGCGCATTGACTTTCTGTAAAATTGAATAATAGTGAGCAACTTGTTCAGTTTTGGAGAAAGGTATGGAGTTCAGTCAATTGCGCATTTTCCAGGCGGTGGCGGAAGAGGGCTCCATTACCCGTGCCGCCGAGCGCCTGCATCGCGTGCCGTCAAACCTGTCGACCCGGCTCAAGCAGATGGAGGAACAGCTCGGTGTGGAGCTGTTCGTGCGCGAGCGCCAACGCCTGCAGCTTTCTCCGGCGGGCAAAGTGTTGCTGGACTACAGCGCCCGTCTGCTGGCCCTGCACGACGAAGCCCACAGCGCCGTGCAGGGTGGGCAACCGGCTGGCGACTTTGTATTAGGCAGCATGTACAGCACGGGCGCCGTTCATTTACCGAAGCTGCTGGCGCGTTACCACAAGGCTTACCCGACGGTGAACCTACAGGTGCAATCGGCGCCGAGCGGCGAGCTGCTCGAAGGCTTGATTACCGGTCGCCTCGATGCTGCCTTTGTGGACGGTCCTATCACCATCGCGTCCCTGGACGGTGTTCCCCTGTGTGAGGAGCGTCTGGTGCTGATCTGCGAGGCCGATCACCCGCCGGTACGCGGGCCGCAAGATGTGGCGGGCCGGTCGGTGTTCACCTTCCGCCGCAGTTGCGCCTACCGCGCGCGGCTGGAAACCTGGTTTTCCCACGAGCACGTGGCCATGGGGCGGGCGATTGAGATCGAGTCCTACCAAGGCATGCTCGCCTGTGTGATCGCCGGGTCCGGGGTGGCGTTGATGTCCGAGTCCATGCTCGACAGCCTGCCAGGCAAGGACAGTGTGTCCGTTCATCCGTTGACAGGGCCTTTTGCCACTGCGACCACCTGGCTGATGTGGCGAAAGGGTATGCTCGGCGCTAACCTCAACGCATGGATCGACCTGCAGCAAGCCGACAGGGCCGAGGCGCTGCACGACGCACGCGCGATTGCTTGAGCGATCCGTCAGGATTTGGATCAATTCAGTAATAGTTCGTTGTGTTTTCGTTCAAGCAATACGTAGGACTTAGGGCTACTATCAATGTAGGAAAAGGCGAAAGAACTTGCGCCTACCAGCATTACCCTCAAAGGGGGCAACCATGAAAGAGAAAATTCAAAACTGGCTCCATGATCTGGGTGTTGCACTGGGCTTGATCGAGCCACCGTTGCAACCCGTGCCGATTCGCACCGATGATGAGCAGCGTCGCCCACGTCGCAGGTAAGCCCTGAAGCGCTCACGCGGCCGAACCGTGCGGGCGCTGTACTATCGGGCGCATCTCTGGCTTTCACTCCGAAGAGCCCGAACGCTGCCGACCCAGTGACGTTGCGCTGGATGAGCGGCAGATAGCGTCCTTTTTCAAACGCGCCGCGCTTATTGATGGTCGCACGCTGCACGATGAGTTTGACTGGGCCCCTTGTTACCTTGAAGGCACGCTGAAATATCAGCAAAAGGCCTGCGTCTGGCGGGTGAGGGCGGGGGCTACCGGGGAAATTGAGTGCCCGGCGACCGAGCAGTATTTTGGCTGCAAGGATTGCGGTGATTTGTTTGAAGGCGCGGCGCAATGGCGACGAATAAAAAACGGGTGCGACATCCGACGTCGCCCCCGCTGAAGAAACCGCTTTAACGTTTGTTGTTGATCAAACGGCGCGGGTCGCCACACCCTCTGGCCGGCGTGACAACACGCTCACCAGCACAAAACTCACCAGCCCAATGGCCAGGCTGTAGTAGATCGGCGTGTTCGCGTCCAACCCATCCTTGAGCATAAACACCAGCGCGGTCACGAATCCCAGGGTCATGGAGGTGATCGCCCCCGCCGTGGTCGCGCGTTTCCAGAAGATCGCGCCAATCAGTGGGATCAACATACCGCCCACCAGCAGGTTGTAGGCCAGCGTCAGTGCGCTGATCACATCGCTCACCACCAGCGCAATCCCCAGCACGGCGATGCCGGTCAGCATCGTAAACAGGCGGTTGACGGCCAGGCTCGACTGTTTGCCGCCACGCAAACGCGGCAACAGGTCTTCAGTCAGCACGGTGGAGGCGGCGAGCAGGCCGGCACTGGCGGTGGACATCATCGCTGCGAGGGCGGCGGCAATCACCAGGCCACGAATGCCGTCTGGCAGCGAGGCTTTCACGATAGCGGCAAACGCGTTGTTGACGTTATCCAGGTCTGGGATCAGCACGTGTGCCGCCATGCCGATCAACGCACAGGCCAGGCCGTAGAGGATGCAGTAGAAACCGGCGAAAGTGCCTGCGTACTTGGCGACCTTTTCGTCACGGGCGGTGAACACGCGCTGCCAGATATCCTGGCCGATCAGGATGCCGAAGAAGTAGATCATGAAGTAGGTGATGATCGTGTCCCAGCCGATCGCGGTGAAGCTGAAGCTCGACGCGGGCAGCTTGGCCACCAGCTCATCCCAGCCGCCGACGCGGTACAGGCAGATCGGCAGCAGGATAAACATCAGGCCGACGGTCTTGATCACAAACTGCACGATATCGGTGAGGGTCAGCGACCACATGCCGCCGATGGTCGAGTACACCACCACCACACCACCGCCGAGCAGCACCGAGATCCAGAACGGCAGGCCGAACAGCACTTGCAGCACGGTGCCGATGGCCAGGATCGAGGTCACGCCGATCATCAGCGCGTAGGCCAGCATGATCACCGCACTGGCCTGGCGGGCCATGGGGTTGTAGCGTTTTTCGAGGACCTGGGTCACGGTGAAGATCTTCAGCTTCAACAGCGGCTTGGCCAGGAACAGATTGAGCGCAATGATGCCCATGCCCAGCGCGGCACACAGCCAGAAGCCGGAGATGCCATGCACGTAGCCCAGGCGCACGGTGCCGACGGTAGAGGCACCGCCCAATACCGTGGCGGCCATGGTGCCCATGTAGAGCGACGGGCCCAGGTTGCGTCCGGCCACCAAGTAGTCTTCGTGGGTCTTGGCGCGGCGCATGCCGTAATAGCCGAGCACGAGCATGCCGGCGGCGTAGATGAGTACGACGAATAAATCCAAAGCCATGACGGCGGTTCTCCAATTATTTTTTATTGTGGTGAGCGTGCTTGCTGTGGCGAGGGCGCTTGTTGTGGCGAGGGAGCTTGCTCCCGCTGGGCTGCGAAGCGGCCCCAAAAAAGCCGGCTCCAGCTTCGCGGTCGAACGGGAGCAAGCTCCCTCGCCACAACGGTCGGCCCGTAGACAGCCGCCGGTTCCGGAAACACCCGCAGCAAGGTCAGGTACACCACCGACGCCAACCCCAGCGTCACCGGCAAGCTGATATCAATGCCATCGGCCAAATTGCCCAGCGGTCCCACAAACTGCCCCGGCAAATTGACGAAACACAGGCCCACCAATGCACTCGGAATCCACGCCCCCAACCCGCGCCAGTTCCAGCCATGGCTGAACCAGTAGCGCCCGCCGGTCTCACCGCGGGTAAACACCTGCAGGTCATCCGGGCAGTAGAAGCCGCGACGCACGATCAGGCCGATGATCATCATCACCATCCACGGCGTGGTGCAGGTGATGATCAGTACCGCGAACGTCGACACGCTTTGCACCAGGTTGGCGGCGAAACGTCCGATAAAGATGAAGGCAATCGACATCACCCCGATCAGCAGCGTGGCTTTCACCCGTGACAACAGGCGCGGGAACACGCTGGACATGTCCAGCCCGGTGCCATACAGCGACGTGGTGCCGGTGGACATGCCACCGATCACCGCGATCAGGCACACCGGCAGGAAGAACCAGGTCGGCGCTACCGCCAGCAACCCGCCGACATAGTTATTCGCCGTGATGTAGTCCGGCGCCTTGATCGCGACGATGGTCGCGGTGGCCAGGCCAAACAGGAAAGGGATTAACGTCGCGATTTGCGCCAGCACCACTGCCAGCATGATGCGCATTTTCGGCGTCTCACGCGGGATGTAGCGCGACCAGTCACCCAGGAACGCACCGAAGGAAATCGGGTTGCTCATGGCCACCAGCGCGGCGCCGATGAAGGCGGCCCAGAAGCCCGTCTGGCCCATGGCTACAGTGCCCGCGAAGTGGCTGTCGAACGCCGGCGCGAAGGCAAAGATGCCCAACAGGAACAACAGGCTCGCCGCCCACACCGCAATGCGGTTGACCCACAGCATGAAGCGAAAGCCGTAGATGCACACCGTCAGTACGAGAATGGCGAACACGCCGTAGGCCAGGCCCAGGGTCAAGTCGGTTTCCGGCAGGCCGATCAGACGTTTCGCACCCCCCACCAACGCATCGCCCGAACTCCACACCGACAGTGAGAAGAAGGCAATCGCCGTCAGCAGTGAGAGAAACGAGCCGACAATCCGCCCGTGCACACCAAAGTGCGCACCGGAAGACACCGCGTTGTTGGTGCCGTTGATCGGCCCGAACAGGCCCATGGGCGCCAGGATCAGCGCACCCACCAGCACGCCCAGCACAATCGCCCAGACGCCGGCCTGGAACGACAAGCCGAACAACACCGGGAAGGAGCCCAGCACGGCGGTGGCAAAGGTGTTGGCACCGCCGAAGATCAGTCGGAACAGATCCTTGGGGCCGGCGGTACGTTCGTGGTCCGGGATCTGCTCGACCCCGTTGGTTTCTATCTTTCGAATACTTTTATCGTTGTTTTTATTATTCATGATCAGCTCCGATCACATTGGCTAAGGGGGCGGCAGCCCTTCCGGCATAGCGGACAAATGTTCGTGACAGGCCAGCCACAGGCCTTGTTTTTGTTGTGTGCCAGACCCTTGCCGTGTGAAGACGATGGTCTCGCGTTCCTGGCTAAAAAATTGCTCCCCGTTCATGCGCAGCTCGGTGGCCACGTCATGCATGAAAATCGCCACGTCACCCTGCAGGCTGACCACGGCGTTGCTTGAGGTGCAGGACAGCACCTCGAACCCCTCGTCCCGGCGCCAGCTGTCCCACAACGCCTGGTAGGCATCGCGACTCAGCAGTGGCTGGGGGAGGGTGTAGAACACAAAGCTCGCATCGGCGGTGAACGCGCCGAAGTAGGCGGCGCGGTCATTGCGCGCAAAGGCCGCGACCAGGTCGGCGGCGGCTTGCAGCACTTCGTGGGTGCTCATCAGCGATGGGCCACGCCAGGCAGTACGCAGAGCATTTCGTACAGCAGGTTGGCGCCCAGCAGCGAAGTGTTGCCGGTGGTGTCGTAGGGCGGCGAAACTTCGACCAGGTCGCAACCAATCAGGTCGAGGCCCTGGCAGCCGCGGATGATCTCAATCGCCTGGATGGTGGTCAGCCCGCCGATTTCCGGCGTACCGGTGCCCGGCGCCCAAGCCGGGTCGATGCCATCGATATCAAAGCTCAGGTACACCGGGCCGCCGCCGACTTTCTCACGCACCTCGGCCATCAACGGCGCGAGGGAGTGGTGCCAGCATTCTTCGGCCTGGACCACACGGAAGCCCTGCTTGCGGCTCCAGTTGAAGTCTTCGGCGGTGTAGCCTTGGGCGCGCAGGCCGATCTGCACCACACGGTCGCAGTCCAGCAAGCCCTCTTCAACCGCGCGGCGGAAGGTGGTGCCGTGGGCGATTTTCTCGCCGAACATATGGTCGTTCACATCGGCGTGGGCATCGATGTGCACCAGCCCGACCTTGCCGTGTTTCTTGTGGATCGCCCGCAGGATCGGCAGGGTGATGGTGTGGTCGCCGCCCAATGTCATCGGGACTACGTTGTGCTCGAGGATTTCGTCGTAGGCCTCTTCGATGATGCGCACGGCGTCCAGCAGGTTGAAGGTGTTGATCGCCACGTCACCAATGTCCGCGACCGACAGCGAGTCGAACGGTGCGGCGCCGGTGGCCATGTTGTAGGGGCGGATCATGACGGATTCGGCGCGGATTTCACGCGGCCCGAATCGGGTACCGGCGCGCAGCGAGGTGCCGATGTCCAGCGGCACGCCGATAAAGGCGGCATCCAGGCCCTTGGCCGTTTGCAGGTGGGGAAGACGCATCATGGTGGCGATGCCGGCAAAGCGCGGCATTTCGTTGCCGCCCAGTGGTTGGTGGAAAATCTTGTCCACGGGAGTGCCTCATCGTTGTTTTGTTTATTAGGGGCCGATTCTGCGAAATACACCGATACGAAAGAATCGGCAGGGGCAAATACTTAGTTCAGATTTTTCTAAACTAATGCCAGCGGTTAAACTACGACAGCTGGACTGTAGTGAGCGGGCTTGCCCCGCGCTGGGGGGCGAAGCCGCCCTAAACCCAGGCACCTCGGTCTCTCTGAAACACTGCGGCGTCCTCATTAGGGCGGCTTCGCCCCCCAGCGCGGGACAAGCCCGCTCACTACAAGTAGCCCGATCATCTTGGAGACCCCATGGCCAACGCCTTGCCCGACCTGAAACTCCTGCGGATCTTCGTCAGCGTCGTGCGGCACCAGGGATTCGCCAATGCCCAGCACGAACTCAACCTGTCCACGTCGGCCATCAGCACTTACATGAGCCAACTGGAATCGGCGTTGGGCCTGGTGCTGTGCCATCGCGGCCGGGGCGGTTTCAGCCTGACCAGCAAAGGCGAGCTGTTCCATCAGGAAACCCTGCGGTTACTGGGCGAACTGGAAGGTTTCGAGCAATACGCCGCAGCCTTGAAAGGCGAGTTGCGCGGCACCCTCAAGCTCGGGGTGCTCGACTCTACCGTCAGCGATAAGGCGCTGCCGTTCGCCGAAGTCATCGGCGCCTACAGCCAGGAGCACCCGGCGGTGCACCTGCATTTGTCGGTGATGAGCCCCTACGAACTGCAACTCGGTGTGCAGGACAATCGCCTCGACCTGGCCATCGGTGCTTTCTCCAACCGCATGAGCGGGCTGATCTACATGCCGTTGTACCGCGAGCAGCACTGGTTGTATTGCAGCACCCGGCACCCGCTGTTCAACGAGCGCCGCATCCCGGAGCAAGTGATCACCCAGCAACGCATGGTCGGTCGCGGCTACTGGAGCCAGGCCGAACTGGCGCGCCATGGTTTCAAACACAGCGCGGCGACCGTGGAAAGTATGGAGGCTCAGTTGATCCTGGTGCTGTCCGGCGCCTATATCGGCTACCTGCCTGAGCACTACGCCCAGGCCTGGGCCGACAAGGGGGATTTGCGCGTATTGCTGCCGGCCACCTTCGGTTACCAGGCGCCGTTTTCGATGATCATGCGCCGCGGGCGCAGCCGTGAACCGTTGATCCAGACCTTCCGCGATCTACTCAAAGCCCAGCTCAACCAGGCCTGATAATCCATGTCCAGACCCCAATGCCCGCGCTGCCTGCGACCCGCCACCCATTGCCTGTGCGCGTTGATCCCGAGCCTCGACAGCCGTACCCGCGTGTTGCTGTTGCAGCACCCGAGCGAGGTCAACCATGCGCTCAATACCGCGCGGTTGGCGGCGTTGGGGTTGAACAATGCGCAGTTGATAGTGGGTGAGGTCTTTGATGATCTGCCGGCTCTATTGAACCCGCCTGGCTATCAGGCGCGGCTGTTGTTTCCGGCTGACGACGCCCAGCCGCTGCAAGCCTATGTGCCGGGGGATCAACCGCTGTTGCTGGTGGTTCCCGACGGCACCTGGCGCAAGGCGCGCAAATTGCTGCACCTCAATCCGTTGCTGGCAGCGCTGCCACGGGTGACGCTGGCCGAGGGCGCTGTGTCGCGTTATCGGCTGCGCAAAGCGCCCGGGCCGGGAGCCCTGTCAACGGTTGAGGCCATTGTGCAGGCGTTGCAGGTGCTGGAGGCACCGGCATCGTTTGAGCTGCTGCTCAAACCCTTTGAGGCGCTGATCGACGGGCAGATTGCGGCGATGGGGGAGGAGGTTTTTCAGAAAAACCATGGCGATCGACATTTGGGCTAGGCGGGTTGTCGAGGTGCGGCCATCGGGGGGCAAGCCCCCCTCTCACAGTTGACCGAATTCCAGCATGAGAATGCGGGCGAATGTGGGAGGGGGCTTGCTCCCGATAGCGTCTGCCCAGCCACCACTTCGCTCGCTTATTCCTATAAGCCATAAGCACCGCACTTTGCGTGATATGGCCCGCCGGCCTTTCCCGGTATGATGTTCGCCCCCGCAGTCTGGATTGCGAATACGCCATGACCTTGCAGTACCCTACAATCGCCGATTGCGTCGGCAACACCCCCCTGGTCCGCTTGCAACGCATGGCGGGTGAAACCAGCAATACCCTGTTGCTCAAGCTTGAAGGGAACAACCCGGCCGGTTCGGTAAAAGACCGCCCGGCGCTGTCGATGATCACCCGCGCCGAGTTGCGCGGGCAGATCAAGCCCGGCGACACCCTGATCGAAGCCACCTCCGGTAACACCGGGATCGCGCTGGCCATGGCCGCGGCGATCAAGGGTTACAAGATGGTGCTGATCATGCCCGACAACGGCAGCGCCGAGCGCAAGGCGGCGATGACCGCCTATGGCGCCGAACTGGTGCTGGTGACCCAGGAAGAGGGCATGGAAGGTGCCCGCGACCTCGCCGAGCGCATGGCCGCCGAAGGCCGTGGCCAGGTGCTGGACCAGTTCGCCAACGGTGACAACCCCGAGGCGCACTACACCACCACTGGTCCGGAAATCTGGCGCCAGACCCAGGGCACCATCACCCATTTCGTCAGTTCCATGGGTACCACCGGTACCATCATGGGCAACTCGCGCTACCTCAAGGAGCAGAACCCGGCGATCCAGATCGTGGGGCTGCAACCCATGGAAGGCGCGGCCATCCCGGGCATCCGCCGCTGGCCCGAAGAGTATCTGCCGAAGATCTACAACGCGACCCGCGTGGACCGCATCATCGACATGGCCCAGCGTGAAGCCGAAGACACCACGCGTCGCCTGGCCCGTGAAGAAGGCATCTTCTGCGGTGTGTCCTCCGGTGGTGCCGTGGCCGGCATGTTGCGCTTGTCCAAAGAGGTGGAAAACGCGGTGATCGTCGCGATCATCTGTGACCGAGGCGACCGTTACTTGTCGACCGGCATTTTCGACGAACCCAACTGATGGCCAAGCACGAGAGAGGCCTGCGCTTCCAGCCGACGGGCGGCAGCCGGGCCCCGCAGATTCCGGTAGGCAAGAAACAACGCTTGACCATCGAGCGCCTGGCCAATGACGGCCGCGGCATCGTGTTCTTTGAAGGCCGCACCTGGTTTGTGAACGGCGCGCTGGCCGGCGAAGACGTGGAAGCGCGGGTGCTGGGCACCCACGGCAAAATCGTCGAGGCGCGCACCGAGCGGGTGTTCAAGGCCAGCGAACTGCGGCGTCCGGCGCCGTGTGCGCACTTCGGTCGCTGCGGCGGTTGCAGCGTGCAGCACTTGCCCCACGCCGAACAACTTGCCCTGAAACAGCGCATGCTCGCCGAGCAACTGTCCCGTGTGGCCGGTGTCGAACCGCAAGAGTGGGCCGCACCGTTGAGTGGGCCGGAATTCGGCTACCGTCGCCGCGCCCGTGTGGCCGTGCGTTGGGACGCCAAGGCGAAACATCTGGCAGTCGGTTTCCGCGCCGTGGCCAGCCAGGACATCGTCGCCATTGACGATTGCCCGGTACTGGTACAGGCCTTGCAACCGATCATGCAACGTCTGCCCAACATGCTCCGCCGCCTGAGCAAACCTCAGGCGCTGGGGCATGTGGAAGTGTTCAGTGGGACCTCCATCGCCGTGTTGCTGCGGCATATGGCGCCGCTGTCCGAAGCGGACCTGCACATTTTGAAAGAATTCTGCACCTTCCATGATGCCCAGCTGTGGCTGCATGGCGAGGGTCAGCCGGAACCGGTCGACGCCGATGCGGTTCTGGGGTTTCGATTGGAACAGTGGGATCTGGAACTGGCTTACCGGCCTGGAGACTTCGTCCAAGTCAACGCCGGGGTCAACGCGGCGATGGTCGCCCAGGCCCTGGAATGGCTGGCGCCCCAACCCGATGAGCGGGTGTTGGACCTGTTTTGCGGCCTGGGCAATTTCGCCCTGCCGCTTGCTCGCCAAGTGCGGGAAGTGGTGGCGGTGGAAGGCGTACAGACCATGGTGGACCGGGCGGCCGTCAACGCCGTCAGCAACAATTTGCATAATGCGCAGTTTTTTCAGGCCGATTTGTCTCAGCCTTTGACCGACGCGGAATGGGCCAAACAGGGCTTTTCTGCGGTACTCTTGGACCCACCTCGTGACGGTGCCCTGGAGGTTGTGCGCAAGCTCGCGACCCTCAAGGCCAAGCGTCTGGTGTATGTGTCCTGCAACCCGGCCACGCTGGCGCGGGACACGGTTGAGTTGGTCAAGCAAGGCTACCGGCTAAAACGTGCCGGGATCCTCGACATGTTTCCGCAAACCGCGCATGTCGAGGCCATGGCGTTATTTGAAGCGGGCTAGGATGCCCGTTTAATCCGACTGGCCTGCATTCTCCAAGGCCGCGACCTGCCAGGGAGTGTGTGTAAGCTTTATCAAGGTAAAGCAGGTCAGCGATGATTTTTGACGCATCCAAGGTGCGTCGTAGGGAAGGTAAGCAAGATGGTACAGGTGAGAGCACACCAGCCGATCAACACCGACGGCAGTATCAATCTCGAGGCATGGCTGGATCATGCCGTCAGTGTCGACCCGGCACTGGACCGTGAAGCCTTGAAAGCAGCCTGCGAGTTCGCTCGTGAGTCTGAGCAGCAAGACAATGCGGCCAAGAACCTGTGGGCCGAAGGCACTTCAAGTTTTCGCACCGGCTTGGAGATCGCCGAGATCCTCGCCGATCTTAAACTGGACCAGGACTCGCTGATCGCCGCCGTACTCTATCGCGGCGTACGCGAAGGGCACATCGCGTTGCCCATCGTCAGCCAGCGTTTCGGCACCGTGGTAGCCAAGCTGATCGACGGCGTGCTGCGCATGGCCGCGATCAGCGCCAGCCTCAGCCCGCGTCAATCCATGGTGCTGGGCACCCAGGGCCAGGTCGAGAACCTGCGCAAGATGCTGGTGGCGATGGTCGACGACGTTCGTGTCGCCCTGATCAAGCTGGCCGAACGCACCTGCGCCATCCGGGCGGTGAAGACGGCCGACGACGAAAAGCGCAACCGCGTTGCCCGCGAAGTCTTCGACATCTACGCACCCCTGGCGCACCGCCTGGGTATCGGCCATATCAAATGGGAGTTGGAGGACCTGTCCTTCCGCTACCTCGAACCCGATCAATACAAACAGATTGCCACCTTGCTGCACGAGCGGCGGCTCGACCGTGAGCGCTTTATCGCCGACGTGATGAACCAGTTGCGCTCCGAGTTGCAGGCCACCGGCGTCGAGGCCGACATCAGCGGTCGCGCCAAACACATCTATTCCATCTGGCGCAAAATGCAGCGCAAGGGCCTGGCCTTCAGCCAGATCTACGACGTGCGTGCCGTGCGTGTGCTGGTGCCGGAAATGCGTGACTGCTACACCGCGCTCGGTATCGTCCATACCCTGTGGCGGCACATTCCCAAGGAGTTTGACGACTACATCGCCAACCCCAAGGAAAACGGCTATCGCTCCTTGCACACGGCGGTGATCGGCCCCGAGGGCAAGGTGCTGGAAGTGCAGATCCGCACGCACGCCATGCACGAAGAGGCCGAGCTGGGTGTCTGTGCGCACTGGCGCTACAAGGGCACCGACGTCAAGGCCGGGTCCAACCAGTACGAAGAGAAAATCTCCTGGCTGCGCCAAGTGCTGGAATGGCACGAAGAACTCGGCGACATCGGCGGCCTGGCCGAACAGTTGCGTGTGGATATCGAGCCGGACCGGGTCTATATCTTCACGCCTGACGGACACGCCATCGACCTGCCCAAGGGCGCCACGCCGCTGGATTTTGCCTACCGCGTACACACCGAAATCGGTCACAACTGCCGGGGCGCCAAGATCAACGGGCGCATCGTGCCGCTCAACTACAGCCTGCAAACCGGTGAGCAGGTCGAGATCATCACCAGCAAGCACGGCACGCCGAGCCGTGACTGGCTGAACCCCAACCTCGGCTACATCACCACGTCGCGGGCGCGGGCGAAGATCGTCCATTGGTTCAAGTTGCAGGCGCGTGACCAGAACGTCGCGGCGGGTAAAACCTTGCTTGAACGCGAACTGGCACGCCTGGGCCTGCCTCAGGTGGATTTCGACAAGTTGGCCGAAAAAGCCAACATGAAGATCGCCGAAGACATGTTTGCCGCACTGGGTGCCGGCGACTTGCGCCTGGCGCAACTGGTCAACCTGGCCCAGCAGCTGGTCGAGCCGGAGCGCGGCAGCGAACAGCTGGAACTGATTCCACGCAAGGCCACCGGCTACAAGCCCGGCAAGCGCGGCGATATCCAGATCCAGGGCGTGGGCAACCTGATGACGCAAATAGCCGGCTGCTGCCAGCCGTTGCCGGGCGATGCCATCGTCGGTTACATCACCCAGGGCCGTGGCGTGAGTATTCACCGCCAGGACTGCGCCTCGGTGCTGCAACTGGGCGGGCGTGAGCCGGAGCGGATCATCCAGGTCAGCTGGGGGCCGGTACCGGTGCTCACCTACCCGGTGGACATCATCATCCGCGCCTACGACCGTTCTGGCTTGCTGCGTGACGTGTCGCAAGTGCTGCTCAACGAGCGCATCAACGTGCTGGCGGTCAACACCCGCTCGAACAAAGAGGACAACACCGCGTTGATGTCCCTGACCATCGAGATTCCGGGGTTGGACGCATTGGGTCGGTTGCTGGGGCGGATTTCCCAGTTGCCGAACATCATTGAAACCCGGCGCAACCGCACCCCTTGATGCGGTCATAAATGTGGGAGAGGGCTTGCCCCCTCCCACATTTGATCTTCAGCGGAAAGAGACCGATGTATTCACTCGAAGACCTGCTGCACCTGATGAACCGCCTGCGCGACCCGCAATACGGGTGCCCATGGGACATCAAGCAAACCTACGCGACTATCGTCCCGCACACGTTGGAAGAAGCCTATGAAGTCGCCGACGCCATCGAGCGCGGTGACTTCGATCACCTGCAAGGCGAGCTGGGCGACCTGTTGTTCCAGGTGGTGTATTACAGCCAGCTGGCACGGGAGGAAGGGCGCTTCGAATTTGCCGGAGTGGTCGACAGCATTACGCGCAAGCTCATCCGTCGCCATCCCCATGTGTTCCCCACCGGCGATCTGTATGCGCCGCTGGATATCCCGCACCTGAGCGAAGAGCAGGTCAAGGCACGTTGGGAGCAGATCAAGGCCGAGGAGCGCGCGGAAAAGTCCGACGCACCGGAGCAACTATCCCTGCTGGACGATGTGCCTACCGCGTTGCCGTCCTTGTCCCGTGCCGCCAAATTGCAAAAGCGCGCCAGCCAGGTCGGTTTCGACTGGCCGTCTGCCTTGCCGGTGGTGGATAACGTGCGCCAAGAGTTGGATGAAGTGCTCGAGGCCATGGCCGATAACGATCCGTCGGCCATTGCCGATGAGGTTGGTGACCTGCTGTTTGCCGCAGTCAACCTGGCCCGTCACCTCAAGGTCGACCCGGAAACCGCTTTGCGTGGGGCCAATGCCAAGTTCGAACGACGTTTCCGATTTATCGAACAGGCATTGCGCGACACGCACCAACCCATAGAAGATTGCACCCTCGAAACGTTGGATGCCCTCTGGGGCGAAGCCAAACGTCAGGAAAAGAACGTGTCCAGCTGCGGTTGAGCAGTTGCCTAAGTGAGTAAGCACCATGAGCCTTTCCCTTCGCGACCAGTTGCTCAAAGCAGGTCTGGTCAACCAAAAGCAGGCCAAGCAGGTCGGCAAAGAGAAACAGAAACAGCAACGCCTGGTTCACAAAGGCCAGGCCGAGGTCGATGACACCCAGGCCCGCCTGGCAGCCGAGGCACATGCCGAGAAGGTCAAGCGCGACCAGGAACTGAACCGCCAGCAGCAGGAAAAAGCCGAGGCCAAGGCCCGCACGGCGCAGGTCAAGCAACTGATCGAGACCTCGCGCCTGCCCAAGCTGACCACCGAGGACTACTACAACTTCGTGGATGACAAGAAGGTCAAGCGCCTGTCGGTCAACACGCTGATGCGCAACAAGCTGAGCAACGGCTCCCTGGCGATTGTGCATCACGGTGGCAGCTATGAGGTGATCCCGCGCGAAGCGGCGCTGAAGATCCAGGAGCGCGCACCGGAGCGTATCGTGCAGCTCAACATCCTCACCGAAAGCCAGGTGCCGGACGAGGATGATCCGTACGCCGCCTACCAGATCCCGGATGATCTGATGTGGTAAGGCGGTAGCAACCCATTGTGCTGAGCGCGCTTGCCTGGGGTGAGCAGGCTTGCCCTGCGCTGGGCTGCGAAGCGGCCCCGAAAACGCAAACGCCGCATTCTCCCTGAAAGAATGCGGCGTTTTTAGTGGGGCGGCTTCGCCACCCAGCGCGGGGCAAGCCCGCTCACTACACGGTAGCTTCAGGAGCTTTGTGCCTGGCGTTTCATCTCAAGCGATTCAAGCTCGTTTTTATAATTATGAGCGTCGCTCTCATTGTGAAACATGCCGACCAGCAGGTCTTGCTGGTGTACATCCCAGATGTGAATCCCATGGCCCAATGCTTCGTGGGACATATGTTCGTCGTCGCGTTCAGTTACTTTTACAGTCATCTGCTTGCTCCAATCTCTGGTGGATCTGCGGCAAGTCGTCGCAGGCCTTTGTTATATGATTTGTTAGCTTGCTAAGTAAACCGACTTTTCGCGCAACAATTCATTGCAGCAAATGCAACAGTCCTGCAGGCCGCGTAAACCGCGACATTGCGCCGCAGGGTGCTGAGTTTTATGACAAAAGTTTCATGTTCACGTCAGGGGCAGCTCAATCGACAGACGAAAAAAAGCCCCGCATTCGCGGGGCTCCTTGTTCCAGCTACCGATCAGCTACCTTTGACAGCCTTACCGTCAACGGTGCCGTCCTGCAGCATGATGTTGTATTCCTTGCCGTCGGTTTCCACCTGGCGCAGGGCAACCAGGATGCCGCCCTGGTCCTTGGCAAACCACATCTGGGTGATGCGCTTGCTTTGTGTCGGGTCACGCACGCGCTCGACCTTGATGGCGTCGATGGAGCCGACCTTGGTCTGAACCTTTTCCGGGCCGATCACGCGGAAGTCGTAGGTGTCGACGTCGGTGCCTTCGACCACGTTGTAGCTCATGCTCTTCTTGCCGGCAGCCACATCGCGCTGCAGGGCCAACTGGTAGGTTGACTTGTCGAGCATGCCGCTTTGCAGGGCGACGTTGACCGGGTCTTTGTTTTCAAAACCGGTGACTTTCTTGGCGGTCTGGTCGAAGTCCAGGTTGATCTTCTTCGCCTTGCCCAGACCACCGCGTTCGAAGGTGTAGCTCTTCGGTTGCAGGGTGTCCTTGTCAAACTGGATCACGCTGGTTTCGGTCAGGCTGGCGATCATCATGGACGCCTTGAAGTTCAAGGTCCAAGTGCCATCGCCATTCTTGGCCAGGCTGCGTTCGGCCGAACCACTCATGGGCAACTGTTTCCAGTCGGCCGTGTAGCTGACGGAGAAAGGGTGTAGGTCTGCTGCTTGCACGGCAGGCAAGGCGAACAGCGCAAAAGCGAAGAGCAGGGCGCGACGCATAAAATCTCCTAGGTTCGAATCAAGTGGCCGCTGGCCGCAAGTAACTGACCGTCCAATAATGCACCCTGGTCACCGAGAATCAACCGTCCCTCGGCAAACCAGCGAACGGCCAGCGGGTAAATCCTGTGTTCCTGGGTGTGAACCCGTTGCGCAAGGCTCTGCGCCGAGTCGTCAGACTCTACCGGAACCACTGCCTGTACGACCAGAGGCCCGCCATCGAGTTCCTCGGTGACGAAGTGCACGCTGCAGCCATGCTCGCTGTCGCCGGCGTCGAGCGCACGCTGGTGCGTGTGCATGCCTTTGTACTTGGGCAGCAGGGAAGGGTGGATATTGAGCAGGCGCCCCTCGTAATGCCGCACGAAATCAGCGCTGAGGATGCGCATGAAACCGGCGAGTACCACGAGTTTGGGGTTGAAGGCGTCGATGAGTTCGATCAAGGCACTGTCGAAGGCCTCGCGGCCATCGAACGTCTTGTGATCCAGAGAGCGGGTTTCGATACCCGCGTCCCTGGCGCGTTGCAGGCCGTAGGCGTCGCTGCGGTTGGAGATCACCGCAGCAATGCGCACCGGGCTGTCGCCGGTGCGCGTGCTGTCGATCAAGGCCTGCAAGTTACTGCCGGTGCCGGAAAGCAGCACCACGACATCACAGGTCTGAGGCATCAGTGAGCCTTGAGGTTCTTCAGTTCGACCTGAGCTGCGCCTTCCGGTGCAGTGGCGATCTGGCCGATGACCCATGGCTGCTCGCCAGCTTCACGCAATACGTTCAGCGCGGTTTCAACGTGTTCTTGCGCCACGCAGATGACCATGCCGACGCCGCAGTTCAGCACGCGGTGCATTTCGGTTTCGTCAACGTTGCCTTTCTCTTGCAGCCAGTCGAATACCGCAGGACGCTGCCAGCTGGCCACGTCGACGATCGCCTGGGCGCCTTTTGGCAGTACGCGCGGGATGTTGTCCAGCAGACCGCCGCCCGTGATGTGGGCCATGGCTTTGACTGCGCCAGTGTCCTTGATCAGCTTGAGCAGTGGCTTGACGTAGATGCGGGTCGGGGCCATCAGCAGGTCGGTCAGCGGCTTGCCGTCGAGCTGGGTGTTCTCGATGTCGGCGCCGGACACTTCGATGATCTTGCGGATCAGCGAGTAACCGTTGGAGTGTGGGCCGGAAGAGGGCAGGGCCAGCAGGGCGTCGCCGGCAGCGACTTTGGAGCCGTCGATGATTTCGGCTTTTTCCACCACGCCGACGCAGAAGCCGGCCAGGTCGTAGTCTTCGCCTTCGTACATGCCTGGCATTTCAGCGGTTTCGCCGCCGACCAGGGAGCAACCCGACAGCTCGCAACCCGCGCCGATGCCGGTGACCACTTGGGCAGCGGTGTCCACGTTCAGCTTGCCGGTGGCGTAGTAGTCCAGGAAGAACAACGGCTCGGCGCCGCACACCACCAGGTCGTTGACGCACATGGCAACCAGGTCGATGCCGATGGTGTCGTGCTTGTTCAGGTTCAGTGCCAGGCGCAGCTTGGTGCCCACGCCGTCGGTGCCGGACACCAGGACAGGCTGCTTGTAGCCGGCCGGGATTTCGCAGAGGGCGCCAAAACCGCCCAGGCCGCCCATGACTTCGGGGCGCGCAGTGCGCTTGGCGACGCTCTTGATGCGTTCGACCAATGCTTCACCGGCGTCGATGTCTACACCGGCGTCCTTGTAGCTCAGGGAGGGTTGCTTGCTCATGATCCAGGCCTTTAGGGGGGATTCAGGGGTAACGACCGAGCGGGCAGGCGCTTTTGGTAAAAGGCCCAGCCGTTGACGGTCTGCGAAGGCGCGCGATTTTATCAGGCTTGAGGGGCAGCGGCCATCCTCGGGCCGACGGGCAGGGCCATATAGGTTAAAAAAGCCGGTTAAAAAAATGCTGATGGGGTCTGCTTCGGCGCGTATTAAGGTATAGCCTTTAACCCGCTATCGTTATGACAGTACGAAAACTTACCAAGACCCTGTGAATGTTTTACCGGTGGCTGTGGTCACAGCCTTGCCAAACCGAGTTCACGCGGTCTGTTCCAGCCGCTAAATTTGTCGTTCGGGAATCTTCCATGCGTCTGTGTAAATTCTTCTTTGTAGGCTGCTTATCGTTGGTCAGCCTGGCGAGTCATGCCGAAACCCTCAATGGCCTTTATCAAGTACTCGAACCCGTCAGCAGCCAATCGCCGCAAGAGCGCGACCAAGCCACCCAGCGTGCCGTGCAGACCCTGGTGATCCGCCTGACCGGCGACGCTAAGGCCGCCGATGGCCCGGGCCTGGCGGCGGTTCGCAAGGACCCGCAACAAATCATCAGCCAATACGGCTACGACGCCGGCCCGCCGGAAAGCCTGCAAGTGGATTTCGACCCGGTGAGCACTGATCGCGTCCTGCGTGAAGCGGGCTTGTCGATCTGGGGCAGCAATCGGCCATCGATCCTCGGCTGGTGGCTGAACGACTCCACCGAAGGCAGCAGCCTGGTGGGCGATGGTCAGGCTGTGGCCCAGGCGCTGCGTCGTGCCGCACAACACCGTGGCCTGCCGCTGCGCCTGCCACTGGGTGACTTGGATGAGCAGGTGGTCGCCACCGCACCGAATCTGGAAAGTGCTGACGCCACACCTTTGCGTGCCGCTTCCGAGCGTTACGGCGCCGACGCCTTGCTGGCTGTGCATGCGCGCCAGGAAGGCAGTCAATGGCAAGCCAAATGGCGTTTGTGGTTGGGCGACAAGAGCGAGCAGGGCACCGTCCAAGGGGCCGACACCGGCGCCGTGGCGGATGCGGTGATGCTGGCGGTCAGCCAGAAGCTGGCGCCACGTTTTGCGGTCAAGCCGGGCGTGAGCACCGAACAACTGCTCGAAGTGCAAGGCATGACCCTGGAGCGCTATGCAGCGCTGGGTCATCTGCTGGAGCCTTTTGGCGGCCAGCCACAGTTAGTGGATGGCAATCGTATTGTGTATCGCGTCAACGGCAGTGCCGATCAGTTGCGCACCCAGTTGAGCTTGGCCAAGTTGCAGGAGATTCCCGCAGGCGAGGCGCCAGCCCAGCAACCCGTGACAGATGGCACACAGCCTGCGGTAGCACCTGAGCCTCAGGCGCAGCTGCGTTTTCGTTGGTAGAAGTTTTCTTCTTTATATAGGTGGAGTGGTATATGGCGGATACGCGTCGTTGGGTGTGGCTTGGCGGGATCGTCCTGCTGTGCGTTTTTGTCTTCTTGCTGCATTCGATCCTGACGCCGTTCCTGGTCGCGTTGCTGCTGGCCTACCTGTTCGATCCGGTGGTGGATCGCTTGGAGAAGGCCGGGCTGTCGCGGACCTGGGGGGTGGTGGCGGTGTTCGCGCTGTTTACCTTGATTATCACGGCGTTGGTGTTGGTGCTGGTGCCGATGTTGGCCAAGCAACTGTTCCGCTTGTATGAATTGGCGCCGCAGATGCTCGATTGGCTGCAGCACACGGCCATGCCGTGGGCCCAGGCTAAGTTAGGCCTGGCGGATGGCTTCTGGAAGTTCGACAAGGTCAAGGCGGCCATCAGCGAACACATGGGGCAGACCACCGATATCGTCGGTGTCATTCTCAGTCAGGCAACCGCATCCAGCCTGGCGCTGATTGGCTGGTTGACCAACCTGGTGCTGATCCCGGTGGTCGCGTTCTACCTGCTGCGCGACTGGGACATCATGATGGCCAAGATCCGCAGCCTGCTGCCGCGCAACCGTGAGGAGCGTATCGTCTCGCTCGCCGAGGAATGCCATGAGGTGCTCGGTGCATTCGTGCGTGGGCAGTTGCTGGTGATGCTGGCCCTGGGGATCATCTACGCGGCCGGCTTGATGGCCATCGGCCTGGAACTGGGCCTGTTGATCGGCCTGATCGCCGGCCTCGCCGCGATCGTGCCGTACATGGGCTTTGTGATCGGTATCGGTGCGGCACTGGTGGCCGGGCTGTTCCAGTTTGGCGGTGACCTGTATCCGATGCTGGGCATTGTGGCGGTGTTCATGGTCGGCCAGGCCCTGGAAGGCATGGTGCTGACGCCGTTGCTGGTAGGCGATCGGATTGGCCTGCACCCGGTGGCGGTGATCTTTGCGATCCTGGCGGGCGGGGAGCTGTTCGGCTTTACCGGCATCCTGCTGGCGCTGCCGGTGGCGGCGGTGATCATGGTGCTGGTGCGCCATGTGCATGATCTGTACAAGGATTCGGAAGTGTATACAGGGGTCGAAGACCCCGACCTGTAACCGCTTCTTTGCAAACCCGGCCCAGGCCGGGTTTGTTGTTTCTGGAGCGGCGGCGTCAAACAATCTGCGTAAATCCAACAAGTTAACGCAAACCTTTGATTTTGCTTGGGGTCTGTTGCATTGTGCGCCCGGCGTCACGGGTATAAACTTTGCAAACTTTACACAGAGGCCACTAACGGTTCGTTTGGAGCCGTTCAGTCAGCATGAAACCGATTCAGCTGCCCTTGGGTGTGCGTCTGCGTGATGACGCCACCTTTATCAACTACTACCCAGGCGCCAATGCCGCTGCACTCGGCTATGTCGAGCGGCTTTGCGAAGCCGACGCCGGGTGGACCGAAAGCCTGATCTATCTGTGGGGCAAGCACGGCGTAGGGCGTACCCACCTGTTGCAGGCCGCTTGCTTGCGTTTCGAGCAGATGGGTGAGCCGGCGGTTTACTTGCCTCTGGCTGAGTTGATGGACCGTGGCATCGGCATCTTCGACCACCTCGAGCAATACGAGCTGGTCTGCCTGGACGATCTGCAAGCGATCGCCGGCAAGGCCGATTGGGAAGAAGCGCTGTTTCACTTGTTCAACCGCTTGCGGGACAGCGGTCGGCGCCTGCTGATTGCGGCGTCCAGCTCGCCACGTGAGCTGCCGATCAAGCTGGCCGACCTCAAGTCACGGCTGACCCTGGCACTGATCTTCCAAATGCGCCCGCTGTCCGACGAAGACAAATTGCGTGCCTTGCAACTGCGCGCCTCCCGCCGCGGCCTGCACCTCACTGACGAGGTCGGGCATTTTATCCTTACCCGTGGCACGCGCAGCATGAGCGCGTTGTTCGACTTGCTCGAACAGCTCGACCAGGCTTCTTTGCAAGCTCAACGAAAATTGACGATCCCTTTTCTCAAGGAAACGTTGGGCTGGTAACTCGTTGAATTTACGGGTTTCGCCAGTTTTCAGGCGCCAGGAAACCTGCGTTTGAGCCGCGTTGGCTACGCATTTGAACCGATAAATGGAATTACGGCTTAGATGTCATAGTCCAATCGCGAAGTCACATAGATCACGATTGAATTTGCAAATCGATGTGATAGTGGGCATAGTCTCGACTTCTTTACATATCAGCCACGGTCGTGCCCATGCTAAATCGCTTCGCACCCCTCGTGCCTCTCGCACTCGTTACCCTGTTGTTTGGTTGCGCCTCCCACCCTCAGCAGGTGGCGGAACAGCAAAAACCACAGGTTCAAAATCAGGCAAAGTTCGTTGCTGCACAGTCTGCTTCTGTTTACGAAGAAGAAATGGCAACCGAAAAAGAGCTGGCCAACTTCGCCGGCAGCAAGCCTTATCAGCTTCCAGTGCTGGCCGACAGCATCCTCGAACGCGGCATGTCCCTGATCGGTACCCGTTACCGTTTCGGTGGTACCTCTGAAGCCGGTTTCGACTGCAGCGGCTTCATCGGTTACCTGTTTCGCGAAGAAGCTGGCATGAACCTGCCGCGCTCTACCCGCGAAATGATCAACGTGAATGCACCGTTGGTCGCACGCAACAACCTCAAGCCCGGTGATCTGCTTTTCTTCAGTACAGCTGGCCGTGGTCGAGTGAGCCATGCCGGTATCTACCTGGGCGATAACCAGTTTATCCACTCCAGCAGCCGTCGCAGTGGCGGTGTTCGAGTCGACAACCTGGGTGACAGCTACTGGAGCAAAACCTTCATCGAAGCCAAGCGCGCACTCGCCATGGCCCCGACTACGGTTACCGCTAGCAAGTAAACTTAAAGTGATACTTGAAGTTTGACGTGTAAGCGCTAGAATCCCTGGACATTGTTGTAATCCGTTCGCGCGAGCTTTGCTTGCGCGTTCTGGTTTTCAGCGTTCGGCAGCGAAAGCCGCATCCAGACCAGGATTGTTCTGCACATGTCGACCTCGGCCCGCCTGATTCTTATTGTTTGCGCCGCGTTGCTCAGCGCCTGCGCAAGCCGTCCACCGCCGCCCGCGCCTGTCGCGGTGAAACCTAAGCCGGTGTTCAACTACTCCACCCAGAATTTCTCGCCTGCAGCCGAAGACGTGCTTTTCCGTGCGCTTGGCCTGGTTGGCACGCCGTACCGTTGGGGGGGTAATACCCCGGACTCGGGGTTTGATTGCAGCGGCCTGATTGGGTTTGTCTTCCGTGATGCTGCCGGGATCTCCTTGCCGCGTACCACCCGTGAACTGATCGTGATGCGCGCCCAGGATGTCAGCGAGCAGAACCTGCAGACCGGCGACCTCTTGTTCTTCGCCACCGGTGGCGGTTCCCAGGTCAGCCATGCCGGGATCTACGTGGGGGAGGGCCGCTTTGTGCACGCGCCGCAAACCGGCGGTACGGTGAAGCTGGATACCCTGTCCAAGGCGTATTGGCAGAATGCCTACCTGAGCGCCAAACGCGTGTTGCCGGCGAATCTGGCGCGTAATCCCTGAATTAAACCCAGGCCCAAAGGTGGGAGGGAGTTCAAACCCCCTCCCACATTGGTTTTGCGGTGTTTATTTAGCCGCCGACACGCGCCACACTTTATTCCCCACGTCATCCGCCACCAGTAAATCCCCCTGCTGATCAATCACCACACCTACCGGCCGGCCCATGGCTTTCTCATCCTTGTCGAGGAACCCGGTCAGCACGTCCACCGGCTGTCCTTTGGGCTGCCCACCTTCGAACGGCACGAAGATCACCTTGTAGCCACTGTGCGGCTTGCGGTTCCACGAACCATGCTGGCCGATGAACGCGCCGTGGCTGAATTGCGCTGGAAGCTTGCTGCCCTCTGCGAATGTCAGGCCTAACGACGCCGTATGCGGGCCTACCGCGTAATCCGGTGCAATCGCTTTGGCCACCAGGTCGAGATTCTGTGGGTTGACGCGCACGTCCACATGCTGGCCGTAGTAGCTGAACGGCCAGCCATAGAAGGCGCCATCCTTGACCGAGGTGATGTAGTCCGGCACCAGGTCGCTGCCGATCTCATCGCGCTCGTTGACTGCCGTCCACAGCTTGCCGGTCTGCGGTTCCCAGGCCATGCCGTTGGGGTTGCGCAGGCCGGAGGCGAAAATGCGGTGCTGGCCGCTGGCGCGGTCCACTTCCCAGATCGCCGCACGGCCCTGTTCCGCTTCAAGGCCGTTTTCCCCCACGTTGCTGTTGGAACCGACACTCACGTACAGCTTGCTGCCATCCTTGCTGGCCACCACGTTTTTCGTCCAGTGGTGGTTCAACGGCCCGCCTGGCAGGTCGACCACCTTAGTACCGGCTTGCTTGATCGCGGTTTCGCCCGGTTGATAGGGAAAGCGCAACAGCTTGTCCGAGTCCGCCACGTACAGGTCGTTGCCGACCAGTGTCATGCCAAAGGGCGAATTAAGATTTTCCAGGAATACCGTGCGGGTTTCCGCGACGCCGTCGTGGTCGGCATCACGCAGCAGTGTGATGCGATTCGGGCTCGGTACCCCGGCGCCGGCGCGGCCCATGACCTTTTCCATGACCCAGCCACGAATACCTTTGGAGTCATCCGGTTTGGGCGGCGCGTTGGTTTCCGCCACCAGCACGTCGCCGTTGGGCAGTACATACAGCCAGCGCGGGTGGTCGAGGCCTTCGGCAAACGCCGCCACCTGAGTGCCGGCAGCGGCGGTTGGCTTCACGCCTTCGGGCCAGCCGATGGCGGGCGCGATATTCACCGTGGGGATCAGGGTTTTGTTCGGTTCCGGCAATTTGGGCGAAGGCCCGGTGCCGTCGGAGACCTGGAGGGTGGAGCTTTCACCGCAGGCGGCGAGGGTGCCGGCGACCATGATGAGTAGGGCAAGTCTGGTTTTATGCATGGTGTTCTCCTTAATACCTGTAAGGGTAGAGGAGGTAGCCGAGGCGTTGGTTCAAGTCCAAGGCCAGCTTTAATTGACGCTCCACCCCCAACCCACTAACCTTCGCGGCTTGTTCCAGGTGCTCCGTGACCCATGGGTCGACGGAGTGAAACAGGGAAGCCGGTGAGTGAGCGCACTTGTACACAGTGCTGCCGCGATTCCGGCGCTGCCCCCGCAACGGTAAATGAGTCAAGACGGTGCCTTTTGCCACTGTATCGCCAGCGATATGGGAAGGCGCACCGTCGGCCTGCCTGCTTGATTAACGCAAGCGCCACTCATGAGCCCGGAGACCGGCCTGAAACATCCAACAGCATCACGGTGGGCGATGCTTGGCTGTCTGTGTTTCTTTTTCCTGCCCGCCGTTTTTGTCCAGCCCCAACGGAGAGCTGCCATGACCGATTCCCCCGAACGCGACGAACGCCATCTGGCGCGCATGCTGCGCAAAAAAGCCGTGATCGACGAACGCATCGCCAATTCCCCCAACGAATGCGGTTTGCTGCTGGTATTGACCGGCAACGGCAAAGGCAAGAGCAGCTCCGCGTTCGGCATGCTGGCACGGGCCATGGGTCACGGCATGCAGTGCGGCGTGGTGCAGTTCATCAAGGGGCGCAACAGCACCGGCGAAGAATTGTTCTTCCGCCGCTTCCCCGAGCAAGTGCGCTTCCATGTGATGGGCGAAGGCTTCACCTGGGAAACCCAGGACCGCCAGCGCGACATCGCCGCCGCCGAAGCCGCCTGGGCGGTTTCCCGTGAATTGCTGCAAGACCCGACCATCGGCCTGGTGGTGCTGGACGAATTGAACATCGCCCTCAAGCACGGCTACCTCGACCTTGACCAGGTTCTCAGCGACCTGCAAGCCCGCCCGCCGATGCAACACGTGGTGGTCACCGGCCGTGGCGCCAAGCCTGAGTTGATCGAAATGGGCGACACCGTCACCGAAATGGGCATGCTCAAGCACGCGTTCCAGGCCGGTATCAAGGCACAGAAGGGCGTCGAACTTTGAATCAGCCCCGTCATTGCCCGGCCGTATTGATCGCCGCACCGGCGTCCGGCCAGGGCAAAACCACCGTTACCGCCGCACTGGCCCGTTTGCACCGCAACCTGGGGCGCAAGGTGCGCGTGTTCAAATGCGGCCCGGACTTCCTCGACCCGATGATCCATGAGCGTGCCAGCGGTGCGCCGGTGTATCAATTGGACATGTGGATGGTCGGCGAGCAGGAAAGTCGCCGTTTGCTCTGGGAAGCGGCAGGGGAGGCGGACCTGATCCTTATCGAAGGCGTGATGGGCCTGTTCGACGGTACACCCTCGAGCGCCGACCTGGCGCGGCACTTCGGCGTGCCGGTGCTGGGTGTGATCGACGGCACCGCGATGGCGCAGACGTTCGGCGCGCTGGCGTTGGGCTTGGCGCGATATCAGCCGGACCTGCCGTTCGCGGGCGTGCTGGCCAACCGCGTCGGCACCCTGCGGCATGCGCAATTGCTTGAAGGCAGCCTCACCGAAGGCTTGCGCTGGTACGGCGCATTGTCCCGCGAGACTGGTATCGAATTACCCAGCCGCCACCTCGGCCTGGTGCAGGCCAGTGAACTGAATGACCTCGATGTGCGCCTGGACGCCGCTGCGCAAGCGCTGGGCAGCAGTTGCGAAGTGGCTTTGCCGCCCCCCGTGACCTTTGCCGCGCCGCAAATGATCCCCGCTGAGCCTTTGCTCAATGGCGTGCGCATCGCTGTGGCCCGCGACGAAGCCTTTGCTTTTACCTACGGCGCCAGCCTCGACCTGCTACGTGCGATGGGGGCCGAGTTGAGCTTCTTCTCGCCGATCCACGATCGCGAATTGCCTGACGCCGACAGTCTCTATCTACCGGGTGGTTACCCGGAATTGCATCATCAGGCGCTGTCGGAAAATACCTCGATGCTCGACGCCATCCGTGCCCATCACGTGGCCGGCAAACCCTTGCTCGCCGAGTGCGGCGGCATGCTCTACCTGCTCGACTCGCTGACTGACGTCGAAGGCATCCGTGCCAAACTGCTCGGCCTGCTGCAGGGCGATGCCGTGATGCAAAAGAAACTGGCGGCCCTGGCGCTGCAAAGTGTCGAATTGCCGGAAGGCACCCTGCGCGGCCATACCTATCATCACTCCCTGACCAGCACCGAGTGGCAACCGATTGCCCGTGGCCTGAGCCCCAACGGTGGGCGCGGGGCCGAGGCGGTGTATCGGCAGGGGCGGATGACGGCTTCCTACGTGCATTTTTATTTCCCGTCGAATCCGGCCGCGGTGGCCGCCTTGTTTGCGCCGGACCTTGAGACCGCCATCGCAGGCAAGCCAGCTCCCACCGCGACAGTGTTCACAGATCAACCTGTGGGAGGGGCGGTGCGACGATTCGACTTGCCCGCGAAGAAGCCATGACCGACAACGCCTTCCCCGAGGCTGACCGCCAGGCCGTCTACCGTGCCATCGCCGAACGCCGCGACATGCGCCACTTCAGCGGCGGCACTGTCGCCCCCGAATTGCTCCACCGCCTGCTGCAGGCCGCGCACCAGGCCCCCAGCGTTGGCCTGATGCAGCCCTGGCGCTTTATCCGCATCAGCGACCGCGTGTTACGTAGCCAGATTCAACAGTTGGTGGAGGAAGAGCGCGTGCGTACCGCCGAGGCCCTGGGCGAACGCTCCGACGCGTTCATGAAGCTCAAGGTCGAAGGTATTCACGATTGCGCCGAAGTGTTGGTGGCGGCGTTGATGGACGATCGCGAGCGGCACATCTTCGGCCGGCGTACCTTGCCGGAAATGGACATGGCGTCGTTGTCCTGTGCGATCCAGAATCTGTGGCTGGCGGCCCGCGTCGAAGGCCTGGGCATGGGCTGGGTGTCGCTGTTCGAGCCTCAGGCCCTGGCCGATCTGCTGGGTTTACCGCCCGGCGCGAAACCCTTGGCCGTGCTGTGCCTGGGGCCAGTAGCCGAGTTCTACCCGGCACCGATGTTGCAGCTCGAAGGCTGGACCGAACCTCGGCCATTGAGTGACATGTTGTATGAGAATGTGTGGGGAGTGAGTCAATGAGTGTGGCCTTGCTGTGTGTCGCTGCCGTGGCGCTGGACGCGCTGCTGGGTGAACCGAGGCGCTGGCATCCGCTGGTGGCGTTCGGCAACTTCGCCGGGCGCATCGAGCAACGTTTCAACAGCGGCGGTCGCGGCTGGCGCAGCCATGGCGTGACCGCGTGGGTGATCGCCGTGGTGCCGTTGACGCTGCTGGCCACCGCCTTGTCGTGGGCGCCGTATATCGGTTGGGTCCTGGAGATCCTGGCGTTGTACTGCGCACTCGGCATGCGCAGCCTCGGCGAACATGTGATGCCCGTGGCCCAGGCCCTGCGCAGCGATGACCTGGAGGAAGCGCGCAAGCGTGTGAGCTACCTGGTCAGCCGCCAGACCAGTGAGTTGGACCGCACCGAAGTCGCCCGCGCCGCCACCGAGTCGGTGCTGGAAAACGGCAGCGATGCGGTATTCGCCGCGATTTTCTGGTTTGTGGTCGCTGGCGTGCCGGGCGTGGTGCTTTACCGCCTGAGCAACACCCTGGATGCCATGTGGGGCTATCGCAACGAGCGCTTTGAACGTTTCGGCTGGGCGGCGGCAAAAATCGACGACGTGCTGAACTACATTCCCGCACGCCTGGTGGCGTTGACCTACGCCGTACTCGGCAAAACCCGACTGGCGCTTCAATGCTGGCGCACTCAAGGCCCGACGTGGGACAGCCCCAACGCCGGTCCGGTGATGGCTGCCGGTGCCGGCGCCTTGGGCGTGGAGCTGGGCGGCGCGGCGATCTATCACGGTGAAGTGCACCAGCGCCCGCCATTGGGCGAAGGCCCGGCGGCGGATGCCGATTCCATCGACCGGGGCTGGCAACTGGTGCAGCGCGGCGTATGGTTGTGGCTGCTGATCCTATGTGCGGGGGCGCAATTCTATGCTTGAACACGGTGGCCGGCTGCGCAAGGCAGCGATTCAGTACGGGATAGCCGAAGCCAATTGGCTTGACCTGTCCAGCGGCCTCGCGCCCTGGCCCTGGCCGATTCCCGAGATCCCCTTGCGCGCCTGGGCGCGCCTGCCGGAAACCGACGACGGCCTGGAGCAGGCTGCCGGCGAGTATTACGGCGCTGCGCACCTATTGCCGGTGCCGGGCTCCCAGGCGGCTATCCAGTTGCTGCCACGCCTGCGCCGGGCCGGTAAGGTCGGGGTCTTGTCGCCGTGCTATGCCGAACACGCCGAAGCCTGGCGACGCGCCGGTTACGTGGTGCGCGAAGTGCAGGAGCAGGAGGTCGACTTCTTTCTCGATAGCCTCGACGTGCTGGTGGTGGTCAATCCCAACAATCCCACTGGCCTGAGCCTCACCCCGCAACGCTTGCTGGACTGGCATTCGCGGCTGGCCCGGCGCGGTGGCTGGCTGGTGGTGGACGAAGCCTTCATGGACGTCACCCCGCAACTGAGCCTGGCCGGCCAGGCGCATCAAGTCGGCCTGATTGTGCTGCGCTCGTTCGGTAAATTCTTCGGCCTGGCCGGCGTGCGACTGGGCTTTGTATTGGCCGAACGCAAGCTGCTCAAGCTGCTCGCCGAACAGGTCGGGCCTTGGGCCGTCAGCGGCCCGACGCGGGTGCTGGGCCAAGTGTGCCTGCGCGACACCGACGGGCAGGCGCGGCAACGCGTGCGTTGCATCGAGGCGGGACAGCGCTTGTTCGCCTTGCTTGAGCGCCACGGCTTTCAAGCCCAGGGCGGCTGCGCCTTATTCCAATGGCTGATCACGCCCCACGCCGAACGCCTGCACGAATTCATGGCCCAGCGCGGCATCCTGCTGCGCCTGTTTGTTCACGACAGTAGCCTGCGTTTTGGCTTGCCCGGCACTGAGGTCGACTGGCTGCGCCTCGACGAGGCCCTGGCCGCCTATAAGGAAGCTGCATGAGTACGCTGATGGTGCAAGGCACCACCTCCGACGCCGGCAAAAGTACCCTGGTGACGGCGCTGTGCCGCTGGCTGATACGCCAGGGCGTGGCGGTGGCACCGTTCAAACCGCAGAACATGGCGCTCAACAGCGCGGTGACGGCCGAAGGCGGCGAGATCGGTCGCGCCCAGGCGGTGCAGGCCCAGGCCGCCAATCTGGCGCCACACACCGATATGAACCCGGTGTTGCTCAAGCCCAACAGCGACACCGGCTCCCAAGTGATCATTCATGGCCGCGCCGTGACCAGCATGAACGCGGTGGCCTATCACGACTACAAAGCCATCGCGATGCAAGCGGTGCTGGCCTCCCACGCACGGTTGAGCGAGGCCTACCCGGTGGTGATGGTAGAAGGCGCAGGCTCTCCGGCGGAGATCAACCTGCGCGCCAATGACATCGCCAACATGGGCTTCGCCGAGGCGGTGGATTGCCCGGTGCTGCTGATCGCCGACATCAATCGCGGCGGTGTTTTTGCCCACTTGGTCGGCACCCTGGAATTGCTGTCGCCCACGGAACAGGCGCGGGTCAAAGGGTTCATCATCAACCGTTTTCGCGGCGACATTGCATTGCTGCAACCGGGATTGGATTGGCTGGAAGCACGCACCGGCAAACCGGTGGTGGGCGTATTGCCTTACGTGATGGACCTGCACCTGGAAGCCGAAGACGGCATCGACCGGCGTCAGATCGACAAGGCGGCGCAGGTGCTCAAGGTGGTGGTGCCGGTGTTGCCGCGTATCAGCAACCACACGGATTTCGATCCGCTGCGCCTGCATCCCCAAGTGGATCTGCAGTTCGTCGGCCCAGGCCAGCCGATTCCTGCCGCCGACCTGATCATCCTGCCAGGCTCAAAAAGCGTGCGCAGTGACCTGGCCTATCTGCGCGCCAACGGCTGGGAAACCGCCGTGGCACGGCACCTGCGCTATGGCGGCAAGGTGCTCGGTATTTGCGGCGGTTTGCAGATGCTCGGCGAGCAGGTGCATGACCCGCTGGGCCTCGAAGGGCCCGCCGGTTCCAGCGATGGCCTGGGGTTGCTGGCGTTCAGCACCACGCTGGAAGAAGAGAAGCAGCTGCGCAACGTGCGCGGGCGTTTGTTGCTCGAGGATGCGCAGGTCAGCGGGTATGAGATCCATGCGGGCGTGACGACCGGCGATGGCTTGTCGAATGCTGCGGTGTTGTTGGATGACGGGCGCAGCGATGGCGCCCAGAGTGCGGATGGGCAGATCCTTGGCACTTACCTGCACGGCTTGTTCGAAACAGCGGCGGCGTGCAGTGCTTTGCTGCGTTGGGCGGGGTTGGAGGATGTGCAGGCAGTGGACTATCACGCCTTGCGCGAGCGTGATATCGAGCGTTTGGCTGACTTGGTGGAAAACCATTTGGATACTGAACTGTTACGTGAGCTATGTGGGATTTGACGCGATTCCAGTGTGGGAGCTGGCCTGCCTGCGAAGGCGTTGGGTCGGTGTGTATATCCATTCCTGCGGTAACGGCTGCTGGTGGTTCCGCTCTTACAGCGGGTCACTTTTGGAAGAGCCCAAAAGTAACCAAAAGGCTCTCGCCCCACCACTCGGTGCCTCGCCTAGGCTCGGCATGCCCTCACTCCGGCTTTGGAGCGTGGGCCGCCGCGATGGGCCATCCNCAGCGCGGCTAACCCGGCGTCCTGCCGGGTTACCCACGCTCCAAAGCCTGCGTTCGGCCAGCGTGGTTTTACGGGGCGCCTGAGATCAAAATCAAAAGCCAGATCAAACGCGGATCTGCTTTTCTGTGGGAGCGGGCTTGCCCGCGAAGGCGGCCTGACAGCCGACCCCTATTTACCTGACGCCCCACACTCCAAATGTGGGAGCGGGCTTGCCCGCGAAGGCGGCCTGACAGCCGACCCCTATTTACCTGACGCCCCACACTCCAAATGTGGGAGTGGGCTTGCCCGCGAAGGCGGCCTGACAGCCGACCCCTATTTACCTGATGCCCCACATTCCAAATGTGGGAGTGGGCTTGCCCGCGAAGGCGGCCTGACAGCCGACCCCTATTTACCTGACGCCCCACACTCCAAATGTGGGAGTGGGCTTGCGCACGATGGCGGCCCTACGGCCGACCACCCTTTACCTGATGCCCCATGTCCCAAATGTGGGAGCGGGCTTGCCCGCGATGGCGGCCTGACAGCGGACCCACTTCAGCCAAACCAAGGTGCCATCCCATGCTTCAACTGATCCTCGGTGGCGCTCGCTCCGGCAAAAGCCGTCTCGCCGAAAGGCTCGCCAGCGACAGTGCTTTGCCCGTCATTTACATTGCCACCAGCCAACCGCTGGATGGCGAGATGAACGCGCGCGTCGCGCTGCATCGCCAACGTCGCCCGGATGATTGGGGCTTGATCGAGGAGCCTGTTGAGCTGGCGCGGGTGCTTCGGGAGAACGCTGCCGTGGGGCGGTGTCTGCTGGTGGACTGCCTGACGCTGTGGCTGACCAATCTGCTGATGCTCGAGGACGTCGAACGCTTGGCGCTCGAACGCGAACAACTGCTGGAAACCCTGGCCTCGCTGCCGGGTGAAATCATTTTTGTCAGCAACGAGACCGGTCTGGGTGTCGTGCCGCTGGGCGAATTGACTCGCCGCTATGTGGATGAAGCCGGTTGGCTGCATCAAGCCTTGGCCGAGCGGTGTCAGCGTGTTGTCCTGACCGTTGCCGGCCTGCCCCTGACTTTGAAAGGTACTGCGTTATGACTGACACCTGGTGGCTCAACCCTTGTAAAGCGATCGACGCTCAAGCGTACGAACAAGCCCTGGCGCGCCAGCAACAATTGACCAAGCCGGCCGGTTCCCTCGGTCAGTTGGAGGTGCTGGCAGTGCAATTGGCCGGCCTGCAGGGCCAGGTCAAGCCGTCGGTGGATTCTCTGTGGATCGCCATTTTCGCCGGTGACCATGGCGTGGTTGCGGAAGGCGTGTCGGCGTTTCCCCAGGAAGTCACCGGGCAGATGCTGCAGAACTTTGTCACCGGTGGCGCGGCTATCAGCGTATTGGCGCGGCAGTTGGGGGCGCAGTTGGAAGTGGTCGACCTGGGGACGGTGACGCCGTCGCTGGATCTGCCGGGTGTGCGTCACTTGAATATCGGCGCGGGCACGGCCAACTTCGTCAACGGCCCGGCGATGACCGAGGCTCAGGGGCAGCTCGCCCTGCAAGCCGGTCGCGACAGTGCGCGGCGTGCGTTGGCAAACGGGGCGCAACTGTTTATCGGTGGCGAGATGGGCATCGGCAACACCACCGCCGCCAGTGCGCTGGCGTGTGCCTTGCTCGATTGTCCGGTCAGCGACCTCACCGGGCCGGGCACCGGGTTGAATGCCCAGGGTGTCAGCCACAAAGTGGCCGTGATCGAACGCGCGCTGGCGTTGCATGCCGGCCAGCGCGGTGATGCGTTGCAGACCCTGTTCAATCTTGGCGGCTTTGAAATTGCCGCACTGGTGGGCGCGTATCTGGCCTGCGCCCAGGAAGGCATCGTGGTGCTGGTGGATGGGTTCATCTGCACGGTCGCGGCGCTGGTGGCGACACGCGTGAACCCGGCGTGCCGTGAATGGCTGGTGTTTGGCCATGGCGGTGCCGAGCCTGGTCATCGTCATGTGCTGCAGCGTCTGGACGCGCAGCCATTGCTGGAACTGGGGCTGCGCCTGGGTGAGGGCAGCGGTGCTGCGCTGGCGGTACCGTTGTTGCGCCTGGCCTGCGCGCTGCACGGGCAGATGGCGACCTTCGCCGAAGCCGCCGTGGCAGACCGTCCGGCATGACCTTGCGCCTGGACCTGCTGCGCCACGGCGAAACCGAGCTGGGCGGCGGCCTGCGCGGCAGCCTGGATGACGCACTCACCCCCAAGGGCTGGGCGCAGATGCGTGCTGCTGTTGTGGCGCAAGGGCCGTGGGACCGCTTGGTCAGTTCGCCACTGCAACGTTGTGCGCGGTTTGCCGAGGCATTGGGCGCTCAACTCAACCTGCCGGTCACGCTGGAAAAGGATCTGCAAGAGCTGCACTTCGGTGCCTGGGAGGGGCAAAGTGCCGCCGCCTTGATGGAGACCGACGCCGAGGGGCTGGGCTTGTTCTGGGCTGATCCCTACAGTTTTACACCGCCGGAGGGGGAGCCTGTCAGCGACTTTTCCGGTCGGGTGCTGGGCGCTGTCGCACGTTTGCATCAGGCTTACGCCGGTGAGCGTGTGTTGTTGATCAGCCATGGCGGCGTGATGCGCCTGTTACTGGCGCAAGCGCGTGGTTTGCCTCGGGAGCAACTACTAAACGTGGAAGTTGGCCACGGTGGGCTATTCAGCCTGCAGGTCGCCAACGACGGCGCGCTGAAGGAAGTGGGGTAACCATGCTGCCATTCTGGATCGCCCTGCAATTTCTCAGCAGCCTGCCGATTCGCCTGCCGGGCATGCCGCATCCTCAGGAGTTGGGCCGCTCGTTGCTGCTTTATCCCGTCGTCGGTGTGTTGTTCGGTGTGCTGTTGTGGGCCTTGAATACGGCACTGATGGGCGCGCCGCTGTTGCTGCATGCCGCACTGTTGCTGACGGCCTGGGTGCTGCTCAGTGGCGGCCTGCACCTGGACGGTCTGGCGGACAGCGCCGATGCCTGGCTGGGCGGCTTCGGCGACCGCGAACGAACGCTCGCGATCATGAAGGACCCGCGCAGCGGGCCGATTGCCGTGGTCACGCTCGGGCTGGTGCTGCTGCTCAAATTCACCGCCTTGGTCGCCTTGATCGAACAGCAGAACGGCGCCGCACTGATCCTGGCCCCGTTGATCGGCCGCGCATCGATGCTGGCGCTGTTTCTCACCACGCGCTATGTGCGTGCTGGCGGATTGGGCCAGGCATTGTCGGATCATTTACCGAGGATCGTCGGCCAACAGGTGCTGATCCTCAGTGGCCTGGCGTGCATCCTGATCGGCGGCTTCAGCGGTGGTGTTGCGGTATTGCTCGCGGCGATCTGTTTTATCGGGCTGCGCCAACTGATGGTCAATCGCCTGGGCGGCACCACGGGCGACACCGCGGGCGCCTTGCTGGAGCTGCTGGAAGTCGCGGTATTGGTCGGCCTGGCGCTGTAACACTTTCTTGCATTTCCTTAAACGCGGGTATATACACGTTCCATGCTTGCCTCCCAATGTTTATGTACCAACCTGCGACGTGCCGCCCGTGGCGTCAGCAGGCATTACGACGGCGCCCTTGATGGCTTCGGGATCAACGTCGCCCAGTATTCCTTGCTGTGCAACCTGCAGCGACTCGATCAGCCGAGCATTTCCAACCTGGCCGACGCCATGGGCCTGGATCGCAGCACCTTGGGGCGCAACCTGCGGGTGCTGGAAGGCGAGGGCCTGGTGCAGTTGGTTGAGGGGGATGACTTGCGTAACCGCCTGGTGAAGTTGACCGACGACGGTGAGGCACGACTCGCCGCCGCATTACCCGCTTGGGAGGCGGCGCAGCAGAAATTGATCGATCAACTCGGCGCGGAAAAACGCGAAACCTTGTTGGCCTTGCTGGACGAACTCGCCTGATCGCGGGTTTGTTCGACTATAAGCGGGTATATACCCGCGAACGGAGAATAAGAAATGACCTCGATGTGGCGCACCAGTGGCTGGATTCTTGTGGGGAGTGCGCTGATCCTGGCGTTGTCGTTGGGTGTGCGACACGGGTTCGGCTTGTTTCTGGCGCCGATGAGCAGCGAGTTCGGCTGGGGCCGTGAAACCTTTGCCTTTGCCATCGCCTTGCAGAACCTTATCTGGGGCCTGGCACAGCCGTTTACCGGCGCCCTGGCCGATCGGTTTGGCGCCACCAGAGCGGTGTTTGTCGGCGGCGTTCTTTACGCGGTGGGCCTGGTGCTGATGGGCATGTCCGATTCGGCGTGGTCGCTGTCCCTGAGTGCCGGCCTGCTGATTGGTATAGGCCTGTCCGGCACCTCGTTCTCGGTGATTCTCGGTGTGGTCGGCCGCGCCGTGGCCCCGGAAAAACGCAGCATGGCCATGGGCATCGCGAGCGCTGCCGGTTCGTTCGGCCAGTTTGCGATGGTGCCGGGCACCTTGGGCTTGATCAGTTGGTTGGGGTGGTCTGCAGCACTGCTGGCGCTGGGCCTTATGGTGGCGCTGATTCTGCCGTTGGTCGCGATGCTCAAGGACCGGCCGTTGCCGGTGATGGCCGGTCAGCAAACCTTGCGTGAAGCGTTGAAGGAAGCCTGTTCCCATTCCGGCTTCTGGCTGTTGGCCTTCGGCTTTTTTGTCTGCGGTTTCCAGGTGGTGTTCATCGGTGTGCATTTGCCGGCCTACCTGGTGGACCAGCACCTGCCAGCCACCGTCGGCACCACGGTGTTGGCGCTGATTGGCCTGTTCAATATCTTCGGCACCTACACCGCCGGCTGGCTCGGTGGGCGCATGTCCAAGCCGCGCTTGCTGACCGGTTTGTACCTGTTGCGTGCGGTGGTGATTGTGCTGTTTCTGTGGGCGCCGGTCACCGAAGTCACGGCCTACCTGTTTGGCATGGCCATGGGCTTTTTGTGGCTGTCCACCGTACCGCTGACCAACGGCACCGTCGCGACACTGTTTGGTGTGCGAAACCTCTCCATGCTCGGTGGGATCGTGTTCCTGTTCCACCAGCTTGGTTCGTTCCTGGGCGGCTGGTTGGGCGGGGTGGTCTATGATCGTACCGGCAACTACGATTTGATCTGGCAGGTGGCAATTCTGTTGAGCCTGCTCGCCGCGGCGCTTAACTGGCCGGTGCGCGAGCGGCCGGTGGCGCGATTGCAGGCGCAGATGGAGGCAGCATGAGCCTAGCGGTACGCGGTGTGATACTTATCGCAGGGTGGGTCCTGGTGCTGCTGGCCTGGTGGGGCTGGCAACACGGCGGGCTCGCGTTGATGCAACTGGGTATGTCGATCTGTTAAGTTCGTAGCCTGAATATTTTGAAGGACACCCGACATGCAGATGCGCTGGCTCGCTGTACCCGTCCTGATGGCAATCGGCAGTGTCGCCTTGGCTGCCAGTTGCCCGCCGCTGCTGGAAGGCCAATTGCCCAAGCTGCGCGCCAAGGAATCCATCGACCTGTGCCAACGTTTTGCCGGCAAACCCTTGGTCATCGTCAATACCGCGAGCTTCTGCGGGTTCGCCCCACAGTTCAAAGGGCTCGAAGCGTTGTATCAACGCTACAAGGGCGAAGGGCTGGAAGTGATCGGCGTGCCGTCCGATGACTTCAAGCAGGAAGCCAAGACCGGTGAAGAGACCGCCAAGGTGTGTTACGTGAATTATGGCGTGACCTTTACCATGACCGAGCCACAAAGGGTCAAGGGGCCGGACGCGGTGCATTTGTTCAAGGTATTGGCGCAGCAGACCGACACGCCGCCGAAGTGGAATTTCTACAAGTATGTGGTGGATCGGCAGGGCAAGGTGATTGCCAATTTCTCCAGCCTGACCAAGCCGGACAGTCCGGAGCTGATCAAGGCGGTGGAGGAGGCGATCGCCTCCAAACCGTGATCGGCGTGCATTAAAAAGCCCCGCCTCCTTTGCAGGAGAGCGGGGCTTTTTTATACGGCGTCGGGTTAGAACTTGTAGGTCAAGCCCAGGCCGAAGCCGTTAGCGCTGTTTTCGTACTTGGCGTTGTACGTCTGACGCAGGGCATTGGTGCGCTGCACTTTGACGTCTTCTTCCTTGAGGTACGAGTAAGCCAGGTCGACGGTCATGTTATCCATGACCGCGTAGCCCAGGCCCACACTGAAGATTGTACGGTCGCCAGTAGGGATGCGCGGTGAACGATCGGTATTGTTGGTAGGCGACTGGTCGAAGGTCAGGCCGGTACGCAGTACAACTTGTTTGGTCAGTTGGTACGAAGTACCCACCGCGTATGCCCAAGTGTCGTGCCAGTTCTGATCTTCTTTGATAGTACCGACCAGCGCCGGAGCAACGCCGCCGCCGTTGGCAGCGGTGACGCCTTCGTTGTTGACGGTGATGTCTTTCAGGCGGCTCCAACGGGTCCAGGTCGCACCTGCATAGAGTTTCCACGCATCGTTCATGTCCTGAGTGACCGACAGATCCCAGGATTCAGGGGTGTCGATTTTCAGCGAGGCATCGTAACGATTTCCGCGCAGGGCAATGCCTGGAACGCCCGTGCCCGGGGTCACTTCAGTATGGCCTTCGAGCTTGTACTTCACTTTCGAGTGGTAAGTCAGGCCCACGCGCGTGGTATCGGTGGCTTGAACCAGAACGCCGAAGTTAAAGCCCAGGGCAGTATCGTCGCCCTTGATCTTGATGTTATTCGGACCGCTGCCTGGAACCTGAGGCAACGAAACATCCGACTCCAGCACGCCGGAGATCCGGTTGATGGTTGGGCCAAAGCCGATGGAAACCCTGTCGTTGAAGGCATAACTGACAGTCGGCTGGAAGGTCATGACCTTCACTTCGCTCTTGCTGCCAAAGCCACGGCCCTGGAAGCCATTTTCGTAGTCGGTCACCAAACCGAACGGAGCATAGACGCCGAAACCGATGGCCCACTGTTCATTGAGCTTGTTTGTGTAGAAGCCGAATGGAACGGCGGTGAAGGGCACCATGTCACCTTTGTTGCTACCGGTGGTGTTGGTGTTGCCACTGACGTGGCTGATATCGGTCGAAGCATCAATCGCTGCAACACCGCCCGTGATTTGCTGGCCTTCCAGCCGAGCCATACCGGCAGGGTTACCGTAAACAGTGCTTGCATCATCGGCAGAAGAAGAGCGACCTGCGAAACCCGTACCCATCCCGCTGACGCTCTGTTCGTTCAGTGCGAAACCGCTTGCAAACAGTTGGGAGGATGCCATGGCAACGGCGAGGCTAAGTGTGGTCTTGAGCATTACTTTTTTCATTATTAGAACTCCGTGGTGATCACCGCTGCGGAAAGTAACAATAAATTTAAGATCGCGCTATAGGCTGTAATGCAGGAGATAGAGCGTTTTTGTAGGACAATCCGACCATAATTCGGGGTTTTTGGCGAATCTTGCAAATTGCCCGGTCAGCAAGCCACGTGATTCATGGTTGAAACACAGGTTTGCCAGGCTTGAGTGAAATCGCGCAGCCTTCCTTGTGGGTGAAATATTTCTTTCCAGATACGCGCCATTGCCAAGACATCACCGGGCGGTGGCAGGGCGCAGGTGCGTTGTTCAACCAAAAGCCAGGCGATTGCCGTGGCGTAGCGCAGGTTTACCGTCAACTCCAGTTGCGGCGCGCTGAGGAAGGCATGTTGGCTGGCCAGTCCACGTACCAGGCTGGCGCGTTCAGGGTCCAGCGCCAGGTACTTGTCCCATAAATCGCGATGGCGGGGCTCGGTGATGCTGTACAGGCCATGCCCGCGTCGGTCGTGCAAAGCGGAACCGAGTTCCGACTGGCTGGCGGCGATGCCCAGCAGCAGGGACTCAGCCGTCGGGTTATGGCGGCCGAGGTACAGTAACGTCGGCCGGATCACATAACGACACAATTCGCTGGCGGCGATACCCATACGAGCCTCAATCCGTGAAAGTGGTCGGCGAGGCCTGAGGAGGGGGCTTGGCAGCAGTGGATCGGATCTCAGGCTCGCCGGAGGCGGATCATGCCGCCTGAGTTGAAGTGTAGTGTCATATTTGTGATGTAAAGGACTGTTTTTAAAACATCTTATTCATTTAGTTATAACGTTTATATCTATTTGAACTTAATGTCATCGCCTGTGCATAAACGCCAGGCAATAAAAAACCCTGTTTTTTAAACAGGGTTTTTTTATGTTTCAGCGACTCAGGTCGATCAGGCAACCAGTGCCTGACGAGTACGTTCGATCACAGCCTGCAGCGGTTCTGCGCTGGAGTATTGATCGGGGTACAGGCGTTCGCTGTGACGAGCGATGCCGTGTTCATTGACCAGGGTGAAGCTGAAGCAGCCTTTACGAGCGGCCATGATCAGGCAGTTCATTGGGGCAAAAGCATTGGTGAGGGTGCGAATGGCATCCTGAGTATGGATAGTGGACATATTATTGGTGTTCCTACAAATGACACGGTTAAGAACCGTGCAACGTTAAAACGTTCCAGTGACGTTGATCACCATTGATCGAACGAAGAACCCGACTGGAACAAAGCAGCCAGTTTGAAGCGCTAATAAGTTAGGCGCGCTTGGGCTGGCAGGTAGGTACTTAGGAGGGCAGGCAACACAACAGGGGCAAAGGTTCTGGGCCCAGGGTGGAGATCCTGATCAATTTGCAGGTTGGTTCGGTCAGAGTATTGAAACTTCGCGACACCCTTTGCTTGTTCAAAGGCCGTGTCGTCGCAAGTGATACCTGGAAACCATCGAGGTGGTCGATCCCGTGTTGTTCAGGGGACTTGTTCGACCAGAATTGACTTTCAGCTTGGTACTAACGCCGCGGATAGTAACGGAATGAATCTGGTAATGGAAGAGCTCTGGCCAAAAAACTTCAATCAGCCGCCCAGCAGGCCCCGATAGACCAGCACCGTGGTTGCCGCTGCCAACGAGCAGCCCAGCCCGTAAGCGGCGAGGGTCAAGCGCAGGGACTGGCCGGTCTCCACCACTTTCATCACATCGGCCATGTCGTTGATCCGGCCTTCGCCCAGTTCAATGCACAGGCTTACCGCGGTAAACGCCGCCGACAGCAAGATAGCGATGGCAAACAGTGCGCCGTCCGGGGATGGCAGCGCCGCATTGATCCCCAAGGAAATGGCGCAGATGGCCAGTAGCAACACAGCGAATAACAGAATTCCTTTCATCGATCCTTCCAACGTTGCGCTGTAGGTCGGGGAGTGTGGCGAGCCGGGAAAGATTTGAAAAGTCCCTGGTTTGCCCCGGCGGTAACATTTTTGCAGCAAGTTGCTTCAAAAAAAGCCAGTGATATAACCATCGGAGGGGCACTTGTGCACATTGGTTGCGTGGGGTGTAACCGCGCTGTCAACTGCACTGCAGCGCCGCCATTTGCCTGCAATGGAAATTTAAGTCAATGAAAAATCTGGCTTTTTTTTATTGGTGAAAAAATCGTCAGTTTGACTGCGGCCCCCATTCCATGGGGGTTTGCGCGGGTTAAAGGGGGGTTGTCCACTGAGTTATCCACAGCTTCTGTGGATTGTCCCGAGCGCTTGCTCTAGAACGGGCGTGCAGAGTTTTTTCAGCTTTACCTGTACGAAAAAAAGAGTAGAGTGGCGCGCCTTCCGTTCTGTCCCACAGTGCTTTATGAAGTTTCGCTCAGTATCACCTTCTGTTACCGACGCCCCTCACACTGTTACCGCCCCCAAGCGCTTTTCCTTGAAAGTGGCTTTGTGGTTGCTCGACAGCCCGCGCCTGGGTCACAACGTCAACGTCAAACACTTCGCCGGGCGCTTGCTCAAGCAGCCGGCCCGTGAAGGCGTGGTCGCTGCCCAAAGCCGGCTGGGCCAACTGATGTGCCGTGAGTGCGGGAATGCCCGTGACCGCCGCATCGGCCACGACCTGCTGCGCCTCGCGGCCCGTGCCGGTGACCGCCGCGCCCAACGTGAACTGGGCCAGGTCGAAGACTGAGCTGTCCTCAGGCCCTGTGCTCCGCTAACCTTGCTTTTTTTCGGTGATGGCAGACATGTCTATGGCGTTTGACTGGACCAGTATTGCCCTTGGCCTCGCTGGCGCTGCTGTGCCGTTATTGGCCCTGTGCTGGCAGCTTCAGCGACGGCTGACCGCGCGCATGACCGGCTGGGAACTGCTCGAAGAGCGTCTGGCCACTGCGCAACTGGCCCAGGAAGGCCTCGCCGCGCAGTTGGATGCCAGTCGCGATGAAATCAGCGACCTGAGCCAGGCCAATGCTGCCAAACAGGCTGACTTGGCCGCTGTGCGCCGCGAGGTCGAACTGCTGCAGATCGACCGCGACAATGCCCGCGATGCCGCGCATGCATGGAACTTGGACCGCAGCGCCAAGGAGGCCGAGCTACGTCGCCTGGATGCATTGTCGTCCGCCCTGCGCGCCGAACTGCGTGAGCAGCAGGACAGCCATCAACAACGCCTTAACGACCTGCAAGGCTCACGGGATGAGTTGCGCGCACAGTTCGCCGAACTGGCGGGCAAGATCTTCGACGAGCGTGAACAGCGCTTCGCCGAAACCAGCCAGGAACGCCTGGGCCAGTTGCTTGATCCGTTGAAGGAACGCATCCAGTCCTTCGAAAAACGCGTAGAAGAAAGCTACCAGAACGAAGCACGCGAGCGTTTTTCCCTGGCTAAGGAGCTTGAACGCCTACAGCAACTGAACCTGCGTCTGTCAGACGAGGCTACCAACCTGACCCGCGCCCTCAAGGGCCAGAAAACCCAAGGCAACTGGGGCGAGCTGATCCTTGAGCGGGTGTTGGAGCATGCGGGCTTGGAGAAGGGCCGCGAGTATCAGACTCAGGTCAGCCTCAAGGGCCCGGACGGCGAGCGTTTCCAGCCGGACGTGCTGATCATGTTGCCCGGCGACAAGCAGGTGGTGGTGGATTCCAAGGTCAGCCTCACCGCTTATCAACAGTACGTGGCAGCGGAGGATGATGTGATCGGCCAAGCGGCGTTGAAGCAGCACGTGCTGTCGCTGCGCAATCACGTCAAAGGCTTGGCCGGCAAAGACTACAAACGCCTGGAAGGCCTGCACAGCCTGGATTTCGTGTTGCTGTTCGTACCGATTGAGGCGGCTTTTTCGGCCGCGTTGCAGGCCGAACCGAACTTATTCCAGGAAGCCTTCGATCGCCATATCGTCATCGTCAGCCCCACCACGTTGCTGGCTACCCTGCGGGTGATCGATAGCCTGTGGAAGCAGGAACGCCAGAGCCAGAACGCCCGGGAAATCGCCGAGCGTGCGGGCTGGCTTTACGACAAATTCGTGCTGTTTATCCAGGACCTGGACGAAGTGGGGAATCGTCTACAACAGTTGGATAAGGCTTACAGCGCCGCGCGTAACAAGCTGACAGATGGACGCGGGAATCTGGTCAGCCGGACCGAGCAATTGAGGTTGCTCGGCGCGCGGGCGAGTAAAAGCTTGCCGGCCGATCTGCTGGAGCGGGCGATGACCGATTCCGACGGCGTGGCCCATCTGCCCGAATAAACACAAACCAAAATGTGGCACTGGCCTAAAGGGGCAGATGCCGACTCAGCAACGCTCGCAACGCCGCCGGCTTCACCGGTTTGGCCAGGTAATCCAGCCCCGCCGCATGCACCTCGGCCACCATCTCCGGGCGGCCGTCGGCACTGATGACCACGCCGGGAATCGGCTCCGCCAATTGCGCACGCAGCCAGCCCATCAACTCAGTACCGGTCTCGCCATGATCCAGGTGGTAATCCACCAGTGCCAGCTGCGGGCGCACGCCTTCGGCCAGCAGCGCTGCACATTGCGCCTGGTCGGTGGCGGTCCACACTTCGCAACCCCAGCGCGTCAACAGGCTGCGCATGCCAATCAGGATGCTCTCTTCGTTATCCACGCACAGCACCTGCGCACCGCTCAACGGCAGCCCGGTTTCCTGCGGCGTCTTGACCAGCGGGGTGGCCTGGTTGCGTGCCAGCGGCACGCGCACACTGAACACGCTGCCCTTGCCTGGCCATGAGCGCACGCTCAAACGGTGGTCCAGCACGCGGCACAGGCCGTCGGCGATCGCCAAGCCAAGTCCCAGGCCTTTCTCCGCGCGGGTCTGGTGGCTGTCCAGGCGCTTGAATTCTTCGAAGATCACCTTCTGTTTATCCTGCGGGATACCCGGGCCACGGTCCCATACCTCCAGGCACAGCTCGCCTTTACGTCGGCGTACGCCCAGCAGCACCGGGCCGTCGGCATAACGGAAGGCGTTGGTGAGAAAATTCTGCAGAATCCGTCGTAACAACTTTATGTCGCTGTCGACGCGCAAACGGCTGCCGCGCAGGCGGAAGCGCAGACCTTGCTCCTGGGCGAGCGCCTTGAATTCCGCGCCGAGGGTGTCGAACAGCTCATTGAGCACAAAGGGCTGGCGCTGTGGGTTGATCTTGCCGTTTTCCAGGCGCGAAATATCCAGTAGATCGCTGATCAGGTCTTCGGCAGAGCGCAGCGAACTGTCCAGGTGCTGCACCAATTGCCGGGCTTCGCTGGACAGGCCGTCGTTCTGGTGGGAGAGGGCGGCGGAGAACAGGCGCGCAGCATTCAACGGCTGCATCAGGTCATGGCTGACGGCCGCCAGGAAGCGCGTCTTCGACTGGCTGGCAGACTCGGCCACGCCCTTGGCGTCAGTGAGCGCCACGTTGAGCTGGGACAGCTCGTGGGTGCGCTCGGTCACCCGTTGCTCCAGGCCTTCGTTGGCTTCGGTGAGTGCCTGTTCGGCTTCGCGGAACGCGGTAATGTCAGTGAAGCTCATGACGAAACCGCCGCCGGGCATTGGGTTGCCGATCAGTTCGATCACGCGGCCATTGGGGAATAAACGCTCGGACGTGTGCGCGCGGCCCTGGCGCATCCAGTGCAGGCGTCGCGCCACGTGCACTTCGGCCTCGCCCGGCCCGCACAGCCCGCGTTCGGCGTTGTAGCGGATGATGTCGGCAATCGGCCGGCCCACGCTGATCAGTCCGTCGGGGTAATTGAACAGCTCCAGGTAGCGCCGGTTCCAGGCCACCAGCTTGAGGGACTGGTCGACCACGCTGATGCCTTGGGTGATGTTTTCGATGGCGCCTTGCAGCAACGCGCGGTTGAACTGCAGCACTTCCGACGCTTCGTCGGCGATGCGTACGACGTCCTCCAACTGCATTTCCCGCCCTTCGATGGCAGCTTTTACCACTGCACGGGTCGAGGATGCACCGAGTACACCGGCCAGCAAGCGTTCCGTGTGGGCGATCCAATCGTTGTCGGCATTCTGGTTGGGGTTGAAGCCTTTGCCCTGGCGATAGGCGAAACGGATAAAGCTTTGCTGGGCCCGTTCTTCACCCACAAAGCGCGCAGCCAGGCTCAGCAGATCGCTGATCTGCACCGACAGCATCGAGCGGGCACTGGCGCGCTGGCTGATTTCCTGGCCGATAAAGCGCCCGGCTTGCCAGTGCTCGGACACCCGCGTGCGCGAGAGCATCGACACCCACACAAACAGCGTGAAGTTACCCGCCAGTGAGAACACGGTGCCCAGGGTCAGCGAAGTGACGGACAGGCCCAGCGGGTGCGAATGCATCCACGTCAGCCCTGGGAAAAGGCTGAGGGACCACCCCAGGCTTTTCGCCGTCACCGGTAGGACCAAGGTGTAGAACCACAGGAAGGTGCCCGCTGCCAGGCCCGCGAATACACCGCGTCGGTTCGCCTGTTTCCAGTACAGCGCACCGAGCATCGCCGGCGCCAATTGGGTCACGGCGGCAAAGGCGATCTGGCCGATGGTCGCCAGGCTGGCGGACGAACCCAGCAGGCGGTAACTGACGTAGGCCAGCAACAGGATGATCACGATGCTCACACGGCGTACCGAGAGCATCCAGTGGCGGAACACTTCGAACGGCCGCTCGGCGCTGGAGCGACGCAGCAACCACGGCAGCAGCATGTCGTTGGACACCATGGTCGACAGTGCGATGCTCGCCACGATCACCATGCCGGTGGCCGCTGAAGCGCCGCCAATAAATGCCAGTACCGCGAGGGCGGGGTGGGCTTCGGCCATCGGCAGGCTGATGACGTAGGAGTCCGGAAGCACCGAGCCGGGCAGCATCATCTTGCCGCCCAAGGCGATCGGTACTACAAACAGCGCGGCAAGAATCAGATACGCGGGAAACACCCACTTGGCCAGGCGCAGGTCCTGCGGGTCGATGTTCTCGACCACCGTGACATGAAATTGCCGAGGCAAGCAGATGATCGCCATCATGGCCACGCCGGTCTGCACCACCATCGACGGCCAGTTGACGGTCTCCTTCCAGTATTCCTCCAGCCGTGGCGCCAGCATGGCTTGGCTGAACAGGTCGCCGAAACCGTCGTACAGGCCGTAGGTCACAAACGCGCCGACCGCCAGAAACGCGAACAGCTTGACCAGGGATTCAAACGCAATCGCCAGCACCATGCCACGGTGGTGTTCCGTGGCGTCGAGGTTGCGGGTACCGAAGACGATAGTGAACAGCGCCAATACCAGCGACACGATCAGTGCGGTGTCCTGCGCGCGGGTGCCGGTGGTGTCGGCACCCGCGCCGATCAGCAGGTTGACTCCCAGCACGATGCCTTTGAGTTGCAGCGCAATATAGGGCAGTACGCCGACCAGGCAGATCAGTGCGACCACCACGGCCAGGGATTGGGATTTGCCGTAGCGCGCCGCAATAAAGTCGGCGATGGAGGTGATGTTTTCCTGCTTGCTGATCAGAATCATCTTCTGCAGCACCCAAGGTGCCAATACCAGCAATAGAACCGGTCCGAGGTAGATCGGTAAAAATGCCCACAGCTGTTCGGCAGCCTGGCCTACGGCACCGAAGAAGGTCCAGCTGGTGCAGTAAACGGCGAGCGACAGGCTATACACCCAGGCACGTACACGTGGCGGCAAGGGCGCACGGCGACGATCACCGTAGAAGGCGATGGCAAACATAATGGCCATATAGGCCAGGGCAACGGCGGCGATCAGCCCGCTGGACAGCGTCATGGTAACTCCGAGCATAGGAACACCCAGGCATTCCAGGCCCGGTTGGACAGTCTCGCATGATGGCTGGGGTTAGTCAGTGTCGACCAAGGTCGTGTGGGATCGAATGTCGCAGGGGCGTTCAGCGAGGTGGCAGGGTTTTCTGGCGCAGGATGTAGAGTGTCACCAGCACGGCGCTGGTCAGCATGAAGCCACGCGCCCACGGCAGGGGCACCAGGTAGCAGGAAACACCGATGCTCAGCCACATCAAGCCAATGGCGTAGATCTTGCCTTTGAGGGGGATACCGTTGCCGTCCAGGTAGTCACGGATCCACGGGCCCAGGCGCGGGTGTTGCACCAGCCAGTGGTAGAAGCGCGGAGAGCTTCGAGCGAAGCAGGCGGCGGCGAGCAACAGAAAGGGCGTTGTCGGCAATACCGGTAGGAAAATGCCGATCACCCCCAGCGCTACGCTCAACCAGCCGATGGCCAGCAGCACGTAGCGCAGGAGCAGAGACCGATTGCCCATGGGTGTCACGGGCAAGCGACTCAGTGGTGACGTGGCTTGAGGATCGCCGGTTTTTCGTCAGGGGCGTTGCACAGCAGGTACAGCGCGGTCAGGGCTTCCGGGATCTGTACGATCATGTCGTCCATCAGGTTGGCGTCGGCGGCGATGTCGGAGAACTCCGGCTGGTCGTCGAACAGGCCCGAACCGACCATGATCGGCAGCAGCATTTCGCTGACTTCTTCCTCGGCGGTTTCGAACCAGGCGGCTTCGCGCAGGAACACGCCTTCCATGAAGCCGATGCACCAGCCGCGCAGGTCGGAATCATCCGGCTCTTCGCCCAGGTCCAGCTCGCATGGCAATTCGAATTCCTCGTCGGAGGCCAGTTGGCGACCGATGTGGGCCTTGAGGGCCAGCAAGGTGGATTCGATTTCTTCGCGCTGGGCGGCGTCGGCGTAGTGCGGCTCTTCGGCGAACAGTGCGTCGATCCATTCGCGGTCGGGCACGACCTCGGAGCAGATCGACAGGGCGGTCAGGTAGCCGTGGGCGGCCACGTAGTCCAGCGCCTCGTCATGCAGCTCATCGGCGTCGAGGAAGGCTTGCAGGCGGGTTAGTTGCTCAGCGAAGGACATTGAAGGACTACCTTGGGAATAAACGATGCTGAATTCTAGGCCTTCTTGAGCGCCCAGGCCAGCCACACTGCATATTTGCCAGGTTTTAGATAGCGCTCGCTGTTCGTCAGTGGCGCCCTTTGCCGGGTATCGCTCGGGTATACTGCCGCGTTTTGTGATGCCCTTGCAGGCCAAGCGCCAGTCCGAGAAAACTTCGCTTACGGATTATTTCCCGTGAGAACGTGTTTTCTCGGCCAGCCTGTACAGAGGGATTTCGGCACTATTTTGGAGTTATACATGCTCGAGCAGGCTCAACGCGTCCTCAAGGACATCTTCGGCTACGACAGTTTTCGTGGCCGCCAGGGTGCGATCATTGAGCGCGTGGCCAGTGGCGGTGACGCCCTGGTCTTGATGCCTACCGGTGGTGGCAAGTCACTGTGCTTCCAGGTGCCGGCGCTGTTGCGCAATGGCTTGGCCGTGGTGGTCTCGCCGCTGATCGCGTTGATGGACGATCAGGTGGCGACCCTGGAAGAGCTGGGTGTCGCCGCCGCGTCCTTGAACTCCACCCTCAGCGCCGAGCAGCAGCGCGACCTGGCTGCACGCATCAAGCGCGGTGAGGTGAAGATGCTCTACCTCGCTCCCGAGCGCCTGGTGCAGCCACGCATGCTGGCCTTTTTGCAAAGCCTGGAAATCGCCCTCTTCGCGATCGACGAGGCCCACTGCGTGTCGCAATGGGGCCACGATTTCCGTCGCGAATACCTGCAGCTCGGCCAGTTGGCGGAACTGTTTCCCGATGTGCCGCGCATTGCCCTGACCGCCACCGCCGACAAGCGCACCCGCGAAGAAATCGTCGAGCGCCTGCATCTGCAGAACGCCGAGCGCTTCCTGTCGAGCTTCGACCGGCCGAATATCTTCTACCGCATCGTGCCCAAGGAGCAGCCGCGCAAGCAGTTGCTGGCCTTCCTGTCCGAGCGGCGCAGCGATGCCGGCATCGTCTATTGCCTGTCGCGCAAGAAGGTCGATGAAGTCGCCGCGTTCCTCTGCGAACAAGGTTACCCGGCGCTGCCTTACCACGCGGGCCTGCCTAACGAAACGCGCTCCGCCCACCAGAAGCGCTTCCTCAACGAGGAAGGCCTGATCATGGTGGCCACCATCGCGTTCGGCATGGGCATCGACAAATCCAACGTGCGCTTCGTGGCGCATATGGACCTGCCCAAATCCCTTGAGGCGTACTACCAGGAAACCGGGCGAGCCGGCCGTGATGGCCTGCCGGCGGATGCCTGGATGGTCTACGGCCTGCAAGACGTGGTGATGCTCAAGCAGATGTTGCAAAACTCCGAGGGTGACGAGCGTCACAAGCGCCTGGAGCAGCACAAGCTCGACGCGATGCTCTCGCTGTGTGAAGAGACCCGTTGCCGTCGCCAGACCTTGCTCGCGTATTTTGACGAAGACATGCCCCAACCCTGCGGCCATTGCGACAACTGCGTCGACGGCGTGCAGACCTGGGACGCCACTGAACCCGCGCGCCAGGGTTTGTCCGCTATTTACCGCACCGGCCAGCGTTATGGCGTGGGGCATTTGGTGGATGTATTGCTGGGCAAGGATAACGAGAAGGTCCGCAGCTTCGGCCACGAAAAACTGTCGGTCTATGGCGTGGGCAAGGCCCGCGCTGAGGGCGAATGGCGTTCGCTGTTCCGGCAGATGGTCGCGCGTGGCTTGGTGGATATCGACATCGAAGGGTATGGCGGTTTGCGCCTGAATGACAGTTGCCGGCCATTGCTCAAGGGCGAAGTCAGCCTTGAGCTGCGCCGCGACCTCAAGCCGCAGACCACCGCCAAGAGCAGCACCAGCCAGGCCAGCCAACTGGTGCGTGGCGAAGAGCGCGAACAGTGGGAAGCCTTGCGCACCCTACGGCGCAAACTGGCGCAGGAACACAGCGTGCCGCCGTACGTTATTTTCCCCGACTCCACCTTGCTGGAGATGCTGCGCGAGCAGCCCACCAGCATGGCCGAAATGGCGCGGGTCAGCGGCGTGGGTGCGCGCAAACTCGAGCGCTACGGCCAGGCCTTCCTCGAAGTGCTGGGCGGCCAGGCCGAAGCGCCGAAGGAAATCGCCGATATTCGCCATGAATTGATCAGCCTGGCCCGCGCCGGCATGACCCCGATCCAGATCGCCGGTCAGCTGCAATGCTCGGAAAAAAACGTCTACACGTTGTTGGCTGAATCCATCGGCAAGCAGCAGCTGTCGTTGGAGCAGGCGCTTGATTTGCCGGAAGATTTGCTCGGCGAGATCCAAGACGCGTTCCTGGACGGAGAGGGCGAATTGCCACCTGTCGCGGAGATCGCACCGCTGTTTACCGGACGTGTTCCTGAGGGTGTCTTGTACTGCGTAAGGGCCGCTTTGCAGTCTGAATTCGAGATTTAGTGCGCCAATTACGACAATGTAACGAATCAGTACATAGCAACTCTTGCCTACGGGCAGAGCGCATGCTTAGCTGACTAATAATTAGCCACACTTTATTTTCAGTCTAAAACATGAGTTTTTTATGCCGTTAACCGATCAACACCGATTTGGCATGCAGCTGGCGCAAATGTCCCGTGGTTGGCGCGCCGAGCTCGACCGCCGCTTGGCGGGGCTGGGCTTGTCCCAGGCGCGCTGGCTGGTGCTGTTGCACTTGGCCCGTTTCGAGGATGCACCCACCCAGCGCGAATTGGCGCAAAGCGTCGGCGTCGAAGGGCCGACACTGGCTCGCCTGCTGGACAGCCTGGAAGGTCAAGGCCTGGTGCAACGCCAGGCGGTGGTGGAAGACCGTCGTGCCAAGCGCATTCTGCTGTGTGATACCGCCCGGCCGTTGATCGAGCAGATCGAGACGATTGCTACCGCTTTGCGTCATGAGTTGTTTGTGGGGGTGGATGAAGCCGATTTGCGAGTGTGTATGCGGGTGCATGGGCACATTCTGGCGAATCTGGAAAAGTCCTGAGGCAAACAAACGCTGATTGACGCTGGGCGGGTCTGCTGTGGTGAGCGGGCTTGCTGTGATGAGCAGGCTTTTGTGGTGAGCGGGCTTGCCCCGCGCTGGGCTGCGAAGCAGCCCCACTGCAGTCACCGCGCTTTTTCAGTCAGAAATCAGTCGCCTGGATTCAGGGCCGCTTCGCAGCCCAGCGCGGGGCAAGCCCGCTCACTACAATCCCCTCGTGTGTCAGAACGTCTGCCCCAGGTTCAGATACACCGCCTTCTGATTATCATCGTTGAACCCATAACTGAAATTCAGCGGCCCCAACGGTGTATCAAACCCCAGGAAGATACTCGCCGCGTTGATGTAGCCGCTGTCGAATTCATTGTCGTTGTTCCACGCCCGGCCGCGTTCCAATGACGCACCGAGGTACAGCGGGAAATCCAGCGGCAGGTACGAACGTGGCGTCAGTCGACGGTAATACACCGCTCGCATCAGGCTGATGTTCTGGCCTGAGATGGCGTCCTGGCGGAAGCCCGACAGCTGCCGCGCACCGCCCAGCAGGAAGCTGGAAATCACCACATCCGAATCATCCAGCGTGCGCCCGTAGCGTCCCCCCAGCACCAGGGTGTCCGGGCCGTGGCTCATGGCCTTGTCCAACTTGAATTCCCATTGGCGGTAGCGCTGGTCCGAGCCCAGCCCCGGTTCGAATTCGCGGTAGGCCAGGCCGATGTCTTCGCCGGTATGGGGGAAGTACACATTGTCCAGAGAGTCGAAGGAGTATTTCAGTTCATAGAAGCCTTCGCTGAAGCTCACACTGGGCAGGTCCCGGTCGCCGATGCGCACATCCGCCTTGCCCCAGGCCTCGCCGACGCCGAAGCGGATCTCGCCGCTGTTGCCAATCTGCCTGCCGACGTTCAAGCCGAAGCCGTAGCGTTCCAGGCGGTATTCGGAGATGGGATCGTTGTCCAGGATCAGCTCGACGTTCTGTGCCTGGGCGCTGAGATAAGGCGCGACAAAGTAACGCGAGCCGGTGTCCATCGGCTGGTAGAACTCGCTGTACAGCTCTTGCCGATCACCGATCTGCACCCGCGTCAGCCACTCGGCGCCGAGGCGGTTGATACCGTTCATGCGGTAGCTGGCGCCGAGGTTGAAGGCGCTGTCGCCGCGCATGTCATCCGAGAGGTTCAGGCCGAGGCGCAGGTAATCGGTGCCGCTGCGTTTGCCGCGCGCGCTGATCACCAGGGTGTTGTCCTGGCCTTTCTTGACCACGCGGTATTGCACCTGCTCGAAGTAATCCAGGCCGTACAAGGTGCCCATGTCCGACTGCAGGCGGCCCAGGTTCAACGGCTCGCCCAGGGGTTGGCGAATGTAGTAGCGGATCACGTCGTCGCTGACTTTCGAATCGTTTTCCACGGTGATCGCGGTGATCACCGGGGTGCGCTCGCCGGGGGTACGCGCGGCCACCAGTTGCGGGTCGATCGGTTCGGCAGGACGCAGGTGGGCCAGGCGCACATCGAGGGCGCGAGTCGCGCGGTAGCCGGCGTCGATCATGTCCTTGGCGCGGCCGAAGTCGGTCACGCCATAGGCGGCGAGCGGTGGCTGGATCAGCACATCCTTGGGGTGCAAGTCCTTGAGTTGTTCTTCGGAGTTGCGCCGGGTCATCAGCGTGATGGACTGGTTGAGCACGTCCACCACCGTCGCCAGTTGCTTGCGCGAGCGCAGTGGGGTGCCGATGTCGACGACGATGGCGATATCCACGCCCATCTCCCGCGCCACGTCCAGCGGGATGTTATCGGTCATGCCGCCGTCCACCAGCAGCCGACCGTCCAGCTCCACCGGGGCGAATACCGCCGGGATCGACATGCTGGCACGGATCACCTGGGGCAGGTGGCCCTTGCGGAACACCACCTTCTCGCCGGTGGTGATATCGGTCGCTACCGCGCGGAAGGGAATCGGCAGCTTGTCGAAATTTCGCGTGTTGCTGCTGTGGGCGAACATGCTTTCCAGCAGCAGCGCCAGGTTCTGGCCTTGGATCACGCCCAGTGGCAGGCCCAGGCTACCGTCGTCGCGAAAGCTGAGTTTCTGTTTGACCAGGAAATCCCGGTCATCCTGCTTGCGCCGAAACGGTACGTCCTCGCGGGGTGGTGCGTCGGACAGGGCCTGTTGCCAGTCGATGCTCAGCGCGAGCTTTTCCAACTCATCGATTTTGTAGCCGGAGGCGTACAGCCCACCGATCACCGCACCCATGCTGGTGCCGGCAATCGCATCGATCTGGATGCCTTGCTCTTCCAGCGCCTTGAGCACGCCGATATGCGCCAGCCCACGGGCGGCGCCACCGGACAGCACCAGGCCGATTTTTGGACGTGGCGGTTCAAGGGCGTCGGCAACAAGAGGGAGTAGGCACAGGAACAGGCAGGACAGCAGGCGGCGCATCATGAATCTCGAGGCTGGGCGATAAAGGCCGCTATTATAGCCACTCGATCCGCCGAGCCCGTTACGCCAGGAGCCTCTCAAATTATGTCCTCGATCAAACCCGAGATCGTTATCACCTATTGCACCCAGTGCCAGTGGTTGCTGCGCGCGGCGTGGCTGGCGCAGGAATTGTTGAGCACGTTCGCCGATGACTTGGGCCAGGTGTCGCTGGCGCCGGCAACCGGTGGCGCTTTTCGCATCACGTGCGATGGCGTACAGATCTGGGAGCGTAAGGCCGACGGTGGTTTCCCTGAAGCCAAGGTGCTCAAGCAGCGCGTGCGCGACCAGATCGACCCGCAGCGTGACCTGGGGCACAACGACCGTACGCAGTAAAAGTCACCGCCGTCGGCGGGCGGTGACCGTGCAGGGGGGATTATTTGGCGGCCATTTTTTGCTTGATGAAGCCAATCACCCAGGTCAGCACCAGCCCGCCGACGCCACCGCCGACAATGTTGCTGCCAACGGTCGCCACATCCAGCGCTTCACCACCGGAGGCGCCCGTCAGTACCGCGACGATCTGGCCCAGCAGCGCCCCGCCGACACCCCCGATCACTGTGTTAAGCCCTGTCCCAAGACTCTGCCTGGTCATCCCGGCGATGTTGCCGCCGATGGTCCCGCTGATTATCTGCACCAACAAACTGATGAGCATTTCCATGGTAAAGCTCCCGCATCGCGTTGAGGTTGTGACCACTCGCGTACAGCAACTTCAGAAAATACCCAGGCTGTCGTCGAGGTGTCGGTTATCCGTTGAACGACGACAAACTGTTGCGGATGTTTAAAGTGTAGATCACGCCGTCGCCGCAGGCTGTTTGGCCTGGCTGGCACTGCCCATCAGTCCGGAAAGCACGATAGCGACGATGATCAGCACGCCACCCAGCAGCATCTGCAGCGTCGGGGTTTCGGCAAACAGCAGCCAAGCCGCGGTGATGCCGTACACCGGCTCCATGGCAAACACCACCGAGGCCGTGCGCGCCTTGATCACCGCGAGGCTGGCGACAAACAGGCTGTGGGCCAGGCCGGTGCAGAACACGCCGAGCAGGCCGATCCACAGCCAGTCAATCGCCCGCACCTCGGTCAGCCCCGGTGCCGCCACGGGCAACAGGCACACCGCGACCACCACGTTCTGGCACAACGCGGCCTGCACTGCCGGAATGCGGCCGGAACTGGCGCGATTGTTCAGCGACAGCAGGGAAAACAGCAGCCCCGAGGCGATCCCCCAGAGCAAGCCGCCGGTGGCTTCGCTGGCGAGGTTGAAGTCCGGGGTGACCAGCACCAGACCGACGCTGACCAGTATCACCAGCACTATTTCATTGGCGCGGATACGCTCGCGGAAAATCAACCCTTCAAGAATCACGGTAAAGGCCGGAAACGCAGTGAAACCCAGGGTCGCCACCGCAACGCCGGCGACCTTTACCGCAATAAAGAAGGTCACCCAATGCGCCGCCAGCAATACGCCGCTCACCAGCAGCCGACGCCAGTCGCGCCGCTCGAGTGTTTTCCAGGCGGTGTTGCTGGCGAACCGTGCGAATACCGCCAGGGCCACTACGGCAAACACGGCGCGCCCGAAGACGATGATGGCCGGTGAAGCGGCCGCCAGTTTGCCGAATACGCCGGTAAGGCCAAACATCAATGCACCGATATGCAGGGCGCCGAGGGCTGAGCGGGGAGTCATTGCAGTCCTTGAATCAAGCGGGTGACAGAAGCGCAGTTTAGTGGCTCGGCCGTGCAGGCGTCTGTCGTGCGGCTCGCGATTGTTATCGCAAGGCTCTTCCTAGGCGTTGCGTCGCAATGCGCCCGGCGAGGCGCCAAACTCGCGCAGCATCGCGGCCGCAAAGGCACTTTGCGAGGTATAGCCGACGCGATCGGCGATTTCACCAACCGGCAGAGGCGTTTGGCGCAGCAGGTCCAAGGCCATGTGCAGGCGGCGACTGCGGATATAGTCCATGGGCGTTTGCCCGCATTCCGCCATGAAGCGTGCGTGCAAGCGCGCTACCGACAGGTCGGCGATGCGTGCCAGGTCAGCCACCTGCAGCGGGTGCGCTACGTGGCGCTCGATGTGCGCGTTGAACGCCGCATACGGCAGGCGCCGGCCCGGCAGCGGTTGGGCAGACGGATGGTTGAGGCTGGCCAGCAACAGCACTGCGCCTTGCTGGGCGATCAGCGGGTCATCCACCGGGCTCTGCGCCAGCCATTGCACCAACTGGTGTTGCCGCGAGTCCAGGGCCAGCCGTGCCGGTTGGTCGAGCAGGCGGCGACTGGCATCGGCATGCGTGCCCAACGATTGCAGCACCCAGTGCTCGGTGGGCACGTCCAGCACGAGGCAGCGGCTGCCGTCGCGACTGCCGCAGGCGTGGTGGGCGGAGAAGGGCAGCACCATCACGCTGCTTTCGCGCACTTGGCTGCCACGCCCGTCGACTTCCAGGTCCAGGTGCCCGGACAGGCCGAACACCAACTGCGCATGGTCATGGCTGTGGGCGATGGGCGCTTCGAGGTAGTGGCGTAGCGTGAGAGTGGGGCTCATCGCGGTCTCCTGGGCGGCAAGTCGGCAGTCTACAACGCTTCGCAGTCGGTGGGCGCTGTCATCAGACTGACGCACAGTTGTCATGGGCTATTAATCGCGCTGGCGCAAGCTCGCGAAAACACCGTCGAGGGATGCCCATGACCAGTGCCGAGTTGACCAAGCCCAGCCGCAAGCAACGGGTGCGTACCCTGTGGATTTCCGACGTGCACCTGGGCACACGGGATTGCCAGGCCGAACATTTGTCGCAGTTCCTCAAGGGCTACCACGCCGATAAGGTCTACCTGGTAGGGGACATCATCGACGGTTGGAAACTGCGTGGCGGCATGTATTGGCCCCAGGCCCACACCAACGTGATCCGCCGCCTGTTGACCATGGCCAAGCGCGGCACCGAGGTGATCTACGTTACCGGCAACCACGACGAATTCCTGCGCCGCTACTCCAAGCTGATCCTGGGCAATATCCAACTGGTGGACGAGGCCGTGCACGTGACTGCCGATGGCCGGCACCTGCTGGTGATCCACGGCGACCAGTTCGACGTGATCACTCGCTATCACCGCTGGCTGGCATTTCTCGGCGACTCGGCCTATGAGTTCACCCTCACGCTGAACCGCTGGCTGAACCATTGGCGTGCGCGCTACGGCTATGGCTATTGGTCGCTGTCGGCGTACCTCAAGCACAAGGTCAAGACGGCGGTGAACTTCATCAGCGATTTCGAAGAAGCCATCGCCCACGAAGTAACCAAGCGCGAGTTGCACGGCGTGGTCTGCGGGCATATCCACCACGCGGAGATTCGCAAGGTGGGCGAGGTGGATTACCTCAACTGCGGGGATTGGGTGGAGTCGTGCACGGCGTTGATCGAGCACTGGGATGGGAGTATCGAGTTGTATCGGTTGGCGGATGCGCAGGCGAAGGAGGCGCAGCTTAAGGCCGAGATGGTCACAGGCTAAAGGGCTACTCAGGTCACAAATGTGGGAGGGGCTTGCCCCCGATTGCAGAGTGTCAGTCGCTGTAAGCTTGACTGATATACCGCCATCGGGGGCAAGCCCCCTCCCACAGTTTTAATGCTGTTTCTTCAGTTGGATACGTCGGCGATGGCTTTGGCCAGCAGCGTCAACCGCGTGGCATCAATCCCTGCCACATTCGCCCGGCCAGAACTCACCATGTACACGCTGTGTTTCTCCCGCAGCTGTTTAACCTGCTCGGCACTCAGGCCGGTATAGGAAAACATGCCGCGCTGCGCGCCGATGTGCGCATACCGCTCCGACAGGCCATGGGGCGCCAACGCCTCCACCAGTCCGGAACGCAGGTGTGCGATGCGCGAACGCATGGCTTCTACTTCGTCGCTCCAGCGTTTTTTCAGCTCGGCATCGCCGAGGATGGTCGCCACCACCGCTGCGCCATGGTCCGGTGGCGTCGACCACAGGTTACGCGCCGTGTTCGCCAACTGGCTGCGCACATCCGTCAGCTTCTCCGCATCCGCCGCGCACACGATTAACGCGCCGACACGGTCGCTGTACAGGCCGAAGTTCTTCGAGCAGGAACTGGTGACCAGCACTTCCGGCAGCTCGGCTGCAAACAGGCGCACCGCCCAGGCGTCCTGCTCCAGGCCGTCGCCAAAGCCCTGGTAGGCGAAGTCGATCAGCGGCAGCAACTGGCGCTCGCGCACGATCTGCAGCACCTGGCGCCAGTCATCCTGGGACAGGTCGAAACCGGTCGGGTTGTGGCAGCAGGCGTGCAGCAGCACGACATCGCCCTGAGGCACGCTGGACAGGGTGGCGAGCATCGCCGCCACATCCAGGCGATTGTCGGCGCCCACGTACGGATAATGGCTGACCGGGATCCCGGCCTTGGCAAAGATGGATTCGTGGATCGGCCAGGTCGGGTTGCTCAGCCAGACGCCACGGCCCGGCAGGTTTTGAGCGATAAAGTCGGCGCTCAGGCGCAGGGCGCCGGTGCCGCCTGGGGTCTGGGTGGCGCCGGCACGGCGTTCGCGGATCAGCGCGGAGTCCGCGCCGAGCACCAGCTCGCAGATCAGCTTGCCGAACGCAGCGTTACCGTGGCCGCCGATGTAGGTCTTGGTGGCCTGGGTGTCCACCAGGCGCTGCTCGGCCAGTTTCACCGAGTGCGGGATCGGCGTCAGGCCCTGGTCGTCCTTATAGACGCCGACGCCCAGGTCGAACTTGTTCGGGTTGGCGTCCTGGGCGTACAGGTCCATCAGCCCGAGGATCGGGTCGCCGGGCACGCGGCCAATGGCATCGAAATGCATTACTTGCGGCCCTCGGCGTCCTTGGCCACTTCGTCGGTGCGCGCGGCCATGATGAAGTCGTTGCGGTGCAGGCCTTTGATGGAATGGCTCCACCAAGTCACGGTGACCTTGCCCCACTCGGTGAGCAGGCCGGGGTGATGGCCTTCGGCTTCGGAGATTTCACCCATGGCGTTGGTGAAAGCCAGGGCGAATTTGAAGTTCTTGAACAGGAAAACCTTTTCCAACTGCATCACGCCGTCGCGCACTTCGATGTTCCAGTCGGGGATCTGCTTGAGCAGCACCGGCAACTCTTCATCGCTGACTTGCGGGGCATCGGCGCGGCAGGCTTCGCAGTGGGCTTGGTTCAAGGTGGTCATGGGATGTCCTGAATTCGAAAGTTGAAGGTCAGTAGCGTCACCCTAAAGCAACGCGCGGCCAGGGAACAGACTCACCTGGCCTCAAGATGTAAGGTTCACGCGGCTTTGGGTTTGGGCGCAAACTTTGGCGCATGAAGACCCAGCTGCATGCCGCGCTCAACCATGCCCATGATGTCCTCCTGCGCCACGTCGAACAGACGCTTGAGGTTGGGCAGCACGAAGTACAGCGGTTGCAGGATGTCGATGCGATAGGGCGTGCGCATCGCTTCCAGCGGGTCGAACAGCTGGTGCTCAGGCTCAGAGGACAGGCTGTACACCGTTTCCTTGGGCGACGACAGAATGCCGCCACCGTAGATACGCCGGCCTTCGGGGGTGTCCACCAGGCCGAACTCGATGGTCATCCAGTACAGGCGCGCCAGGTAAACCCGTTGCTCCTTAGTGGCCGCCAGACCGAGCTTGCCGTAGGTGTGGGTGAATTCGGCGAACCAAGGGTTGGTCAGCAGCGGGCAGTGGCCAAAGATCTCGTGGAAAATATCCGGCTCTTGCAGGTAGTCCAGTTCTTCGCGGGTACGGATAAACGTCGCCACCGGAAACTGTTTGTTGGCGAGCAATTCGAAGAAGGTCTGGAAGGGGATCAGCGCCGGTACGCGGGCGACTTGCCAGCCGGTTGTCTCGGCCAACACCTGGTTGATTTCGCCCAGTTGCGGAATCCGGTCATGGGGCAGGCCGAGCTTGTCGATGCCGTCCAGGTATTCCTGGCAGGCGCGACCCTCGATCACGTTCAATTGGCGAGTGATCAGGGTGTTCCACACCGCATGTTCTTCCGGCGAGTAGTGGATAAAACCTTGCGCGTCGGGCTCGCGGGCCACGTACTGCGTCTGCTTCATACGGCTCTCCTGCTAGGCATTCGTTCTTGTTATGTCCTGCGATGAGCCTATTGATAACCCGTGCGTGACCGGATTCCATCTGTTTAAAACGCCCTCGTGTAGGAAAGTTTACCGATTTCCGTAAAGTATTCGTTACGCATGTGCGCTTGGCCGTTGCGCTGGGCTGGGAAAACCCTTCTGGCTGTCACATAATCTTGACGACTATCTGCGTCCTGCGACAAAAACACGCGGCGCCTACCTATATTTCGGGCCTCTTCATGCGTATCAAAGTGCACTGCCAGAACCGCATCGGCATCCTGCGGGACATTCTCAACCTGCTGGTGGAGTACGGCGTCAACGTCGCCAAGGGCGAAGTGGGCGGTGAGCATGGCAATGCCATTTACCTCTACTGCCCGAACCTGGTGAACATGCAGTTTCAGGCGCTGCGCCCGCAGTTCGAGGCGATTACCGGGGTGTTCGGGGTGAAAAGGGTAGGGCTGATGCCCAGCGAACGGCGCCACATGGAGCTGAATGCGCTGCTCGGCGCCCTGGAGTTTCCGGTGCTGTCGATCGACATGGGCGGCTCCATCGTCGCCGCCAACCGTGCAGCGGCGCAGTTGCTCGGGGTGCGGGTGGACGAGGTGCCGGGGATTCCGTTGTCGCGGTATGCCGAAGACTTTGATTTGCCGGAGCTGGTGCGTGCGAGCAAATCGCGGATCAATGGTCTGCGGGTCAAGGTCAAGGGTGACGTGTTCCTGGCGGACATCGCGCCGCTGCAATCGTCCGAACATGACGACAGCGAAGCCATGGCCGGCGCGGTGTTGACCCTGCACCGCGCGGACCGCGTGGGTGAGCGCATCTACAACGTGCGCAAGCAGGAGCTGCGCGGCTTTGACAGCATTTTCCAGAGCTCCAAAGTCATGGCTGCGGTAGTGCGCGAAGCCCGGCGCATGGCGCCGCTGGATGCGCCTCTATTAATAGAAGGCGAAACCGGCACCGGCAAGGAGTTGCTGGCCCGCGCCTGTCACTTGGCCAGCCCGCGTGGGCAATCGCCGTTGATGGCGCTCAACTGCGCCGGCCTGCCCGAGTCGATGGCGGAGACCGAGTTGTTCGGCTACGGCCCCGGCGCGTTCGAAGGTGCACGTGCAGAAGGCAAGTTGGGGCTGCTGGAACTGACGGCGGGCGGTACGTTGTTTCTTGACGGTGTGGGGGAGATGAGCGCGCGCTTGCAGGTGAAATTGCTGCGCTTCCTGCAGGACGGTTGCTTTCGCCGCGTAGGCAGTGATGAGGAGGTTTACCTGGATGTGCGGGTGATCTGCGCCACCCAGGTGGATTTGTCCGAGCTGTGCGCCCGTGGCGAATTCCGCCAGGACCTCTACCACCGCCTCAACGTGCTGTCCCTGCATATCCCACCCCTGCGCGAATGCCTCGACGGCCTGGCGCCGTTGGTGGAGCACTTTCTCGACCAGGCCAGCCGTCAGATCGGCTGCCCGTTGCCCAAGCTGGCGCCCGCCGCGATGGATCGCCTGAGTCATTACCATTGGCCAGGCAATGTGCGGCAGTTGGAAAACGTACTGTTCCAAGCGGTGTCGTTGTGTGACGGCGGGACGGTCAAGGCCGAACATATTCGGCTGCCGGACTATGGGGTGCGTCAGCCGCTTGGCGATTTTTCGCTGGAGGGTGGCCTGGAAGCGATTATCGGGCGGTTCGAGAAAGCGGTGCTCGAAGCCTTATATGCCGAGCATCCCAGCAGCCGGCAGATGGGCAAGCGTCTGGGGGTGTCCCACACCACCATCGCTAACAAGCTGCGCGACTACGAAATTCTCAAGGCTAATAAATAAATCCTTTGGGAAGGGGCTTGTTGTGGTGAGTGGGGCTTGTCCTCCCGACGGGTTCGCCGCCGACTCAAGGGGGGCTGCTTCGCAGCCCGGCGCAGGGCAAGCCTGCTCACCACGGGGCAAGCCTACTCACCACAGGGCAAGCCTGGTCACCACAGTAAACCCCTCCCACATTTGATCTTTGTCGTTTTCAAGGACGGGGTTTGCCGCAGGCGGCAGTAGTCCGCCGTTTTTTCGACTCTCGCTCAATCCTGAAATCTTCATACCTCGCCGCAAACCCCCGCCCCGCCTGCACTTCCTGCTCTTTTCAAAAGTTGGTTCGCAAATTGCTTAAGCCTCATCAGTACAGCGGTGGGCGGCAAGCGTCCGTCAGAAAGAGGAAAGAGCGTGGACAAGTACCTTTATGTGGCAATGACCGGCGCCAGCCAGAATGCTCTGGCGCAGAAGGCCCATGCCAACAACCTGGCGAACATTTCCACCAATGGTTTCCAACGTGACCTGGAGCAGGCGCGTTCGATGCCGGTGTTCGGTGACAGCTTTCCGGCGCGGGCGTTTGCCTTGACCGAGCGCCCGGGCACTGACTTTTCTCCTGGCGCGATGATCGAGACCGGCCGTGACCTGGACGTGGCCGTCAGCGGCAATGGCTGGATGGCCGTGCAGACCCCGGACGGCAGCGAAGCCTACGTGCGCAGCGCGAGCATGAACGTCGACGCATTGGGCGTTCTGCGGGCCGGCAACGGCATGCCGATCATGGGCAACGGTGGGCCGATTGCCGTGCCGCCGCAGCAGAAAATCGAAGTGGGTGCCGACGGCACCATCAGCATCCGCGCCATGGGTGAAGGCCCGCGCGTGATGGCGGAAGTGGACCGCATCAAGCTGGTCCAGCCGGACCTGAAGAACATGAATAAAGGCTTGGACGGCACCATCCACACCAAGGATGGCCAGCCGGCCCAGGCTGACGCGACGGTCACGCTGACCTCGGGTTTCCTGCAGGCGAGCAACGTCAATGCGGTGGAAGAAATGACCGCAGTGCTGGCGCTTTCCAAGCAGTTTGAGCTGCACATCAAGATGATGAACAGCGCTAAAGAAGACGACCAGGCCATGACGCGCGTCATGCAGATGAGCTGATTGCAGCCCATTAACTAATTTGTGATGTCGCGCCAACAAACAGGCGCACAGAGGAGAACAGCATGCTTCCGGCTCTATGGGTTGCCAAAACAGGCCTGTCCGCCCAGGACACCAACCTGACCACCATTTCCAACAACTTGGCCAACGTATCGACCACGGGTTTCAAACGTGACCGTGCCGAGTTCCAGGACTTGCTCTATCAGATCAAGAAACAGCCGGGCGCTCAGTCGACCCAGGACAGCGAGCTGCCGTCGGGCCTGCAACTGGGTACCGGTGTGCAGATCGTCGGCACCCAGAAGAACTTCAGCGCCGGTAACCTGCAACAGACCGGCCAGCCGCTGGACATGGCCATCAACGGCCGTGGCTTCTTCCAGATCCTGCAACCGGACGGCACTACTTCCTACACCCGTGACGGTACTTTCCACCTGGACTCCAACGGCCAGATCGTGACCGCCAACGGTTTTGCCCTGGAGCCGGCCGTGGTCGTTCCAGCGGATGCCAAGACCTTCACCGTCGGCAACGACGGTACTGTGTCCATCACCGTCGCCGGCAACCCGGCGTCGCAAGTGATCGGCAACCTGCAGACCGCCGACTTCATCAACCCGGCCGGTCTGCAAGCCATGGGTAACAACTTGTTCCTGGAAACCGCCTCCAGCGGCGCGCCGCAAATCGGCACCCCTGGGCTGAACGGCTTCGGCACCACGCTGCAAAGCACCCTGGAAACCTCCAACGTCAGCACCGTTGAGGAGATGGTCAACATGATCACTACCCAGCGTGCCTACGAGATGAACTCCAAGGTGATCTCCACCGCCGACCAGATGCTTTCGTTCGTAACGCAGAATCTGTAATCAAGTCTGGGGCGCTCTTGAGGGCGCCTGCAACACCGTGAGGTAAGGGTCATGAATCGCTATGTTTCTGTTTTGGCATTGAGTGGGATTGCCGTGCTCGCGGGCTGTGTCGCCCCGACGCCAAAGCCCAATGACCCGTACTACGCGCCGGTGTTGCCACGCACGCCGTTGCCGGCGGCGGCCAACAATGGCTCGATCTACCAGGCCGGTTTCGAACAGAACCTGTACAGCGACCGCAAGGCGTTCCGCGTGGGTGACATCATCACCATCACCCTGAACGAGAAGACCCAGGCCAGCAAGAACGCCAACTCGCAGGTGGGCAAGACCAGCAAGACGGGGATCGGCCTGACCTCGTTGTTTGGTGCCGTGCCGAACACCAACAACCCCCTGGGCGATGGCGACTTGAGCTTGAGCGCCGGCTACAGCGGTGACCGCGCCACCAACGGCAAGAGTTCCGCAGGGCAGGGCAACAGCTTGACCGGTTCGATCACCGTGACCGTCGCCGATGTATTACCCAACGGCATCATTGCCGTACGCGGTGAGAAGTGGATGACGCTTAACACCGGCGACGAATTGGTGCGCATTGCCGGTATGGTCCGCGCCGATGACATCTCCACCGACAACACCGTGCCGTCGACGCGGATTGCCGATGCGCGCATTACCTACTCGGGTACAGGTTCGTTTGCTGATGCGAGTCAGCCGGGCTGGTTCGACCGTTTCTTCCTTAGCCCGCTGTTCCCTTTCTAGGTGGCCACTTTGAACTTCAAACAGCTGTTGGCGGCCGCACTCCTGCTTTCCTTGAGCGCTGTCGCCCAGGCCGAGCGCCTGAAAGACATCGCCAGCATTTCCGGCGTGCGTTCCAACCAGTTGATCGGCTACGGCCTGGTGGTGGGGCTCAGCGGTACGGGTGACCAGACCACCCAGACGCCGTTCACCCTGCAGACCTTCAACAACATGCTCTCGCAGTTCGGCATCAAGGTGCCGGCGGGCTCGGGCAACGTGCAGTTGAAAAACGTCGCGGCCGTGTCCATCAGTGCCGACTTGCCGGCGTTCTCCAAGCCGGGCCAGGTGGTGGACATTACGGTGTCGTCCATCGGTAACTCGAAAAGCCTGCGCGGCGGCACCTTGCTGATGACGCCTTTGAAAGGTATCGACGGCAACGTCTACGCCATCGCCCAGGGCAACCTGGTGGTGGGCGGGTTCGATGCCGAAGGTCGTGACGGTTCGAAGATCACCGTCAACGTGCCGTCGGCCGGTCGTATTCCGGGCGGCGCCACGGTTGAACGCACCGTGCCGAGCGGTTTCAACCAGGGCAACAGCCTGACCCTGAACCTCAATCGCTCCGACTTCACCACCGCCAAGCGCGTGGTCGACAAGATCAACGACATGCTCGGCCCTGGTGTCGCCCAGGCCATCGACGGCGGCTCGATCCGCGTCACCGCGCCGCTGGACCCAAGCCAACGCGTGGATTACCTGTCGATCCTGGAAAACCTCGAAGTGGACCCAGGGCAGGCGGTGGCCAAAGTCATCATCAACTCGCGGACCGGTACCATCGTGATCGGCCAGAACGTCAAGGTGTCGCCCGCTGCGGTGACCCACGGCAGCCTGACCGTGACCATCACCGAAGACCCTATCGTCAGCCAGCCTGGGCCTTTGTCCAACGGCCAGACGGCGGTGGTGCCACGCTCGCGCGTCAATGCCCAGCAAGAAGCCAAGCCGATGTTCAAGTTCGGCCCCGGCACCACCCTGGATGAGATTGTCCGTGCGGTGAACCAAGTGGGCGCAGCGCCCGGCGACTTGATGGCGATCCTTGAAGCATTGAAACAGGCCGGCGCCTTGCAAGCCGACCTGATCGTGATCTGAGGCCATGGCCATGGATATGCGCAAGAGCGGTATAAGCAGTACGGCGGACTCGGGGTCTTACTCCGACTTGAACCGGCTTAACCAGCTCAAGGTCGGCGACGACAAGAACAGCGAAGGCAACATGCGCAAGGTGGCGCAGGAGTTCGAATCGCTGTTTTTGAGCGAGATGCTCAAGTCCATGCGTTCGGCTACCGAGGCGTTGGGTAAAGACAACCCGCTGAACACGCCGGCGGCCAAGCAGTACCAGGAAATGTACGACCAGCAGTTGGCCGTCTCGATGTCCCGTGAAGGCGGTGGTATCGGCCTGGCCGACGTGCTGATGCGCCAGATGCAGAAGAACAAACCGGTGGAGGCCCAGGCCGCCACGTTGCAAGGCCCGGCGGCGGCCGAGTCGGCGAAAAAAGTCGCTGTGCCGACGGAAATTGCCGCAGGCACCCAGGCTGAGGGTCCGTTGGGCCGCTCCAATGGCCAGCGCCCGTTGTGGGCGTATCGCGTGGCTGAGCCCCAGGCTGGCGCCGCAGCGTCCCACAGCAATGACATGGAGCTGATGAACCAGCGCCGTATCGCCTTGCCAAGCAAACTGACCGATCGCTTGCTCGCCGGCATCGTGCCGAACGCGCCGGTCGCGATCGATGCCAAAAGCGCACCGCTGCGTAACAGTGCCGCCGACGACAACGTGGTCAACAGCACCGCGCGCACCTTTGCCGTGCCGAGCGGGCGCATGCAGGTCTACGGTCGCGCCGTGGCCCAGCCACCGCTGGCGCCGGCGAAAAAAGCCTTCAGTTCGCAGGATGAATTTGTCGCCACCATGTTGCCGATGGCCAAGGCGGCTGCCGCGCGCATTGGTATCGATCCGAAGTACCTGGTGGCCCAGGCCGCGCTGGAAACCGGTTGGGGTAAATCGGTGATGCGCGCCGAAGACGGCAGCAGCAGCCATAACCTGTTCGGCATCAAGGCCGGCCAGAGTTGGCAGGGCGGCCAGGCACGTGCAATCACCAGCGAGTTCCGCGACGGGGCGATGGTCAAGGAGACGGCGCAGTTCCGTTCCTACAACTCGTACCAGGACAGCTTCCACGACCTGGTGACCTTGCTGCAAAGCAATGATCGCTATAAAGAAGTTGTGAAGTCGGCCGACAACCCGGAACAGTTTGTACGCGAGTTGCAAAAAGCCGGGTACGCAACCGACCCGGCCTACGCCAGCAAGATTTCGCAGATCGCTAAAACGATGAACAGTTACCAGAACTACGCTGCCGCTGGCGCAACCACTCATTTATAAGGTCTGAACCATGAGTTTGCTCAATATCGGGATGTCGGGGCTTAACGCCGCTCAAGGATCGTTGTCGGTCTTGAGTAACAACATCGCCAACGCCAATACCGCAGGCTATTCGCGTCAGCAGACCACCCAGAGCGCCAATGCGTCGAACCAGTATGGCGGCGTGTTCATCGGCAGCGGCACCACCCTGGCCGACGTGCGCCGGGTGTACAACGAATACCTGGACACGGCGTACCAGAACAGCACCTCGCTGAACAGCGATGCCAAGGCTTACCTGGATCAAGTGAGCGCCGTGGACAAGACGTTGTCGGACAAGACGACGGGCATGTCGTCCGTACTCAGCTCGTTCTTTGCCGCTGTTCAGACCGCCTCGGCCAACCCGAGCGATACCTCGGCTCGCCAGATACTGCTGACCAGCGCCCAGACATTGAGCAACCGCTTCAACTCGATCTCCAGCCAGTTGAGCCAGCAGAAAGAAACCATTAACAGCCAACTGACCTCCTTGACTGATCAGGTCAACCAGCTGACCTCGTCGATTGCTTCGCTCAACAAGCAGATCACCCAGGTGCAGGGGTCTTCGAACACCACCCCGGCCAACCTGCTGGACGCGCGCGCCGAAGCCGTACGTTCGCTCAATGAGTTGATCGGCGTGAACGCCAGCGAGAAGAACGGTGTGTTCAGCGTCAGCACCGGTACTGGCCAGTCCCTGGTGCTGGGCGATCGGTCCAACACCCTTTCCGCCGTACCGAGCAAGAGCGACACCAGCCAGTACACGATTCAGATGAATGCGTCTGGCGGGACGGCGATGGACCTGGGCAATGTGATCAGTGGTGGCAGCATCGGCGGCTTGTTGCGCTATCGCAGCGATGTGTTGATGCCGGCCATCAATGACCTGGGTCGCATTGCTATCGTCACTGCCGATACGATCAACAGCCAGCTGGGCCAGGGCATCGATCTGAACGGCGAATTCGGCTCGTCGATGTTCAAGGACATCAACAGCGCTGCGTCTGTCGCGCTGCGTAGCCTCTCCGCTCAAGGCAATCAGGGCGTTGGTAGCCTGGGTGTTACGATCAAGGACACCAGCAAGCTGACCAACTTCGATTACAAGGTCACCTTCAGCGACCCTGCCGATCTCAACAAAGTCACCGTCGAGCGCTCTGATGGCAAAGCCATGGGCGCGTTTGATATCTCGGCTACACCGCCCTCGGTGATCGATGGTTTTACCCTGGAACTCACGAACGGATCGATGCAGGCGGGTGACAGCTTTAAAGTCAGCCCGACCGCCAGTGGCGCCCAGGATATCGGTACCGTCCTCAACGACCCGAGCAAGATTGCGTTTGCCGCGCCGCTGAAAGGGGAGGCCAGCAAAACCAACCAGGGTACCGGTAGCTTCACTCCGCCGACCCTGACCCTGCCCTTGGATATCCAGGGTGGCGCCACTACCGCGCAGCTTCGCGTTGGCATTGAAAATTCGATGCCGGTGAAGATGGTGTTCGGCAAGCCGGCGGCTGATGGCACTCAGAGCTATACCCTTAACGACGCCAAGGGCGATCCTATCGGCTCGGGGACCATCATTCCGGGGCAGGCCAATAAAATCACCGTCAACGTGCCGATGCGTGATGCCAGCGGTGCCCTGGTGGTGCCGGCCAAGAGTTTTGGCTTTGACACCACGGTTGCGGGCTCGCCGACCGATGGGGACAGCACCACCTTTTCGTTTAACGCCACGGGCGTATCCGACAACCGCAATGCCCAGCAACTGCTGAATCTGCAAACCAAGGCCACCGTGGGCGTGGCGACAGATGGCACCGGCGGCACCAGCCTGGTCGGGGCCAACAGCAAGTTGGTGTCCACCGTTGGCGCCAAGGCCGCTGCGGCCACCACTGACACCACGGCCACCAATGCGTTGCTGACGGCTAACAAAAATGCGCGCAACTCCGTGTCCCAGGTCAACCTGGACGAAGAGGCGGGCGACATGATCAAGTTCCAGCAGTACTACACAGCGTCGTCGCAGATCATCAAGGCTGCGCAAGAAACCTTCAGCACGCTGATTAATAGTCTTTAAGGGAGTCTGGGACGATGCGCATTTCTACACAGCAGTATTTCGACACCAGTGCCGCCAAGTACCAGAACAACTATTCCGGCGTAGTACAGGCTCAAGAGCAGGCGAGTTCCGGCGTGCGTGTACAGACCGCTGGAGATGATCCGGTGGCCGCGCAGCGTTTGCTGATGTTGCAGCAGCAGAAAGATATGCTGGCGCAGTTCAGCGGCAATATTTCCAACATCCAGAGTTCGCTGACTAACGAAGAAAGTGTGCTGACGGCGATCAGTGCGACGATCCAGGCCGCCAGCCAGTTGGCGTTGAAGGCCGGTGGCGTCACCAGTGATGCCGACCGCAAATCCATCTCGGTCGAGGTGGGTGCCCTTGAGGACCAACTGCTGGGCTTGCTCAACAGCAAGGATGCGGCGGGCAACTACCTGTTCTCCGGTTCCAAGACCGAGACGCCACCGTACTCACGCAACATTGACGGCACCTACAACTATCAGGGTGACGAGAATGAGCTCAGTCTGCAGGTTTCCGAGACGTTGACCGTTCGCGCAGGCGACACCGGCAAGACCATTCTGGAAGGGGCGGCCAACAACAGCCGCACCCAGACCAAATACACCACGCCTGCTCCTGTGCCACCTGCGACAACACCGTCGCAAGTGGATGACAACAAAGTCGCCATCTCGGCCGGTTTGGTGACATCGGGTGTCGATTACAACAAGTCCTTCGCCGACGGCCAGCCGTACAAGCTGACCTTTACCAGCAGCACCCAGTACGTGGTAACGGACAAAAACAACAACGACATTACCTCGCAGCTCCCAGGTAATGGGACATTCGACTCTACCAAGGAGGGCAGCGCCAGCGTCAACCTGCGTGGGGTCAAATTTGATATCACCGTTGATCTCACCGACAAGGCTACTGGGCCTGACGCTGATGCGATGGTCAAAGGCCGCGAGTTCAGCCTTTCCGCCAAGCCGGACGTGTTCAACGTGTCGCGCACCGCGAGTAATACCTCAGCGACGCAACTGACAAATGCCACCGTCAGCAGCCCTGCCAAATATGCCAGCACCTTTCCGGCCAACAGCGGCGTGGTGATCAAGTTCAGCGACACCGACCCGACGGCTTTCCAGGTGTTTACGCAGCCGTACAGCGCCAACAGCAAGGCGATTGATTCGGGCGTCATCGACACCACCACCACGCCGAATTCGATCACGGCAGCGGGTGTTACCTTTGGCCTGAGCGGTACGCCCAATGTCGGTGATCAGTTTTCGGTCGGCGCAAGCACCCAGAAAACCCAGAGTGCCCTCGACACCTTGAGTCAGTTGCGCAAGGCTCTGGAGCAACCGGCTGATGGTATCCCGGGGGCACGCATTAAGCTGCAGGATGCCCTGAACTCCGCTGTAAGTAACCTGACCAGTTCTTCCGATCAGGTGGACAATGTGCGCGGCTCCATTGGCGCGCGGCAGAACGCCCTAACGGTGCAGTCCAGCGAAAACGAAAGCGTCGGCCTAGCCAATAAAACCACAATGAGCGCGCTGGCGAACATCGACATGGGCGAGGCCGCGATCAACCTGACACTTCAGCAAACCATGCTGGAAGCCTCGCAATTGGCCTTCGTGAAAATCTCGCAGTTGAGCCTGTTCAACAAGATGTAAGCGGCATTACGTCAAGCGGCCCGCTCTGGAAACAGGGCGGGCCGTTGTCGTTTATGGGGTTTAATTGTTTGAAGGTTTTGCACAAAGCACACAAAATTGAGTGACCTGTGAGTCATAAAGCGCATCTTCACTGTATCGTGTGAAAAGGATAAGTCGTCACAGGGTCCTTGCGAGGCGGCTTTCAGCGAGATTTTTATGGGGTTATCCCCTTTATTGTCAGCACTCCGGGCCCAGGCCCTGGGGTGTTCTCCAGCTATTTAGTATTGGGAAGCCACAATGATTGGCATAAAAAGCATCGCCAGTTACGTGCCGGCAGACGGGATCGATAACTACGCTCAGGGTGCCAAATTCGCCAAGGATGAAGAGTTCATCATTGGCAAGATCGGTTCGGCGTTTTTGCCGCGCAAGGATGCCGCGCAGGAAACGTCTGACCTGTGTGTCGAAGCGGTCAACGCTTTGTTTGCCAACAACCCGGATTTGAAGCGCGAGTCCATCGACGCACTGATCGTCGTGACCCAGAACGGTGATGAAGAGGGCTTGCCCCACACCGCCGCCATCGTCCAGGACAAACTCGGCCTGCCGACTCACGTCGCGGCGTTCGATATTTCCCTGGGCTGCTCGGGCTACGTGTATGGCATCTATGCGATGAAAGGCTTCATGGAGGCCACGGGCTTGAAAAACGGCCTGTTGATCACCGCCGACCCGTACTCGAAGATCGTCGACCCGGAAGACCGCAACACCACCATGCTGTTCGGCGATGCTGCCACCGCCACCTGGATGGGCGAAGACGCGCCGTGGTTGCTCGGCAAGTCCAAGTTCGGCACCGACGGTTCCGGCGCACCGCACCTTAAGGTCAGCGACGGCGTGTTCTTTATGAATGGCCGCCAGGTGTTCAACTTCGCGCTGCTTAAAGTACCGGCGCATTTGCACGAGCTGCTCAACGAGTCGGACCTCAAGGCTGACGAGATTGATGCCTTCTGCATTCACCAGGGCAGTGCGGCCATTGTCGACGCTGTGGCGCGTCGTTTTGAAGACGCTCCGGTGGACAAGTTCATCAAGGACATGGTCGAGACCGGCAACACCGTTTCATCGAGCATTCCGTTGCTGCTGGAAAAACACGTGATGGACGCCACCTGGAAGCGCGTGGCCATCAGTGGTTTTGGTGTGGGCCTGTCGTGGGGTTCGGCGATTCTTTATCGCCCTTGATGCTTTAATCGCTTCAATAAAAAAAACGCCGATGATCGAAAGATCATCGGCGTTTTTTATTTGGCGCCAGAAAACCCAATGAAATCGGGGTTTCGAGCCTGCGTAAACCCTTGAATTACAAGGGGTGGCACGACGCCAGTAAATAATTTCAAAAAAATCCTCAAGCAACCGGCTACCACGACGATAACTATTACGTAGGTTCTCAGGCCACACCCGGCGGTTGCCAGGGCCGGAAGCCGCAGTATCCATCCAACGAGGATTTCGTCATGGCTTTAACAGTAAACACCAACATTGCTTCGATCACTACTCAGAGCAACCTGAACAAAGCTGGCGGCGCCCTGGCCACTTCAATGCAGCGCCTGTCTTCCGGCCTGCGTATCAACAGCGCTAAAGACGACGCTGCCGGCCTGCAGATCGCTAACCGCCTGACCAGCCAAATCAACGGCCTGGGCCAAGCAGTCAAAAACGTGAACGACGGTATCTCGATCGCTCAGACCGCTGAAGGCGCGATGCAGGCTTCGACCGACATCCTGCAAAAAATGCGTACCCTGGCTCTGTCTTCCGCTACTGGCTCGCTCAGCCCTGACGACCGTAAGTCGAACAACGACGAATACCAGGCTCTGACTTCGGAACTGACCCGTATCTCGCAAACCACTACTTTCGGTGGCCAGAAGCTGCTGGACGGTTCGTACGGTACCAAAGCAATCCAGGTTGGCGCCAACGCTAACGAAACCATCAACCTGAGCCTGGAAAACGTTGCAGCCAACAATATTGGTTCGCAGCAAATCAAGAGCGTAGCGGTTACCCCTAGCGCTACTGGCCTGGCTGCTGGCTCCATCGCCATCACCGGTAACGGTCAGTCTTCGACAGTTGCAGTTAACGCCGGCGACTCGGCCAAGACCATCGCTGCAAGCCTGAATGGCGCCGTCGGTGGCCTGAGCGCTACTGCCAGCACCGAAGTTGAATTCTCGGTAGACGAGACCAAGACCAAGGGTGCTACCGGTGTTCCAGCTAACTTCAGCATCGGCGTCGGTTCCGCCTCCGTTAAGTTCGTTGGTGTAACCAGCACTGCTGACCTGGCTGACCAGTTGAAGTCTAACGCTGCCAAACTGGGCATCAGCGTTAACTACGACGAAGCTAAAGGCACTCTGCAAGTCAAATCCGACTCCGGCGAAAACCTGAGCTTCACCAGCGACGCTGTTGGCGCTGACGCCGTTGGTATCAAGGTCAAAGACGGTTCCGGCGCATACGCTGCTACTGCTACTCCTCTTGCCGCTGCTGCTGCAGGCGTGATTGTTGCAACTGGCCAGATCTCGCTGGATTCGGCTAAAGGCTACTCCTTGGCCAACGGCGCTACCGGTACTTCGGTAACCGACCTGTTTGGCGCAGCTCAGATCTCTTCCAAGAAGACGTCTGTTGCCCAAACCGACGTAACTGACGCCAACAACGCACAAAACGCCATTGCTGTACTCGACAAAGCCATCGGCACCATCGACGGCGTTCGTTCGGGCCTGGGTGCTACCCAGAACCGTCTGACTACCACTGCAGACAACCTGCAGAACATTCAGAAGAACTCCACCGCTGCACGTTCCACCGTTCAGGACGTCGACTTCGCTTCCGAAACCGCCGAGCTGACCAAGCAACAAACCCTGCAATCGGCTTCCACCGCGATCCTGTCGCAGGCTAACCAGCTGCCATCCGCTGTACTGAAGCTGCTTCAGTAACTCCAGCGCTTGGTCACTAACGGAAGGGCGCGCTGAGTGCCCTTCCGTTTTTTCGGTTTAGAGGAGATTGGACATGGACATGAGTGTAAAGCTGAACCAGTCTTATCCGCCGGTTGCCCCTCAAGGCGCACCTGTGCAGGTGTCCGCCGACAAGAGCGTCACTAAAGTCCAGGAAACCCCGGCCACAGGCAAAGAGCCTGAGCGTGCGGACCTGGAAAAAGCAGTTACCGATATTCGCGAATTCGTACAAGCGTCCCAGCGTAAACTGGATTTTTCCATTGATGACTCCACCCATCGTGTGGTCGTCAAGGTCATCGCCACCGATAGCGGTGAAGTGATTCGCCAGATCCCCTCGGAAACGGCATTGAAGCTGGCCCAGAACCTTTCCAGCGCGAGCCACTTGTTGTTTGATGACAAGGTCTAAGCTGGCATGAAATTTGTTGCTGTCATGTCTTGAGGCTTCGTCAGTCAAGATAACGGCAGCCACCGAACAGGAGAAACGAAGATGGCGGGTTCAACGGTAAGTGGTATCGGTTCGAATATCGATACGCAAGCGATCGTGAAGTCCTTGGTGGACGCCGAGAAGGTGCCCAAGCAGACGCAGATCAATACCGCGTCCCAGAAGGCGACCACCACGCTGTCTTCGATAGGTAAGATTCAGGCGGCACTGGATGCTTTTCGCGGCGCCCTGGACAATATGACTGCCAGCTCCAGCTTCACGGGCTTGACCGGCTCATCCTCGGATGAAAAGGTCGCCACCATGACGGCCAGTAACACCGCGTCGAACGGTAGCTTTCGCTTGATTGTCAGCCAATTGGCCCAAGCGTCCAAGCTGTCGACTAAGAACTTCGCCGGCGGCACGTCTACTGTGGTAAACGCCACGGACAAGCCGACGACCTTGACAATCAGTCAGTCGGGCAAGAACTACGACGTCAATATTCCGGCCGGCGCGACCTTGCAGCAAGTGCGCGATTCGATCAATACCCAGTTCGGCACCTCTGGTTTGAGTGCCAACATCCAGACCGACTCCAATGGTTCGCGGTTGATCCTGACCTCCACCACCATGGGCACGGGCTCGGACCTGACGCTGTCGGGTAATTCCGGGCTGGACGTAGGCTCGACAGTGGTCGATCATCCTAAGGACGCGCAGTACAGCATCGATGGCGTTGCGTCCGTTTCCAAGACCAACAATATCGAAGGCGCACTCAGTGGCGTGAATATCAAGTTGCTGTCGGTTTCAGCGACCAAAACGGTTGGCGATACGAGCGATACAGCTGAGCGAACTGCGACGCTCATCACTGTAAGTACCAATAACACCGCCTTGAAGTCCGGGGTCAAAGGCTTCATCGATAGTTACAACGCCCTGATCACGGCCATGAACGCTGAAACCAAGATCACCAAGAACCTGGACGGTAGCACCACTGCGGCAGCGCTCACGGGCGATTCGACCATGCGGTCGCTGCAGGCTTCAATCCGGAATGAGTTCAATACCATTTCCGGAACCGGCACCTTCAAGTCGTTGGCTCAGTTTGGCGTGAGCACCAGTTCCACGACTGGGCTGCTGACAATGGATGACAAAAAGTGGGATGCGGCGGCTAAAACCAATGCGGCTGACATCAATAGCATGTTCACCGGTAAAAACGGCATGCTGGCGCGCATGAAAAGCGCCACGGACGACTTTGCCAAGGCGTCCACGGGCGTTCTAGCCACGCGTTCAACCTCACTGTCCGACAGTCTGAAAGACCTGTCTAAACAGCAGGATACCTTGAACGAACGCATGGACCTGCTGACCAAGAGCCTCTCCGACAAATACAACGCCATGGACACCCTGGTCGCTCAATTGCGCCAGCAAAGCACCAGCGTCATGACCACGCTAAATGCCTTGAACAACCCTAAAACTAATAGTTGATCCCAGCTAACGCAAAAGGCCAGGCTAACTGCCTGGCCTTTTTGTATCAGACGACGACTCGCGCTAAAGCTTTTTGCGAGCCAGTCGACATATTGGTTACTGAAATCCTTTTCGCTGTCGCCTGTCACGAGGTAGAAACATGAATCCCATGAGAGCCCTTCGCCAATACCAGAAGGTCAATTCCCATGCTCAGATCTCCGAAGCCAGCCCACATCGCCTGGTGCAGATGCTGATGGAAGGCGGCCTTGATCGCATGGCCCAAGCCAAAGGTGCGCTGGCGCGTGGCGACATCGCGGCCAAGGGCCTGATGCTCGGCAAGGCGATTGATATCGTGATCGGCCTGCGTGACGGCTTGGATGCAGCAAAGAGTGATAACCCGGCTTACGTCCAGCAGTTGGAAAGTTTGTATGCATATATGACCAACCGACTGATGGAAGCGAACGTGCATAACGACGCCGACATGATCGATGAAGTGGCGCGTTTGCTGATCACCGTAAAAGAAGGCTGGGACGCTATCGCGGCGCCACAGGCTGTAACCGAGTAAGGCGCAGCAGAGAAAGGCCTGAGGGCCTTGAGGAACACATCATGAGCCAAGCACTGCAACGCATTGATGAAACCCGTGAGGCGCTGATGGGCGCGCTGGCGGACCGCAACTGGGACGCCATCGGCGAACTGGACCTGGGCTGCCGTCACGTGATCGACGAAGTGCTCAGCGAAGCACCGGTAGATGAGGATGCGTTGCGGGAGAAGCTTGAAAGCTTGCTGGCGGTATACCAGCAACTACTTGAGGTGACGACTGGCGAGCGCCAGGCGATTTTCGAAGAGATGTCGCAGATCAACCAAGCGAAAAACGCGTCAAAGGTTTACCATCTGTTCGGCTGAACAGTCGCAGTTAATCCTACCGGTGCGTCATAAATTTGACCGTGCCAGCTTTTTTGACTTAACTAGTGCTGTTTTCAGATTTCAGACGTCTAGTAAGGTAAGAAGTCTTACAGGCGCCTCGATTGCCCTCAATCTCGGGGCAGGAAGTTTTACTAGGGAAGTTGCTATTGCATGTGGCGTGAAACCAAAATTCTGCTGATCGATGACGATAGCGTCCGCCGCCGCGACTTGGCGGTGATTTTAAATTTTCTCGGTGAAGAAAATTTGCCCTGCGGCAGCCATGATTGGCAGCAGGTGGTCAGCTCATTGTCGTCGAGCCGTGAAGTCATATGCGTGCTGATCGGGACGGTAAACGCTCCTGGCGCTGTTTTGGGCTTGTTAAAGACACTGTCTACCTGGGATGAGTTCCTTCCCGTGTTGCTAATGGGCGATATTTCTTCTGTCGAGCTGCCGGAAGACCAGCGCCGCCGCGTGCTTTCCACCCTGGAAATGCCCCCCAGCTACAGCAAATTGCTCGACTCCCTGCACCGCGCCCAGGTCTATCGCGAGATGTACGACCAGGCCCGCGAGCGCGGTCGTCATCGCGAACCCAACCTGTTCCGCAGCCTGGTCGGCACCAGCCGCGCCATCCAGCACGTACGCCAGATGATGCAGCAAGTGGCCGACACCGACGCCAGCGTGCTGATCCTCGGCGAGTCCGGCACGGGCAAGGAAGTGGTCGCACGCAACCTGCACTATCACTCCAAGCGCCGCGACGGGCCTTTTGTGCCGGTCAACTGCGGGGCGATCCCGGCAGAGCTGCTCGAAAGCGAATTGTTCGGCCATGAGAAGGGCGCCTTTACCGGGGCGATCACCAGCCGTGCCGGGCGTTTCGAGCTGGCCAACGGCGGCACCCTGTTCCTTGACGAAATCGGCGACATGCCACTGCCGATGCAAGTCAAACTGCTGCGCGTGTTGCAGGAGCGCACCTTCGAACGCGTGGGCAGCAACAAGACCCAGAGCGTCGATGTACGCATCATCGCGGCGACCCACAAGAACCTCGAAAGCATGATCGAGGTCGGCAGCTTCCGCGAAGACCTGTACTACCGCCTCAACGTATTCCCTATCGAGATGGCCCCGTTGCGTGAGCGCGTGGAAGACATCCCGCTGCTGATGAACGAACTGATCTCGCGCATGGAACACGAAAAGCGCGGCTCGATCCGCTTCAACTCCGCCGCGATCATGTCCCTGTGCCGTCACGGCTGGCCAGGTAACGTGCGCGAGTTGGCGAACCTGGTGGAGCGCATGGCGATCATGCACCCCTACGGTGTGATCGGCGTGGTCGAGTTGCCGAAGAAATTCCGCTACGTCGACGACGAAGACGAGCAACTGGTCGACAGCCTGCGCAGCGACATGGAAGAGCGGGTGGCCATCAACGGTCATACCCCGGATTTCGGCTCCACTGCCATGCTGCCGCCCGAAGGCCTGGACCTGAAGGACTACCTCGGCAACCTGGAACAAGGCCTGATCCAACAGGCCCTGGACGACGCCAACGGCATCGTCGCCCGCGCCGCCGAGCGCCTGCGTATCCGTCGAACCACGCTGGTGGAGAAGATGCGCAAGTACGGTATGAGCCGCAAAGAAGGTGATGAACAGGCGGATGATTGACGCCTGTTTTTCAAGTTACTGTTTTGTAGGTAGTTTTTTTTCGGCACAAGTATTGCTACAGCCCTCGCAACGTTCCGTTTAACTGACGGTCAGCCAAGCGAGAGAGCATGATGCCCCACGCCGCCCAACTATCTACGGCCCCTGCCATCCAGGGGCTGGTCCCGCCTGTAGAACCGCCGACCCGGCAGGGTCTTGAACAGGCGTTCTCGCAGTTCAACCAGATGTCGAGCCAACTGACCGATTCCTACAGCCTGCTCGAGGCCCGGGTTTCCGAGCTCAAGGGCGAGTTGGCGGTGGTCAGTGCCCAGCGCATGGAAGAGCTGGCCGAGAAAGAGCGCTTGGCCAACCGTCTGCAAAACCTGCTGTCGCTGTTGCCCGGTGGCGTGATCGTCATCGACGAAGAAGGCCGCGTCCGCGAAGCCAACCCGGCCGCCTGCGACATGCTCGGGCTGCCGCTCGAAGGTGAGCTATGGCGCCACGTCATCACCCGCTGCTTTGCGCCGCGTGAAGACGACGGCCACGAAATCTCCCTCAAGGACGGGCGCCGTCTGTCCATCGCTACGCGTTCCCTGGACGCAGAGCCGGGCCAATTGGTGCTGCTCAACGACCTGACTGAAACCCGGCACCTGCAAGACCAACTGGCGCGCCACGAGCGGTTGTCGTCGTTGGGACGCATGGTCGCTTCTCTGGCGCATCAGATCCGCACACCGCTGTCGGCCGCGTTGATCTACGCCAGTCATTTGACTGATGAACAATTGCCCGTCGCCACCCACCAACGTTTTGCTGGTCGGCTCAAGGAGCGCCTGCATGAGTTGGAGCACCAAGTGCGCGACATGCTGGTGTTTGCCCGCGGCGAATTGCCGCTGACCGACCGCATCACGCCGGCCGAGTTGATGCAGGCCCTGCAAGCGGCGGCCGCTACCCATATCCAGGACGTGCACGTGCGTTGGCAGTGCGACAGCCACCTCGGCGAGCTGCTGTGCAACCGCGACACGCTGGTCGGTTCGCTGCTCAACCTCATCGAGAACGCCACCCAGGCCAGCGGCCCCGGCGCGCGGCTCAAGGTGCACCTGTACAACCGCGAGCAAAACCTGCGCCTGTGCATCAGCGACAGCGGCAGCGGTATCGAGCCCGCCGTGCTGCAGCGTTTGGGCGAACCTTTTTTCACCACCAAGACCAACGGTACCGGCCTCGGCCTGACCGTGGTCAAGGCCGTGGCACGTGCGCATCAGGGAGAATTGCAGCTGCATTCCCGGGTTGGGCGTGGCACCTGTGCATTGATGACCTTGCCGCTGTTTTCATGCGCGGCAAGCGCGGAGTAAAAAGGTTATGGCTATCAAGGTTCTATTGGTGGAAGACGATCGCGCCCTGCGTGAAGCATTGGCTGACACGCTGCTGTTGGCGGGCCACGATTACCGGGCGGTCGGTTCTGCCGAGGACGCCTTGGAGGCGGTGGAGCAGGAGTCCTTCAGCCTGGTGGTCAGCGATGTAAACATGCCTGGCATGGACGGCCATCAACTGCTCAGCCTGCTGCGCGCGCGTCAACCGCAGTTGCCGGTGTTGCTGATGACCGCCCACGGCGCTGTCGAGCGCGCGGTGGATGCAATGCGTCAGGGCGCGGCGGATTACCTGGTCAAGCCATTCGAACCTAAGGCGTTGATTGAGCTGGTCGCACGGCATGCCTTGGGCGTGATCCCGGCCAGTGACGGCGAAGGTCCGATTGCCTTCGAACCCGCCAGTGCACAATTGCTGGAGCTGGCGGCCCGCGTGGCGCGCAGTGATTCCACCGTGTTGATTTCCGGCGAGTCCGGCACCGGCAAGGAAGTGCTGGCGCGTTACATCCATCAGCAGTCGACCCGCGCCAAGCAGCCGTTTATCGCCATCAACTGCGCGGCGATCCCCGACAACATGCTCGAAGCCACGCTGTTCGGCCACGAAAAAGGCTCGTTCACCGGCGCCATCGCGGCCCAGGCAGGCAAGTTTGAACAGGCGGACGGTGGCACCATTCTGCTCGATGAAATCTCGGAAATGCCCCTGGGCCTGCAAGCCAAGTTGCTGCGGGTGCTGCAGGAGCGTGAAGTGGAGCGCGTCGGCGCGCGCAAGCCGATCCAGCTGGATATCCGCGTGGTCGCCACCACCAACCGCGACCTGGCGGGTGAAGTGGCGGCGGGGCGCTTCCGTGAGGATTTGTTCTACCGCCTGTCGGTGTTCCCCCTGGCCTGGCGCCCGTTGCGCGAGCGCCCGGCGGATATCATTCCGCTGGCCGAGCGCCTGTTGAACAACCACGTCAAAAAAATGAAGCATGCCCAGGCACGCCTGTCGGCCGAGGCCCAGGCTTGCCTGATCAGCTATCCGTGGCCGGGCAACGTGCGGGAGTTGGACAACGCCATCCAGCGCGCGCTGATCCTGCAACAGGGCGGCCTGATCCAGCCCCAGGATTTCTGCCTGGCCATGGGCAGCGGCGTCGCGCCGCTGCCCACCCTGGCGCCCGCGCCAATCGTCGCCGAAACCGAAACCGCGGGTGCGCTGGGTGACGACCTGCGTCGGCGCGAATTCCAGATGATCATCGACACCCTGCGATCCGAGCGCGGTCGCCGCAAAGAGGCCGCCGAGCGCCTGGGCATCAGCCCACGGACTTTGCGCTACAAGCTGGCACAGATGCGCGACGCCGGAATGGATGTGGAAGCGTATCTTTTCGCCACATAACTGGTAACAAGGTCGACAACCTTTGTCGCCTTTTCTTACGAGTTGATCCAGAGCTGGCACCCTTGTTGCTACCTCCCTAGTAATTGCGGCGTAGCGTCAAAAAACATGCGGGTTGTCGGAGAGAGAAGTTCATGAGCCAGGGTATTGAGTTCAATCGGTTGATGTTGGATATGCGCTCCATGCAAATGGATGCCATGGCTCAACCGAAATCTGTCGCGCCAGCGCCAGAATTGGGCCAAAGCAGCTTCGCCGACATGCTCGGCCAGGCCATCAACAAAGTCAGTGACACCCAGCAAGCCTCCAGCCAGTTGGCCAACGCCTTCGAGATCGGCAAAAGCGGCGTGGACCTTACCGATGTGATGGTTGCCTCGCAAAAGGCCAGTGTTTCGTTCCAGGCGTTGACCCAGGTGCGTAACAAGCTGGTTCAGGCCTATCAAGACATCATGCAGATGCCGGTTTAAGGACGAGATTTAAGTCATGGCAGAAGCAGTCGTGGACAACGCACCCGCCAAGGCAGACGGCAAGCCGCCGCTGTTTGGCCTGTCGTTCCTGGAAAACCTCTCCGAAATGACCATGTTGCGTCAGGTGGGCCTGATGGTCGGCCTGGCTGCCAGCGTGGCGATTGGTTTTGCCGTGGTGTTGTGGTCGCAGCAACCCGATTACCGGCCGCTGTATGGCAGCCTGGCGGGCATGGATTCCAAGCAGATCATGGAAACCCTGGCCGCCGCCGATATCGCCTACACCGTGGAGCCCAACTCCGGGGCCTTGCTGGTCAAGGCCGACGATGTAGCCCGTGCACGCATGAAGCTCGCGGCAGCCGGCGTGACCCCGTCCGACAGCAACATCGGGTTTGAAATCCTCGACAAGGACCAGGGCCTGGGGACCAGCCAGTTCATGGAAGCCACTCGCTACCGTCGTGGCCTGGAAGGCGAACTGGCGCGCACCATCTCCAGCCTGAACAACGTCAAGGGTGCACGCGTGCACCTGGCCATTCCGAAAAGCTCAGTGTTTGTGCGCGATGAGCGCAAGCCGAGCGCCTCGGTATTGGTCGAACTGTTCTCCGGCCGCTCCCTGGAGCCGGGCCAGGTACTGGCGATCATCAACCTGGTGGCCACCAGCGTTCCTGAGTTGAGCAAGTCGCAGATCACCGTCGTCGACCAAAAGGGCAACCTGCTGTCCGACCAGGGCGAAAACTCCGCGCTGACCCAGGCCGGTAAGCAGTTCGACTACAGCCGCCGTGTAGAAAGCATGCTCACCCAGCGTGTGCATAACATCCTGCAACCGGTGCTGGGCAACGACCGCTACAAGGCTGAAGTGTCCGCCGACGTGGACTTCAGCGCCGTCGAGTCGACCTCCGAGCAATTCAACCCGGACCAGCCGGCGCTGCGCAGCGAGCAATCCACCAGCGAACAACGCACTGCCGCCAACGGCCCGCCGCAAGGTGTACCGGGTGCCCTGAGCAACCAACCACCAGCGCCGGCCTCGGCCCCGCAAACCACCGGTGGCGCTGCCGCTACCGCCGGCGCGATCCAGCCGGGCCAACCGCTATTGGACGCCAACGGCCAGCAGATCATGGACCCGGCCACCGGCCAGCCGATGCTCGCACCGTACCCGGCGGACAAGCGTAACCAGTCCACCAAGAACTTTGAGCTGGACCGCTCCATCAGCCACACCAAGCAGCAACAAGGCCGCGTCAATCGCCTGTCGGTGTCGGTGGTGGTCGATGACCAAGTCAAGGTCAATGCGGCAGATGGCGCCGTTACCCGTGCCCCGTGGAGCGCCGATGAATTGGCGCGCTTCACTCGATTGGTGCAGGACGCCGTCGGTTTCGATGCCAGCCGTGGCGACAGTGTCAGCGTGATCAACATGCCGTTCTCCGCCGAGCGTGGCGAAGTGATCGCTGAGCCGGCGTTCTACTCGCAGCCGTGGTTCTGGGACATCGTCAAGCAAGTGTTGGGTGTGTTGTTCATCCTGGTACTGGTGTTCGGCGTGCTGCGCCCAGTGCTCAACAACATCACCGGCAACGGCAAGAAACAACTGGCGGCCTTCGGTGGCAGCGATGTCGAGTTGGGTGGCATGGGCGGCCTGGATGGCGAACTGGCCAACGACCGCGTCAGCCTCGGCGGCCCGCAAAGCATCCTGTTGCCGAGCCCGAGCGAAGGCTACGACGCTCAGTTGAACGCAATCAAAAGTCTGGTGGCAGAAGACCCGGGTCGTGTGGCCCAGGTCGTGAAAGAGTGGATTAACGCAGATGAGTGATCGAGCCGCTGTTGCCAAACTTACCAAGGTCGACAAAGCCGCAGTCCTGTTGCTGTCCCTCGGTGAAACCGACGCCGCCCAAGTGCTGCGCCACATGGGCCCCAAAGAAGTTCAGCGGGTGGGCGTGGCCATGGCGCAAATGCGCAATGTGCACCGTGAGCAAGTCGAACAGGTGATGAGCGAGTTCGTCGAGATCGTCGGCGACCAGACCAGCCTGGGCGTCGGCTCCGACAGTTACATCCGCAAGATGCTCACCTCGGCCCTGGGCGAAGACAAAGCCAACGGCCTGATCGACCGCATCCTGCTCGGTGGCAACACCAGCGGCCTCGACAGCCTGAAATGGATGGAGCCGCGCGCCGTTGCCGACGTGATCCGCTACGAGCACCCGCAGATCCAGGCGATCGTGGTGGCCTATCTCGACCCGGACCAGGCCGGTGAAGTGCTGGGCCACTTCGACCATAAAGTGCGCCTGGACATCATCCTGCGCGTGTCGTCGCTGAACACTGTGCAGCCGGCGGCCCTCAAAGAGCTCAACACTATTCTGGAGAAGCAGTTCTCCGGCAACTCGAATGCCTCGCGTACCACTTTGGGTGGCATCAAGCGCGCGGCCGACATCATGAACTTCCTCGACAGCTCGGTCGAAGGCCAGTTGATGGACTCGATCCGCGAGATCGACGACACCCTGTCCGGCCAGATCGAAGACCTCATGTTTGTGTTCAACAACCTCTCCGATGTCGACGACCGTGGCATCCAGGCGTTGCTGCGCGAAGTGTCCTCCGACGTGCTGGTGCTGGCCCTCAAGGGCTCCGACGAAGGCGTCAAGGAAAAGATCTTCAAGAACATGTCCAAGCGTGCCTCGGAACTGTTGCGCGACGACCTGGAAGCCAAGGGGCCGGTGCGCGTCAGCGACGTCGAAACCGCGCAGAAAGAGATCCTCACCATTGCCCGCCGTATGGCCGAAGCCGGAGAAATCGTTCTCGGCGGGAAGGGCGGCGAAGAAATGATTTAAGGCGCTTTCCATGTCGAACAAAGATGAGGCTCCCAGCGATCTGATTCGCGCGCGGGATGTCGGCGGGTTCGACATCTGGTCGTTGCCCAGCTTCGATCCGCATGTGCCCGAGCCCGAGCCGGAACCGGTTGAAGAGCCGCCGGTGGAAATGGAAGAAGTGCCGCTGGATGAAGTCCAGCCGCTGACCCTGGAAGAGTTGGAAAGCATCCGCCAGGAGGCCTACAACGAAGGCTTCGCCGCCGGTGAAAAAGATGGTTTTCGCAGCACCACCCTCAAAGTGCGCCAGGAAGCCGAGGCGGCGCTGAACGTCAAGCTGGGCAGCCTGGAGCGCTTGATGGGGGTGCTGTTCGACCCCATTGCCGAGCAGGATTCGCAGATCGAAAAGGCCATGGTCGGCCTGGTCGAGCACATCGCTCGCCAAGTGATCCAGCGCGAGCTGGTGCTGGACTCCAGCCATATCGAAAGCGTGATGCGCGAAGCCCTCAAGCTGCTGCCTCTGGGCGTCGGCAATGTGCGGTTGTACATCAACCCGCAGGATTTCGAACAGGTCAAAGCCCTGCGCGAGCGCCACGAAGAAACCTGGCGCATCGTCGAAGACGCCGCGTTACAGCCCGGCGGTTGCCGCGTCGAGACCGAACACAGTCGCATCGATGCGACGGTGGAAACCCGCATCAGCCAGATCATGGCCAAGCTGCTGGACCAAGTGCATGAGCAGGTTCTGAACCCCGCCGAGCCTGACCTGAGCGTGGACCTGGACGCCCCCGATGCGCCTTGATCGCACCAGCTTCGCCAAGCGCTTGAGCGGTTACGCCGAAGCCACAGCGTTGCCCGGCCAGCCGATCCTCGAAGGGCGCCTGTTGCGCATGGTCGGCCTGACCCTCGAAGCCGAAGGCCTGCGCGCTGCCATGGGCAGCCGCTGCATGGTCATCAACGACGACAGCTACCACCCGGTGCAAGTCGAAGCCGAAGTGATGGGCTTTTCCGGCAACAAGATTTTCCTGATGCCCGTGGGCAGCCTGGCGGGCATTGCCCCCGGCGCCCGTGTGGTGCCATTGGCCGACACCGGCCGCCTGCCGATGGGCATGAGCATGCTCGGCCGCGTACTGGACGGTGCCGGTCGCGCGCTGGATGGCAAGGGCGGCATGAAGGCCGAAGATTGGGTGCCGATGGACGGCCCCACCATCAACCCGCTCAACCGTAACCCCATCAGCGTGCCGCTGGACGTGGGCATTCGCAGCATCAACGGATTATTGACGGTCGGTCGCGGCCAGCGTCTGGGCCTGTTCGCCGGTACCGGCGTGGGTAAGTCGGTGTTGCTGGGCATGATGACGCGCTTTACCGAGGCCGACATCATCGTGGTGGGCCTGATCGGTGAGCGGGGCCGTGAGGTGAAGGAATTCATCGAGCACAGCCTCGGCGAAGAAGGCCTCAAGCGCTCCGTCGTGGTCGCCTCGCCGGCGGACGATGCGCCGCTGATGCGTTTGCGCGCCGCGATGTACTGCACGCGCATCGCTGAGTATTTTCGCGACAAGGGCAAGAACGTCCTGTTGCTGATGGACTCGCTCACGCGTTTTGCCCAGGCCCAGCGGGAAATCGCCCTGGCCATTGGCGAACCGCCTGCGACCAAGGGTTACCCGCCGTCGGTGTTCGCCAAGTTGCCCAAACTGGTGGAACGCGCCGGTAATGCCGAGGCGGGCGGGGGCTCGATCACCGCGTTCTACACGGTGCTGTCCGAAGGCGATGACCAGCAGGACCCGATTGCCGACTCGGCGCGGGGCGTTCTCGACGGCCACATTGTGCTGTCGCGGCGTCTGGCCGAAGAAGGGCACTACCCGGCCATCGATATCGAAGCGTCCATCAGCCGGGTGATGCCGGCGGTGGTGACCCCGGAACACATGGCCCGCGCGCAACACTTCAAGCAACTGTGGTCGCGCTACCAACAAAGCCGCGACTTGATCAGCGTCGGCGCCTACGTGGCCGGCGGTGATCGCGACACTGACCTGGCCATCGCCCTGCAACCGCAGCTGGTGACCTACTTGCGCCAAGGCCTCAACGACAAGATCAGCATGGGCGAAAGCGAAGCGCACCTGCAGTCGATCTTCGCCCCCGCGCCGGGCGGCTAAGCCATGGCCAACAGCCGCGCCGCACGCCTGGCTCCGGTGGTGGACATGGCCGAAAAGGCCGAGAAAACCGCCGTTCAGCGCCTGGGTTATTTCCAGGGACAGGTGCGCCTGGCGGAAAGTAAACTCGGCGACCTGGAGCGTTTTCGCGGTGAATACCAGCAACAATGGATCGAACGCGGCGCCAAAGGCGTGTCGGGCCAGTGGTTGATGGGTTACCAGGGCTTTCTCAACCAGTTGGAAACGGCCGTCGGCCAGCAACGCCAGAGCCTGGCGTGGCACCAGAACAACCTCGATAAAGCGCGCGAGAGCTGGCAAGCGGCGTTTGCCCGGGTCGAAGGCCTGCGCAAGCTGGTGCAGCGCTATATCGACGAAGCGCGGGCACTTGAAGACAAACGCGAGCAAAAGCTGCTCGACGAACTCTCTCAGCGCCTTCCACGCCAAGAACAGTATTAAGGCGCGGGCTTACCTGCGATGACACACGCGTGTAGTGAGCGGGCTTGCCCCGCGCTGGGCTGCGAAGCTGCCCTAAAACCTGACACCGCGTTTTACCTGAATAACCCGATGGCCTTTTTGGGGGAGGCTTCGCCCCCCCCCAGCGCGGGGCAAGCCCGCTCACTACAAATAGTGCATAGCCCATACACATTTGATGTGGTGTGTTGCCCATAGCCGGTTCACCTGCTAAACCTTGTGTCATTGCCAATGACAAGGAAGCAGTCACATGTCAGTCGAGTCAGATGTATCCCTGGATGGGAAGAAGTTGACGATTTCAGTCAAAGGGCGGTTCGATTTCGGTAGCCATCAAGCCTTTCGTGACGCCTACGAGCGGTTTTACAAGGTGCCCGAGATCTACGTGGTGGACTTGAAGGAGACCACGTATATGGACAGCTCTGCGCTGGGCATGCTCCTGCTGTTACGTGACCATGCCGGCGGCGATGAGGCCGAGGTTCAGGTCGTCAACAGCAACTCCGACGTGCGCAAAATCCTCGCCATTTCCAACTTCGACAAATTGTTCGACCTCACTTGAGCGTCCTGGCCCCGGTTGCGCAAGCGCTGAGTGTATTGATCGCTGAAGACAGCGCCGCCGATTTGCTGTTGCTGTCGACCATTATCCGGCGCCAGGGCCACCAGGTGCTCACCGCCACCAACGGTGCGCAAGCGGTCGAGGTGTTCATCCGCGAACGGCCACAACTGGTGTTGATGGATGCGCTGATGCCGGTGATGGACGGCTTTGAAGCTGCGCGGCAGATCAAGCAACTGGCGGGGGAGGCGCTGGTGCCGATCATTTTCCTCACGTCACTGCGCCAGAGCGAGGCGCTGGCGCAGTGCCTGGATGCGGGGGGTGATGACTTCCTGCCCAAGCCTTACAACCCGCTGATCCTGGCAGCGAAGATCAACGCCATGGACCGTTTGCGCCGCCTGCAGGCCACGGTCTTGCAGCAGCGCGACCTGATCGCCAAGCATCACGACTACCTTCTGCATGAGCAGCGGGTGGCCAAGGCGGTGTTCGATAAGGTCGCGCATTCCGGCTGTATCAATGCTGCACCGAATATCCGCTACCTGCAGTCGCCCTACGCGCTGTTCAACGGCGACCTGCTGCTGGCCGCCTACACGCCGTCCGGCGATATGCACGTGCTGCTCGGCGACTTCACCGGCCATGGCTTGCCGGCGGCGGTGGGCGCCATGCCCCTGGCGGAGGTGTTCTATGGCATGACCGCCAAGGGCTACGGCCTGGCGCAGACCCTGCGCGAGATGAACGCCAAGCTCAAGCGCATCCTGCCGGTGGACATGTTCTGCTGCGCCACCCTGTTGTGCCTGAGCACGCAGCGGCGGGTGGTGGAGGTGTGGAACGGCGGCATGCCTGACGGGTATGTGCATGAAGTCGCGACCGGCAAGCGTACGCCGCTGGCGTCGCGGCATCTGCCGTTGGGGGTGCTGTCGGCCGAAACCTTTGATGACCGCACCGAAGTCTGGCCCATGGCCCTGGGCGACCGGGTGTTCCTGTTGTCCGATGGGGTGCTGGATACCGCCGACGCCAATGACCAACTGTTCGGCGCCGAACGCTTGCAGCAGGTGTTCGCCGCCAATCGCGAGCCTGATCGTTTATTTGAAGCGATCGAACAGGCCCTGGCGGCGTTTCGAGGTGAGGCACGGGATGACGTGAGCATGGTGGAAATCACCCTGCAAGCCGGGCCGCCACTGCGTGCCAGCGGGCCGTTGTATGCCGACAGCGGGCAGGCGTGCCCGCTGGATTGGTCGGTGAGTTTCGAATTCCGCGCCGAGACCTTAAAGCGTTACAACCCATTGCCGTACCTGCTGCAACTGCTGCTGGAGATCCACGGCCTGCGCGAGCAGAGCGGGGCGCTCTACAGCGTGATGGCCGAGTTGTACTCCAATGCCCTGGAGCATGGGGTACTGGGCCTGGATTCGCGGCTTAAGCGCGATGCCGACGGGTTTGCCGAGTATTACCGCCAGCGCAATGACCGCCTGGCGCAGCTTGATAGCGGCCATATACGCGTGCATGTGCAGGTGGTGCCGACCGAGACGGGCGGCACGATGACCCTGCGTGTCGAAGACAGCGGGCTTGGTTTCGACGTGGAACAGGTGCTGGCGCGGCCGCTGGATATCGACCGTCTGTCTGGCCGGGGCTTGAGCCTGGTGCGTCAGTTGAGCAGCGCTGTACGCTGGTCCAATGGCGGGCGCAGTGTCTGCGTGGAGTTTTCCTGGGAGGCTCTGGCATAATCCGTCGATTCTTGATCAAGGAGCGAGCAAGTGGTTGATCTACATCTGGACCCTGATGTGTTGTCGGGTTTGCAGGAAGTCATGGAGGGTGAGTATCCCAAGTTGCTCGATACCTTTCTTGATGACTCCCAGAAACGCGTCGAAGCGTTGCGTAAGGCCAGGGATGATGCCAAGGCGTTGGGGCGGATTGCGCATAGCTTCAAGGGGAGCAGTGGGAACCTTGGGGCAGTGCGGTTGGCGCAGTTGTGCCAGCGGCTGGAGGTTGAGTCGGTTGGGGCTGGGGCTGGGGCTGGGATTAGTGATTTGGGGGAGTTGGTGGACCAGATTGATCGGGAGTTTGCGTTGGTGAAGCCGTTGTATGAGACGGAGCGGCAGCGCTTTCAGATTTGAGTTGAGGTTGTGTACATATCCGTTGCTGCGGTAACGGCTACTTAGGGGGCCGCGCTTACAGCGGCTAACCCGTCGTCCTGCCGGGTTCTTACTGTCGATCTCGGTTAAATGTGGGAGGGGGCTTGCTCCCGATAGCAGTGGGACAGTTGCAGGTGTATTAGCTGACACACTGCAATCGGGGTGCCGAGTGTTGGGGCGGACCCCTTTCATCCGTTACCCACACAACGGATAGGTACGCAACGGATAGGTACACCGTAAAATCAAAACCTGGCCCAACTCTTGCTCTACCTCTAGATACTGCATCCCCGATCCCCATGCAGTGGAGACCTTTACCTATGCCAGTCGCCCCGAATTCCCTCCTGCAGGCTGCCCCCGCGGCCAAGCCTCAAGCGCCCGCCGCCAATCAACCGGCGGTGGCTGCGGACCCACGGGACAAGGGCCCTGGCTTCGCTCAAGTGTTCGCCAGCCAAGGCTCCAAACCCGCAGCCAAAGCCGACGACAACTCGCCCAAACCCACGCGGGACAAGCCTTCCGACGCCAGCGCCAAGCCGGCATCAGGCAACGACAAGCCTGCCGCCAGCACACCAGCGGTTGCCGATAGCGGCAATACCTTGCCTGCCAGCCCGCCGGCCAAGACCGACGACAGCGCCAGCAAAGATGACGACGCGCCGGCCGATCCGACCCTGGTGCAGCAGCCTCCGGTTGACCCGGTGGTCGACCCGGCATTGATTGCCACCGTCACCCCGGTGGCCGTGCCGGTGCCGGTTGAGACCCCGGCGCCCGTCACCACGGCCAAGGATGACAACACTCAGCCGGTGGTTGCAGCGCCGGTCGCCGCGACCGAGGCGGCCAAGCCGGCCTTCGATCCGGAGGCCGACCCCCTGGACGCCATGCCGGCCGTGCGCCTGGCGATGGAGCAGGGCGGGCATGTGTCGGCCAGCAGCCAGGCCTCGGCGAAGGCCGCACCGACACCGACCCAGAATCAGCCGACCGCCGCGCAGAACTTTGCCGCTGGCCTGGCCAATATGGTCGACCAGCAAGCCACCAAGGACAGCACCGACCAGGGCGGCGACAAGGCGTTCAGCGGGCTGATCGAGGACGGACTTAAAGACTTGAAGAACGCCAGCAGCGACACCCGTGTCGATGACTTCGCCAACCGCCTGGCTGCGTTGACGCAAGCGGCCACGCCGAAAACGGCGAATGCTTTGCCGCCGGTGACCAATGCACCGTTGGCCATGCACCAGAGCGGTTGGACCGATGAAATCGTCAACCGTGTGATGTACCTGTCCAGCGCCAACCTCAAGTCGGCGGAGATCCAGTTGCAACCCGCTGAGCTCGGCCGCCTGGATATCAAGGTCAACATGACCGCCGACCAGCAGGCCCAAGTCAATTTCATGAGCGCCCACCCGGTGGTGCGTGAAGCGCTGGAAAGCCAGTCCGGCCGTCTGCGGGAGATGTTTGCCCAGCAGGGCATGGGGCAGGTGGACGTCAACGTCTCCGACCAGTCCCGTGGCCAGGAGCAGCAGCAACAACAGGCCCAGACCCGTGGCGTGAGCAGCAGCGGCGGCCGGGGTGGCGATAACGGCGACAGCGGTAGCCCTGTTGATGTGGCTGAAGCGGTAGCGCCGGTAACGTCGACGGTGATCGGCTCCAGCGCCGTCGACTACTACGCCTGATCTGATTTTTGCGCCGGATGAAATGTGGGAGGGGGCTTGCCCCCGATGAGGGTTTGTCAGCTGAAACATGGGTGACTGATACACCGCTATCGGGGGCAAGCCCCCTCCCACAATTTGACTTGCCGCGTCCGTACGTCCCCCACTTCAGACAATTCTGGCATAACACTTGCTCTTGCCTTTCCGTAGATCTATGAATCCCCGAATAGTGACGGATTATTGGCATGGCGAAGAGCGACGACGCAGCAAAAGCACCCGCAGGCAAAGGTAAGCTCAAGCTTATCCTGTTGATAGTCCTGGGCCTGCTCCTGGCCATCGGCGCTTCGGTGGGTGGCACCTGGTACATCATGCACAGCAGCGCCAGCAAACCGGCCCCCGCTGCCGAAACCGCCAGTAACGTCAAGCAACCGGCAATCTTCGAGCCGATGCTCCCGGCCTTTGTCGCCAACTTCAATCAGAACGGTCGTCAACGCTACCTGCAGGTGAGCATCACCTTGCTGGCGCGCAACCAGTCGGACCTGGATGCCCTCAAGGTGCATATGCCGGTGATCCGCAACAACCTGGTGATGCTGTTCTCCGGCCAAAGCTTCGACACACTCGCCACCCCGGTGGGCCAGGAAATGCTGCGCCAGAAGGTCACTGCCAGCGTGCAGGAAGTGGCCCAGAAGGAGCTCGGCAAAGTCGTGATCGAGCAGGCGCTCTTCACTAACTTCGTATTGCAGTAGGATCACGACATGGCCGTGCAGGACCTGCTGTCCCAGGATGAAATCGACGCACTGTTGCATGGCGTCGACGATGGTCTGGTACAGACCGAAATGGCTGCCGAACCCGGCAGTGTCAAAAGTTATGACCTGACCAGCCAGGATCGCATCGTCCGTGGACGCATGCCGACCCTGGAAATGATCAACGAGCGTTTTGCCCGCTATACCCGTATCAGCATGTTCAACATGCTGCGCCGTTCGGCGGACGTGGCGGTGGGTGGCGTGCAGGTGATGAAATTCGGTGAGTACGTACACTCGCTGTACGTACCCACCAGTCTCAACCTGGTCAAGATCAAGCCGCTGCGCGGTACCGCGCTGTTCATCCTCGACGCCAAGCTGGTGTTCAAGCTGGTGGACAACTTCTTCGGCGGTGACGGCCGTCACGCCAAGATCGAAGGCCGTGAATTCACCCCCACCGAGTTGCGGGTAGTGCGCATGGTGCTGGAGCAAGCCTTCATCGATTTGAAGGAAGCCTGGCAGGCGATCATGGAAGTCAATTTCGAGTACATCAACTCGGAAGTGAACCCGGCCATGGCCAACATCGTCGGCCCCAGCGAAGCCATTGTGGTGTCCACCTTCCACATCGAACTCGATGGCGGTGGCGGCGACCTGCACGTGACCATGCCGTACTCGATGATCGAGCCGGTGCGCGAGATGCTCGATGCCGGTTTCCAGTCCGACCTCGACGACCAGGACGAACGCTGGGTCAAGGCCCTGCGCGAAGACCTGTTGGACGTCGACGTGCCGCTGAGCGCCACGGTGGCCCGTCGCCAGTTGCGCTTGCGCGATATTTTGCACATGCAGCCGGGGGACATCATCCCGGTCGAATTGCCGGAAGAAATGATCATGCGCGCCAATGGCGTGCCGTCGTTCAAGGTCAAGCTGGGTTCCCACAAGGGCAACCTGGCACTGCAGGTGGTGGAGTCGATCACCCGTCGCTGAGCCGCCGCTGTTGATGCACCCCTATTTATGAATGTTTGCTCCGCCGAGGACATGTAATGGCTACCGAACAAGAAATCACTTCCGCCGAAGACCAGGCCCTGGCTGACGAATGGGCAGCGGCATTGGAAGAAACCGGCGATGTTGGCCAGGACGATATCGATGCACTGCTGGCCGCTGATGCCGCCACTGCACCGGCCGGCAAGCGCCTGCCGATGGAAGAATTCGGCAGCGTGCCGAAGAACAATGACCCGGTGACCCTTGATGGCCCGAACCTGGATGTGATTCTCGACATCCCGGTGTCGATCTCCATGGAAGTGGGCAGCACTGACATCAACATCCGCAACCTGCTGCAACTCAACCAGGGGTCGGTGATCGAGCTTGACCGCCTGGCCGGCGAGCCGCTGGATGTGCTGGTCAACGGCACCCTGATCGCCCATGGCGAAGTGGTGGTGGTCAACGAAAAGTTCGGCATCCGCCTGACGGACGTGATCAGCCCGAGCGAACGCATCAAGAAGCTGCGCTGATATGAAACGGCTGATGGTGGGACTGTTAGTCGCGCTGCCATTGGACGCCTGGGCGGCCGAACCGGTGGCTCAGGCCGCGGCCGCCGCGCCGGTGGGCAGTGGCCTGGGCGGGCAATTGACCCAACTGGTGCTGGGGCTGTTGCTGGTGGTCGGCTTGATCTTCGTGCTGGCCTGGTTGCTGCGTCGAGTGCAGAGCGTCGGTCCGGGCAACGCCCAGGTCATCGAGCTGATCGGCTCGCGCGCCCTCGGCCCGCGTGATCGGCTGGTGCTGGTGCAAGTGGGTGAGGAACAGATCCTGCTGGGCATCACCCCCGGCCGCATCACCCCCTTGCACGTGCTCAAGACTCCGGTGAACGTGGACTCGTCCAAGCCCGCCACGCCAGAATTCGCCCAGCGCCTGATGGAGTTGCTGGGCAAGGATCAGAAGGATAAGAAGTAATGCGCGTTTTATTGACGCTCATGCTGTTGCTGGCGACGCCATTGGCGTTCGGCGCCGACCCGTTGTCGATCCCGGCCATTACGCTGGGGACCAACGCGGCGGGTGCGCAGGAATATTCGGTCAGCCTGCAGATCCTGCTGATCATGACCGCGCTGAGCTTTATCCCGGCGTTTGTCATGCTGATGACCAGCTTCACGCGGATCATCATCGTGTTCTCGATCCTGCGCCAGGCCCTGGGCCTGCAGCAGACGCCGTCGAACCAGATCCTCACCGGCATGGCCTTATTCTTGACGCTGTTCATCATGGCGCCGGTGTTCGACAAGGTGAACCAGCAAGCCCTGCAACCCTACCTGGCGGAAAAAATGACCGCCCAGGACGCCATCGACAAGGCCCAGGGCCCGATCAAGGATTTCATGCTGTCGCAGACCCGCTCCAGCGACCTTGAGCTCTTCATGCGCCTGTCCAAGCGGACCGACATCGCCACCCCGGACCAGGCGCCGTTGACCATCCTGGTGCCGGCGTTCGTCACCTCCGAATTGAAGACGGCGTTCCAAATCGGCTTCATGATCTTTATCCCGTTCCTGATCATCGACCTGGTGGTGGCGAGCGTGCTGATGGCCATGGGTATGATGATGCTGTCGCCGCTGATCATCTCGTTGCCGTTCAAGATCATGCTGTTTGTGCTGGTGGACGGCTGGGCGCTGATTATCGGCACCCTGGCCAGTAGTTTCGGCGGGGTATAGCGCAATGACTCCCGAAGTCGCCGTCGACCTGTTCCGTGAAGCGCTGTGGCTGACCACCGTGATGGTCGCGGTGCTAGTGGTGCCGAGCCTGTTGGTGGGCCTGTTGGTGGCGATGTTCCAGGCCGCGACCCAGATCAACGAACAGACCTTGAGCTTCCTGCCGCGCCTGCTGGTGATGCTGGTCACCCTGATCGTCGCCGGCCCGTGGCTGGTGCAGACCTTCATGGAATACATCCTGCAGCTGTACGGCAGTATTCCGCAGTTGATCGGCTGACCCGATGCAATCCTTGCTGGCATTGACCGACACCCAGATCAGCACTTGGGTGGCGTCCTTCATTTTGCCGCTGTTCCGGATAACGGCCATGTTGATGGCCATGCCGGTGTTCGGCACGACCCTCGTGCCACGGCGGATCCGCTTGTATTTCGCCGTGGCTATTACGGTGGTGCTTGTGCCTGGCCTGCCGCCGATGCCGCCGGTCAATGCGCTGGACCTCAGTGCCCTGATGCTCATCGCCGAGCAGGTCCTGATCGGTACGCTGCTGGGCTTCTCGCTGCAGCTGTTTTTCCAGGCGTTTGTGATCGCCGGGCAAATCATCTCGATCCAGATGGGCATGGGCTTCGCGTCCATGGTCGACCCCACCAACGGTGTGTCGGCGGCGGTGATCGGGCAGTTCCTGACCATGCTGGTGACCCTGCTGTTCCTGGCGATGAACGGCCACCTGGTGGCGTTCGAGGTGCTGACCGAAAGCTTCACCACCTTGCCGGTGGGCTCGGGGCTGGTGGTCAACCATTTCTGGGAAGTGGTGGGGCGGCTTGGCTGGGTGTTGGGTGCCTCGCTGTTGCTGGTGCTGCCGGCCATTACTGCGTTGCTGGTGGTCAATATCGCGTTTGGCGTAATGACCCGTGCGGCGCCGCAACTGAACATCTTTTCGATCGGTTTCCCGTTGACCCTGGTATTGGGCATGGGGATTTTCTGGATCGGCCTGGCGGACATTCTCAATCAGTATCAACCGCTGGCGACCGACGCCTTGCAGTTCTTACGTGACCTGGCACGGGCGCGCTGAGCCATGGCCGAGAGCGAGAGTGGTCAGGACAAAACAGAAGACCCCACGGAGAAACGCAAAAAGGACTCCAGGGAAAAGGGCGAGATTGCGCGCTCCAAAGAGCTCAATACCGTCGCCACCATGATGGCCGGCTCCGGTGCCTTGCTGATCTACGGCGGTGGCCTGGCGCTGGACTTGATGGAGTTGATGAAGCACAACTTCGCCTTGCCCCGCGAAGTGCTGCTCAACCCCGACGCCATGGGCCAGTACCTGCTGCACTCGGGCAAGATCGCGATCCTGGCGGTGCAGCCGATCCTGATCACCTTGCTGCTGGCCGCGCTGATCGGCCCGGTCGCCCTCGGCGGCTGGCTGTTTGCTGCCGGCAGCATGGCGCCCAAATTCAGCCGCATGAACCCCGGTGCCGGGCTCAAGCGCATGTTTTCCGCCAAGGCCTTGGTGGAGCTGCTCAAGGCCTTGGCCAAGTTCATCCTGATTCTGTTTGTGGCGTTGATGGTGTTGTCGTCCGACATCGACGACCTGCTGCGCATTGCCCATGAACCGCTGGAATCAGCGATCATCCACAGCGTGCAGGTGGTGGGCTGGAGCGCGCTGTGGATGGCGGCGGGGCTGATCATCATCGCCGCGGTGGATGCGCCGATCCAGCTGTGGGAAAGCCACAAGAAACTGCTGATGACCAAGCAGGAAGTGCGCGATGAGCACAAGGACCAGGAAGGCCGCCCCGAGGTCAAGCAGCGCATTCGCCAGCTGCAGCGGGAAATGTCCCAGCGCAAGATGATGGCCTCGGTGCCCGACGCCGACGTGATCATCACCAACCCGACCCACTACGCCGTGGCCCTCAAGTACGACCCGGAGAAGGGCGGCGCGCCGATGCTGCTGGCCAAGGGCAGCGATTTTACCGCGTTGAAAATCCGAGAAATTGCGGTGGCTCACGACATCCTCCTGCTGGAGTCGCCGGAGCTGGCGCGGTCGATCTTCTACTCCACCGACCTCGACCAGGAAATCCCTGCCGGGTTGTACCTGGCCGTGGCGCAGGTATTGGCCTATGTCTATCAGATTCGCCAGTACCGCGCGGGCAAGGGCAAACGCCCGGATCCGCTCAAAGACCTGCCAATCCCGCCGGAATTGCGCCGCGATTCCTGATTTTTGTCGGCTACCACTCGTCGTGAATGCCTGTCTACCTGTCAACTTTGACAGTAGTCACTGGGGCGTTCTCGCGGTTCTATTGCCTAAAGCACTGCGCGAAGGCTGTAGATGAGAGGCAGGGAGAGTGGTTTTGAAGGCGGTCAGAGGCACTGTCAAATTTTACGACCAGATATCCGGGATGGGTTTGATTGCCCTGGAAAACGGTGAAGATGACGTGCGAGTGAATTTCATCGGTTCGCGAGGCATTCGGCTTGTCGAGGGCTTGCGGGTGGAGGTCCAGAGAATCCATGGGCCCGATGCGGTCTACGCATCCGCGGTGAGCGTTATCCCGCAAGTCAGGAGAACGGCAATGGCAACGGGTACTGTGAAGTGGTTTAACGCGACGAAGGGGTTTGGCTTTATTACTCCGGATGATGGAAGCGCAGATGTTTTCGCCCATTACTCGGCGATCCAATCGGATGGGTACAAAACCCTGAAAGAGAACCAAAAAGTAGAATATGAAATTGCGGACGGACCGAAGGGCCCGCAGGCCGGAAACATACGGGTTCTGTAAACGTTCATTTGATAACAATCGCCCTGCCTCCATCAGCTGCGCAACGGCTAGAGCGGGCTACGGATGTACACCAATCCAACTGTGGGAGGGGGCTTGCTCCCGATTGCAGTGTGTCAGGCCAAGAACAGGCCACTGACACACCGCTATCGGGAGCAAGCCCCCTCCCACATTTGATTGGGGTCGCACCCCTTAAAAATCGGACGTCTGCAGCCATCTACGGCCTCAAGACAAAAGTTGGAAGGCTTCTTGCAATACCGCCTGCAGGACGCCTCCCGGCGTCAAAAGTTTGCTTCAAGGAAACGAGGAATACCGGTGGTGGATCGCTCTCAAATGTTCGGCACGGCCCGTACCACCCTGACTGACCTCTCGCGGGGCAATCTGGGTGTGCCGTTGTTGTTGCTGGTCATGCTGGCAATGATGATGTTGCCGATGCCGCCGTTCCTGTTGGACGTGTTCTTCACCTTCAACATCGCCCTGTCGGTGGTGGTGCTGCTGGTGTGCGTCTACGCCTTGCGGCCGCTGGATTTCGCGGTATTCCCCACCATTTTGCTGGTCGCGACCCTGTTGCGCCTGGCGCTGAACGTGGCGTCGACCCGTGTGGTCATGCTCCACGGCCAGGACGGCCACGCCGCCGCCGGTAAGGTGATCCAGGCCTTCGGTGAGGTGGTGATCGGCGGTAACTACGTGGTCGGTATCGTGGTGTTTGCGATCCTGATGATCATCAACTTCGTGGTGGTGACCAAGGGCGCCGGGCGGATCTCCGAGGTGAGCGCGCGCTTCACCCTCGACGCCATGCCCGGCAAACAGATGGCCATCGACGCCGACCTCAACGCCGGCCTGATCGACCAGAACCAAGCTAAAACCCGTCGTTTGGAAGTCGCCCAGGAAGCCGAGTTCTACGGCTCCATGGACGGTGCCAGTAAATTCGTGCGCGGTGACGCCATTGCGGGCCTGCTGATCCTGTTCATCAACCTCATCGGTGGCATGGCAGTCGGCATCTTCCAACACGGCATGACTTTCGGCGATGCGGGCAAGGTGTACGCCTTGCTGACCATCGGTGACGGTTTAGTGGCGCAATTGCCATCACTGTTGTTATCCACAGCAGCGGCGATCATGGTGACCCGTGCTTCGGGCTCCGAAGACATGGGCAAGCAGATCAGTCGCCAGATGTTCGCCTCGCCCAAAGCGCTGGCCGTGGCGGCGGGCATTATGGCGATCATGGGCATCGTGCCGGGCATGCCGCACGTGTCGTTCCTCAGCATGGCTGCGCTGGCCGGTGGCGGTGCGTACCTGTTCTGGAAAAAGCAGAACGCCGTCAAGGTTCAAGCCTTGCAGGAAGTCGCGCGCCAGCAGGAGCTGCTGCCATCCCCGGCCCGCGCCCAGGAAACCAAGGAGCTTGGCTGGGATGACGTGACCCCGATTGACATGATCGGCCTGGAAGTCGGCTATCGCCTGATTCCGCTGGTGGACCGCAACCAGGGCGGGCAATTGCTCGCGCGGATCAAGGGGGTGCGTAAGAAGCTGTCCCAGGACCTGGGCTTTTTGATGCCCACTGTGCATATCCGCGACAACCTCGACCTGGCGCCCAGTGCCTACCGCTTGACGCTGATGGGCGTGATCCTGGCCGAAGCCGAGATCTACCCGGACCGCGAGCTGGCGATCAACCCTGGGCAGGTGTTCGGCAGCCTCAATGGCATCACCGCCAAAGATCCGGCTTTTGGCCTGGAAGCGGTATGGATCGAAATCAGCCAGCGCAGCCAGGCCCAGTCGCTCGGCTATACCGTGGTGGACGCCAGCACCGTGGTTGCCACTCACCTCAACCAGATTTTGTACAAGCACTCCCATGAGTTGATCGGCCATGAGGAAGTCCAGCAATTGATGGGTTTGCTCGGCAAAGCCTCGCCAAAACTCGCCGAAGAGCTGGTGCCGGGCATCCTCTCTCTGTCGCAATTGCTCAAAGTGCTGCAGGCGCTGCTGGCCGAACAAGTGCCGGTACGCGACATTCGCAGCATCGCCGAGGCCATCGCCAACAACGCCGCCAAGAGTCAAGATACTGCCGCCTTGGTGGCTGCGGTGCGCGTCGGATTGTCGCGTGCAATCGTGCAAAGCATTGTAGGGCTTGACTCCGAGCTGCCTGTGATCACCTTGGAACCAAGGTTGGAACAAATATTGCTCAATAGTATTCAGAAGGCAGGACAAGGCCAGGAAGAGGGCGTTCTGCTGGAGCCAAGCATGGCTGAGAAGCTGCAGCGTTCGTTGATCGACGCCGCACAGCGCCAGGAAATGCAGGGCCAACCGGTGATCCTGCTGGTGGCAGGCCCCGTCCGGGCGATGTTGTCGCGGTTTGGACGCCTGGCAGTACCGAATTTGCACGTTTTGGCTTATCAGGAAATTCCTGACAACAAGCAAGTGACTATCGTCGCGACAGTAGGGCCCAACGGCTGAGGGTAGTGGGTTATGCAAGTTAAGCGTTTTTTCGCCGCCGATATGCGTCAGGCCATGAAACTGGTTCGTGATGAGCTGGGCGCCGACGCCGCGATTATCGGAAACCGTCGTATTGCCGGCGGTGTCGAGCTGACGGCTGCCCTGGATTACACCCCCCAGGCCCTGGCGCCACGCGTGCCGAACATGGAGCTTGAAGACGAGCTGCGCAAGACCGCTTCGCGCATTGTCTCGGCCCAGGCTGAGCTGAGCATGCGGGGCGACAGCGATGCCACCACCAATCGCCAGTTGTTCGCCGGCTTGCCGTTGACCGCTGCCGAGCCGCTGGTCGAGCCCACCTTCAAAGAGCCGCCACGTCCGGCCGCGCCTGCCCCGGCTGCGGCTGTCGACCAGCGCGTGTTCGACTCGATGCGTTTTGAACTCAACGGCCTGCGCGAACTGCTCGAAGTGCAGCTTGGCTCGCTTGCCTGGACCCAATTGCAAGCCAGCAAGCCGCAACAGGCCAACCTGTGGCGCCGTCTGCAACGCATCGGTTTGTCCGGCCCGTTGTCCCGCGACCTGCTGGCGCTGACCACCGAAATCGAAGAACCCCGCCAGGCCTGGCGCATGTTGCTGGCCCACTTGGCGCGCATGATTGCCACCCCGGAAATCGAACCCCTGGAAGAGGGCGGTGTGATTGCCATGGTCGGCCCAGCCGGCATGGGCAAGACCACCACCCTGGCCAAGCTGGCCGCACGCTATGTGCTCAAGTACGGCGCGCAGAATATCGCGCTGGTGAGCATGGACAGCTACCGCATTGGCGCCCAGGAACAGCTCAAGACCCTGGGCCGGATCCTCAACGTATCGGTGACCCATGTCGACCCGGGCCAGTCCTTGGCCAACGCCCTCGACCCGCTGCTGCGCAAGCGCGTGGTGCTGATCGATACCGCCGGCCTGCAAGCCAGCGACCCGGCGTTGCGCATGCAACTGGAAAGCCTGGCCGGTCGCGGCATCAAGTCGAAAAATTACCTGGTGCTTGCAACCACCAGCCAGAAACAAGTTCTTACCGCTGCGTACCACAGTTACAAGCGTTGTGGTCTGGCCGGTTGCATCCTCACCAAGCTCGACGAAACCGCGAGCCTGGGCGAGGTGCTGAGCCTGGCCATCAGTCATGAATTGCCGGTCGCCTACCTGACCGACGGACCGCGGATCCCGGATGATCTGCATCTGCCGCGCCGTCATCAGTTGGTCAGCCGCGCAGTCAGCGTGCAAATGCAAGAAGAGCCTAGCGAGGAAGCGATGGCCGATATGTTCGCCGACCTTTACCACAGCCCGGCAAAACGGGTGGGTTGAGTCAGGATGAACACCGTGAAATGTACCTACATCGATGGTCTGCAAGCGATTCACGCGGCCAAGCCATGTAGCCTGCGTCTAAGCAAGACAAGGTAAAGAAATAAAATGGGCAGCATGCATCCCGTACAGGTGATCGCGGTGACCGGCGGCAAAGGTGGCGTCGGGAAAACTAACGTGTCAGTGAATTTGTCCCTGGCCCTGGCAGAGCTTGGCCGTCGCGTCATGCTGCTGGATGCTGACCTGGGGCTGGCGAACGTCGACGTTCTGCTGGGGCTGACGCCCAAACACACCCTTGCCGATGTGATCGAGGGCCGCTGTGAGCTGCGCGATGTGCTGCTGCAGGGCCCCGGCGGCATCCGCATCGTGCCTGCCGCCTCCGGCACCCAGAGCATGGTGCACCTGAGCCCGGCACAGCATGCCGGGCTGATCCAGGCCTTCAGTGATATCGGCGACAACCTCGACGTGCTGGTGATTGACACCGCGGCCGGGATCGGCGAGTCCGTGGTCAGCTTCGTGCGCGCCGCGCAGGAAGTATTGCTGGTGGTCTGCGACGAACCCACCTCGATCACCGACGCCTACGCCCTGATCAAACTGCTTAACCGTGACTACGGCATGAACCGCTTCCGCGTCCTGGCCAACATGGCCCAGAGCCCGCAGGAAGGGCGCAACCTGTTCGCCAAGTTGACCAAGGTCACGGATCGCTTCCTCGATGTCGCCTTACAATACGTCGGCGCAGTTCCCTACGACGAGTGTGTGCGCAAGGCTGTGCAAAAGCAGCGTGCAGTCTACGAAGCGTTCCCTCGTTCCAAATGCGCATTGGCGTTCAAGGCTATTGCCCAGAAGGTCGATACCTGGCCGTTGCCCGCCAACCCTCGGGGGCATCTGGAGTTTTTCGTCGAGCGATTGGTGCATCAGACGAGCGCAGGACCCGTGCTATGACAGCGAACGGCTATAACGCTTACAAAAAGTCGGCCCGTGACAGCCAGGGTGAGTTGATCGAGCGCTACGCGCCGCTGGTCAAGCGCATCGCCTATCACTTGCTGGCACGCCTGCCCGCCAGTGTCCAGGTCGAAGACCTGATCCAGGCGGGCATGATCGGTTTGCTCGAAGTGTCGACCAAATACGACGCGAGCAAGGGGGCGAGCTTCGAGACGTATGCGGGGATCCGTATCCGTGGCGCGATGCTCGACGAGGTGCGTAAAGGTGACTGGGCACCGCGCTCGGTGCATCGCAATACGCGCATGGTCAGTGACGCAATTCGCGCAATTGAAGCAAAAACCGGTCGCGACGCTAAAGATCACGAAGTTGCGGCCGAACTCCAATTGAGTCTCGACGATTATTACGGGATTTTGAACGATACCTTGGGCAGCCGCCTGTTCAGTTTCGACGACCTCTTGCAGGACGGCGAGCACGAAGGGCTGCACGAGGATGGCGCGAGTGCTCATATGGAGCCGTCGCGTGACCTGGAAGATGAACGCTTCCAGGGTGCGCTGGCGGACGCGATAGCCAATTTGCCGGAGCGTGAGCGGTTGGTGTTGGCGCTGTACTACGACGAAGAGCTGAACCTCAAGGAAATCGGTGAGGTCCTGGGGGTCAGCGAATCGCGGGTCAGCCAGTTGCACAGCCAGTGCGCAGCCCGCTTGCGGGGGCGTTTGGGAGAGTGGCGAGCGCGCTGACAGGCAGTGTGGGGACACTGCAGACGATACCGCGAGGGCAGCAAGCCTTCGCGGGTTCGACCCGTGGTGCCCGAGGCGTCCTTTTTGTGTAATGCCTGTTGATTGAAATGGCGCGTCCAGGTGCTGGGCGCGTTTAAGACTGCTTGGAGGTCGAATTGGACAAGAACATGAAAATCCTCATCGTTGATGACTTTTCAACGATGCGGCGGATCATAAAAAACCTGTTGCGTGACCTTGGGTTCACTAACACGGTCGAGGCGGATGACGGCATTACGGCGATTCCGATCCTCAACAGCGGGAGCATCGACTTTCTGGTAACGGACTGGAACATGCCGGGCATGACCGGTATCGACTTGCTGCGCCACGTGCGCGCTGACGAAAAACTACGCAGCCTTCCCGTGCTGATGGTGACCGCCGAAGCCAAGCGTGAACAGATCATCGAAGCCGCCCAAGCCGGGGTTAACGGTTACGTGGTCAAGCCATTCACTGCATTGGCCTTGAAAGAGAAGATCGAAAAAATCTTCGAACGCATCGGTCATTGATGCTGCCACGGGGGAGCTATGGACCATAACGAATCATCGCAGGCCGAGTTTGAGTCGACCCTGAAAAAACATGCTCGCGAGCTGGTCGACAGCCTTGAAAAAGGCCACTTTGGCGACGCAGTACAACTTATCCATCAGCTCAACCAGACCCGTGACCGCGGCCTGTATCAGGAAGTGGGCAAGCTCACGCGCGAGCTGCACAGTGCGATCGTCAATTTCCAGATTGACCCGCATATGCCCCAGGCCGAAGAGATCTCGCAGATCACCGATGCCACCGAACGCCTGTCCTATGTGGTCAGGCTGACTGAGGCGGCGGCCAACCGCACCATGGACCTGGTGGAAAACGCCACGCCTCTGGTCAACGGCATGGCCACCGAGGCCCAGGCCTTGAGCCACGACTGGGGCCGCTTCATGCGCCGCGAAGTCGGGGCTGAAGAGTTTCGTGAGTTGGCGCGTCGGGTCGACGGGTTCTTGTCACGCAGCGAGCAGGAAAACCGCACGGTTTCCAGCAACCTCAACGACATTCTGCTGGCCCAGGATTACCAGGACCTCACCGGTCAGGTGATCAAGCGTGTGACCCAATTGGTCACCGAAGTGGAAAGCAACTTGCTCAAATTGGTGCTTATGGCAGGCCAGGTTGATCGTTTCGCCGGCATTGAACATGACCGCGAAGCGATCCTCTCGGAAAAAGATCCACAAAAACATCTCGCCAAGGGTGAAGGTCCGCAGATTCATGCCGATAAACGTGAAGACGTTATGTCAGGTCAGGATGACGTAGATGACCTGTTATCCAGTTTAGGCTTCTAAGGAGCACACCCATGAGCTTCGGCGCCGATGAAGAGATCCTTCAGGATTTCCTTGTAGAGGCCGGCGAAATTTTAGAGCAACTGTCCGAACAACTGGTCGAGCTGGAAAGCCGCCCGGATGATGCGAACCTGCTCAATGCAATTTTTCGCGGTTTTCATACTGTAAAAGGGGGCGCCGGCTTCCTCCAGCTCCATGAGCTGGTGGAGTGCTGCCACATCGCCGAGAACGTGTTCGACATCCTGCGCAAGGGTGAGCGTCACGTTGATTCGGAGTTGATGGACGTGATTCTCGAAGCACTCGATGCGGTCAACGGCATGTTCAGCGAAGTGCGCGAACGTGCCCCGATCACTGCAGCCACCCCGGAACTGCTGGCCGCCCTGGCGCGCTATGCCGAGCCTGCCGACCTGTCGGCTGCGCCGGTGGCTGAAGCGGCGCCGGAACCTGTGGCAGAGCCCGAAGCGGATGTGACCGACAGCGAGTTCGAACAGCTGCTCAACTCCCTCAGTGCCGTCAAGGCCGAGGCAGAAGCACCGGCCGCCGTTGCTCCGGCAGCGGCGCCGACCAGCGAAGACATTACCGACGCTGAGTTCGAATCCCTGCTCGACCAGTTGCACGGCAAAGGCCAGTTCGCGGCCGACGCCGTGCCACCGGCTGCTGCTGCCGCGGCACCTGCCGCGCCCGTCAGCACTGACATCACCGACGACGAATTTGAAGCGTTGCTCGACCAACTGCATGGCAAGGGCACCTTCGCGGCCGATGCCTTGCCGGCCGTCGCCGCCGCGCCTGCAGCGGCTGCCAGCACTGCGGCGCCTGCCGCTGCTGCACCGGCAGGCGATGGGTTGATTTCCGATCACGAATTCGAATCCCTGCTGGACGAGTTGCACGGCAAGGGCAAGTTCAGCGAAGTTGCTCCGGCCGCTGCGGTGGCCACGGCTGCACCGGTTGCCGCCAAAGCCGCCGCCCCTGCACCGGCCGCCAAACCTGCGCCCGCACCGGCCGCCGCTCCGGCGCCTGCACGTGCTGCAGCGGCACCGGTTGCCGAGAAGCCCGCCAGTGAAGCCGAAACCACCGTGCGGGTTGATACCGCGCGCCTGGACGACATCATGAACATGGTCGGCGAACTGGTGCTGGTGCGTAACCGCCTGGTCCGCCTGGGCCTGAGCAGCGGCGATGAAGCCATGCAGAAGGCCGTGTCGAACCTCGACGTGGTGACCGCCGACCTGCAGACCGCCGTGATGAAAACGCGGATGCAGCCGATCAAGAAAGTCTTCGGCCGCTTCCCACGGCTGGTTCGTGACCTGGCTCGCCAGCTCAAGAAAGAGATCAACCTGGAACTGGTGGGTGAAGAAACCGACCTCGACAAAAACCTTGTCGAGGCCCTGGCCGACCCGCTGGTCCACTTGGTGCGCAACGCCGTCGACCACGGCGTGGAAACCCCGGAAGAACGCGAAGCCTCGGGCAAGTCCCGTGGCGGCAAGGTGATCCTGGCGGCGGAGCAAGAAGGCGACCACATCCTGCTGTCGATCACCGATGACGGCAAGGGCATGGACCCGAACATCTTGCGCAGCATCGCAGTCAAGCGTGGCGTGATGGACAAGGACGCCGCCGACCGCCTGACCGACACCGAGTGCTACAACCTGATCTTTGCCCCGGGCTTCTCGACCAAGACCGAGATCTCCGACGTGTCCGGCCGTGGCGTCGGCATGGACGTGGTGAAGACCAAGATCAGCCAGCTCAACGGCTCGATCAATATCTACTCGACCAAGGGCCAGGGCTCGAAGATCGTCATCAAGGTGCCGTTGACCCTGGCGATCATGCCGACCTTGATGGTGATGCTGGGCAACCAGGCGTTCGCCTTCCCGCTGGTCAACGTCAACGAAATCTTCCACCTCGACCTGTCGCGCACCAACGTGGTGGACGGCCAGGAAGTGGTGATCGTGCGCGACAAGGCGTTGCCGCTGTTTTACCTCAAGCGTTGGCTGGTGGCATCGGCTGCCCATGAAGAGCAGCGCGAAGGCCATGTGGTGATCCTCTCCGTGGGCACCCAGCGGATCGGCTTTGTCGTCGATCAGTTGGTGGGCCAGGAAGAAGTGGTCATCAAGCCTTTGGGCAAAATGCTGCAGGGAACCCCGGGCATGTCGGGTGCGACCATCACCGGTGACGGTCGGATCGCGCTGATTCTCGATGTTCCGAGCATGCTCAAGCGTTACGCCGCTCGGCGTATTTGATTCTGGTGGGGCAGGGCGGTAATGCCCGCCCCGCCTAACGGAGTGTTTATGGCAGTCAAGGTCCTGGTGGTGGACGATTCGGGTTTCTTCCGCCGTCGCGTCTCGGAAATTCTTTCCGCCGATCCAACGATCCAGGTGGTCGGCACGGCCACCAACGGCAAAGAAGCGATTGATCAAGCCATTGCGTTGAAGCCGGACGTGATCACCATGGACTACGAGATGCCGATGATGGATGGCATCACGGCAGTTCGCCATATCATGCAACGCTGCCCGACCCCGGTGTTGATGTTCTCCTCGCTGACCCACGAAGGCGCCCGAGTGACCCTCGACGCGTTGGACGCTGGCGCGGTGGATTTCCTGCCGAAGAATTTCGAAGACATCTCGCGCAACCCCGAGAAGGTCAAGCAGATGCTGTGCGAGAAGGTGCACAGTATTTCGCGCAGTAACCGACGCAGCCTGTTCAGCGCGCCGACGCCTGCACCGGTCGCGGCCCCGTCTGCGCCTGCGCCTTCGTTGGGTCGACCTGCTACAGCGCCAGCACCGGTTGCTCGACCTGCCGTGGCGCCTGCCCGTGCATCGGCCCCCAGCGCTCATTCGCCGGCGCCCAAGCGCAAGGCCTACAAGCTGGTCGCCATCGGTACATCCACCGGCGGCCCGGTCGCCCTGCAGCGCGTGTTGACTCAGCTGCCGGCCAACTTTCCGGCGCCGATTGTGCTGATTCAGCACATGCCCGCCGCCTTCACCAAAGCCTTCGCCGAACGCCTGGACAAGCTGTGCCGCATCACCGTCAAGGAAGCGGAGGATGGTGACATCCTGCGCCCTGGCCTGGCGTTGCTGGCCCCAGGTGGCAAGCAAATGATGGTGGACGGGCGTGGCGCGATCAAAATCCTGCCGGGCGATGAGCGCCTGAACTACAAGCCGTGCGTGGATATCACCTTCGGTTCGGCAGCCAAGTCCTACGGCGACAAAGTTCTGGCGGTGGTGCTCACCGGCATGGGCGCCGACGGCCGTGAAGGCGCGCGCCTGCTCAAGCAGGGCGGCAGCGCCATCTGGGCGCAGGACGAAGCCAGCTGCGTGATCTATGGCATGCCCATGGCCATCGTCAAAGCGGACCTGGCCGACGCGGTCTACAGCCTGGACGATATCGGCAAGCATCTGGTGGAGGCTTGCCTCTGATGGATGTATTGAGCCTGATCGGCATCATCATGGCGTTTGTCGCGATCATCGGCGGCAACTACCTCGAAGGCGGCCATCTCGGCGCCTTGGCCAACGGTCCGGCTGCGTTGATCGTGATCGGCGGCACGGTGGGCGCGGCGTTGCTGCAGTCGCCCATGAGTTCGTTCAAGCGTGCCATGCAGATCCTGATCTGGATTATTTTCCCGCCGCGTGTCGACTTGCCGGGGGGCGTCGACCGAGTGGTCAACTGGAGCCTCACCGCCCGCAAGGAAGGCCTGCTGGGCCTGGAAGGCGTGGCCGATGCCGAGCCCGACAGCTACGCGCGCAAAGGCCTGCAATTGCTGGTGGACGGTGCCGAGCCGGAAGCGATCCGCAGCATCCTGGAGGTGGATTTCTACACCCAGGAAAGCCGCGACATCAATGCCGCCAAAGTCTTTGAAAGCATGGGCGGCTACGCGCCGACCATCGGTATCATCGGTGCGGTCATGGGCCTGATCCACGTGATGGGCAACCTGGCCGACCCTTCGCAACTGGGCAGCGGGATTGCCGTGGCGTTTGTCGCCACCATCTACGGCGTGGCGAGTGCCAACCTGGTGCTGTTGCCGGTGGCGAGCAAGCTCAAGTCGATCGCCATGCGCCAGTCGCGTTATCGCGAAATGCTGCTCGAAGGCATCCTGTCGATCGCCGAGGGCGAGAACCCGCGTTCGATCGAATTGAAGCTCCAGGGCTTCATGGATTGATGGCCATGAGTATTTACTTGTGGCGAGCGAGCTTGCTCGCGTTGGGCTGCGGAGCAGCCCCAAGACGTGCAACCCGGTTTCCGCGAGAGCGCGGTGGTGGATTTATCAGGGCCGCTTCGCGCCCCAGCGCGAGCAAGCTCGCTCACCACAATGAACGGGTTGGCAGTGAATACTGTGTTCAGCGAGGTAACCACCTGTGAGCCGTCGCCGTCGCGAGCCTGAAGAGCACGTCAACCACGAACGCTGGCTGGTGTCCTACGCGGACTTCATCACCTTGCTGTTCGCGTTTTTTGTGGTGATGTACTCCATCTCGTCGGTCAATGAAGGCAAGTACAAAGTCATTTCCCAGGCGCTGATCGGTGTGTTCAACGACGCCGACCGTGCCCTTAAGCCGATTCCTATCGGTGAAGAACGGCCCAAGACCGTGACCCCGGCCAAGCCGCTGGTCAACGACAGTGACGAAACCGCCGCCGGCGTGGGCGGCACCAGCGATCCGCTGAAAAGCATCGCCGACGACATCAGTGCCGCGTTTGGCGACCTGATCAGCTCCAACCAGATGACCGTGCGTGGCAATGAGTTGTGGGTGGAGATCGAGCTCAATTCCAGCCTGCTGTTCGCCAGCGCCGATGCGATGCCCAGCGACCAGGCGTTTACCATCATCGACAAAGTGGCGTCGATCCTGCGGCCGTTTGAAAACCCGATCCACGTTGAAGGCTTTACCGACAACTTTCCGATCAACACGGCGCAGTACCCGACCAACTGGGAACTGTCTTCGGCGCGTGCCGCCAGCATCGTTCGCATGCTCGCGATGCAGGGCGTGAACCCCGGACGGCTGGCCTCGGTGGGGTACGGCGAGTTCCAGCCGGTGGCCAATAACGCTACGGTGGAAGGCCGCGCGCGCAACCGTCGCGTGGTGCTGGTGGTGTCCCGCAACCTGGATGTACGCCGCAGCCTGACCGGCACGGGCACCGCCAATGCAACACCGGATGCGGCCTTGAAGCGGGCTGGCACACAAACTGCACCGGCCCCAGCAAAGCCGCCGGTTCGTCAGAGTGCCGTCAATTCTCCGTCGCCGGCTCAATAACCTATGCAATGTCTCGGTCGCGCCAATGCCTGCCGGGAGGAACCAACCGAATGAGAGTCTGGGCAGTTGCCAATCAAAAAGGTGGAGTCGGCAAGACCACCACCTCCATCGCTTTAGCCGGCTTGCTGGCGGAGGCGGGCAAGCGTGTGGTCGTGGTGGACCTGGATCCCCATGGCTCGATGACCAGCTATTTCGGCTACGACCCGGATGCGCTGGAGCACAGCAACTACGACCTGTTCCTGCACAAAGGCAGCGTGCCTGCCGACTTGCCGGGGCAACTGCTGCTGCCGACCAGCAATGAAAGCATTTCCTTGCTGCCGTCCAGCACCGCGCTGGCAACCCTTGAGCGCCAGTCGCCGGGGCAGAGTGGCCTGGGCCTGGTGATCGCCAAGACCCTGGCGCAACTGTGGCAGGACTTCGACTACGCGATTATCGACAGCCCGCCGTTGCTGGGCGTGCTGATGGTCAACGCCTTGGCGGCCAGCCAGCAACTGGTGATCCCGGTGCAGACCGAACACCTGGCGGTCAAAGGCCTGGAGCGTATGGTCAGCACCTTGGCGATGATCAACCGTTCGCGTAAGCAGGCGTTGCCCTACAGCATCGTGCCGACCCTGTTCGACCGTCGCACCCAGGCGTCCCTCGGCACGTTGCGCGTATTGCGCGATGCCTACCCGGACACCATCTGGAATGGCTACATACCGGTGGACACGCGCCTGCGTGACGCCAGCCGCGCCGGCCTGACGCCGTCGCAGTTCGACGGCAAGAGCCGTGGCGTGCTGGCGTACCGCGCGTTGCTCAAGCACCTGCTGTCCCAGCAACTTGTGGCGCAGGTGGCGTGATGAATCGTCCCGTCGAACTCAAGACCAAGACCCGGCCGCAACTGGCGCTGGAATCCTATCTGGATGCCTTGCTGCAGGAGGCCACGGCGCAAGAACTGCCCGAACCGATCCTGGTGCTGGAGCCCGCCGTCGAACCCGAAGCCGCACTGGATGAATTCCAGTTGGCGGTGCTGGAAGAACAAGCGCGTGATGCGCAGGTTGTGGTGCCGATCACGCCCACGGTAGTGGCGCCTGTCGTGGCTGCGCCTGTGGTGGTTGCACCCGTGGTGGTCGAGCCGGTGGTCGAAGTGCACCTGCCGCCGAGCATCACACCGCCACCGGTCACCGGTGATGGCCGCCCGGCGTGGGCCGCCGAGCCTTTCGAGTGCTTGCTGTTCGACGTCGCCGGGCTGACCCTGGCGGTGCCGCTGGTCTGCCTGGGCTCGATCTATTCCCTGGAAGGCCAGGAGCTGACGCCGCTGTTCGGGCAACCGGAGTGGTTCCTCGGCATCCTGCCCAGCCAGGCCGGCAACCTTAAGGTGCTGGACACCGCGCGTTGGGTCATGCCCGACCGCTACCGCGATGATTTTCGCCAGGGCTTGCAGTATGTGATTTCGGTGCAAGGCTATGAGTGGGGGCTGGCGGTGCATCAAGTCAGCCGCTCGTTGCGCCTGGACCCGAACGAAATCAAATGGCGCAGCCACCGGGGCCAACGGCCTTGGCTGGCGGGTACCGTGATCGAACACATGTGCGCGTTGCTCGACGTCGCCGAACTGGCCGAGTTGATTGCCAGTGGCGCGGTCAAGGCGATGCCACAGAACAAACGCAGTTGATTGAACAATAAGGTCCGCATGCGAGTGCGGTCAGCGATGCACACACGCCGTATACATCGGCATTTGAGGGGTCAGGGGTATGAATAAGTCAGCGTCCGCACAAGGTTTAGATGATCCGATCCTGCAATGGGTTACCTTCAAACTGGACAACGAAACCTACGGCATTAACGTGATGCGCGTGCAGGAAGTGCTGCGCTACACCGAGATCGCTCCGGTACCGGGTGCGCCAAGCTACGTGCTGGGCATCATCAACCTGCGCGGCAACGTGGTCACGGTCATCGACACGCGTCAGCGTTTCGGCCTGGATACCGTTGAAGTCAGCGACAACACGCGCATCGTGATCATTGAAGCCGACAAGCAAGTGGTCGGTATCATGGTCGACAGCGTGGCCGAAGTGGTTTACCTGCGCCAATCGGAAGTGGAAACCGCGCCGAACGTCGGTAACGAAGAATCCGCCAAATTCATCCAGGGCGTGTGCAACAAGAACAACGAACTGCTGATTCTGGTTGAGCTGGACAAGATGATGAGCGAAGAAGAATGGTCGGAACTGGAGAGCATCTGATTGTTCTTTGAGGCCGTGGTAATTGTCCTGGCCCTGTTGTGGGCCGGGACGTTGGCATTCTTGCTGCGTTATGTGCGCCAGCAGCGTGAGTTGGGCCTGCAACAGGCCGAGCGTGATGCGGTGCGTGACCGGCGCATTCTGGAGTTGGTCAAGCGGGTTGATCATTACCAGCAGAGTGCGGTGAAGGTGGGGGATGAGGTGCATGAACTGCGCGCCATTCTTGCGCCGTTGCCCGATAAACTTGCACAGATTGAGCAGCGGGATCCTTCCAGTCTTTCGTTTGCACAGGCGGCGAAGTTGGTGGGGATGGGGGCTACGGTGGATGAGCTTACTCAATCGTGTGGGTTGACCCAGGCTGAGGCGCAGTTGATGAGTAAGCTTCATAAGAGCTGACTGGGTACATATCCATTTCTGCGGTAAAGGCTAACCCGGTGTCCTTCCGGGTTACCCACGCTCCAAAGCCTGCGTCCGGCCAGCGCGTTTGACGGGGCGCCCTGGATCAAGATCAAAAGCAAGAGCACGGTGGCCTGTAGCCGGCCGGGTTCTGACTGTCGATCTCGGTTAAATGTGGGAGGGGGCTTGCTCCCGATAGCAGTGGGGCAGTCACAGACGCATCAACTGACACACCGCCATCGGGGGCAAGCCCCCTCCCACCGTTTGATCTCCATACATCAGGTAGCCCCCGAGCCTAGGCGAGGTGCCGGGGGACAGGCCCACCATTACCAAAAAAAATGGATAGGCACTCAGTAAACCAAACCCACTCCCCAAAGGTCCCATCCTCCAAGCACCTTTGAATCAGGAGATTCCCCCAATGACCACCCCCAAAGCACTGTTGATCCTCCACGGCAAGCAAGCCCTCAACGAGGACGTGCGCGCCGCCGTGCAGGCCCGGCGCGAGCAGGGCGGGGAATTGGCGGTGCGGGTCACCTGGGAAGGCGGCGACGCCCAGCGCCTGGTCAACGAAGCCTTGGCTGACGGCTACACCCACATCATCGCCGGTGGCGGCGACGGCACCCTGCGCGATGTGGCCGAAGCCATGGCCCAGGCCAAGACCGACGCCAGCCTGGTGCTGATGCCGCTGGGCACCGCCAACGATTTCGCCAAGGCCGCCGGCGTGCCGCTGGAGCCCGCCCAGGCGCTGGCGCTGCTGGACGTGCCGCCCAAAGCCATCGACCTCGGCCAGGTCGGTGGGCAAATCTTCCTCAACATGGCGACCGGCGGTTTCGGCAGCCAGGTCACCGCCAACACTTCCGAAGACCTGAAAAAAGTCCTCGGCGGTGCGGCCTACCTGTTCACCGGCTTGACGCGTTTCAGCGAGTTGAAGGCTGCCTATGCCGAGCTGGATGGTCCCGATTTCCACTGGAAAGGCGAACTGCTCGCCCTTGGGATCGGCAACGGTCGCCAGGCAGGCGGTGGGCATGAGCTATGCCCAGGCGCGATGGCCGACGACGGCCTGCTGGATGTCAGCATCCTGCCGGCGCCCCAGGAAGTGGTCGGTACGTTGCGTGAGCTGATGAACAATGGCTGGGGCCTGGACACCATGTTCGTGCGGGCGCGGCTGCCGTGGGTGAATATCAAGGTTGCACAGGGCCTGTACATCAACCTGGATGGTGAGCCGCTGGAGGGTGATGACCTGCACTTCGAGGCCTTGCCCAAGGCCTTGCGGGTGCACTTGCCGGTGGGTTCGCCGTTAGTCGTCCAGGCTGATGATCTGCTCGCGCACCGCGAATAGCACCAGGCCGGCCACGTCGAATATTTGCAGGCGCTTCATGATCTGCGAGCGGTGCGCCTCGACGGTCTTGATGCTCAGGCCCAGGCCGTGAGCGATCTCCCGGGTGGACTTGCCGCGCACGATCAAGCGCAGGATCTCCAACTGCCGCGCCGTGAGGTTGTGGCTGTGGCCGGCGGGTGTAATCGGCCCCTGGCTGCGCACCAGCGCCTGGTTGATCACCGTGTGGGCAATCGCCGGGCTCAGGTAGCGTTCGTTGTTGCGCAACGCCAGCAGCGCGTGTTCCAGCTCGTTGGCTGTTGTGTCCTTGAGCAGGTAACCATGGGCCCCGGACTCCAGCGCGCACATGATCAGCTCCGGGTCGGTGTGCATCGACAGGATCAGCACCTTGCTCTTGGGGTAGGCGCGCTTGAGTTGCTGCAAGGCATCCAGGCCGCCGGTGTGCTTCATCGACAGGTCCAGCAGCACGATATCGGGCAGCAAGGCACTGAACTGCTCCAGTAATTGCGCGCCATCGTTGGCTTCGCCGATCACCGTGTAGCCGGGAATGTCTTGGACCAGCGCGCGGACGCCGGCCCGGATCAGTGCATGGTCATCTACCAGGAGTAATTTGCAGGTCACTCGAGAACCTTAGGGGAACTGGCCCGTTCGAGGGCGCGGGGCGCCCAGGGGAAAAGCGCTTCGATCCGTGTTCCTTTGCCTGGCTGGCTGCTGACGGATAATGAACCGCCAAGCTGATCAATCCGCTCGGACATGCCGGCCATGCCCCGTTGGCCTTCCAGGCCTGGGTTGATGGCCGGCGAAAAGCCCTGGCCGTCATCACTGATAAACAGCGAGAGGCCCTCGGGCAGACGTTGCAGGCGAACCAGCAGATTGCGCGCCTGGGCGTGGCGCAGCATGTTGGTCACCGCTTCCTGGGTGATCCGAAAGGCGGCCACGGCCGTTTCTTCCGGGATACCGGTCAGCCGTTGCTGGCATTCCAGGCTCCAGTGGATCGGGGTGTTTTCCAGGGTCTTGAGCAGGTGCGCACGCAGGCTGGCTTCCAGGCCCAGGCTGGCTAACTGGCGAGGATTGAGGATGGCGGAGACGTCGCGCACCTTGGCCAGGGTTTCATTCAGGGTGTTGCACAGCACCGTGCACTGGCTTTGCAGGTCGTCGGGCAGGCGGCGCTTGAGCCATTCGCTTTGCAGCTTGGCGGCGGTGAGCAGTTGGCCGATATCGTCGTGCAATTCGCGGCTGAGGCGGTGGCGTTCGTTCTCCTGCACTTGCAGCAGGCGGTCGGCCAGTTCCTGGGGCTGGAACTTGATCGACTTGCGTGACCGCCACTGTTGCAGGCCAACCACCACCAGGGTGGCCAGGTTGAGCACAATCACCAGCAATGGAAGCGGCGCGGAGCGGGTATAGGCCCACAGGCTCAGCAGCAGCGAGCCAAGGCACAGGGCGAGGATCAAACGGCGTGCATTACTGCGGGACGCGGACCATGCGAAGAGTGTCTTGAGACTGGCGTACATAGCGGATGGAGCCAATGAGGGTTCGCTGCGGGAAGTCCGGTCACGGCGGCTGACAGGGCTCTGTTTAGAATGCGTTATCGAATCGTGTTTATGCATGATGAAGTTGAGTCACTTCGAGTGGGGCATAGTACCACCACTATTACCGTTGGTCGCCTGGTGCCGTGCCTGGCGGGGTTTTTAACCGCACAAATGCTCCGGGCGGTATTCCCAGAGTTTATGGCGTGGGGGAGTTATATTATTTGCGTTTGATTGTATCGTTATGACCGTTAATGGCTAATTGATATCTTTTTCTGCGAAATTAAACCCCACTGTATTAATAGGGTTATGTCGTTTTCAGATAACTTCAGGTTTAAATACGACCTGATATTCGATCAAGACGCGTGATGTATCCGTTGTTGCGGTTTAGAACCGAAATCTTTTTGCGGAATATGCAGCGTTACAGTGGCAATCAGCGTCGTTTGCTCTGTTTCATCCAATCCCAGTTTGCCGGTCTTTGCATCAATCAACTCCAGCTGCCAGGCCAGCAATGTCAGGCATTGTTCCAGCGCGTCCAAGGCTTGATCATGCAGATGCAAAGGGTTTTCGGCATTGGCGATCAGGTACTGGATATGCCGCGAGAATTCGCTGATCGCCCGAAGGGCCAGGCAGTCGGCCTTTTCGGCGAGCTTGATCAGGCTGACCTTCATGCAGTCGATGGCGTCGCTGTCGTTGCGGATCATGTGCAGGTGGCTCAGGCACTCTTCCGATTTGGCCAGCAGTTTTTCAGCCTCGTGAAGGAATTCGGGCAATGCAAGTTGCCACTCGTTACCGTCGTTCATCATGCAAGTCTCCACAACAGAAGGTCGGGTGATGAGATGTCGCTCCGGGTGAATGGCTTCAAACTAGCGCTGAAATATGACTGAAATCTGTAGGTCGCTTCTGAGATTTCAGTAGGACGTTTATTAGAATGACGGCGACGGCTGTGCGCGGCGAGCATGAGCGGAGTCCATTGCACACCTTCAATTGCCGACATCTGAATGTCCGAAAGACCCGTGGGCCGAGGGCTTGGGATGGCAAACAAAAGCCTGACTCCATTCATGCATTGAGAATGGCGTCACATTAATGGCTATTAGATATTGCGAATATCAGGTTGGGCCTGATTGTGCGTAGGGGAATCCCTTACGCGGCGGAACCTTGCGTCGAAATGAATGTCGCGCAACGTCGCTACACCCCTGTCTGGAGAGGCCAGTGCAGTAAACCATGATGTCAGTGTGACATCAATGAATTTACGTGGCATTTTACGGGGGTCAAGGTCTGGCGTTCGCCGCCGATAACCCACTGTATGTGAACTGCACAATCCCTTAGCGCATCAGGAGCTTTTAATGGCCGGCATTCTCGACACGGTAGATCAACGCACGCAACTGGTGGGTGAGAATCGCCTGGAGATCCTCATGTTCCGCCTGGCCGGGCGTCAGTTGTTCGCGATCAACGTGTTCAAGGTGCAGGAAGTCCTGCAACTGCCCAAGCTGACGTTGATGCCGCAACGCCATCCGTTTGTGTGCGGCGTGGTCAACCTGCGGGGGCAGACCCTGCCGGTGATCGACCTGTCCCAGGCCATCGGCATGCGCCCGTTGGTGCCGGGTCCCAACAGCACCATTATCGTCACCGAGTACAACCGCTCGGTGCAGGCGTTCCTGGTGGGCGGCGTGGACCGCATCGTCAACATGAACTGGGAAGCCATCCTGCCGCCGCCGACCAGTGCCGGACGCCAGCATTACCTCACCGCCATCAGCAAGGTCGACGACCAGTTGGTGGAAATCATCGACGTGGAAAAAGTCCTGGCCGAAATCGTGCCCTACAACGCCAAGGTCTCGCGTGAAAAACTCGAGGACCCGGTCCTGGAACGCGCCCGTGGCCGTGAAGTGCTGCTGGTGGATGACTCCAACGTGGCCCTCTCGCAACTGCGCGACACCCTTGGCCAACTGGGCGTGAAGATGCATATCGCCAGCGACGGTCTCAAAGCGTTGAATATGCTCAAGGCTTGGGCCGACGCCGGCCATGTGATGACCGACAAACTGTTGATGATTTTCACCGACGCCGAAATGCCCGAGATGGACGGTTACCGCCTCACCACCGAGATCCGCAACGACCCACGCCTGCGCAAACTTTACGTGGTGCTGCACACCTCGCTGTCGGGCAGCTTCAACGACTCGATGGTGAAGAAGGTCGGCTGCGACAACTTCCTGTCCAAATTCCAGCCCGACAAGCTGGTGGATGTAGTGCGTCAACGTCTGATGCTCGACGAAGTGCCCGCCTGACTGTAGTGAGCGGGCTTGCCCCGCGCTGGGGGGCGAAGCCGCCCCACATTCGGCCACCACGGTTTGTCTGTAATAACGGCGGTGATCGGGTTGGGGCGGCTGCGCCCCCCAGCGCGGGGCAAGCCCGCTCACTACAAGAGCGGTTATAGTGTCGGCTTTACTCCTTCAGGAATGCAGGCCCATGCTTCGTCTCAGCGCGTTGTACCGTTACCCCTTGAAGTCCGGCAAGGCCGAAATACTGCAACAGGTCGGCCTGGATAAACTCGGGGTGGACGGCGATCGACGCTGGATGCTGGTGGACGAAGCCAGCGGACGTTTCCTCACGCAACGGGCCGTGGCCAAGATGAGCCAGCTGTCGGCGCTGTGGAACAGCAGCGGCGGGCTCACCCTGAGTTCGCCTGGCTACACGCCGCTGGACGTGACCCTGCCCGACAACGAGGCCGAACTGCGTGGCGTGACCATCTGGCGTGACACCTTGCGCGTGCCGGATGCGGGCGACGCGGCTGCCGCGTGGGTCAGCGACTTCATCGGCAAGCCGACACGGCTGGTGCAAATCCCTCTCGAACGTGCCCGCACCACCCAGGCCGGTTATGGCAAGGACGATGACCAGGTCGCCTTCGCCGACGGTTATCCGTTGTTGGTGATCGGCCAGGCCTCGCTGGACGACCTCTCGCAACGCATCGGTCGCCCCATGGAAATGCTGCGTTTTCGTCCCAACCTGGTGATCGAAGGCAGCGAAGCCTTCGCTGAAGACGGCTGGAAGCGCCTGCGCATCGGCGATGTGGAGTTCCGTGCGGTCAAGCCGTGCTCGCGCTGCATCCTTACCACCATCGACCCGCAGACCGGCGAACGCAGCGCCGACCGCGAACCCTTCGCCACGCTGGAAACCTATCGCAAGACCGAGGATGGCGCGATTTTCGGCCAGAACCTGGTCAACGACGGCGTAGGTCGCCTGGAAGTCGGGATGCCGGTGACGATTCTCGAGTAATGTGCCGTGGCCATAAAAAATGCCCGTCTCCTGCGAGACGGGCATTTTTTTGCCTGCTGGTCACCCTCAGCCGCGGTATTCGCACAGGTAGGCGGTGTCCACGGCGACTTTCAGCTGGAACTTGCTGTTGGCCGGCACGTTGAACTGGCTGCCGGCGGCGAAGGTTTCCCACGTGCTGGCGTCAGGCAGCTTGACGGTCAGGGCGCCGGACACCACGTGCATGATTTCACGCTGGGCGGTGCCGAATTCATATTCGCCGGGGGCCATTACGCCGATGGTCGCCGGACCTTCTGCAGTGCCGAAAGCGATCGACTTGACGGTGCCGTCGAAGTACTCGTTGACTTTAAACATGGGCGATTCCTCGGAAAAGGGTCTGGAAAGGTCGGCCAGTATGCCCAAGGGCAGGGGAACTGCCTAGACCGGCAAAATCAGCGGCAACAGGCGCGCGGTGTTGCGGGCGTCCTCCAGCGCACGATGTTGCTGGCCATGGAACTGCATTCCCGCCAGTTGCAGGGCGCCATTGAGGCCCAGGGGCTTGTCCAGGCGCCGGGCCTTGGCGAAGCGCTGCTTGAGGTTCACATGGGGCGTGTGGGCGAGTGCGCTGGCCAGGCCATGGCGTTGCCACTCCAGTTCAAGCTGCGCGCGGTCGTAGTCACCCCAACTGGCCCAGCCCTCCAGGCGTGCGTGGTGCTGGCCCAGCCAACGCTCGAACAGCGGCCACACCTCGGTGATCGGCGCCGCGCCGTCCATGTTCGCCTGGGTGATGTGGGTCAGCTGGCGGCAGAAGGGCGTCAGCAATGGCCGCCGCAGCGGCCGCACAAAGCGCTGGAAGTGGTCCAGTTCGCGGCCCTGGCGGTTGACCAGGCTCGCGCCGATCTCGATGACTTCCATCTCCGTCACGGGCCAGCCGCCTTCATCCGTTGTGGCTTCAAGGTCAATAATCAGCCAATGAGGCATCGCGCAGGTTCCCGTACTCTTCCCTTTCTGTTGGGGGTAGAGCGTAGCCCGGCCCTGTAGTTCCGCCTAGGGCTAGACGATCTCGATTAACACCTGGCGATTGCGCACTTGATCACCCGCAATGACCTGCACCCCCTTGATCACGCCGTCGATACCGGCCGTCAGTGGGTGCTCCATTTTCATCGCTTCGAGCACCAACAGCAGTTGGCCTTTGGTGACGCTGTCACCGGCGCTGACCCGCACATCGACAATTGCACCGTCCATCGGCGCCTTGACCGTCCCGCTGCTGGCCTCGGCCTGGCGGCTGGCGACCTGCTGGGTGCGGTCGGTCACCGTCAGGCCGGGTAGCCACAGTCGATTACCGTCGAGGTGATAGGCCATGCGACGGCGAATGCCGTTGAACACCCCTATGGCGTAGCCACCTTCGGTAGTGAGTGGCAGGGGCTCAGCGCTGACGTCGTGGATCTCGCCATTGACCTCCAGGCGGTAGGTGCAGAGCGTGTTTGCGGTGTTGCGCCAGCCTGCCAGTGCTGGGGGATGCGGGTGCGCGCTGTGTGCGTAAAACAACGCGGCGGCCAGACTAAGGTGTTCTTCTGATGGGGGCAGGGGCGGGATCTCGCTGAAGTGCTGTGCGATAAACCCGGTGCTGAAATCACCCGCGATAAACTCCGGGTGCTTGAGCAGATCGGCCAATAACCGTTGATTGGTCGCCACCCCCAACAGCAACGTGTCTTCCACCGCCCGCAACAACTTGCGGCGCGCCTCTTCGCGGGTGGCGCCATGGGCGATGATCTTGCCCAGCATCGGGTCATAGAACGGGCTGATGCGTTGGCCTTCTACGACACCGTGGTCAATGCGTACGCCCGCCGCCGGTACCCAGCGCAGCACATCGCCGGTTTGCGGCAGGAAGCCCTGGGCCGGGTCTTCGGCGTACAGGCGCACTTCCATGGCGTGGCCGCTCAGGGTGACCTCCGCCTGTGTCAGCGGCAGCGGTTGGCCGGCGGCGATCTGCAGTTGCCAGTCCACCAGGTCGAGGCCGGTGATCAGCTCGGTCACCGGGTGCTCCACTTGCAGGCGGGTGTTCATTTCCAGGAAGTAGAACCGGCCGTGGCGGTCGAGCAGGAACTCCACGGTGCCGGCGCCGACGTAGTTCACCGCGCGTCCGGCCTTCAGGGCGGCTTCGCCCATGGCCAGGCGCAGCTCGGGTGTCATGATGGGGCAGGGGGCTTCTTCGATGACTTTCTGATGGCGGCGCTGGATCGAACAGTCGCGTTCGCCGAGGTAGATCAAGTGGCCGTGGCTGTCGCCGAACAGCTGGATTTCGACGTGACGCGGGTCGATCAGGGCGTGTTCGAGGATCAGTTCGTCGCTGCCGAAGGCGTTCTTGGCTTCCGAACGGGCGGTCTGCAGGTTGTTCAACAGGTCTTTTGCGTGGTGCACCAGGCGCATGCCGCGACCACCACCGCCGGCGCTGGCTTTGATCATCAGTGGGTAGCCGATGCGCTCGGCTTCTTGTTGCAGGGTGACGTCGTCCTGGGCGCTGCCTTGGTAGCCGGCGATGCAGGGCACGCCGGCGTCGAGCATGGCGAGTTTGGACAGGCGTTTGCTGCCCATCAGTTCGATGGCGGCGACGCTGGGACCGATGAAGGTGAGGTTAGCGTGTTGGCAGGCGCGGGCGAAGTCGGGGTTTTCGGAGAGGAAGCCGTAGCCGGGGTGGATGGCGTCGGCGCCGGTGAGTGTGGCGGCGTTGAGGATGGCTTCGATGTTGAGGTAGGACTGTTGGACGGGGGCGGGGCCGATGTAGACGGCTTCGTCGGCCATCTGGACGTGCAGGGCCTGGGCGTCGGCTTCGCTGTAGACGGCGACGGTGCGGTAGCCCAGGGCTTGAGCGGTGCGTTGGATGCGGCAGGCGATTTCGCCGCGGTTGGCGATCAGGATTTTCGTGAGCTGCGGCATTGTTGCGGTCCTCGAGTACACATCCATTTCTGCGGTAACGGCCGCAGATTCAAGCCTGCGTTCGGCCAGCGTGTTTGACGGGGCGCTCCCAGATCAAAAGCAAAGCGCCGCGGCCTTAGAGCCGACCGGTGTGGTTGTGGCGTACTCAGTACAAATGTGGGAGGGGGCTTGCCCCCGATGGCGTCATTTGCACCACCGAGGCTTTCTTTTCTGCACAAACGCCTGCGTCCCCTCAATCCCTTCCTCACTCCTTACCGCTTCGGCAAACCACTGCGCCCCACGGTCCAGCACGGCCTCAAGCGGTTCATCCACACTGGCCAGCAATAGGGATTTGGTCCGTCCATTCGCGCCCGGTGCGCAGCGCAGCACCTGTCCCAACACTTCATCCAGCCGTTCCGCCAATGCCTGCGGGTCGCGTTCGGTAAAGTGCACGACGCCCAGTCGCTCGGCTTCCAGGCCGTCAAAGCGCGCCGCGGTCAGCGCCAAGCGGCGAGCTTGGGTCAGGCCGATACGCTTGACCACAAACGGCGCGATTTGCGCCGGCAGTAAGCCCAGGCTGGTTTCCGGCAGGCCGAATTGCGCCTGGTGATCGGCGATGGCGATATCACTCACGCACGCCAGCCCAAAGCCGCCGCCCAGCACCGCGCCTTGCAGCACCACGATCACGACTTGCGGTACCGCTTCGACTTCCTGCAGCAAGGTGCCGAACGCGCGGTTCAGCGCCTGGAGTTGATTGCCCGCAGTGACCAGGTCCTTCACATCGGCGCCGGCGCAGAAGTGCCCGCCGGCCCCGCTGATCACCAGTGCGCGGACCTGGCTGTCCAATTGCGCCAGCACCGTGCGCAGTTCGTTGACCATCTCCAGGCTCATCGCATTGCGGTTTTCCGGGCGGTTGAGGGTGATGTGCAGCACGCCTTTATGGGGTTCGAGCAATAGGGTGTTCATGGCTTTTTCCCAGGCAAGGTGCCCATCAGTTTGCAGAGGATGCCCAGCATGATTTCGTCGGCGCCGCCGCCGATCGAGACCAGGCGCACATCGCGATAGGCGCGGGCAACGGGGTTGTCCCACATGAAGCCCATGCCGCCCCAGTATTGCAGGCAGCTGTCGCTGACTTCTCGGCCCAGGCGCCCGGCCTTGAGCTTGGCCATGGAGGCCAGGCGAGTCACGTCCTGGCCTTTGATGTATTGCTCGGTGGCCTGGTAGACCAGCGCGCGCAGGCATTCGATTTCGGTGGAGAGTTCGGCCAGGCGAAAGTGGATGACCTGGTTGTCGATCAGCGCCTTGCCGAAGGTCTGGCGCTCCTTGCAGTATTCGATGGTGCTGTCGATGCAATGCTCCAGGCCCTTGATCATGTTGGCCGCGCCGAACAGGCGTTCTTCCTGGAACTGCAGCATTTGCATCATGAACCCCGCGCCCTCGTGACCGATGCGGTTGCGCTGCGGCACGCGCACGCCGTCGAAGAACACCTGGGCGGTCTCGGAGCTGTGCATGCCGAGTTTTTCCAGGGGCGGACTGACGCTGATGCCGGGGGTGTTCATCGGCACCATGATCAGCGATTTGTTGATGTGCGGCTTGTCGTCGGAGGTGTTGGCCAGCAGGCAGATGAAGTCGGCGCTGGGTGAGTTGGTGATCCACATTTTGCTGCCGTTGATCACATAGTCGTCGCCGTCCTTGCGCGCATGGGTTTTCAGCCCGGCCACGTCGGAACCGGCGCCGGCTTCCGAGACACCGATGCAGCCGACCTGCTCGCCGCTGATGGCCGGACGCAGGAATTCATCCCGCAACTCATCGGAGCCGAAGCGGGCGAGGGCGGGGGTGCACATGTCGGTCTGCACGCCGATGGACATGGGAATGCCGCCGCAGTGAACGGTGCCGAATTCCTCGGCGGCGACGATGGAATAGCTGTAGTCCAGGCCCATGCCGCCGAATTTTTCCGGCTTGGAGATGCCCAGCAGCCCGAGGTCGCCGGCCTTGCGGAAAATGTCGTGGATGGGAAAGCGCCCGGCCTTTTCCCATTCGTCGACGTGGGGGTTGATCTCGCGATCGACGAAGGCGCGGACGGTGCGGCGCAGTTCCTGGTGTTCCTGGGTAAAGATCATTTTTTATTGTTCTCCTTATCGCGACGCGGAGCGTCTCGGGCGAAATTTAGAGACGCGCTACACCGAAGGTATTGGCTTGCAACTCACGCACCTCGGCCTCGTGGCAGATATCCAGCACAAAGCCCAGCAACGTCCGCGTATCCCGTGGATCAATCAGCCCGTCGTCCCACAGATTCGCGCTGCCATACAGCGCAGTGGACTGGCCGTCGAGCTTCTGCGCGGTGACCTGTTCCAGCATGTCCAGCACCTTGGGATCTGGCACCAGGCCGTCCTTCAACTGCTTGGCCTCGGTGACGATACGCAGCACCTTGCCCGCCTGGGCGCCGCCCATCACCGCCGTGCGGCTGTTGGGCCAGGCGAAGATGAAGCGTGGGTCCAGGCCACGGCCGCACATCGCATAATTGCCGGCGCCGTAGGAGCCGCCGACCACAATCGTGAGTTTAGGCACTCGTGCATTGGCCACCGCCTGGATCATCTTCGCGCCGTGCTTGATCACCCCTTGTTGCTCCGACTCGGTGCCCACCATGAAACCGGTGGTGTTGTGCAGGAACAGCAGCGGCGTGCGGCTCTGGTCGCACAGTTGGATAAACTGCGCGGCCTTGCTCGCACCCTTGGGCGTGATGGGGCCGTTGTTGCCGATCACCCCGACGGCACGCCCCTGGATATGCAGGTGGCCGCACACGGTGTGGGCGTCGAACTCGCCCTTGAATTCGAGGAAGTGCGAGCCGTCGGCCAGGCGTGCGAGGATTTCACGCACGTCGTAGGGTTTTTTCGGGTCATCCGGGATCAGGCCCAGCAGCTCTTCGATGGGGTACAGCGGCTCGGCGTAAGCGCGTCGGGGCGCCGGCGGCAGGCGATCATTCCAGGGCAGCAGGCTGACAATCTCACGGGCGATGCGCACGCCGTCGGCGTCATTTTCTGCCAGGTATTCGGCGGTGCCGGCGGTTTGGGCGTGCATTTCGGCGCCACCCAGTTCTTCGTCGGTGGCCACTTCGCCGGTCGCGGCTTTGAGCAGCGGCGGGCCCGCGAGGAACAGCTTGGCGCGGCCGCGCACCACCACCACGTAATCCGACAGCCCCGGCTGATAGGCGCCGCCCGCCGTGGCCGAGCCATGCACCACGGTGATTTGCGGCAAGCCCAGGGCCGACAGGCGCGCCTGGTTGGCGAAGCTGCGCGCACCCTCGACGAAAATCTCGGCGGCGTAGTTGAGGTTGGCACCGCCGCTTTCGGCGAGGGTCACCACCGGCAGTTTGTTCTCCATGGCGATCTGTTGCAGGCGCAGGGATTTTTTCAAGCCGGAAGGGGAAATAGTCCCACCCTTGATCGCGCTGTTATTGGCCACCACCAGCATGCGCACGCCGCTGACGTAGCCGATGCCGGCGATCAACCCACCGCCGGCGGCGCTGCCGTCCTTGTCGTCGTGCAGCTTGTAGCCGGCCAGGCTGGCCAGTTCCAGGAACGGCGCGCCGGGGTCCAGCAGCAGGTTGAGGCGCTCACGGGGCAGCAGTTGGCCGCGCTTGTCGAACTTGGGCTTGGCTTCCTGGGCCTTGGCGAGCAGGTTGTGTTCCAGTTGGTGCAGCTGGGCGATGGCCGCCAGCATGGCCTCGCGGTTTTGCGCGAACTGGGCGCTGTGGGCGTCGATCAAGGATTCAATCACCGGCATGGTTTATTGCTCCGCCTTGAGCACATCCGGCAGGTAGGCGCGGTGGAAGCCATTGAAGGGCTCACTCGGCGCCTGCGCCTTGTGCAACGGCCAGGCGCGGCTGCCCAGGCTGGCGGCACCGTCGATGCGCAGGGTGCTGCCGCTGATAAAGGCGGCGGCGGGGCTGAGCAGGAACACGATGGCCGCGCTGACTTCCGACTCCGTGCCGATACGCTTGAGCGGCACGTGTTCGCGCAAGGTCGGGATCACTGCCTTGAACGCGCCTTCGTAGGTGTCCATGCCGCTGGAGGCTATCCAGCCCGGCGCCACGGCGTTGACCCGCACGCCGGCATACCCCCATTCGAAGGCGGCGGTCTTGGTGAAGTTGTCCATGCCGGCGCGCGCCGCACCCGAGTGACCCATGCCGGGCATACCGCCCCACATGTCGGCGAGCATGTTGACGATGGCGCCGCCGTGCTTGCTCATGGATTGGTTGAACACTTCCCGTGCCACCAGGAAACCGCCGACGAGGTTGGTGCGCAGTACGGTTTCGAAGCCTTTCTGGTTGATTGAAGCCAGTGGCGAGGGGTACTGGCCGCCGGCGTTATTCACCAAACCATGGAGTTGACCGTGGTCATTCAGGACTTGGCCAACCAGTGCCTTCACTGCTTCTTCATCACGAATGTCGCAGGCCTGCCAATGGGCGATGCCACCGTCTTCAGCGATTTCCGCCGCGACCGCTTGCAGCTTTTCCGGCTTGCGTCCCACCAGAATCACCTGTGCACCCAGCGCCGCCAATTCATGCGCAGTGCAACGGCCGATGCCACTGCCTCCGCCGGTGACCATCACGGTTTGCCCCTGGAACAGGTCGGCTTTGAAGATTGAGTCGAAGGCCACGGCAACGCTCCTGTCAGTTGAGAAAATCGGCGATGTGTTGCGGCACGGCAATGGGGATGTCCAGCAGTTGCTGGGCGAAGGCTTTGCCTTGCGGGTCGATGCGCAGGCTGGCGATGCCGCCACCGCCCAAGGCGTTTTCCAGCAGGAAATTGAGGCTGTGGCTGCCGGGCAAATACCAGCGCTCGACGCGGCCGTGCACGGGGTCCAGCACGTGGCCCATCCAATCGACGATGACTTCCGGGGTCAGCGCCTCGGCGATCCACGGCAGGTAGTCGGGATCGCGCGCGATCACGCCGATGTTGCTGTGGTTACCCTTGTCGCCTGAACGCGCCACGGCCAGTTTCACCAGCGGCACGCTGGCGTCGGCGCGCCCTTGGGGCTTGGGTGGGGCTATCGGCGCGTCGGGCAGGGTGGGCGCATCGGCCATCGGCAATGCGCAGGCGTGGCGTTCGCCCTGGAAGTCGATCAGCACGTCACAGGACGCCTTATCGATCAGGAAAGAAAACAGTCGGATCAACGGATACACCGTCGGTCGCCCGCCGACGATGCCGGTCAGGCCCGGGGCCATGCCGGTGGCGGCCTGGGCAATCTCGCGGGCGAACAGCACCAATGCCTGTTTGCTCGGGTGACGCACCGCCAGTTTCGCCACCACTTCGCGGCAGTCCTGGCGCATCGCGTGGGCGCCGTAGGTGGCTTCGCTGCCGAGCAGTTCGATGTTCACTTCGGTGTAAGGCGCCCAGCCGCGTTGGCTGAAGAGCTCCGAGGTCTTGTTGATGATCGCCTGGCTGACCCGTTCGGCCTTGGCCACCGCATCGATGCCGGCGATCAGGCAACTGGCGGTGCAACGGAAACCGTCCGGGTACGTGGCGCTGACTTTGTACTGCTCGGTCGGCGGCGAGCCCTTGGCGCCGTGCAGGCGTACGCAGTGTTTGCCTTGCTGCTGCAACTTGACCTGGCTGAAGTCGCAGATCACATCCGGCAGCAGGTACGCGCGGGGGTCGCCGATTTCATACAGCAACTGTTCGGCCACGCTGAGTTCGCTGATCAACCCGCCGGTGCCGTCGACCTTGTTGACGGTGAACTGGCCGTCGGCGCTGACCTCGACGATGGGGAAACCGATGTGCTCGTAGTCCGGCACGTCGCGCCAATCGGTGAAGTTGCCACCGGTGCACTGCGCGCCACATTCGATGATATGCCCGGCCAGTGCGGCCTGGGCGAGGCGGTCGTAGTCCTGCCATGACCAGTTGAATTCATGCACCAGCGCCGCGCTGACCACCGCGCTGTCCACCACCCGGCCGGTGATGACGATATCCGCCCCCAGCTGCAGCGCCTGGGTAATGCCCGGTGCGCCCAAGTAGGCGTTGGCGGACACGCACATCGGCGGCAGCGGCGTGCCGTTGAACATGTCGGTGATGCCGGGCAATTGCTTGAGTTGGGGCTGCAGGTCATCGCCCAGCAGCACGGCGATTTTCAGTGCAACGCCTGCCTTGTCGCAGGCTGCTTGCAAGGCCGCGGCGCAGGCTTGGGGGTGGATGCCGCCGGCGTTGCTGATCACGCGAATGCCTTGGCGCTGGATTTCCGCCAGCAAGGGCGTAAGCACGTCGACGAAGTCTGTGGCATAGCCCGCCTGGGGATCTTTCATGCGCGCCCCGGCGAGAATCGACATCGTGACTTCCGCCAGGTAGTCGAAGACCAGGTAATCCAGTGCGCCGCCCTGTACCAATTGGGCGGCGGCGGTGCAGGTGTCGCCCCAGAAGGCGCTGGCGCAGCCGATACGAACCGTCTTGCTCATGAGAAAACCTTCCTCGAATGGCTGGTAGCGAGACTACCAAGCAAGCGCTTGGTTTGTAAACTCCGCGCACAAGTTTTAGCCAAGCGCTTGCTTGGGTGGCTGCCACGGCCTAAATTGCCGCCCAAGACGTCCGTGGAAGTAGAGGAGAGAGGCATGGATGAGCAAAAAGCCCTGCGGGTGATGCGCACCATGGTCGATGGCGGCCAGTTGACCGACCCCGACAGTGCCCGTGGCAAGCTGCTGCAAACCGCGGCCCACCTGTTTCGCAACAAGGGCTTCGAGCGCACCACCGTGCGCGACCTGGCCAGTGCGGTGGGCATTCAGTCCGGGAGCATCTTTCATCACTTCAAGAGCAAGGACGAGATCCTGCGCGCGGTGATGGAAGAAACCATCCACTACAACACCGCGATGATGCGCGCTTCGCTGGAAGAGGCGACCAACGTGCGCGAGCGGGTGCTGGCGCTGATCCGTTGCGAATTGCAGTCGATCATGGGCGGCAGCGGCGAGGCCATGGCAGTGCTGGTGTACGAGTGGCGCTCGCTCTCGGCCGAAGGCCAGGCCCAGGTGCTGGCCCTGCGCGATGTGTATGAGGCGCTCTGGCTGCAAGTATTGGGCGAGGCCAAGGACGCCGGCTATATCCGCGGCGATGTGTTTATCGCCCGGCGGTTCCTCACCGGCGCCTTGTCCTGGACCACCACCTGGTTTCGCGCAGAGGGCAGCCTGACGCTTGAGCAACTGGCCGAAGAAGCCCTGTTGATGGTTCTGAAAGCCGATTGAGACGCAAGCTATTAATTTGCCGATGGAAAGTTGTCTCGCCAGACAAAAACGCCTAGCTTATCGGCATTAGTGTTTTTGAACGGTGTGTGCCTTGATGTTTTCGCCATGGCGGCTGGCTGCAGGACTTACCTTTTGGGCACTGGGCACCGCGTGGTGGATGCCGGCTTCGGCTGCGCAATTAGTGCGCATCGGCGCGGCACATTTCCCTCCCTACACCGTTCGCCCCGAGCAGGGCGCCGACACCGGTTTGCTGCCGCAACTGGTCGAGGCCCTGAACGCCTCGCAAACCGACTACCAATTTGTCTTGGTGCCCACCTCCATTCCGCGACGCTTTCGCGATTTCGAGCAGGGCCGGGTTGATATGGCTATCTTCGAAAACCCTGACTGGGGCTGGCAGAAGATTCCCCACACCACCGTCGACATGGGCCTGGAAGACGCGGAAATCTTTGTCGCCCAGCGTGCGTCCGGTCGCGACCAAGGCTATTTCGCTGACCTCAACGGCAAACGCCTGGCGGTGTTCAGCGGTTATCACTACGCCTTCGCCCACTTCAACCCCGACCCCAAGTACATGGCCGAGCACTTCAATGCCTCGTTGACCTACTCCCATGACAGCAACCTGCTGATGGTCGCGCGCGGGCGTGCCGACATCGCCTTGGTGACCCGTTCGTACCTGAGTGACTTTATGGTGCGCAACGCGGAGATGGCCGGGCAGTTCCTGGTGTCGGAACGCATCGACCAGGTGTATCACCACTACGCATTGCTGCGCCCGAAAGCGCCGATCACGGGGGAGGCGTTTGCCGCGTTGCTCAAGCACTTGCGTGACGATGGCGAGATGTTGAAGATTTTCGAGCCGTATCGCATTGATGTGATGGCGGTGCCCTGACAGGTACAACACCGATCAAAAGTGTGGCGCGAGCTTGTGTGGGAGCTGGCTTGCCTGCGATAGCATCAACTCGGTGCAACTGAAAAACCGAGGTGCCTGCATCGCAGGCAAGCCAGCTCCCACATAAGGCGCACATTTCATCTGCTGGGGATCAAACCCTGCGCGCAAACGTATCGCTATGGCTGCCCGATACCTTGCGACAGTGCACCAGCGCATCACGGATCATGAAGTTCACCAGGGTCGGCGAGACGCCCAGCTCCTTGGCGATGTCCTTTTGCGGCACGCCGTGCAGGCGGTACATCTCGAACGCGTAGCGGGTGCGCTGGGGCAGTTCGGTCAGCGCGTCGGCGATGTTTTCCAGGGTATTGAAATTAATGTGCGAGGTTTCCGGTGAAGCGCCGTGAATAACCACATTCAAGCCTTCCTCTTCCGTTCCGGAGTATTTGAGCTCCAGGGCCTGTTTGCGGTAGTGATCAATCGCCAGGTTGCGCACGATCTGGAACAGATAGCTCAATTGAGCCTTGAACGATGACGTGATCGTCGGCGCCGATTGCAGTCGGAAGAAGGCATCCTGCACTACGTCTTCGGCCCGCGAGCGGCACCCGGTAATGCGTGCCGCGATCTTCACCAGAATCAGCCGATTATCGACGAATGCCTGGAGAAGCGGTGAGTCGCACCTGCCTGTGGATACTTGTTCCGTCATGGAAATCACCTTGTCGCAAAAGAGGTTAGGGGAGGGCGTCCTTGCTGAGGCCTCCTACACATCGGGCAACAAATTATGCTTAATGATAATGATTGTCAAATGAGAAGGCGAACTAATCTTATGCTTTCTTGTTCGGTGTGAACCACGTCTCGCGCTGCCCTGCGACTAATTATTTGCCGGTGCCGTCCGTTCTTCTGGGTGACAGGTCCGTTAGCAAACGGCCAAGGATCCGCACCCGCAGGAGGACGAAATGGGTTTTTATCGTGCATACAGCGTGTTTCAGTTTGGAGGCGTGACGCGATGAGTACGCCGACTCGACTGCGCCTGTTCTGCCTCCCCTATTCGGGCGCCAGCGCCATGGTCTATGCGCGTTGGCGCCGTGCCCTGCCTGAGTGGTTGCAGGTGTGTCCGCTGGAATTGCCCGGCCGCGGCATGCGCATGGACGAGCCGCTGCAGCGCGATATCAAGGCCTTGGCCGCGCAGCTCGCCGAGGAAATCAGCCGCGACTTGAACGGTCCCTACGCGTTGTTCGGCCACAGCCTCGGCGGCCTGCTCGCCTTTGAACTGGCGCACGCCTTGAGCGCTCGCGGTGTGCCCGCGCCGCTGGCGCTGTTTGCGTCCGGTACGGCCGGGCCGGCGCGTCGTGACGTCAGCGAATACGCCGTCGAAAAGACTGACGAACAACTCATCGCCCGGCTGCGCGAACTGCAGGGCACCGCCGAAGAAGCCCTGGCCAACCCCGAGTTGATGCAGTTGATGCTGCCGATCCTGCGCGCCGATTTCCTGCTGTGCGGCAGCTTCACCTACGGCGAGCGCGCACCGCTGGAGATGCCGATCCACGTGTTCGGCGGCAAACAGGACAGCGTGCGCGCCGACCAGTTGCTCGACTGGCAACTCGACGCCGCCAGTGGCTTTTCCCTGGACATGTTCGACGGTCACCACTTCTTCCTCATGCAGCACGAAAGTGCCGTGCTGCGCTGCCTGCGGCGCTACGCCGACGAACACCTGGCCCGCTGGCGCACTGGCGCGGCGCGGCAACTGGCCGCTGGCTAGACGCTACCTATTCCCCGAATTTCCCGTAAGCCGCTTTCAGGCAGGAACCCCATGATGGACGCCTTCGAACTTCCCCAAACGCTGGTCCACTCCCTTCAACGTCGCGCCGCGCAGACTCCGGACCAGGTCGCCCTGCGCTTCCTCGCCGAATCCGCCGAGCACAGCGTTGTACTCAGTTACCGCGACCTGGACCAGCGCGCCCGCACCATCGCCGCGGCCCTGCAAGCCAATGCGGACCTGGGCGACCGTGCGGTGCTGTTGTTCCCCAGCGGCCCGGATTACGTCGCGGCGTTCTTTGGTTGCCTGTACGCCGGGGTCATTGCGGTGCCGGCCTATCCGCCGGAATCCACCCGTCGCCACCATCAGGAACGCTTGCTGTCGATCATCAGCGATGCCGAACCGCGCCTGTTGCTGACCATCGCCAGCCTCGCCGACGGCCTGGCGCAGATTGAAAACGCGCCGCCAGTATTGAGCGTCGATAGCCTTGAGAGTGCCGACAACTGGATCGCTCCCGACCTGCAGCCGGACGACATCGCCTTCCTGCAATACACCTCCGGTTCCACCGCGCTGCCCAAAGGCGTGCAAGTCAGCCACGGCAACCTGGTGGCCAACGAAGTGTTGATCCGTCGCGGTTTCGGCATCGACCTCAACCCGGATGACGTGATCGTCAGCTGGCTGCCGCTGTACCACGACATGGGCCTGATCGGCGGCCTGCTGCAACCGATTTTCAGTGGCGTGCCGTGCGTGTTGATGTCGCCGGCCTACTTCCTCGGCCGGCCGTTGCGCTGGCTCGAAGCGATCAGCGAATACGGTGGCACCATCAGCGGTGGCCCGGATTTCGCCTATCGCCTGTGCAGCGAGCGGGTCAGCGACTCGGCATTGGAACGCCTGGACCTGAGCCAGTGGCGCGTGGCCTATTCCGGTTCCGAACCGATCCGCCTCGACACCCTGGAACGCTTCGCCGAGAAGTTCGCCACCTGCGGTTTTACCCCGAACAATTTCTTCGCCTCCTACGGCCTGGCCGAGGCGACCCTGTTTGTCGCCGGCGGCACGCGGGGCCATGGTATCCCCGCGCTGCGGGTCGACGAGCAAGCCCTGGCCGCCAATCGCGCCGAACCGGGGCAGGGCAGTGCAATCATGAGCTGTGGCACCCACCAGCCCGAGCATGCGGTCCTGATTGCCGACCCGCACACCCTCACCGAACTCCCCGACAACCACGTCGGCGAACTCTGGGCCAGCGGCCCAAGCATCGCCCGCGGCTACTGGCGCAACCCCGAAGCCACCGCCAAGACCTTCGTCCAGCATGCCGGCCGTACCTGGCTGCGCACCGGCGACCTGGGTTTTATCCGTGACGGCGAGGTGTACATCACTGGTCGCCTCAAAGACCTGCTGATCGTGCGCGGCCACAACCTGTACCCGCAGGACATCGAGCAGACCATCGAGCGCGAAGTCGAAGAGGTGCGCAAAGGCCGCGTTGCCGCTTTTGCGGTGAATGACCAAGGCCTGGAAGGCATTGGTATTGCTGCTGAAATCAGCCGCAGCGTGCAGAAAATCCTGCCGCCCGAAGCGTTGATCAAGGCGATCCGCCAAGCGGTCGCCGAGGCGTACCAAGAGGCGCCAAGCGTAGTGGTGCTGCTCAACCCCGGCGCATTGCCGAAGACGTCCAGCGGCAAGGTGCAACGTGCGGCGTGTGCGCTTCGCCACACCGATGGCAGCCTCGACCGCTATGCACAGTTCCCCGATCTGCCGGCACAGGCGAGCGACAGCGCGCTGCAATCCGAACTGCAACAACAGATCGCCGCGATCTGGTGCGAGCAATTGCAGGTGGCAACAGTGGCCGCCGACGATCACTTCTTCCTGCTCGGCGGCAATTCCATCACCGCCACCCAGGTGGTCGCCCGCCTGCGTGAAGCCCTCGGCCTGGAGCTGAACCTGCGCGTGCTGTTCGAGGCGCCGACCCTGCAAGGCTTTGCCGCGAATGTCGCGCAGTTGCAACACGACGGCGGCGTGGCTCAGGGCGTGATCCACCCCCTGTCGCGCCAGGATGAACTGCCTCAATCCCTGGCGCAGAACCGCCTGTGGATCACCTGGCAACTGGACCCGTACAGCAGCGCCTACACCGTCCCCGGTGCCCTGCGCCTGCGCGGCGAGCTGGATGAAGACGCCGTGCGCGCAAGCTTCCAGCAATTGATCCAGCGCCACGAAGCCCTGCGCACCCGCTTCTACGAAAGAGACGGCCAGGCCTTCCAGCGTGTCGAGGCCAAGGCGGATTTCGAGCTGCAAGTCATCGACCTCAGCGACCTGCCCACTGACGAACGCGAAGCCCGTGCACAGCAGATCCGTGAAGACGAAGCCCGCACCCAGTTCGACCTGGAAAAGGGCCCGCTGCTGTGGGTAACCCTGGTGCGCCTGGACGATGAGGATCACCAACTGTTGGTGACGCTGCACCACATCATCGCCGACGGCTGGTCGCTCAACATCCTCATCGACGAATTCTCGCGCCTCTACGCCGCCGCCGCCCAGGGCCAAACCCTGGAGCTGCCACCGCTGGCCCTGCAATACGCCGACTATGGCAGCTGGCAGCGCCAATGGCTGGCCGAAGGCGAAGGCCAGCGCCAATTGGCGTACTGGAAAGCGCAGTTGGGTGAAGAGCATCCCACCCTGAGCCTGGCCACCGACCACCCGCGTTCGGCACACCACCGTCACACAGCTTCACGCCACACGGTGCGTCTTGGTGTGAGCCTCAGCGAAGCGATTCGCCAGACCGCCCAGGCCCACGAATCCACGCCGTTCATGCTGTTGCTGGCAGCCTTCCAGAGCCTGCTCTACCGCTACAGTGGCCAGCGCGATATCCGCATCGGCGTGCCCAACGCCAACCGTCCGCGCCAGGAAACCCAAGGCCTGGTCGGCTTCTTCATCAACACGCACGTCATGCGGGCCGAGCTGGACGGGCGCCTGCCGTTCAGCGAGCTGTTGGCCGCGACACGCCAGACGGTATTGGGCGCCCAGGCCCATCAGGACCTGCCCTTCGAACAGCTGCTGGAAGCTTTCCCGCAAGCTCGCGAACAGGGCCTGTTCCAAGTCATGTTCAACCACCAGCAGCGTGATTTGAGCGCGTTGCGCCGCTTGCCGGGCATGCTCGCCGACGAATTGCCATGGCACAGCCGCGAAGCCAAGTTCGACCTGCAACTGCACACCGAAGAGGACCGCAATGGGCGCTTGAGCCTGTCGTTCGACTACGCCGACGAGTTGTTTGAACGCGCGACCCTCCAGCGCCTGGCCGAGCACTACATCAACCTGCTGCACGCCGTGTGTGACCAACCGCAGCAAACCATCGGCGACCTCACGCTGATGCAGCACGACGAACAGCAAGCGTGGAGCGCAGCCCCCTGCGCGCCGGCCCAGCAGTGGCTGCCCGAACGGCTCAACCAGCAGACCTCGGACAACACCGCGCTGGTCTGGGACGGCGGCAGCCTGACCTTCGCCCAACTGCACACCCAGGCCAATCGCCTGGCCCACTACCTGCGCGACAAAGGTGTCGGCCCGGACGTGTGCGTGGCCATCGCCGCCGAGCGCTCGCCGCACCTGCTGATCGGCCTGCTGGCGATCATCAAGGCCGGTGGCGCCTACGTGCCGCTGGACCCGGATTACCCCGCCGAGCGCCTGGCCTACATGCTCAAGGACAGTGGCGTCCACCTGCTGCTGACCCAGACCGCATTGCTGGATCAGGTGCCGAGCGCCGACGGCGTGTGCGTGATTGCGATGGACAGCCTGCACCTCGACAGCTGGCCCACCCAGCCACCCGGCTTGCACCTGCACGGCGATAACCTCGCCTACGTGATCTACACCTCCGGCTCCACCGGCCAGCCCAAAGGCGTGGGCAACACGCATGCGGCATTGGCCGAGCGCTTGCAGTGGATGCAGGCCACCTATCCACTCAACGACACCGATGTGCTGCTGCAAAAGGCGCCGATCAGTTTCGACGTGTCGGTGTGGGAATGCTTCTGGCCGCTGATCACCGGGTGCCGCCTGGTACTCGCCGGCCCTGGTGAACATCGCGACCCGCATCGCATTGCGCAGTTGGTGCAGGCACACGGCGTGACCACGCTGCACTTTGTGCCGCCGCTGTTGCAGTTGTTTATCGACGAACCGCGGGTGGCCGAATGCACCAGCCTGCGCCGCCTGTTCTCCGGCGGCGAAACCTTGCCCGCCGAACTGCGCAACCGCGTCCTGGCGCAGTTGCCGGCGGTGCAATTGCACAACCGTTATGGTCCGACCGAAACCGCGATCAACGTGACCCACTGGCACTGCCGCGCGGAAGACGGCGAGCGCTCGCCGATTGGGCGTCCGCTGGGCAATGTGATCTGCCGCGTGCTGGACGAGCAACTCAACCCCGTGCCACTGGGTGTGCCGGGTGAATTGTGCATCGGCGGCATTGGCCTGGCCCGGGGTTACCTCGGCCGCGCCGGGTTGACGGCTGAACGCTTCGTTGCCGACCCCTATGGTGAGGCGGGCGCGCGCCTGTACCGCACCGGTGACCGTGCCCGTTTCAACGCCGAGGGTGTGATCGAGTACCTTGGGCGCCTCGACCAGCAGGTCAAGCTGCGTGGTTTCCGTGTGGAGCCGGAAGAAATCGAAGCGCGCATGCTCGCCCTGGAGGGCATCGCCCAAGCCGTGGTGCTGGTGCGTGATGCACAGCTGATCGGCTACTACACCGCCCCTGCCGAGCTGGACGAACACCACGTCAAGAGCGCCCTGGCCGCCGAGCTGCCGGAGTACATGGTGCCCGCGCTATTGATGCGCCTGGACGCCATGCCCCTGAGCCCCAGCGGCAAGCTGGACCGTCGCGCGCTGCCGGAGCCGGTGTGGCACGTGCGTGAACATGTCGAGCCCGAGACCCCGCTGCAACAGCAGATCGCCGCCATCTGGCGCGTAGTCCTCGGCTTGCCCAGCATCGGCCTGCGCGATGACTTCTTCGCCCTTGGCGGCCACTCGTTGCTGGCCACGCAAATCATCTCCCGCACCCGCCAGGCGTGTGACGTCGAACTGCCGTTACGGACGTTGTTCGAAGCCAGCGAGTTGGGCGCTTTTGCCGAGCAGGTCGGCCTGATCCAGGCGTCGGGCCAACGCAACCAACAGACCGCCATCGCCAAGGTCGACCGCAGCCAACCGGTGCCGCTGTCCTATTCCCAGCAGCGCATGTGGTTTCTGTGGCAGATGGAGCCGGACAGTCCGGCCTACAACGTCGGCGGCATGGCGCGCCTGCGTGGCGTGCTGGATGTGGGGCGTTTCGAGGCGGCGCTGCAGGCCTTGATCATGCGTCACGAAACCCTGCGCACCACGTTCCCGAGTGTCGACGGCGTGGCCTGTCAGAAGGTCTCGGCCCAGACCGGCCTGCGCATGGACTGGCAGGACTTCTCCGCGCTGGACGAAGCCGAACGCCAGTCACGGTTGCAGCAATTGGCGGATCACGAGGCGCATACGCCGTTCAACCTGGAAACCGGGCCGTTGCTGCGAGCCTGCCTGGTCAAGGCCGCCGAGCGCGAACACTACCTGGTGCTGACCCTGCACCACATCGTCACCGAAGGCTGGGCCATGGACATCTTTGCCCGTGAACTCAGTGCGTTGTATGAAGCCTTTATCGACGAGCGCCTGTCACCGCTGGCGCCGCTGCCGGTGCAGTACCTCGATTACAGCGTGTGGCAACGCCAGTGGATGGAAGCGGGTGAGCGTCAGCGTCAGTTGGACTATTGGACCCGGCAGCTGGGTACGGAACATCCGTTGCTGGAACTGCCCGGCGACCGCCCACGTCCGCCGGTACAAAGCCATCGGGGCGAGCTGTACCGCTTCGACCTGAGCGATGACCTGGCGGCGCGCGTGCGGGCCTTCAACGCCGAACGTGGCCTGACCCTGTTCATGACCATGACCGCCACCCTGGCCGTGTTGCTCTACCGCTACAGCGGCCAGACCGACCTGCGCATCGGTGCTCCCGTGGCCAACCGTATTCGTCCGGAAAGCGAAGGGCTGATCGGCGCTTTCCTCAATACCCAGGTGCTGCGTTGCCAGCTCAGTGGGCAGATGAACGTCGCTGAGTTGTTCGAACAGGTGCGCCACACCGTCATCGAAGGCCAGTCCCACCAGGACCTGCCGTTCGATCACCTGGTGGAAGCCCTGCAGCCGCCGCGCAGTGCGGCGTACAACCCGCTGTTCCAAGTGATGTGCAATGTGCAGCGCTGGGAGTTCCAGCAGAGCCGCCAACTGGCCGGCATGACCGTCGAGTACCTGGCCAACGATGCGCGCGCGACCAAGTTCGACCTCAACCTGGAGGTCACCGACCTCGATCATCGTCTGGGCTGCTGCCTGACCTACAGCACTGACCTGTTCGACGAGCCGCGCATTGCGCGCATGGCCGAACATTGGCGCAACCTGTTGGAAGCCTTGATCACCAACCCGCAGCAACGCCTCAGCGAACTGCCGTTGCTGACCGCCGCCGAGCAACGCGCGTTGCAGGACAGCCTGGGCATCGAGGCGGGCGAGCACCGTCTCGACCAGTGCATTCATCAACTGTTCAGCCAGCAAGCGGCAGCCCGTGGCGATGCGCCGGCGCTGACCTTTGCCGGTGAAACCCTGAGCTACCGCGAACTCGACGCCCGCGCCAACCGCCTGGCCTGGATGCTGCGCGAGCGTGGCGTCGGACCGCAGGTGCGCGTGGGCCTGGCGCTGCCGCGCTCGCTGGAAATGGTGATCGGCCTGCTGGCGATCCTCAAGGCCGGCGGCGCCTATGTGCCGCTGGACCCGGAATACCCGCTGGACCGTCTGCACTACATGATCGAAGACAGTGGCGTCGGCCTGCTGCTCAGCGATGCGGCGATGTTCGAAGCCCTCGGCGAATTGCCCGCGAGCGTGGCGTGCTGGTGCCTGGAAGATGACCTGCCGGTGCTCGCCAACTACCCGGCCGATGAGCCGTCCTTTATCAGCCTGCCGCAGCACCAGGCGTACTTGATCTACACCTCCGGCTCCACCGGCAAGCCGAAAGGCGTGGTGGTGTCCCACGGTGAAATCGCCATGCATTGCGCGGCGGTGATCGAGCGCTTTGGCATGCGCCCTGATGACTGCGAATTGCACTTCTATTCGATCAACTTCGACGCCGCGACCGAACGCTTGCTGGTGCCGCTGCTCAGCGGCGCCCAGGTGGTGTTGCGGGCTCAGGGCCAGTGGGATGCAGAAGAAATCTGCGCGCTGATCCGCACCCATCGCATCAACATCCTAGGCTTCACGCCGAGCTATGGCAGCCAGTTGGCGCAATGGCTGGCGACCCAGCAGCAGACCTTGCCGGTGCGCATGTGCATCACCGGTGGCGAAGCGCTCACTGGCGAACACCTGCAGCGCATCCGCGCCGCGTTCCAGCCGCAGGTGTTTTTCAACGCCTACGGCCCGACGGAAACGGTGGTGATGCCGCTGGCCAGCCTCGCGCCCGAGCAGTTGGAGGAGGGCGCTGCGAGCGTGCCGATCGGCAGCATTATCGGTGACCGCGTGGCCTATATTCTCGACGCCGACCTGGCGTTGGTACCGCAAGGCGCGACCGGCGAGTTGTACGTCGGTGGGGCGGGTCTCGCCCAGGGTTATCACCAGCGTCCGGGCATGACCGCCGAGCGGTTTGTCGCCGATCCGTTTGCCCGCAATGGCGGGCGCCTGTACCGCACCGGCGACCTGGTGCGCCAACGCGGCGATGGCCTGGTGGAGTACCTGGGGCGTATCGACCATCAGGTGAAGATTCGCGGTTTCCGTATTGAACTGGGCGAGATCGAAACCAGCCTGCTGGAACATGCGGCCGTGCGCGAAGCCGTGGTGCTGGCGCTGGATGCGCCGAGTGGCAAACAGCTGGTGGCGTACCTGGTCAGCGATGCCGAGCACGGCGCATTACGCGATGCGCTCAAGGCTCACCTCAAGGCGCAACTGCCGGACTACATGGTGCCCGCGCACCTGATTGTGCTCGACAGCATGCCGCTGACCGCCAACGGCAAACTCGACCGTCGCGCCTTGCCGCAGCCGGACCCGGAAGCCAACCGCCAACAATACGTGGCCCCGCGCAACGAACTTGAAAGCACGTTGGCCGCCATCTGGTGCGCTGTGTTGAATGTGCAGCAAGTCGGTCTCGACGATAACTTCTTTGAGCTGGGCGGCGACTCGATCCTGTCGATCCAGGTGGTCAGCCGTGCGCGGCAGGCCGGGATTCACTTCAGCCCCCGCGACCTGTTCCAGCACCAGACCGTGCAAACCCTGGCGGCGGTCGCCACGCGCTCCGAGCAGGTCACGGCCGAGCAGGGTGTGTTGACCGGCACCTCCGGGCTGACGCCGATCCAGCACTGGTTCTTCGACACTGAGATCCCACAGCGCCAGCACTGGAACCAGGCGCTGGTCCTCAAGCCGTTGCAACTGCTGGTGCCGCATCGCCTGGAGCAAGCCTTGCTGGCGGTGCTGGAACACCACGACGCCTTGCGCCTGAGCTTCTCCCAGCGTGACGCGCACTGGCACGCCGAGCACCTGGCCGTGCCGCAAGGCGGCGTACTGATGCAGGCGCAAGTGCGCGATATGGCGCAATGCACCGCGCTGTTCACTGATACCCAACGCAGCCTCGACCTGCAACACGGCCCGCTGCTGCGCGCCTTGCTGGTGGACGGGCCCGAGGGGCAGCAACGCCTGCTGATCGCGATCCATCACCTGGTGGTGGACGGCGTGTCGTGGCGGGTCTTGCTGGAAGATTTGCAAACGGTTTACCGCCAGTTGAGCGACGGCCAGTCCGTCAGCCTGCCGGCCAAGACCAGTGCCCTGCGTGAGTGGGCCGCGCGTTTGCAGGCCTACGCCGGCAGTGAATCCCTGCGTGAAGAATTGAGCGTCTGGCAAGCGCAGTTGGCGGGCCCTGATGTGGCGTTGCCGGTGGCCCGCCCGCAGGGTTCGCTGCGCAACCGCGATGCCGACACCGTCAGCGTGCGCCTGGATGCCGAGCATACGCGTCAGTTATTGCAACAGGCTCCGAGCGCCTACCGCACCCAGGTCAACGATCTGCTGCTGACGGCCTTGGCCCGTGTGCTGTGCCGCTGGAGCGGCCACGCGTCGGCGCTGATCCAGTTGGAAGGCCACGGCCGCGAAAGCCTGTTCGATGACATCGACTTGACCCGCAGCGTCGGCTGGTTCACCAGCGCCTACCCGCTGCGCCTCACTCCGCACGCTGCTCAGGGCGACTCGATCAAGGCAATCAAGGAACAACTGCGCTCTGTACCGCATAAAGGCTTGGGCTACGGCGTGCTGCGCTACCTGGCCGATGATCTGTACCAACAGAGCATGGCCGTCTTGCCGAGCGCGCAGATCACCTTCAACTACCTCGGCCAGTTCGACCAGAGCTTCGGCGCCGATGCGTTGTTCCACCCCTTGGATGAATCCGCAGGCCTGGCCCATGACCCGGACGCGCCGCTGCCTAACGAGTTGAGCGTCGACAGCCAGGTCTACGGCGGCGAGTTGGTGCTGCGCTCGACCTTCAGCCGTGAACGCTTCGATCACGCTACCGTGCGCGAATTGGCCGAGGCGTACCTGGCCGAACTGCACAGCCTGACCCAGCACTGCCTGCAGGACGATGCCGGTGGCCTTACGCCGTCCGACTTCCCGCTGGCCCACCTGAGCCAGGTGCAACTCGACAGCTTGCCGGTACCGGCCACTGTTATCGAAGATGTCTACCCGCTGACCCCGATGCAGGAAGGCTTGCTGCTGCATACCCTGCTGGAGCCGGGCACCGGCCTCTACTACATGCAGGACCGCTACCGCATCAACAGCGCCCTGGACCCCGAGCGTTTCGCCCAGGCCTGGCAGGCGGTGATCGCCCGTCACGACGCCCTGCGTGCCTCGTTCTGCTGGAACGTCGGCGAAGACATGCTGCAAGTGATCCACAAACCGGGCAGCACGCCGATCGAGTATCTGGACTGGAGTGCTGACCCGGAAAGCGAACAGGAACCGCGCCTGCAAGCGCTGCTCAAGCAAGAGCGCGAAGCCGGTTTTGATCTGCTCAACCAGGCACCGTTCCACCTGCGCCTGATCCGTGTTGGCGCCGAACGCTACTGGTTCATGATGAGCAACCACCACATCCTCATCGATGCCTGGTGCCGTTCGTTGCTGATGAATGACTTCTTTGAGATCTACATGGCCCTCGGTGAAGGCCGCGAAGCGCAACTGGCCACACCGCCGCGTTATCGCGACTACATCGCCTGGCTGCAACGCCAGAACCTCAACGAGGCTCGCCAGTGGTGGCAGCAGAACCTGCAAGGGTTCGAGCGCACCACGCCGATCCCGAGCGACCGGCCGTTCCTGCGTGAGCACGCGGGTCACAGCGGCGGCATGGTGGTGGGCGATTGCTACACCCGTCTCGATGCCTGCGATGGAGCCCAACTGCGCGAACTGGCCCAGGCCCATCAGCTGACCGTCAACACTTTCGCCCAGGCGGCGTGGGCGCTGGTGCTGCGGCGCCTGAGCGGTGATCGCGACGTGCTGTTCGGCGTCACCGTGGCCGGGCGCCCGGTGGAGATGCCCGAAATGCAACGCACCGTCGGCCTGTTCATCAACAGCATCGCGCTGCGGGTAAAACTGCCCGAGGACGACCAGCCTTGCAGCGTGCGCCAGTGGTTGAACAGCCTGCTCGACAGCAATATGCAACTGCGCGAGTACGAATACCTGCCGCTGGTGACGATCCAGGAACACAGCGAACTGCCCAAGGGCCAGCCGCTGTTCGACAGCCTGTTCGTGTTCGAAAATGCCCCGGTGGAAGTCTCGGTGCTGGACCGCGCACACAGCCTGAATGCCACCTCGGACTCCGGCCGCACCCACACCAACTTCCCGCTGACCGCCGTGTGTTATCCGGGCGATGACCTCGGTTTGCACCTGTCCTACGACCAACGCTACTTCGACGAAACCACCGTGCAAGGCATGCTCGGCGAGTTCAAGCGCCTGCTGCTGGCGCTGGTGCAGGGCTTCCACGGCGACATGGCCGACCTGCCGCTGATTGGCGAGCAGGAGCGCGAGTTCCTGGTGGACGGTTGTAACCAGAGCGAACACGACTATCCGCTGGAGCGCAGCTACATCGAGTTGTTCGAAGAGCAGGTGGCCGCGCATCCGCAGCGCATCGCCGCCAGTTGCCTCGATCAGCAATGGACCTATGACGAACTGAACCGTCGCAGCAACGGCCTCGGCCACGCGCTCATCGCAGCGGGTGTCGGCCTCGATCAACCGGTGGCGCTGCTCGCCGAACGCAACCTCGACCTGCTGGGCATGATCATCGGCAGCTTCAAGGCCGGTGCCGGCTACCTGCCGCTCGACCCGGGCCTGCCGAGCCAGCGTTTGCGCAGCATCATCGACTTGAGCCGCACGCCGTTGCTGGTGTGCACCGAGGCGTGCCGCGAGCAGGCCATCGAGTTGCTGGACGGTTTCGACTGCCAGCTGCTGGTGTGGGAAGAAATACCGGCGCGTGGCGAAAACCCCGGCCTCTACAGCGGCCCGGACAACCTCGCCTATGTGATCTATACCTCGGGCTCCACCGGCCTGCCCAAGGGTGTGATGGTGGAACAGCGCGGCATGCTCAATAACCAGTTGAGCAAGGTGCCTTACCTGGCCTTGAGCGACGCGGATGTGATTGCGCAAACCGCTTCGCAGAGCTTCGATATTTCCGTGTGGCAATTCCTCGCCGCGCCGCTGTTCGGCGCACGGGTGGATATTGTGCCGAACACCCTCGCCCACGATCCACAGGGCCTGCTCGAACATGTGCAGGGCCAGGGCATCACCGTGCTGGAAAGCGTACCGTCGCTGATCCAGGGTATGTTGGCCCAGGACCGTATCAGCCTGGACGGCCTGCGCTGGATGCTGCCGACCGGTGAAGCCATGCCGCCGGAACTGGCGCACCAATGGCTGCTGCGCTACCCGCGGATAGGTTTGGTGAACGCGTATGGCCCGGCGGAATGCTCGGACGATGTGGCGTTTTACCGCGTCGACCTGGCCTCGACCCGTGGCACTTACCTGCCGATTGGCACGCCGACCGACAACAACCGTTTGTACCTGCTCGACGGTGCATTGGAGCTGGTGCCGCAAGGTGCTGTCGGCGAGTTGTGTGTCGCCGGGACCGGCGTCGGTCGCGGTTACGTCAGCGACCCGCTGCGCACCGCGCCGGTGTTTGTGCCCAACCCGTTCGGTGCCCCCGGCGAACGCCTCTACCGCACCGGTGACCTGGCGCGCCGCCGCAGTGACGGTGTGCTGGAGTATGTTGGTCGCGTTGACCACCAGGTGAAGATTCGCGGCTACCGCATCGAACTGGGTGAAATCGAAGCGCGCCTGCACGAACAATCGGAAGTGCGCGATGCGGCGGTGGGCGTGCAGGAAGGCGTCAACGGCAAGCATCTGGTCGGCTATTTGGTGGCCGCGGATGCAGCGCTGAACCCAGGCGAGCGCCTGGACCGCATCAAGCAACGCCTGCGTGCCGAACTGCCGGAATACATGGTGCCGCTGCACTGGCTATGGCTCGACCGCCTGCCGCTCAACGCCAACGGCAAACTCGACCGCAAGGCCCTGCCGGCGCTGGAGATCGGCCAGTTGCACAGCCAGGACTACCTCGCACCGCGCAACGAACTGGAAACCACCCTGGCCGCTATCTGGGCCGAGGTGCTGAAAGTCGACAGGGTAGGGGTGCAGGACAACTTCTTCGAACTGGGCGGGCATTCGTTGCTGGCCACGCAGATTGCTTCGCGGGTGCAGAAAACCCTGCAACGGGATGTGCCGCTGCGGGCGATGTTCGAGTGCAGCACGGTGGCGGAGTTGGCTGAGTATATCGAGGGGTTGGCGGGGAACGAGATCAGTGCCGAGAAGGTGGATCGGTTGAGTGATTTGATGGCGGAGTTGGAGGGGTTTTGAGGCGGCCGTTGGTCGGAGAAGTCAGGGTTTTTAGTCATAACTGTCAATTCTGACAGTAGGCGAAGGCGTAGCAAAAGCGCTCACTAGGAGAAAATCCTTGGCCTGAGGCAGGTCAAGGTTAATAGCCTATGGAACATGGAGTTCTCACCATGCCGCAAAAAAAACCTACGTCTAATACTTCTTCAAATACAGACAATGCACGAACCCCTAAGGCAGTCGAGGTTGGCGCTCCGGTCATCTACAAAGGCGAGGGAGGAACGCTCTATCCGCTGGATGTGAAAGAGGGGCCGTATCTGACCACGGATTCGAACATGGACGATTCGGATATTACCGTCACCGTATCAGTTAGGTTTAAGCATGGGGGCGAAGCGGTATTTGAGGACATTGTGGATAAAAGTGGAACCAGCGGCGCCCGGCGCATCTTCTTTCCTCTGAGTTACATAACATCTGGCATGGGGCACACACTCTTTTTCTCCTATAAAGGGAGGGTGGGCGGGCAGGTCGCAGAGTCCCGGGTCGCCGAGGTGGGCGTTCGGTTTTATGATGAAAAAGATCTTGAAGGTTATGTACCCAAGTTTGTCCATTCCGAACTCGTTAACAGTACGCCCACGTTGGATATGCACAAATTTACGGGGAACGAAACGATCCTCGCGTTTGCCCACCCTCTCGTTAAAGCAGGCGATCAACTATTCATAAACGTGGCGGGTGATCAGGACAAGACGCCTTTCGCTTTCAACATCGTGGCTGCTTCTCGCGTTGTCACTCCGGAGGAGGCGGTGCCGGGTCATGTGTTCAGGTTTTCTCTGCCACGCGGTTGGATGGGGCGTCGGCGGCCATGGGGATCGCTGACTATTCATTGGGGCTGGATCTGCGATGGTCGCCCCCCACTGCCTCCGGCTGAAGTCGTTCCTACCCTTGAGACGCGTCTCCCAGAGAACGCTCTTGAAGGCCTTCCTCGTCCTTCCAGTAGATTGATTGAGGATCCTCGCCTTGAAAACCCGCCGCCTCCCCATCTGCGGCAATCCGTGCTTTTCAACGATGAGTGGTACCTCAACCCGGAACTCACCACGCGGGGTGGGAATGTATATATTCCTGACTTGGAGACTTATGCAGACGACCAACTCTGTTTTTATGTGAGCGGGTTGGATTATGGGAACAAGCCGCTTGGCTGCGTGACAATTAAACACGACGGGGAACTGGCAACCACCGAGTTATCGCCCTGTGTCATTGCCTGCTTTTTTAACACGCCGATGGCACTGACCTACACCGTTCAGTTCCCCCACAGTAATGGCCCACAGCAATCCCCTGAACGAGTGATTAACGTGTTGCTGCCCCGATTTCCCCTCTCTGGGATCGAACAGGCAACGGGCGATATCCTTGATCTCAGTACATTCGCAATGGACGCGACGGCTTTTGTGCCTGTCTGGGACTATTCCGAGTGTTCGAATCTTTGTTGGATGTGGATCACGGGCGAACGTGAAAACGGCAGCGCTTACCGGTTCGACATTTTGTCTGACGCACCTGTCACCGAGGACTGGAAGGTGCATGGCGTGGATGCGCGGATCCCAAGGGAAGTATTGCTACAGTTGGCCGATTGCAGTGAATTCAAACTGCACTTCGCGGCGAGCTTCTGTGAAGCCACCGCCCTGGCGGACGCCCATGAGTTTCCTGCGCAGGCATTCAACATCGAGCAGGAACCTCTGGTGCTGGCGGCGCCCAAAGTGACGGAAGCGGTCGGCACCGATTTGACTGCCTGGAATGGGCGCGAAGGCGTCCATGTCGAAGTGAGCTACACCGGTAAACACCCCAAGCACAGTATCAGCCTGTGTTGGGAGAGACCGGAGGGTACCTGCTGGCCGTTGACCTCCAAGCCCGGCAGTGCTGTGGGTGCAGTCATTTTCTCACTAGCGCGGGAAGCGGTTATCGAGAGCATGGGCAAAACGGTGGCGATCACCTACACCGTGACCACGGCGTGCAAGGTGCAGACATCACTGCCGTTGAATGTGAAGATCAGCAAGCCTGTGCGTCTGCCCACGCCGGTTGTCCCACAGGCCACGCCACCGGTCGTGCAAGGTGGCATTCTGGATCTGGCCACCTTTTCAGGCGATGCGTCCATCACCGTGGAAAAATGGTGGTTTGCCCTGGCGGGCCAGCGAGTATGGCTAAAGTGTTCGGGCATTAGAAAGGATGGGAATGCTCACACCTTCTACGTATTGAAAGGCACAAGGCTGACGGATGAACAGGCCAAGAACGGGCTTGTGGAGTGGATGAGTCGACATGAGCTGGACGCGTTAAGACATGACACACCTCTGATAGTCACCTGTGTCACTGCACTCTATGACAGTGAACTTGAAGCGGATTCGATTGTTTTCCCGACGCTGCGCGTGATTATCAGAAAACCACTTGAATGTAAGACAGAAGATTTCGAATCACTGCCGTTGGAGCGTTTTGGCGCGGGCAACAGTGTGCAGACCCCGCTGATGAAAATAACCTTTCAGTCCGGATCGGGTGTGGCAGGCATTGTCACGTATGGCAATGACCCGTTCTATTCGGGCAAACATTTTGTCATGTGTGAAAACGAGGGCGACCAAGATCCGCCGCAATTACATCGTATTGACTTCCCTCACGCCCTGGAGTCCATCAGGTTCGCGTGGTCGTGGAAACAGGCTCCCGCGACGGTCACTTTTTATAATCAGGCAGGTGGTGTGATTACCAAGCTTGATTACGATGACGATTGGCGAGGGGGGTTCTGGGTTGAGCATGTAACGGAACCGGGGACGGCTATTGCTTGGATGACGATTCTGGTGAGGGACTACTCGTTTATTGACAACTTCAGAATGTGTTATCGAGTTTGAACCGGGGGCGCAGTGCGATGTTCGTCAGGGGCGCTGGTGAGTAAAAGACTGGCGTTCCGTCAGAACTGTCAATTCTGACAGTAGGCAAGGTTCCTGTTCCCTGCGTTAGATAACCGGAGTTCCCGGCCGCTCAGGCCCGCTTCGATCGTTATCTAACGTTGGACAGGAGTCTTATCGTGGCTAAAAAAACCATTCCTAAGCAAACTTCATCCACTCCATCCGTCAAACCGCCCCCCCGCCTGCCAAAAAAGCCTAAAGCGCAATTGCCTTTTCCGATTATCGCGTTCGCGGCGAATAACAGTGTGCTGTATCCCATCGATGCGATTGATGGGACGTGGGCCACGCTGACCCTGCCTAAGGGTGCGACTGACCGCAGATTTTTCATGGCTATCAAGGGCCAGGTCGAACCTGCATTCGATCCCGTCTTGGTTGATGACGATGAGGATGTAGTACCGATTGCCGCGCCGTCCCTCAGTTTGATGATCGGGCATACGGTACTGATGTGGTACACCGCGCGGGTAGAAGGGAAGGAGGAGACCTCCTTGGTGTTGGAGCTGGAGGTTCAGCACATCAGGGAGGTACATCTCGCGGGGTCAAGGCCGGAGTTTGTACACGCTGAGTATGAGTGGAGCACGTGGTGGCTGTGGATGAGTGATTTCGAGGGCGATGAGACGATCACGATCGACGCCTGGCCGATGATCCAGCCCGGGCAGCGCTTGTTTGTTACCGTGGCCGGCGATCAGCATCAGGCGCCTTACCCCTTTATCTGGGTAGTCTATGACCATATGGTGACGGAGGCCGAAGCGCATGCCGGGCATGTGTTTGAACTTGAACTGTCGCGCCGCTGGATGTCTCAGCGCCAGGACTACTCGGCCCTGACGATCCACTTTGGGGTGATCTGGGACGGCACGGAGCCCGTGCCGCCGGATCCGGGAGATCCGCATCTGGAAAACCCATTGCCCACCAACGCCCAGGATTTCCACCTGCGCACTACCACGTTGTTGCGCGTTGACCCTGGGTTGGATTTACCGCCGCCGCATTTGCGTGAATCAACGGAGTGCACGCCAGGTCACTGGGTGCTCAACCCGGTCAACAGTGCTTCCGGTGGGCATGCGGACGTTACCTACGACTGGATAGCACCGGGAGACCACGTTTGCGCCTACGCATCCGGCCCGGGGCTGGAGACGCAGCCGCTTGGCTGCAAGGACGTGAAAAAGGGCGAAACCTCGCTGGCATTCGAGGTCGCGCCGTGGATTATCGCTGCGCTGTTCAACCAGACGTTAACGTTGACCTACACCGTGAGGTTCAACGGGAACGATCCGCAGCACTCCCCCGAACGTGTCATCAAGGTCCTTGAGCCTTTGCTGACCGTGCCGGAGATCGCAGAGGCAACGGGCGATACCTTGGACCTCAATAACTTCCGCGGTAACGCCACTGGCGTGGTGCCTTACTTTGACTACTTGGAGGCGGCAGAGTGCTGCTGGATGTGGGTCAGCGGCACGCTTGAGGGCGGCGCTGCTTATCGGTTTGATGTGCTGGAGGATGAGCCACTTAAGCCAGAGTGGTTCCCCGATGGCGTTGAGACACCCATCTCCAGAGCGCAACTGCAGAAGCTGGCGGACTGCAGTGAGTTTACCCTGCATTTCGCGGCGAGCTTTAACAGGCGGTGCGAGCGTGCGACGGCCATCGAGTTCCCGTCGAGGACCTTCACGATCGTGCAGGAAGACCTGGTCCTGGTCGCACCGACCGTGCGCGAAGCCGTGGGTAACCAACTGACGATTTACAACGGCAGAGAGGGCGTGACGGTGCGGGTGAAATATCCGAGCATCAGTGATCACCAGCAAATCCGCGTGTGCTGGAAACGGACAGACGGCACCTGCCTGCCCCTGGCCTCCCAGCCAGGTAATCATGCGCTGGGCCATGTGGACTTCAGCATCCCGCGTGAGGCGGTGATTGAGGCTGCCGGTGAAACGGTCACGATCAACTACACGGTAACGAGTGCGTGCAAACTTGCGACCTCCGAGGACCTGGGGTTGCACATCAGTCTGCCGGTGCGTTTGCCCACGCCTGGGGTGCCACAGGCAACGCCGCAAGCGACCCAGGGCGGTATTTTGGATCTGCGTACCTTTGCAGGCGATGCCAGCATCACCGTGCAAAAATGGTGGTTCATCCTGTTAGGGCAGGTGGGGTGGCTTGAGTGCCGGGGCACCAAGGACGATGGCACTTCCTACACCATTCATGTGATGGTCAACCAGCCGATCAACGCGAGTGATCTGGCCAATGGGTTGTCACGCGTGCTCAAACGCGATGAGTTGAACAAACTGCGCAACAGGACGCCGTTGGACGTCGTATTCAAGTGCACCACAAAGGTCGGCGGCCATGCCGGGAACGCGGTCGAGTTTCCACTTTTGCACTTGGCGTTTCGTAAGGCGTTCAGGGATGTGACGGACTTCAATCCCCAAGGTCCTGAGGGTGGTTTGAATGGCTGGAAGAGAGGAGCGGGCGCCACTGACGAAAGAGACATGCAGGTTAAGTCGGGTACGATGCCAGACGGTCAGCCCGGCTATCACATGTTTGACTGGGGATACACCAACACGTCAAATCCCGTCACCCAGAGGGAGAAGCTGTACAAGGTATACACCGAGCTGGAGTCGGGACGTACCTACAGGTTCAGCGCCTGGGTCCGTGACAATAGCAACGTCGGTTTGAAACCGCGTCTGGTGCTGGTTGCAGCAGGACGTGAAGTCGTCCCGGTCACAGAGCCCGGCGTGGCCTGGCAGTTGCTCCAGGGCGTCTTCACGGCCACATCGACGCCGATGCGGCTCAGTGTTGATAACCTTCGGATGGGCATCGCGCCGGGTAACGACTTTGACGTGACGTGGATTGTCGTAGAAGAGATCGTTTAGGCCTGGCTGAAGGGGTCAAGGATAGGCCTCCAGTGGTTGGAGGTCTTTTTCTTGATGATCTATTTGGCGCCCAGGATCTTCACCAACTTATCCGGCGAAGGCGCCCCCTGCTGTTGCTGCAAGCCACCCTTGTCATCCAGATAGAAAATCGCCGGCGTCGCCGACAATTCCAGTTCATCCATCAACTTCATATTGGCATCGAGCTTGGCCTCGATATCCGCCGGGATCTTGGCCAACGCCTGCAACTTGCTGCCCTTGCCGGCGGCTTCGTGTTCTTCCAGGGCTTTCTGCGGGTCTTTGGCCGCGAACAGCGCGGCGGATTTGCCTGGGCTGTCTTCGCGGATGATGCCGACCATGATGTGGCGCAATTGCACCTTGCCGGCTTTTACCCAAGGACGGGCTTGTTCCCAGAACATATTGCAGTAAGGGCAGTTGGGGTCGCTGAACAAGTAGACGATGCGTGGGGCTTTAACGTCGCCGTCCTGGATCCAGCTGCTTTTTTCCATCTTGGCCCAGACTTCCTTGGCCATCGGTGCGTACACCAGTTTTTCCAGCGGTGCGCTGCTGAGGTCATTGCCCTGGGCGTCGTACAGGTTGCCGGCGATCACGCTTTTGCCGTCGGCGGTCAGGTACAGGGCCATGCCCCGGTTCTGGTATTGGGCGGCGTAGCCGGTGAGGCCGCTGGGGGCGTCGAATGTGCCGAGGATCCTGGCGCCTTTGGCCTCGATCTGTTTGATCGGTGCCGGCCAGTCGTCGGCCTGGGCCAGGGTGGCGGCAAGCGTCAGCGGCAGCAGGGTCAGCAGGTGGCGGAGGCGGGGCATGTCGGTTTCCTTGTGGCGGCGGGAGCGGTGTCGAAGGGTTCCATGGCACGGGCCAGGCTGGCCTGGGACAGTTCGCCCAGGTGGCTGTTGATCAGGCGTCCATCGGCGCGGTAGAACAAGGTGGTGGGCAAGGCCATCGAGCCCACGGCCTGGCCGAGGCGGCCGCTGGCGTCGAACAGCACGTTGTCGAGGGTCAGGCCTTGGGTGGCGAGGAAGGTGCTGACGCTTTGCATGCTTTCGGCCTGGTTGACGAACAGGAAGGTCACGTCGGGGCGTTGGTGCTGGGCGCGTTCGAGTACCGGCATTTCGCGGCGGCATGGCGGGCACCAAGTGGCCCACAGGTTGATCACCAGCGGGCCACCCTTGTAGTCGGCCAGTTGCACCACGTCGCCATTGGCATTGCGCAAGGTGATGTCCGGCAGTTGCGAGCCTTTGTCATACAGGTTCAGGGACACACTGGTCATGCCCCAGAACACCAGGCCGGTGATTACGCCGGCGCTCAGCGGCTTGCGCAGCGCCGGGCGCCGCCAACCGTAGGCCAGTGCGCCCAGGACCAGTGCGATCACGCCGGGCCAGGCGAGAAAACCGCCGTCGCGCAGGTCGACCATCTGCAGCCAGTCGTAGCTGTAGTCGCTCCAGTACATCAGCACAAAACTGACGCGGGCGACCAGCATGCCCAGCAGGAACAGGCTGAACAGCACCGATTCCGGGTTTTCACCACCACGCTTGGCCACGCGCCAGCCCACCAGGGTGGCGATAATCAGCGCACTGATCAGCAGGATGTGATTCAGGGCGATGGCGAAGGTGCCGATGGTCAGGGTCAGCATCAGAGGGCGTCCCGGGTTTGCGTCCAACGTTGCAGGAAAGTGGCGGCATCCACTTCGCCGGTGATGCGGTGGGCGCGGCGTTCTTCACCGTCCGGGCCGATCCACACAAAGCTCGGTGGGCCGGGGACTTTGTAGCGGCCGAGCAGCTCGCGGCTGGCGGCGTTGTCAGCGGTGACGTCCAGGCGCAGCAGGCGTACGTCCTTCAGGGCATCGAGTACTTCAGGTTTGCCGAACACCTGTTTTTCCATGATCTTGCATGCCACGCACCAGTCGGCGTAATAGTCGACCAGCACCCACTGGCCTTGGGCCTTGGCGCTGTCGAGTTGGCGTTGTAGCACGGCCGGGTCGTTGAGGGTCATGAAGGCGTCGTGGGCGGTGGGAGCGGCGGCGGCCCGCGAGCCGCTGTAGACCTTCAGCGGTTGCCACAGGTCATCGCTGCCCCCCGCGGCGCCCACCACCAGCACGGCGCCCCACAGGCCCAGCACCAGGGAGCCGGCGCCGAACACTTTGGCGGCCAGGCCGTACTCGCGGGCCAGGGTCCAGCCGCTGTAGGCCATCACCAGCGCGAGTGCGCCCCATAAACCGATCCACAGGTTTTCGCCGACCACCGGGCGAATCATCCACACAGCGGTGCCGAGGAACAGGAAGCCGAAGATACCCTTGAGCACGTTCATCCAGGTGCCGGGTTTGGGCACGAAGCGATTGCCCACGGTCACCAGCAGCAACAGCGGAATACCCATGCCGATGCCCATGTAGAACAGAATCAAGCCCCCATGCAGTGCATTGCCGCTTTGCGCGATATACAGCAGCACGCCCGCCAGTGGCGCGGTCATGCAGGGGCCGACCAGCAGGCCGGACAGCGCGCCGAGTACGCCCGCGCCCATCAGGCTGCCGCCGCTTTGCTGACGGCTGACGTTGTCCAGGCGGTCACGCAGGAACGCCGGCAGTTGCAGTTCGAAGAAGCCGAACATCGGCAGGGCCAGGATCACAAACAACGCGGCGAAACTGCCGAGGATCCAGGGGGTTTGCAACAGCGCGGCGAGGTTGCTGCCGAGCAACGCGGCCAATACACCCAGCGCGGCATACACCAGCGCCATGCACACCACGTAGCTGCTGGCCAGGGCGAAGCCGCGACGCGGGCTGGCCCCACTGCCCACCACCAGACCGGCCAGGATCGGCAGCATCGGCAACGAGCAGGGGGCAAACGCCAACAACAGGCCAAGGCCGAAGAACACCAACAAGCTCCAACCCAGGCTGCGTTGTTGCAGGCCGCTGGCCAGGCTCTGGTCCTGGGCTTGGGCGGTAGCGGCGACTGCCGGGTTGCCGCCCAGGTCCACGGTGATCGACTGCGGTGGGTAGCACAGGCCCGCATCGGCGCAGCCCTGCCAGCCCAGCTTGACCTGGCCGGTGACCCCTGCCGGAATCTTCACTTCCAGGCCCTGGCGATACACTTGCTGCTCGCCGAAGAACTCATCGCTATGGGCTTCGCCCTGGGGCAGCGTCGGTTTTTCGGCGAGGCCGTCGAATTTCATGCGTTGTTGGTACAGGTAATAACCGTCGGCAATCTGCCAATACAGCTGGGTCTCGCCACTTTCAAGACGTTCGGAGGTAAAGGTGAAGGCCTTGCCCACCGGGAGGAAATCGGGTTTGGTCTCAAACGGGTTGCCCGGCGAGGCCTGGGCGAACCCCGCGAAAAAAACCAGCAGGAAGGTAAACAGATACCGCATCGTCAAGCCTTAGTTCGTTGCAAGTAGGCACACAATGTGTGGCGTTGATTAACCGATGATTAACCCAGGCTATTCTAGAGGGAGTGTGGATCGTTTAGCGGCATAATCTGCGCTTAATCCGCTGCACTTTTAATCACCCCCATCTTTCATGAAGGGTTCACCATGCACGTACTGGTCTGTGAAGACGACGAACTGATCGCCAGCGGCATTGTGGCCGGCCTCACCGCCCAGGGTTTTACCGTCGAGCGCGTGGCCACGGCGGGCGCTGCACGCGCGATGCTCAAGGCGGCCACCTTCGACATCATGGTGCTTGACCTCGGCCTGCCGGATGAAGACGGCCTCAAGCTGTTGCAGCAGCAGCGCAGCCAGGGCCTGGAAATCCCGGTGCTGATCCTGACCGCACGGGACTCCGTGACCAACCGCGTCGACGGCCTGCAGGCCGGCGCCGACGACTACCTGCTCAAGCCCTTCGACCTGCGTGAACTCGCCGCGCGCCTGCAAACCCTGTTGCGTCGGGTGGCGGGGCGCAGCGTCAACCTGATCGAGCATGGCCGTCTGGCCTACAACCCCAGCAGCCGCGAAACGTTCCTGGGCGGCCAGCCGGTGGACCTGTCGCGCCGCGAACAGGCGCTGCTGCAAGCCCTGCTGCACAACAAAGGTCGGGTGCTGTCCAGCGAGCAGCTCAAGGACAGCGTCTACGGCTTCAACGACGAATTGGAAAGCAACGCCCTCAACGTGCATATCCACCACCTGCGGCGCAAATTGGGCAATGGCATCGTCGAGACCGTGCGCGGCCTCGGGTACCGCCTGGGCCCGGCTGACGGGGGCGAGGACGCATCGTGAAAAGCCTGCGCCTGCGCCTGACGTTCAAGCTGGGCGCCGCTTTTGTGTTGATCTGGGCCCTGGCGGCGGCGTGGATGCTCAACGATCTGCGCAACCAGATGATGTTCTCCCTCGACCAGCGCCTGGTGGCGTCGGCGCGCATGGTGGCAGGCCTGACCGAGCAGATGCCGGGGCTGGCCAGTGTGAGCGGCGGTGCGCATTTCAGCGCCGAACAGCTGCACGTACCCGGCGGCATGGCCTGTCAGGTCAGCTCCTTGCGTGGCGAAGTCCTGGCGCGCAGCCATACCACTCCAGAGGAGGGGCTGGAGTCGCGCAAGAGCGGTTTCCGGGACCAGGTCATCGATGGCGTGGGCTGGCGCAGTTTTACCTTGTCCCGTGGCGATCTGTTGATCACCACCGCCGACCGCCAAGTGGAACGTGAGGCGCTGAACCTGTCGATCCTGCTGGCGGCGTCGGTGCCGGTGGGCGTGGCGATGCTGGGCTGCCTGTGCCTGCTGTGGCTGGGTATCGGCCAGAGCCTGCTGCCGCTCAATCGTATGCGTGACGCCTTGATGCGCCGCAGTGCCGACTCCCTGGAGCCGCTGCAGATCCACCCGTTGCCCAGCGAACTCAAGCCGCTGCTCGACACCCAGAACCAACTGTTGCAACGCATCGCCAAGACCATCGAACGCGAACGCCGCCTGACCGGCGACGCTGCCCACGAACTGCGCAGCCCGCTGACGGCGATCAAGACCCACCTGCAAGTGGCGCGCATGACCGAAGGCGCGGCCCGCGACCAGTCCCTGGCCCATGCCGAGGAGGGTGCCGACCGCCTGCACCGGACCCTTGAGCAATTGCTGTTACTGGCACGGGTGGAAGGCAGCCTGTCCTTCGACGATGGGTTGCAATCGAGTGCCGAGGAAGTGGCGCGGTTGGCCATTCAGGATGCGAACGCCGGCGACAATTCGCGCATTGACCTGATCCTGCCGGATAACCTTTCCGGCGCCCCGGTGGAAATGCCGGTGGGCCTGGCGGTCGCCGCCTTGCGCAACCTGTTGGACAACGCTTTGCGCCACACACCGGCGGACACCCGGGTGGAGCTCAGTGTGTTCACCTCTGCCGATAACGTGGTGTTCCGCGTGCGTGACCACGGCAAGCAGATCTCCACCGAGGACCTGCAATACCTGACCCAACGCTTCTGGCGCAATGGCAACAGCGAAGGCTGCGGCCTGGGCCTGGCGATCGTGCAAGCGATTGTGCAGCGCTGTTCCTGCTCCTTGAAGTTCGACAGCCAGCCCGACGGCCTGCGCGTCGATTTGGGCATGCCGCTGCGGCGCTGATCACTTTTCTCTCACGTGCCAAATAGTTACCGCCCTCCTGGGGTTCAAATCTTCAGGATGGCGGTAATTTTTTTGCGCTTGAACGGGCTGAACGACTCGGCCTGTATTGAAAAGGACGGTTCTTATGTTGGTCATCGATACCAGTTTCCCAGCCAAAGGCTTTAACGACCGTAACGGCGAGCCGGTGCGGCAGGTGATCCTGCATTACACCGCCGCACCTTTTGGCTCCTCCCTGCGCACCCTGACTCAGGATGGGGTCAGTGCGCACTACTTGCTGCCCGACCCTGATGAGCCCAGTTACCGGGCTGCTGGCTATGAAGAGTTGCGTGTCTTTCGCCTGGTGGAGGAAGGCAAGCGTGCCTGGCATGCCGGTGTGAGCCATTGGGCGGGCCGCGATAACCTCAATAGCCGCTCGATTGGCATCGAGATCGTCAACCTGGCGCGGGATGACGGCGGGGTGTTTACCTTTCCGGCCTACGGGGAGGAACAAATCGAGGTGTTGATTGCGCTGGTTCGCGACGTTCTTGGGCGTTACCCGCAGATTGGCCCCACCGACATCCTCGGGCACTCGGACGTGGCGTACGGGCGCAAGAGCGATCCGGGGCCTCGGCTGCCGTGGCGGTGTTTGCATGAGGCGGGGGTAGGGGCCTGGTTTGATGAGGCGACGCGGGCCATGTATCAGCGGCGGTTTTGCCTTGGGTTACCGCCTGAGGTCGAGGTGGAGCGGGCGTTTCAGCGTTATGGGTATGCGCCGGCAAAGAATCGGCAGGCATTCGAGCAGAGGACGCGGGCGTTTCAGATGCACTTTCGGCCACGGGATTATTGTGGGTTCCTGGATGCGGAGACTTGCGCGATTTTGTATGCGCTGAATGAAAAATACCTTGGGTTATGAAGCTCGCGGTCTTGCTCGCGAAGGCGGCCTGACAGCCGACCTGGATGTTGGATCAGACTGAGTACATATCCGTTATTTAGGTAACGGCCGCTATGGGTTCCGCTCTTACAGCGGGTCACTTTTGAAAGGAGCCCAAAAGTAACCAAAAGGCTCTTGCCCCAACACTCGGCACCT
>NZ_LKEG01000026.1:321254-461843 GCF_001645105.1 Pseudomonas marginalis
CAAAGCGCGGCGGCCTTAGAGCCGACCGGGTTCTTGCTGTTGATCTCGGTCAAATGTGGGAGCGGGCTTGCTCGCGAAGGCGGTGGTTCAGTCAATATGTGGGGTGACTGGCACGCCGCCTTCGCGAGCAAGCCCATTCCCACACTTGGCTCCTCATCCATCAGTTAAAGATCGGTGGTGACTAAATCCCTCCCCTGCTGGTGCGTTTCCAGAACAGGAAATCCGTGCGCATGCCCTCTTGGGCCAGACGCCAGCGGATCGGCAGTTTGGTCACCATCATCAGCGTATTGAGGGATCGAGAAATGTCAGTCGCTACCAGCCGTATCGAAGACGCCCAGGTGCATGAAACGCTCTACCAGTTTGACGAAAACCCGCTGCTCGCCCGTCAGCGCCAGCAGGAGTCCAACGCCCGCAGCTACCCTCGGCGCATTCCCTTGGCGCTCAAGCGCGCCAAGGGGATTTACGTGGAAGACGTGGAGGGCCGCAGTTTCATCGACTGCCTGGCCGGCGCCGGCACCCTCGCGTTGGGGCATAACCACCCGGTGGTGATCGAGGCGATCCAGCAAGTGCTGGCCGATGAACTGCCGTTGCACACGCTGGACCTGACTACGCCGGTCAAGGATCAGTTCGTGCAGGACTTGTTCGGCCTGTTGCCGCCAGCGTTGGCGCGCGAAGCGAAAATCCAGTTCTGTGGCCCCACCGGCACCGATGCGGTGGAAGCCGCGTTGAAGCTGGTGCGCACCGCCACCGGGCGTAGCACAGTGTTGTCCTTCCAGGGCGGTTACCACGGCATGAGCCAGGGCGCCTTGAGCCTGATGGGCAGCCTGGGGCCGAAGAAACCCTTGGGCGCGTTGCTCAGCAATGGCGTGCAATTCTTGCCGTACCCCTACGACTACCGTTGCCCGTTCGGCTTGGGCGGCGCGGAAGGGGTGCGGGTCAACCTGCACTACCTGGAAAACCTGCTGAATGACCCAGAGGCTGGCGTTTTGCTGCCGGCGGCGGTGATTGTCGAAGTGGTGCAGGGCGAGGGCGGTGTGATTCCGGCTGACCTGGACTGGCTGCGCGGTCTGCGCCGTATCACCGAACAGGCAGGTGTGGCATTGATCGTCGATGAGATCCAGAGCGGTTTCGGTCGCACCGGCAAGATGTTTGCCTTCGAACACGCCGGCATCATCCCGGATGTGGTGGTGATGTCCAAGGCCATCGGCGGCAGCCTGCCGTTGGCGGTGGTGGTGTACCGCGACTGGCTCGACACTTGGCTGCCGGGCGCACACGCTGGGACCTTCCGTGGCAACCAGATGGCGATGGCGGCGGGTTCGGCGGTGATGCGCTACCTCAAGGACCACGACCTGGCCGGCCACGCGGCGGCCATGGGCGAGCGCCTGGGTGAACACCTGCGCATCCTGCAGCGCGACTTCCCGCACCTGGGGGATATCCGCGGCCGTGGGCTGATGCTCGGCGTGGAACTGGTTGACCCCAATGGCCCGCCCGACATCCAGGGCCACCCGCCCGTGCATCGCCAATTGGCGCCGCTGGTGCAGCGCGAATGCCTCAAGCGCGGGCTGATCTTGGAACTGGGCGGCCGTCATGGCAGCGTCGTGCGTTTCCTGCCGCCGTTGGTGATCACCGCCACCGAAGTGGACCGCGTGGCGGATATCTTCGGACGTGCGTTGGCGGCGGCGGTTGCCAGCCTCTAATTTTTTTGCAACGTGGTACGTTTCTACAGGTATCAGTGCTGCGCGCGTTGCGCAGCCAGCCTTTCAGCGATGGAGAACAGCAATGACCTCAGTATTTGACCGCGACGACATCCTGTTTCAGGTAGTGGTCAACCATGAAGAACAGTATTCCATCTGGCCCGACTACAAGGCTGTGCCGGAAGGCTGGCGCACCGTGGGCAAGAGCGGCATGAAGAAAGAGTGCCTGGCGTACATCGAAGAGGTCTGGACCGATATGCGTCCGTTGAGCCTGCGCCAGAAGATGGACGGCGCCGCGCTGGGTTGAAGAGGGTGCGCTTACTGTGGTGAGCGGGCTTGTCCCGCGCTGGGCTGCGCAGCAGCCCCAAAGAAGCCGGGAGCGCTTCGCACTCCAGCGCGAGCAAGCTCGCTCACTACAATGACCCTGTTAACCGCAAGAACGCATTTCAGCGGTTACTGGGTGTAGAGGTAATCCGTCGCCAACGACGCCAACGTCCTCACCCCCACCACCAACGCCGACTCATCCACAAAGAACCCCGGATTGTGGTTCGGCGCTGCCTTGCTCATGTCCTGATCCCTCGGTGTCACCCCCAGGAACACAAACAGCCCCGGCGCCTCCTTGGCATAAAACGAGAAGTCTTCCGCGCCGCCCACCAGTGGGCCCTGCACCACGTCATCCTTGGCCGCCCAGCGCAGGCTCGGCAGCATTTTCTCGGTCAATGCCGGGTTGTTGATGGTGGGGTCGTACTTCTCGATGATGGTGACTTCGGCCTTGGCGCCACCGCTTTCGGCGATTTTTTCCACGGTCTGCCGTACGTCCGCGTGCAGCTTCTGACGGATACCGTAGTCATAGGAGCGAATGGTGCCGGTCATGTCCACCGACTCAGGGATGATGTTGTAGCGCGTGCCACCGTTGATGGTGCCAATGCTCACCACCGAAGGGAACGAGGAAATGTCGGTGCGGCGGCTGACCACGGTCTGCAAGCCAACGATGGTCTGCGCACCCACGGTGATCGGGTCGATGCCGTCCCAAGGGCGACCGGCGTGGGTCTGTTTGCCGAGGATCTTGATACGCAAATCATCCGAGCTGGCCAGGGTCGGTCCCGGGCGGTAGGCAATCTGGCCGGCGGGCACACCGGCCCACACATGCAGGCCGAATACCGCGTCCGGCTTGGGCGCTTTCATCACGCCTTCCTGCACCATCATTTTGGCGCCCCAGGTATTTTTGCCGTCGGGAATGAAATCACTCGGGCCTTCCTCGGCCGGTTGGAAGTAGAACACCACGGTGCCGGGCAGGCGCTCGCGCATGCCGGTCAGGATCTTCGCCGTGCTCAGCAGGATGGCGACATGGGCGTCGTGCCCGCAGGCGTGCATCACGTCGACTTCCTTGCCCAGGTAGGTGCCCTTGGCGTTGGAGGCGAAGGGTAGGTCGGCGACTTCCTTCACCGGTAGCGCATCCATGTCGGCACGCAGGGCCACGGTCGGGCCGGGCAGGGCGCCTTTCAGCACGGCGACCACACCGGTGCGGGCTACGCCGGTCTTGACCTCAAGGCCGAGGTCGCGCAGTTGTTTGGCGACCAACTCGGCCGTACGGTTTTCAGTGTTGCCCAGTTCAGGGTGGGCGTGAAGGTCGCGTCGGGTTTCCAGCAACGCCGGTTCAAGCGCTTTTGCCTGGGCGGCGATTTCCTCCCGGGCACTGTCCTGGCCGCTGCTGGCGGCAATCACGGCACTGCTGGCAACGCCGCACAGCGCGCCGAAAACCCACGTGTGTGTCAGACCGGTTAAACGCATAAGGACCTCTCCTGAGTTTATTGTTGTTGATCTTTCTCCTGCACCGTGCCGGCGGTCACCACCTGCACACTCAAGCGCGGCGTGGCCAGGTCCAGCCCGGCTTCGTCCAGATGACGCTTGAGCGACAGGTTGAACGCCCGCGACACTTCCCATTGCTTGATCGGCGCGGTCTTGAACCGTGCGCGCAGGATCGCGCTGCCCGACTCGAAACTTTCGACCCCCTGTATCTCCAGCGGCGACCAGATATTGCGGCGTTGCAGCGGGTCGTTGCGCATTTTCTGACCGACATCGCGCATCAGCTTGATGGCATCGTCAATTTCCATGTTGTAGGGGATCGCCACCCGGAAGATCGCGTAGCCGAACTCCCGCGAGTAGTTCTTGATGCTCTTGATTTCGCTGAACGGGATGGTGTGCACGATGCCGTCGATGTCGCGCAGGCGCACGGTGCGGATGGTCAAGCCTTCTACGGTGCCCAGGTGGCCGCCCACATCCACGTAGTCATCGATGGCCAGGGAGTCTTCGATGATGATGAACAGGCCGGTGATCAAGTCCGCCACCAGCGACTGCGCGCCGAAACCAATGGCCAGGCCGATCACACCGGCACCCGCCAACAGTGGCGTGACATTCATGCCCATGTTCGCCAGGGCGACAATCGCGGCGATGATAAAGATGGTCACGAACAGCACGTTGCGGATCAACGGCATCATGGTCTGCGCTCGTGCGTTGGCCAGGCCTTTGCGCGAGCGGGTGAGGGCGTGGTGGATCGCCGTGTCGCTGAGGATCCAGATCAGCCAGGCGAACAGCAAGGTGCCGCCCAGGCCGAACAGCTTGACGCTGATTTCATGGCCGTCGCCTTCGGTAAAGCGAATCAGCGACAGGCCCCACACCCGCAGGCCCAACTCGATAAACACCAGCCACACCACCAGGTGGGCCAGGGTGTAGACGAAGCTTTTCAGGCGCTCGGAGTACAGCGCGTGGCGCTTATGCCCGCGTTGCGGCTTGAGGGCGTGACGACGGACCAGGCCGTTGATGACCATGCACAGCACCAGCAACACGGTGCACAACAGAGACTGGCGCAAGGCGGTGCTGGTATCGCCGGCAGAGACAAAGGTGGCGAACAGCGAAATGCCCACCAGCAGCAATGCGGGGATGTACCAAAAGGAGCCGATGATTTCGATGGTGTCGCTGAGGGCCCTGCGGGTCAGGCGACGGGACAGCGGCTGGTTGCGGATCAGGTGGGCGATGGGCCGGCGGAAACGCAGGATAAACACACCGGTCGACAGCGCTGCCATCACATTGGCGATCGTCGCGGCGGTGTGTGACAGGTGCTGGCCCAGAGCCAGGACGAGACGCGGGTCGCTCAAGGCCTCACCGAAGGCGGCAAAGCTGCCGATCCACCACAGGGGGCGGAACGCCTGGTGACGCAGGATGTACAGCGCGCGATGGCGATGGGGGCCGTCGAGCACCGAAAAGGCAATCACGCAGATGGCAGAGAAGCAGGTACCGACCACCAGCGCGTAGGCCAAGACCATCGCCAGGGATTTGCCCAGGGACGAGGGCAGGGCGTAGCTCAGGTAGACCGTGATCACCAGGGCGATCAGCCATGGGCCGAGCTTGCGCAGCGCGAAGCGCACCATGTCCCAGGTGCGTGGGTGTTGCGGCAATTCTTCGGGCAGGCCGAAGCGTTCGCGGACACGGTGGCTGAGCCAGATCAGCGCGGCGGCGAGCAGGCTCCACACCGCCAGGATCAGGGCAAACCCGAAAATGATCGGCAGCCATTCGTTGGCCGGCAGCATCAGCGCACTGAGTTCTTCCTTGGCCAGGTCGACTTCGTTGGACCAACGCCCCACCGGGCTGTCTTCGCCGGAGAACTGCTGCTCAAAGCCCGACAGCGTACTGCCGATGAGCCCCAGTACGCCTTGCTCGGCGGCGGGCTGGGCTTTTTGCGTGGCGGCGCGCAGCTTTTTCAGGTCGCTCAGCAACTGAGTGCGCTGCTGGTCGTTTTCCAGGGTCTTGATCACCTCGTCCAACGACTGCCCCAGCGGCACGTCGGCCTGGGGCTGGGTTTTGCTGTTGTTACCCAATAGGCCGGGCAGGCCCACGGCTTGGGCAGGCGTGAGCGGCAGCAGGGTGAGCAGGGCAATCAGGCAATAGCAGGGCAGGGCAAACAGACGGGAAAGCACGAGGCGGTCAACCTTGAAAACGACGGGTTGAGCGAGTGTACGAGTGCAATCGTCATTCGGCCAGTTTGGCGAGGATCTTGTACACCACGGTGCCCAGGATCAGCAGCATGCCGACCCACATGCCGAACACGCCGACAGGCTTGTCACGAAAGTTGAAGCCTACAGCCAACAGGATCATGCCGATCAGAATCGGGATAAGCATGGCGTGGAAGGAGGACATGGAGATCATGGTGCGACGGCCTTGTCGGAGTGGGAATACTGACAAGTCTAGGTCGGATTGCAGAAAGTGCAGGTGATGCAGGTCAGGTGTACGCAGATCTAATGTGGAAGGGGGCAAGCCCCCTCCCACATTTTTGACCGAGTCAGCCCACATTATCAGGGCAGGTCGTGGCTCGCGTAGAACGCGCCCAGCACTTTCACCAAATGCGCCAAGTCATGGCTGCCGCACAGCTCGCGAATGGAGTGCATGGCAAATGTCGGCAGGCCGATATCCACGGTGCGCACGCCCAGGTGGCTGGCGGTGATCGGGCCGATGGTCGAGCCGCAGCCCATGTCGCTGCGCACCACGAAGCTCTGCACCGGTACTTCCTGGGCCATGCACAGGTGGCGGAAGAACCCGGCGGTTTCGCTGTTGGTGGCGTAGCGCTGGTTGCTGTTGACCTTGATCACCGGGCCGGCGTTGAGCTTGGGGCCGTGGTTGGCGTCGTGCTTCTCGGCGTAGTTCGGGTGCACGCCGTGGGCGTTGTCCGCAGACACCAACAGGGATTTCTGAATGGTACGTACGAACTCATCACCTTCCGGCAGCAGACGGCGCAGGGTCTGTTCGAGCATTGGGCCATCGGCACCGCAGGCTGAGCAGGAGCCCACCTCTTCGTGGTCGTTGCAGACCAGCACGCAGGTTTCATCGGTCTCGCTGGTGAGCAAAGCTTGTAGGCCGGCATAGCACGACAGCAGGTTATCCAGGCGCGCGCCGGCGATGAAGTCGCCGTTCAGGCCGATGACCGCAGCGCTTTGGGTGTCGTAGAAGCTCAACTCATAGTCGAGCACCACGTCGGCGTTCAGCCCATGCTCACGCGCCAGTTGATCGGTGAGCACGGCGCGGAAGTCCACGCGCTCATCACCGGCAAACTGCGCGAGGATCGGCGGCAGCTCGGTCTGGGCATTGATCGCCCAGCCCTGGTTGGCTTCACGGTTCAGGTGAATGGCCAGGTTGGGGATGATGGCGATGGGCAATTTGAAGTCGATCAGTTGGCTCTCGACCTTGCCGTCGCGGCGGAACGTCACGCGGCCGGCCAGGGACAGGTCGCGGTCGAACCACGGTGCCAGCAGCGCGCCGCCGTAGACTTCCACGCCCAACTGCCAGAAACCCTGGCGCTGCAGCTCCGGCTGCGGCTTGACGCGCAGGCACGGGCTGTCGGTGTGGGCGCCGACCAGGCGGATACCGCCTTGCAGCGGCGAGTGGCGGCCGAGCTTGAAGGCGATGATCGAGGAGTCGTTACGGGTCACGTAATAGCGCCCGTTGGCCTCGGTGGTCCAGGTCTCGCGCTCGTCGAGACGCTGATAGCCGGCCGCTTCCAGGCGCTGGGCCAGGGCAGCAGTGGCATGAAAAGGAGTAGGGGAGGCCTTGAGGAAGTCGATCAGGCCTTGATTCAACGCTTCGCGCATAAATAGCTCCAGACAGCAATGCGCGGAGTTTACCGTTCGAGGGTGAGAAGTGCACAGAACAAATGTGGGAGGGGAAAAGCCCCCTCCCACAACCGCTTTAAAATGGCGCTGGGCACTCGAAGCGCAGGCGCTCGCCGCTTTGCGGGTGAGTGAAGCTCAGCATGCTCGCATGCAGGCACAGGCGCGGCCACGCAGCCAGGGCCTGTTCATGGGCATACAGGCCATCACCCAACAGCGGATGACCGATGGACAGCATGTGCACGCGCAGCTGGTGCGAGCGCCCGGTGATCGGCGTCAGCTCGACGCGGCACCAGTCACCACAGCGTTCCAGCACCTTCCAGAAGGTCAGTGCATGCTTGCCGAACTCATGGTCGACCACGTGGCGTGGCTTGGTGGGCGGGTCGTAGCGCAGGGGCAGGTCGATGCTGCCGCTGTCCAGTTCCGGCTGGCCCCAGGCCAGGGCGGTGTAGGCCTTTTCGGTTTCTCGGTCGTGAAACTGGCGGGACAGTTCGCGATGCGTATCGGCGTCCCGCGCCAGCAGGATGATGCCCGAGGTTTCCCAGTCCAGTCGATGGACGATGCGGGCTTCGGGGTAGCCGTTCTCCTGCAGGCGGGTGATCAGGCAGTCCTTGTTGTCGTCGGCGCGGCCAGGCACCGAGAGCAGCAGGGTGGGCTTGTTCACCACCAGGACGGCAGCGTCCTGATAGAGGATATGGATGTTGGACAGCGGCATTAAACAGCCTCGTAACAAACGCCAACGGCGGCTCGCCCACCCGGTCCGCAAAAAGGGATCAGGGTGAACGAGCCGCCGTGGCGGCCGCCTGTTCGATCAACGATCAGGCAGGGTGATATTGAGTTCCAGAATCGAGCAGCTGCCGTCATTTTCCAGGGCGACATGCACGTCATCGTTGCCGATATTGACGTACTTGCGGATCACCTCGACCAGTTCCTTCTGCAAGGCTGGCAGGTAGTCCGGCGTGCTGCGTTGGCCGCGTTCGTGCGCCACGATGATCTGTAGACGCTCTTTCGCTACCGACGCGGTACTTGGCTTTTTGTTGGCGCGAAAGAAGTCGAGAAATTTCATTGTTTAGTTGCCTCCAAAGATACGCTCGAAGAATCCCTTCTTCTTAACATCGAGGAAGCGATGTTCCACGGTCTTGCCCAGCAAGCGATCAACCGCATCGCTGTACGCCTGGCCGGCGTCGCTCTGGTCGTCAAGAATGACTGGAACGCCTTGGTTGGAAGCCTTCAGGACGGCCTGGGATTCCGGGATCACACCCAGCAGGGTCACGGCGAGGATGTCCTTCACGTCTTCAACGCCCAGCATTTCGCCGTTGCTGACGCGCTCAGGGTTGTAGCGGGTGAGCAGCAGGTGCTCCTTGATCGGGTCTTCGCCTTTTTCGGCGCGCTGGGACTTGCTGGCCAGCAGGCCGAGCATGCGGTCCGAGTCACGTACCGAGGAGACTTCCGGGTTGGTCACCACAATGGCTTCATCGGCGAAGTACATCGCCAGGTGAGCACCGGTTTCGATACCGGCCGGGGAGTCGCAGACGACGTATTCGAAGGTTTCCTTCAGCTCAGCCAGGACTTTGCCTACGCCTTCTTTGGTCAGCGCGTCTTTGTCACGGGTCTGGCTGGCGGCCAATACGTACAGGTTCTCAAGGCGCTTGTCCTTGATCAGGGCCTGTTGCAGGTTGGCTTCACCGTTGACCACGTTGACGAAGTCATACACCACGCGGCGTTCGCAGCCCATGATCAGGTCGAGGTTACGCAAGCCGACGTCGAAGTCGACGATAACTGTCTTGTGGCCGCGCAGAGCGAGACCGGTACCGATAGCGGCGCTGGTGGTGGTCTTACCCACACCACCCTTGCCGGATGTAACCACGAGAATCTTGGCCAAGGTGTTTCACCCCTAAGGAAAAAGGACTTTTGAGTCCCTGAAAAACATCTCTTGAAACTCGCTGCAGGCGGACAGTCTTTGTAGGAAAAAGATGGGGTTTCCCGAGGAAAAACGCCACTTTCAATTATTCCTACGCAAGTCTTGCCGGTTTCGCTGTGCTATCAGAGTCTAGAGATGCTTGGAAAATGCGGCAGTATCCGTTAAAGACGGATGATGTTCAACACATCGCCCGACAGGTTGACCTGCACCGAAGCCCCCCACAGCGGGTCGCGACGCAAATCTTCTGAAACCTTGTACTGGCCCGCGATGGACACTAGCTCAGCGGTCAACTGCTGGCAAAAAATACGGGCCTTGGTATCACCCTTGATGCCGGCGAGGGCACGTCCGCGCATTGGGCCGTATACATGGATGTTGCCATCGGCAAGAAGTTCCGCCCCCGGGCTGACCGAGGAGATCACGACAAGGTCGCCACCCTGGGCATAAATCTGCTGCCCACCACGTACGGGCGAGGTGATGATCTTTGTCGGCTTGATCGTGGGCTCGGGTGGTTTTTCCGGTTTTTTCTTCTCTTCACCGACCAATGGTTCAAGAGGTCGCTCACGCGCGCCGGACGGTGGCAGTACTGGCAGTTCAATGGCGATGGCGGCGGCAATGTCTTCAATTCGACTGGCGCGGATGGCCAGGGTACGCAGGCCATGGGAGCGGCACACGCGCATCAGCCCAGGCAAGTCGATCACCCCTTGGCCGGCGGGCAGTTTGTCCAAGGCCAGCACCAGCGGGGCGTTGTTGAAGAAATTCGGCGCCAGGGCGACCTTGGCGGCGAGCTGGCGGTCCAGGGCGTCGAGGTCGTTGCGGGCAAGTTCCAGCACGGTGATGGCGAGCATGCTGCCTTTCAGCTGGAACACGGGATCTTGGTCTAGCGGTTCGGTTTGGCTCATGGTCGGCAAAAGCGGCTTGTCACGAAAAGTGTCGAGACTTATAACGAGAACACTCACCCGCCGCAAGCCGAGTCGAACCGTTGTAGAATGCGCGGCCCTTGTCTTTACCGGAATCTGTAATGGATCGCCCGCGTTTTCGAGCTGTATTTTTTCACCCGCGTTTTTGGCTGTTATGGCTGGGGCTCGGCCTGCTGTGGCTGGTTACCCAACTGCCGTACCGCGCCCTGCTGACCATTGGTCGCCTGCTGGGTGCCGGCATGTACCGCGTGGCCGGCGAACGTCGCCGCATCGCCGCGCGCAACCTGGAACTGTGCTTTCCGGAAAAATCCGCCAAAGAGCGTAAACGGTTGCTCAAGGAAAACTTTGCCTCCACCGGCATCGCGTTCTTTGAAATGGCCATGAGCTGGTGGTGGTCACGTCAGCGCTTGGCGCGCCTGGCCCACGTCGAAGGCCTGGAACACCTCAAGCAGGCTCAATTGGACGGCAAGGGCGTGATCCTCATGGCGCTGCACTTCACCACCCTGGAAATCGGCGCAGCGCTGTTGGGGCAGAAGCACACCATTGATGGCATGTACCGCGAGCACGGCAACCCGCTGTTCGACTTTGTCCAGCGCCGTGGCCGCGAGCGTCACAACCTCGATTCCCTGGCCGTGGAGCGTGAAGACGTGCGTGGCATGCTCAAGCTGCTGCGCGCCGGCCGCGCCATCTGGTACGCACCGGACCAGGACTACGGCGCCAAGCAAAGTATCTTCGTGCCGCTGTTCGGCATCCAGGCGGCGACCGTGACCGCCACCAGCAAGTTCGCCCGCCTGGGCAAGGCGCTGGTGGTGCCGTTCACCCAGGAGCGCTTGGCTGATGGCAGCGGCTACCGCCTGGTGATCCACCCGCCGTTGACCGATTTCCCCGGTGAAAGCGACGAAGTCGACTGCCTGCGTATCAACCAGTGGGTCGAAGCTTCGGTACGTGAATGCCCCGAGCAATACCTGTGGACTCACCGCCGCTTCAAAAGCCGGCCACGGGGTGAAGCCAAGCTGTACGAAAAACGCCGCTGATTAAGATGGATAAGTACTGCACGTGTGGCGAGGGAGCTTGCTCCCGTTGGGTCGCGAAGCGGCCCCAGCGTTAGGCGCAAGAAGATCAGGACTGCTGCGCAGTCCAACGGGAGCAAGCTCCCTCGCCACAAAGACAGACCTTTCCCTACATGGAGTGACGCAATGCGCCCAGCTGAACCGGTTACTGGCTTGATTCTTTCCGGCGGCGGGGCGCGAGCGGCGTATCAGGTAGGGGTATTGGCGGCCATTGCCGAGCTGTTGCCGCCGGGAGCACCCAATCCTTTCCCGGTGATCGTCGGCACCTCGGCTGGCGCGATCAATGCTGTGACCCTGGCCAGTGGCGCCATGGACTTTACCGCGGCCATCCAACGCCTGACCGCGTTCTGGCAGGGCTTTCGCAGCCATCTGGTGCTGCGCAGCGATTGGCCGGGGGTGATTCGCCAGGCGGGCCGCTTTTTCATCCACAGCCTGCTGGGCATCGGCGCTCAGGTGCCGGTGGCGCTGCTCAACAGCTCGCCGCTGCGCGACCTGTTGCAGGAGCGCCTGAACCTCGACGGCATCGACGAGGCTATCCGCCACAAACACTTGCACGCAGTGGCGGTGACGGCCTTCGGTTATGAGTCCGGGCAAGCGGTGACCTTCTACCAGGGCGGCGGCACCATTGACGCCTGGTTGCGCCACCGCCGCATCGGCGTGCCGACCCAACTGACGGTGGAGCACCTGCTGGCCAGCTCGGCGATCCCTTTGCTGTTTGCCCCGGTGAAACTCGACCAGGAGTATTTCGGCGATGGCGCCGTGCGGCAGTCGGCGCCGATCAGCCCGGCCTTGCACCTGGGGGCCAGTCGCGTGCTGGTGGTGGGGGTCAGTGGCAACCCGCGTGGCATTGAGCCGGTGACGCTACGCACCTACACCGGCCAGGAACCGACCCTGGCGCAGATCGGTGGGCACATGCTCAACAGTACGTTCATTGATAGCCTGGAAAGCGATATCGAATTGCTGGAGCGCTTGAACCAGTTCAGCCATGCCGCGCCTGGGGTGGCGGCGGTGGAAGTGCTGGTGATTGCGCCCAGTCAGCCCATCGACGAAATCGCGGCACGGCATCGCCAGGAATTGCCGGCGGCGTTGCGGTTGTTTTTGCGCGGGCCGGGGGCGACCAAGACGAGTGGGGCGGGGGTGTTGAGTTACTTGTTGTTCGAGGCGGGGTATTGCAGTGAGTTGATTGAGCTGGGGCGGCGGGATGCGTTGGCCAAGCGCGAAGAAATCACTCGGTTCCTCGGTTTGAAACAGGACTAAATGTGGGAGGAGGCAAGCCCCCTCCCGCATTAGATCTGCAGTGTTCTGTCAGAAGTGGTACTTGACCAGGAAACTCGCTGTGTCCTGGTTGGTCTTGAACGCGCCGGAATCTTCGATCCCGTACTTGTTCTTCCAGTAGTCGTACTCAAAGCCCACATACAACTGCTTGTCGCCCCAATGCAGCGCTTTACCCAGGTCATATTTGACCTGTGGGTTGAAGTGCAGGTTGGCGTGGTAAGTGCCACGGGCGTTCTTGTCGTTGTCCGTCACCCAGTCCATGAAACCATCGATCAGCACATCGGAGTTGCCGACCGGAATCGTGTACGACCAGACCGGGGTGATCTGCCAAACGCCGTCACCCGGGCGATTGCCTTCGGTCTGGCGCTGGTAGAAGTTCAACTGGAAGTAATCGAAACCGGGGATGTTCAAGTCAAAGCCGGGGCCGACCAGATACGACTCGTTATCGCCTTCGCCGAACTCGTAAGTCAGTGCCAGCAGCACATCTTTGATCGGGCCGAAGGACAAGTCTTTGTCCAGGATTTTGCCGAATGATAGCCGCGGGCTGATTTCGCCGTAATACGTACTTGGGCCGACGTTGCCGTCTTCCTTGCCGTTGTAAAAGATGCGGTCGACAAAGAGGAAGTTGTCGCCATACTTCCAGGCATCGGCATGTTCGAACGTGACGGTTTGCTGGATCTGCGGGTTGACGGTAAAGCTCTTGCCCCACAGGTAAGTCAGGCTGTTGTTCTGCCACTGCAACAGGTCACCGGCCACGGCTTGGCCACCGGCCAGCAGGGATCCCGCCAGCATCAGGCCTTGGAACATAGGTTTCATTCGGTTGCTCCCGAGTTAAAGTTTTATGGTTTTTCTTCTACGCAGGCGCTCTGGTGTGGCGCCTTTGGCTTCGCTGCAAAAATCGTCTGTTTGGTCAGCTTTAGTGCTTTTAGCAAGAGCTGCGCCAAGGTGTTTAAAAAGCCAAAAAATCCCCGTCGGCTGCATCGGATGCAGTCGAATTCAGAGGACGTTTGCGCACGTTGGCCGCAGACATAAGGCCGGGATAAGTTGGCCTTGCAGTCAGCTTTTACATTCGCTGTTTTTTTTTGAGTTGATTCGAGCGGGCGCGGAGAATACTGGCTCCAAAGCTTGGGCTCAAGTGCGCTGTAACAGCGCGCGTGGGGCGAGAATGGGGCACGGCTTGTGGCCGGCCCCAGGTGAAGGGTGTGCATGTGAGTGTTCCCTGTCTTGTTATTGTTTTACTAACAAAGGAATCAATGCGTGTGAGCAACGGCAGGTCGTTCAGCGCCGCCGAGAATGTTGAACAGGATATTCAGCGACAACGCGCTGAGGGTGGCCATGGCGATGCCGCTGTGGGTAATCGGGCTCATCCACAGCGGCAGCTGCGCGAAGAACTCCGGGCGCACCACTGGGATCAGGCCCATGCCGATGCTCACCGCCACTAACAATTGGTTGCGACGGTCGGCGATGTCGGCTTCCTGGAGGATCTTGATCCCAGTGGCCGCCACCATCCCGAACATGGCAATCGCCGCGCCCCCCAGTACCGCCGGTGGAATCGATGCCACCAGGTAGGCGGCCTTGGGCAGCAGGCTGAGTACGATCAGAAATGCGCCGGCCATCATCGTCACCGAGCGGCAACGCACGCCGGTCATCTGCACCAGGCCGATGTTCTGGGCGAACGAGGAGTGGGTGAAGGTATTGAAGAAGCCGGCAAAGAACGACGCACCGGCATCACACAGCAGGCCGCGACGGAGCATCTTTGGCGTGACGTCCTGGCCGGTGATTTTGCCCAATGCGAGGAACATCCCAGTGGACTCGACAAAGATGATCACCACCACCAGGCACATCGACAGGATCGGCGCCAACTCGAACTTGGGCATGCCGAAGTGCAGCGGCGTCACCACTTGCACCCACGGCGCTTGGGCCAGGCCGCTCAGGTCGACCATGCCGATAGCCCCGCACAAGGCGTAGCCCAGGCCCATGCCGATCAGCACCGAGATATTCACCCAGAATCCGCGCATGAAGCGGTTGATCAGCAGGATGGTGGCCAGTACCAACGCGGCAATTGCCAGGTAGATGGGTGAGCCAAACGTCGCAGCGGCACTGCCGCCACCGGCCCAGTTCACGGCCACCGGAAACAGCGACAGGCCGATCGCAGTGATCACCGTGCCGGTCACCAACGGTGGGAAAAAGCGTACGACCTTGGACATGAACGGCGCGATCAACAGGCCAAAGAACCCGGCGGCGATGGTTGCGCCGAAGATCCCCTGCAAGCCGATACCCGGCATGCCGGCCATGGCGACCATGCTGCCGACGGCGGCAAAACTGGCGCCCATCATCACCGGCATGCGAATGCCCACCGGACCGATGCCGAACGACTGCACCAGGGTGGCGATGCCGGCCACCAGCAGGTCGGCGTTGATCAGAAAGGCGATTTCTTCACGACTCAGGCCGACGGCCTGGCCAATAATCAGGGGCACGGCGACGGCGCCGCCGTACATCAGCAAGACGTGTTGCAGGCCTACCAGAATCAGTTGCAAGAGGGGCAGCCGCACCATGGCGGGCGCGGCAGGAATCTGCGGTTCGACTAACTCGGTCATGCAACACCTCGGATCTTTTTATTGTTGTGTTGTTCGGCATTCAATTGCCGGGTGGAACTCAATCTTCAAAACACCGGAGACCCTTGTGGGAGGTGGCTTGCCCCCGATTGCAGTTGTTCAGTCACTGATGCGTTGAATGACACGCTGCCATCGGGGGCAAGCCCCCTCCCACATTTGGATCTGCGCCAGCCTGTCAGTTGGTGCGCGCTCCCTGGTTGATCCAGGTGCCGATCAGATCCCGCTCCTGCTGGGTCATCTGGGTGATGTTGCCCAGCGGCATGATCTGGCTCGCCACGGCCTGCGCTTGAATACGCGCGGCCTGCTGTTGGATCTGCGCCGGGGTGTCGAACATCACGCCGGCCGGTGCGGTGCTGAACAACGGGCTGGTCGGCTTGGCCGAATGGCATACGGCGCAGCGTTCCTGGATCACGCCATGGACCTTGTCGAAATCAATCGTCGCCTGGGCTGGTGCCGCAGGGGCAGCAGCCGGTTCGGCAGGCGCAGCGGGCGCGGCGGGTTTCAAACCTCCGCCCAACGCCGTTTCCGGCAACGGCTGATACTCGATGGCCGCCGGCGCCTTGGCCACTTCCGGGGTCGTCGACACCGGTTTCGGCCCGGTCACGTACGCCAGGCAAATCATCGCCAAGGCGCCTACCGGCAAGGTCCACGCATACTTCTGGCTGTTATGCCGCGTGTTGAAGTAGTGCCGCACCAACACCGCCGCCACCGCGATACCGGCCAGGATCAGCCAGTTGTATTGGCTGCCGTAGGTGCTCGGGAAGTGGTTGCTGATCATGATGAACAGCACCGGCAAGGTGAAGTAGTTGTTGTGTCGCGAACGCAGCAGGCCTTTGGCCGGCAGCGCCGGGTCCGGCGTGCGGTTCTCGGCAATCGCCGCGACCAGTGCGCGTTGCGCCGGCATGATGATGCGGAACACGTTGCCGACCATGATGGTGCCGATCACCGCACCCACGTGCAGGTAGGCGCCACGGCCACTGAACACTTTGCTGAAGCCGTACGCGGCGGCAATCAACAGCACGAACAGGATGAAACCGAGCAGGGCAGGGCGCTTGCCCAGGGCCGAGTCGCAGAGGAAGGAGTAGATGAACCAGCCGGCGAACAATGAGCCAATGCCCAGCAATACGCCTTCCGGACCACTGAGGCTGCTGCCCGGTGCCAGCAGGTACAACGTGGGGTTCCAGTAGAACACCACACACAGCAGCGCTATCCCGGACATCCAGGTGAAATAGGCTTCCCATTTGAACCAGTGCAGATTGTCCGGCATGGTCGGTGGGGCCAGTTTGTATTTTTCCAGGTGGTAGATACCGCCACCGTGAATTGCCCACAAGTCACCGGCCAGGCCGCTCTTGGGGTTGACGCGATTAAGGTTGTTTTCCAGCCAGACGAAGTAGAAAGAAGCGCCGATCCACGCGACGCCCGTGATCATGTGAACCCAGCGCACGCTCAGGTTCAGCCATTCCATCAAATGTGCTTCCACAGTCTTTACCTCTCGCCTGTCACCCTTGTTGTCGGGTGATCCGGCCTTCTCTTATTGGTGGGGGGCGAGGATCAACCGCTCATCCTCTTCAAAAAAATGCTCATCGCAGTTATTGCCTGTGCCACTGCGATCAACCACCAGGAAGTCATCCCGCTTTTCGATCGTCAGCACCGGGTGGTGCCAGACGCCGCGATGGTAATTAATGCCCTGCCTGCCGTTGGTGACGAAGGCGCGGACCAAGCCCGATACAGGTGCATCGCCAAGTGGCGCGACCACGATCAGAAAAGGGTTGCCGAGCAGCGGAATGAAAGCTTGGCTGCCCAGCGGGTGTCTCTCCAGCATGCACACGGTCAATGGCATATCTAGCGCGTCGGCGCGGAAGATGCTGATGATGGCGTTGTCTTCCGGCTTGGCGGTTTCGACCGTTGCCAGTTTGTGAAAGCGCATGGTCGACCCGTTGTTGATCATGAAGTGATCGCTGCCGTCGGTTTCGATAACGTCTCCGAAAGGGGCGAAGGCTTCTTTGGTCAGGGGTTCGATCATCAGTGTGCGCATGGCTGTCTTCTTATCCGGATTCTGTGTTGTTGGCATTACTGCTGGTGGTGAGGGGGCTTGTGTGGTGAGCGGGCTTGCCCCGCGCTGGGTGGCGAAGCCGCCCTAAAACCAGGCGCCTGAGTTCTGTCTGACAGAATGCGGTGGCTGGATTGGGGCGGCTTCGCCACCCAGCGCGGGGCAAGCCCGCTCACTACAGGGTTCACCGATTACTTCGAAACTTTACCGAGGACGCGCAGGCGACTCACGCCACCATCCGGGAACACGTTCAGGCGGATGTGGGTAATCGGCCCCAGCGCCTTGATCTGCTCGGCGAAGGTGTGTTCGGCGTGCATTTCCAGCTTCTGCGCCGGCAGCAGTTCGCGCCAGAACAGCGATTGGGTTTCGATCTGGCTGTCGGTGCCGCCCTTCACGAACGCGCCCTGGATCGAGCAGGTGTCCGGGTAGTTGCCCTTGAAGTGCAGGGTGTCGACGATGATCTTCTCGATCTCGCCCGGGTGGCCCAGGGCGACGATCACCCAGTCATTGCCCGGTGTACGACGACGCGCGGTTTCCCAGCCGTCGCCCATGTTGACGCCACGACCTGGGTTGAGGATGTTGCTCATGCGCCCGAAGTGTTCGTCGGAGCACGCCAGGGCACGCCCACCGTTGAGTGCGGCAGCCAGGTCGACCTGTTCGTTGTCGCCCACCGAGGACCAGTCGCGGAACGGCACGCCGTACACACGCAGACGCGCGACGCCGCCATCCGGGTAGATGTTGAAGCGCAGGTGGCTGAACGCCTGGTCGTTGTTGATCTCGTGGTAGTGGTGGCTGTTGCCTTGCAGCTCTACGGCCGACAGCACTTCCACCCACTGGGTGGTTTCGTCAGGCTCGCCCGAGGCCAGGAAGCAGGCTTCCAGGGAGGCCGACGGCGGGTAGTTGCCGGTGAAGAATGAAGTGTCGATGTCCACGCCCTTGATCGAGCCCGGTACGCCCAGGCGGATCACCGCGCTGTCGTAGCCTTCGAAGCGCTTGCGGCGCGACTCCCAGCCGTCCATCCACTTGCCGTTGTCATCGAAAACGCCCTCCTTCCACACGGCCGGGGTCGGCTGGAACAGGCGGTTGGCGTCGGCGAACCAGTCATCGGTGACAGAGATGATCTTGGTGCCCAGGCGGGCGTCGGCCAGGTTGACGAACTTCTCGAAAGGTGCGGCGTAAGCTTTCATTCTTCTTGTCTGCCTTAGATAAAGTGGCTGGGGATGGTCGTTTAGAGGGTCAGTAAGCGGAACAACGCGATCTTGTTGATCTCGTCCAGCGCGCACTTGAACTCGGTGTCCACCGCGTTGTGGATGCGCGTTTCGAACGCGGCGAGGATCTGATGCCGGTTGCTGCCTTTTACCGCCATGATGAAGGGAAACTTGAACTTGGCCTTGTAGGCATCATTCAGCTCGGTGAAGCGCGAGAACTCTTCGGCCGTGCATTGGTGTATACCGGCGCCAGCCTGTTCTCCAGTACTGGCCACGGTAAGCTGGCCCTGGACGGCGGCTTTACCGGCCAGGTCCGGGTGAGCATTGATCAAGGCCAGCTGGCTTGCATGATCAGCGCTCAACAGGATGTCGCTCATGCGCTGGTGCAGGGTTTCGATCTGGTCGATCGACGCGTCCTGGCCCAGGTCGAAGGCCTTTTCGGCCACCCATGGCGAATGTTCGTAGATGTCGGCGAAGGCCTGGACGAAGGTGTCGCGGCTCAGGGTCGACGGTTTCAGCGTTTGGAATGCAGTCATTTCGCTGCTCCCGTGTACGGATGGGTCGCGTGCCAGTGACGGGCAATGTCGACGCGGCGGGTGAACCACACCTGTTCATGGCCCTTGGCGTATTCGATAAAACGCTTCAAGGCGGCCAGGCGGGCAGGGCGGCCGATCAGGCGGCAATGCAGGCCGATGGACAGCATCTTCGGCGCTTCGGCGCCTTCGGCGTAGAGCACGTCGAACGCGTCCTTGAGGTACTCGAAAAAGTCATCGCCCTTGTTGAAACCTTGCACCTGGGTGAAGCGCATGTCATTGGTGTCCAGGGTGTAGGGGATCACCAGGTGCGGCTTGCCGGTGGGGTTGTTGGGTTCCCAGTAGGGCAGGTCGTCGTCGTAGGTGTCGCAATCGTAGAGGAAGCCGCCTTCCTCCATCACCAAGCGTCGGGTGTTGGGGCCGGTGCGCCCGGTGTACCAGCCCAGCGGGCGTTCGCCGGTCAGTTCGGTGAGGATGCGGATGGCTTCGAGCATATGCTCGCGCTCCTGGGCCTCGTCCATGTACTGGTAGTCGATCCAGCGGTAGCCGTGGCTGCAGATTTCGTGGCCGGCCTCGACCATCGCGCGGATCACATCCGGGTGACGCTGGGCGGCCATGGCCACGGCGAAGATGGTCAGCGGGATATCGAATGCTTTGAACAGCTTGAGGATGCGCCATACGCCGGCACGGCTGCCGTATTCGTACAGCGACTCCATGCTCATGTTGCGCGCGCCTTGCAGCGGCTGGGCCGAGACCATTTCCGAGAGGAAGGCTTCGGATTCCTTGTCTCCGTGCAAAATATTGCGCTCGCCGCCCTCTTCGTAGTTGAGTACGAAAGACAGCGCAATGCGCGCCTTGCCCGGCCAATGAGGGTGAGGAGGGTTACTGCCGTAACCGATCAGGTCGCGTGGGTAGTCAGCGCTCACTGCAGTCTTCCTTCTTGTTCGTCGAAGTAGCGATGAGTGATTGTATACAACTTATTGCTCAGTTTGTAAGCCTGCATTTCTGCATTTTTTCCGAATGGCATGCGTTTCAGTTACTGCAAGAAACCTGCCTGACTGGTCAGCTAAAGCCTAAAATCTTTTTGGTAGACGCCCACCTGTAGGCGTCAGCTTACCGGCAAGCATTCTAACTGGGTATAGCAGGTGCACCATTGTCGCCACCCAGGCCGCCACTCACGGGGACCGGGTGTTTGTTAAATTTATTGTGTACAAGTTTTTTGAAAAGTGTCTTAATCGTTCATCGCCGGCTTTTTTGATGCCCTGAAAGAGTGCGGTTTCCTCTATTACTGACCACGGGAGGCGCACAGACGCCATGGGACGTTTGACCACACACGTTTTGGACGCCGCACACGGCTGCCCCGGCAGCGCAATCAAGGTCGAGCTGTATCGCGTCGAAGGCGCGCAGCTGGAACTGGTTGCCACCGCACAGACCAACAGCGACGGCCGCTGCGATGCCCCCCTGCTGCAAGGTGATGACTACCGCAGCGGTGTCTATCAGCTGCAGTTCAGTGCGGGCGACTACTACCGCGCTCGAGGCGTGCAATTGCCGGAGCCTGCGTTTCTTGATGTGGTGGTCCTGCGGTTCGGCATCAGCGCCGAGCAGGACCACTATCACGTCCCGCTGCTGATTTCGCCCTACAGCTATTCGACTTACCGCGGTAGCTGACTAACGTACACCACTGACTTCGTTGGTTTTGGCCCGCCCACACTGCGGGCTTTTTTTCGAGTGCTGTTCAAGGAGGGCGATCCGGCAAGGGCGCTTTCTAAGGTTCCCCTGGCATATGAACAGGGAGAGCGCCCGCGATATTTTTATTAGGCCAAGGTTATTTATGTACATCGGGAGCAGTCGTCGATCTGCGTAGCCTCGTGTTTTTCAGAGCAACGGAGGCGAAGATGAGCGAGGTACCCGACTCTCAGGCAGGACGTGTCGACGATGACCCTATCAAGGACGGCTTGACCCGCCGAATCAATTCCAGCGCTTCGCCCAGCCGCACGATCAACGAGCTGCACGCCGCCAGCCTGCGAGCCCGGGCATCGACCAAACGCCTGAACACCTTACTGAGCCGTGCCCCACGCATTCGCCGGATTACGCGCGTGGCATTACAAAAGGCCTTCGGCGTGAACCTTGAAACCCTGCCGGGCAAAGTGCCGATGCAGGAGAGCCAGGTATGCTCACTGCCGGACTTGATCGAGGCGAGCCTGAGGTTGCTGGCGTCGGAGCCCGATGATGATGGCGTGGCCCCGTGTACGCTGGATGACAGGTCCCAGGCGGCCTTGTTGGACGCTCTTGGAGAGTGGGACCACGCGCAGCTTGATGAGGCCCAGGCGGATTACTGGACGGGATTGGCGGGCGACTCCTGGCTGTCACGCCAGGCACGTTGGCGTGAGGTCTACAGCGAGTGGTTAGCCGACCAGGCGTTGCTGGCTCACGGCGTGTTGGAGCTGTCGGATCATGGCGTGGAGATGGTGCAGGGCATCCTCGACGCGCCCACCTTGGCGGCGCGGCAGCAGGCGGGTGGGTTTTGGGGCGGTTTGCAGGTTTCACCGCTATTTTGGCCGGCCAAGGGAGCGGTCCGCGTGCTGTTGGGCGGCGCCTTGCATATCTATCAGGACGAGGGGCGCAGCCATCAGCGGCAGGTGATTGTTCTGCCGGGGTTGGCCCAGGTGTTTCACGAATTTGGCTCCTTGATCAGCTTGCAAGAGCAACTGCCGAGGTTGATCAATCGGCATTTGGAGGCCGTGTGGCCACGTTTGCCCCTGAGTCGTCGACACGAATTACCGGACGTTGTCTCACAGGATGCCGTTCCTCTCACCGTCCAGCCCCCGCAACCGCTGACGGATAACGCACTGCACCACAGCGCCGATAGCGTGGTGCGCATCCAGTGGGAAAATGAGCGCGATTGTGTCCGGCAGATCAACTTGGTCCTGGTGTTTCCTCGCGACGCGGCACGCGGCAGCGAGGGGAGTATTATCCAGCGCTTGCAGCGGGTTGAGCAGGAGCGCAAGCAGTGGATCCAGCCACGACCGGACCTTCACGCTGCGTTGGAGCAAATGCTGGAGTGGGACCGGCTACGTCGGTTGCAGCACATCGATTTTGCCAGCCTGGATTCGGACCTGGCGATCAAAACCCGCGAAGCCAAGCTGCTGCGCTATGAGAAAGCGCTGTCGGGGCTGTTGGACCCCACGGACCTGAACCATGAGACCTCCGCGCATAGCGACTTCCAAGCGCTGCACCGGCAGTGGCAGGAGGCCTTTGCCGCTGCGCAAACGCTGGTCTCTGACTCGCGCCTGGCAGACCTCGAATACTGGAAATATAGCCCCGCAGGCCAGCGTTCACGGGCTTCGCAACTGCTGAAAGCATGCCATACGGCGTTGGATGCCGAGGTGCGCCTGCAACACCAGTTGAAGCTGATCGGGCCCCGCCATCTGAAGGTCGGGCTTGAAGCCCTGGAAAAAAAACCAGCCACCGCCGATGCACGCAGTACAACGCGGTGGCTGGGTGTCTCGATTGGCAGCGGCCATCGCTTGCTCGGAGCATGGGTCATCACCACTGCCGAGGCTGTGGCGCGGCCGATTCGCCAAGAGCCGGTGCTGTTTTATTTGCCGGGTATCCACGGTGGGCTTCAAGGGTTCAATTCACTGGAGCAACTGTCTGCCGCGCTGGACGCCAGTCTTAAAGACGCGGACGGCTCACCCCTGTGGCGCAGCGTTCACCGTCCGAAGCGCGCACGGGCCATGGCTGAAGTCAAAGCCTTGGCGACCGACCAGCCGTTGACGGTGACCTGGTCGGTGATTGAAGGGCACGCGCTGATGCTGGCGATTCGTGAGCAGCTCGAAGGCTTCAATCAACTGCGGGTGAGCGTGGAAAAAGGCGAGCAAATTTTTCGCGAAGTCAGTGACACATTTTTGGCCAAAATGCTGTTGGCCGATGAAGCGGCCAGCAGCTTGCAGATCCCACCCAACGATACGCGGGACCAGGCGTTGGCCAATGTCGAGGTCTTGCGCCTGGCGGCGGCGCAGGTCAAGCGTTTGCCCGCCTGGATGGCCCAGGCCGCAGTGGCCCAACGCAGGCAATATGGACGGCTGCAAACCCAGGCCCTGAGTGCGCGCCAGGTCCTCGAGCGCGGCCTGTTGCACCATTTGCCGGCGCTGGCGACGTTTGCTCGCCAAGCGCTGATCGCGCAGTTGACCGCCGATGGTTTTTATCCCGAGGTGAACATCGACCAACCGATGCTGGAGTTGCCCGATGATGTCAGCACCCACTGGGAAGGCCACCCACAACGCCCGGCGGGCGGGTCGGGGATCAAGACGGTGGTCAGCCAGCAACGCAGCCAGTTCAGCCTGTTACAACTGGCCCTGAGCAACCTGGATGCCGAGGCGCCCTGGACACGACAGAGGTTGCGCCATGCGCGTTACCTGGAACCCGCCTGGAAGACTCGCCTGACCCCTGACTATTTGCTTGAAACGATTTCGGCCCTGGACCTGGGCGGGCAGTACGACCACCAGATCAGTCAGGCGTTTTATGGCGATGGCGAGGGTTCGACTGGCCTGCGGGCGGTCCTGTTACGGGCGTTTCGGTTGGCGGCGCGATGGGAGCTGTTCAGTGCCGTCAACGCGGGGTTGAGTGCCCGTGCGCAAAGCCTGTTTGACGTTGCGCTGAGCGCCCGCTCGGTGTCTGACCTGGAACGTAACGGTCATCGGGTTCAGTTGTGTTGCGTTCGGCTGGAGGCGTTGACGTTACCCCAGCCGCGACATGTGGCCGGCATTGTGCTGATCCTCGATCAAGTCGATGGCCGGTGCCTGGTGTATTGGCCCGAGGCAACAGGGCACCCGGCGTTAACCGAGCATCTGAACCTGGCGCGAGCTCGTCAGGCACTGATCGACCTTGCGGCTGAACCGGACATCTGTCTGGACATTGCCCGCAAAATCGCGCCGGGTTGGGAGGCTCAGGCCCTCGGCAGTTACCCGGAAGTCCTGCACCGTGTTGCCGAACCATTGAGCTGGTTGAGGGTCATCCACGGGTTTGCAAGCAACGGTTGGCCGGGCATCGCAAAGGCTGTGCGGCGATGGTTCATGACCTGGCGCGTACAGCCGGCCAAAGCCTTGACGGAGATCGAAGCCGAAATCAGTGAGCAACAGGCCGCAGCACCGCGTCAGTGGTTGGGGATTACCCTCAGCAACGGCTATCACCTGTTGGCCATGGTGGCCCATGCTCGGGTACTCGGTGTCCAGCGCCAGGCGCGCAGTGAGTCCAACTCCCGTGAAGAGTTGCAGGCCTATCGCGAATGGCGCTTGGGTGAACAGGTCGACGCCAGGCGGCGCGGGCTGTTGTCCTACGTGCCGGGGGTGGGCCTGGGTGTCAAGGTGTACGAAGTATTGCTGGCTGCCAGGCGGGTGTATCAACGCGCCTCGCCACATGCAGTGTTCGACCTGGTGTCGAGTGTCCACATGGCCGTGGTCGAAGCGCTCATGACCTTAAGCCCCGGCATCCTGGCGCGGGGCAGTCGTGGCCTCAGCACCGCGACCCTGCGCCAGGCCCTCAAGCAGTTGCATCGCCAGCAGCGAATGGCACATGGCGGCGACTTTTATTTGCGTTCGTCGCCCGGCGCGCGTTCGCTCAAGGGCCTTGACGGCTATAGCACCTCGACCACCGTCGACGGTGCGATTGCCCTTCGTGGCCACAGCAAGGGCAGTTATGTGAAAGGCGGCGAACAGTTTGTGGTCGACGGTGCAGAGCGCTACGCCGTTTATCGTCGCCCAGGGGAGCGCGACCTGCGCATGAAAAACACTAAGGCCGCCGGTGAGAACGAACTGGTGCTGCGCATTCAAGAACCCTCCGAGTGGCTACTGGGGGCCGACGCCCCGGAACCGACGCCCGGTCCCAGCTCCGGGCGGTGGAGGCCTTGGGATACAACGGAGGGGAACACCGGCTGGTCGGCACCGCAGGCGCCTCCCCGCACCGGTTATCGGGACCGCGCCGTGCTGGCGGATCATGCCTGGCAGGGCTGGGGGCAGGAAGTACCGGCCGAGCCACCGCAGGCGATATCCGCTTCCAAGCGCTTGTACCGTATGCCTGGCCCCCGACCTTACGACGCACTGCTGTTGGGCAACAAATATTACGAGATCCTCCCCGCAGGCGCGAAGGGACCGGACGATCTGGTTTTCGTGAGGCGTAGCGTACGCATGGGAGAAGGGCCTTATGACGAACTGGTCCACTGGCTCAGCGATGACCTGGCTTCCCAGCCCATTCCTTTTACCTTGGGGGCCGACGGCCTGTGGACGCCGCGTCAACCGCTGTTCGTTGGGCCCTTGGTCGAGTCGGTGGCTACGGCTTTTCCTGGCTTGACCCGCTCGAGTCAGTACGCCGTAGCCCATCGTCTGGTAGAACTGGCCGATACGGGGAACTCAATGACCGCCACGCGCCTGCTCAATATTCGCGCGACCCTCGATGATTGGCTGCCGCCGGTGCCCCGCGTTCTGGGGCAGACGGATGACCTGTTAAGGATGCTAAAGCCGCTGCGACTGGAGAAGCGAGCGAGCATCAACATCGCCACTGAAAGCACTGGGATGGGGTTTGCCCGCGTGGACTTCATCGTGCCTTTTCGACTGCCTCCTGCACTGTCTGGCCCAAAAGGCACCGCGAGCACGCGCACCAAAAACTTGACCGTGCGCAAGGCCGTCAGGCAAGTGCTTGAGCGCCAGGGTTTTACCGTCACGGCAGTGGAGAAACGCAAGATGGGCAACCAGTACAACTTTATCTGCACCCATCCCAAATCCAGCAATGTGTACTTCATGATGACGCGCTGGACGGAGTCGAGCAGCCTGAATATCCAGTCCACGGATGTGCTGCAGTTGTCCGACACCTGGTTTCGACGAACCCTGACCCATAGCCCTGCCAGCAAGAAGGGGCTGTACGAACCCGTCAAGCAAGCCATGAAGGACAAACGCCTGGTCAAAATGCTGGTGGGCATACAGCACAACCGCAGCGCGGGTTACTTCACGGTGTTCATGATCAAGGTGACGGACTAGGTAACGATCAGCGACTGAGCAGTGACGCCGCGCCCGCACCACTGAACAACCCTGCGCTGATGCGGTTGAACCAGCGTTGTCCCTTGCCGCTGCGCAGGTACTGCGCTGCGCCATGGGCGCCGAGGCCGTAGGCCAGCTTGCACAGCAGGTCGAGTACGGTCCACGTGGCGATCATGATCAACAGCTGTGGCACAAACGCCTGCTGGGCACTGAGGAACTGCGGCAGGAAGGCGGCAAAAAACAGGATGTCCTTGGGGTTGCTGGCGCCCAATATAAAGGCGCGGCCAAACAGCGTGCGAAAGCGCGGCGTAGCAACGGCCTGCGGTACCACGGCACCTTGGGCCGGTTGGCGCGATTGCTGCCAACTCTGCCAGGCGAGATAAAACAGGTAGGCCGCGCCGACAATTTTCAACGCGCTGAACAGGTGTTCCGACGCCAGCAGCAGGGCGCCCAGGCCTAATGCCGATGCGCTCAACAGGCAGATCGAGGCAGACACGCCACCGAGAAATGCCGGGTAGGAGCGGCGCAGACCGAAATTCAAACTGTTGCTGATCATCAGCAATGACAACGGTCCCGGGATCAGGATCACTACCAGCGCAGCGCCGCTGAACAGCAGCCAGGTTTCCAGACTCATTGCGTTCCTCCCTTCATACAAAAGCCCCACCCGACGGGGTGAGGCGGGGTCAAACCGGTGTCCCTACAGGAACGCGAACTTGGCAATGAAGATCGCGCAGAGCACCCACAGGCTGACAGAAATTTCCCTATGCTTGCCGGTACCGGCCTTCAGCGCCACATAGGTGATAAAACCCAGGGCGATCCCGTCGGCAACCGAGAAGGTCAGCGGCATCATGATCGCCGTAACAATCGCCGGGATGCTGTCGGTGGCGTCGTCCCAGTTGATATGGGCCATGCCGCTCATCATCAGCATCGCGACATAGATCAACGCGCCGGCCGTGGCGCACGCAGGAATCATGCCGGCCAGCGGCGCGAAGAACATCGCCGCCACAAACAGAACGCCCACGGTCACGGCCGTTAGCCCGGTGCGGCCACCGGCGGCGACACCGGCGGCACTTTCCACGTAGCTGGTCACCGGTGGCACGCCGACCATGGCACCGAACACGCTGGAGGCACTGTCGGCCTTCAACGCGCGGGACAGGTTATCGATCTTGCCATCGGCATTGACCAGCCCGGCTCGTTGCGCGACGCCCATCAGTGTACCTGCGGTGTCGAACATGTGTACAAAAAGAAAGGCAAATACAACGCTGATCATGCTGACATTGAACACACCTTTCACGTCCATGGCCATCCAGGTCGGCGCCAGGCTCGGTGGGGTGGAGATCATGCCGTTGTAGTGCACCAGCCCCAGCCCCCATCCTGCCAGGGTGACGGCGATGATGCTGATCAGGATCGCGCCAAACACGCGGTGGTAGCTGAGAATGGCGATGAGCAGGAAACACACGGCCGCGAGCAGTGGCGCGGGTTCATGCAGCGAGCCGAGCTTGATCAGCGTGGCCGGGCTGTCGACGATGATCCCGGCGGTTTTCAAACCGATCACCCCGAGGAACAAGCCGACACCCGCGCCCATGGCATGGCGCAGGCTGACCGGAATGCTGTTGAGCAACCACTCACGCACCCGCGAGAGCGTCAGGCCCATGAACAACACGCCGGAGATAAACACCGCGCCCAGCGCGGTTTCCCAGGTGTAGCCCATGGTGCCGACCACGGTGTAGGTGAAAAACGCGTTCAACCCCATGCCTGGTGCGAGACCCACTGGCCAGTTGGCATACAGGCCCATCAACAGGCAACCCAGCGCGGCGGCGATGCAGGTGGCGACGAACGCCGCGCCATGATCGATGCCGGCGTCGGCCATGATGTTCGGGTTGACGAAGATGATGTACGCCATGGTGATAAAGGTGGTGAGGCCGGCGATCAGCTCGGTCTTCACTGTGGTGCCATGCAAGCGCAGTTTGAACAGGCGTTCCAGCCAGCCGGTGTGGGTGGGTTGGAGGTCCAGGGGTGAGGCTTCGGATTTGCGGCTATCCACAGCGAGTACTCCTCAAGCATTTTATTGTTATGGCCAGCGCGTAGGCGCTGAGAGGTACTGGCGGGTTTGTTGACCAATAGGTCAGGAACTCGCACGAAGCGAATTATGCTTTTGTATACAAATAAAGCAAATAATGTTTTCGATTGGCTGGGTAAAAGGGGATGAAAGGCTAATTAGCCGCACTTAACGCCTGATTCACCGCCAGCCATCCCGCCACCGCGTCTTCGCCCGCTTCACTGAACGCGCGCTGTAACAGCTTCACCTGTTCACGGCGTAATGACTGCTCGAAACGCCGACCTTCCTCTGTCAATTCCAGCAGGCGTTTGCGCTTGTCGGTCTCGGACGCGACGCTGTCCACCAGGTGCATTTCCTGCAATTGACGCAACGGCATGTTCAGCGCCTGTTTGCTCACCCCGAGCAATTCCAGCAGTTCCTTCACGCTCAGGGCGGGGTAGCGTGCGATAAAAAACACGATGCGCTGGTGCACCCGGCTCAGGCCACGGCGCTCAAGCATTTCGTCGGCCTTGGCGGTAAAGGCCTGGTAGCCGAAGAAGAACGCCTCCATGGCTGTTTGCTGGCTGGTCGGGTTTTTAAGGTCAAGCATATTGACGTATCCACTGAAGTCGTCGTAATTTCGGTCAACCAGTTTGACGTATTTTCTACAGTCTTCGCTACCGGTGACCCTAATGGCCTTCTCTGAACGTGTTACGCGCCTCAAAAGCTCCCTGATCCGTGAAATCCTCGCGGCGGCCCAGCGTCCGGAAGTGATGTCGTTCGCCGGTGGCCTACCCGCGCAAGCCATGCTGCCCGCCCTGGACTGGGATGACATGCCGCTCACTATCGGCCAATACGGCATGAGCGAAGGCGAACCTCACTTGCGCGAATTGCTCGCTGCGCAAGCTCGCGCCTTGGGCGTACCGTGCCAGGCCAGCCAGGTGCTGGTGGTCAGCGGCTCCCAGCAAACCCTGGACCTGGCCGCCAAACTGTACATCGACAAAGGCACCCAGATCCTGCTGGAAGGCCCGACCTACCTGGCTGCTTTACAGATCTTCCAACTCTTCGGTGCCGACTGCCTCACCGTGCCACTGGAAACCGACGGTCCCGACCTGGCCGCGTTGCGCGCTAACCTCGAACGTCACCACCCGGCGTTTATCTACCTGATTCCAACCTTCCAGAACCCGTCGGCTGTACGCTACAGCGAGGCCAAGCGTGCAGCGGTCGCCGCCTTGCTCGACGAGTTTGGGGTGACGCTGATCGAAGACGAGCCCTACCGCGAACTGACCTTTGACGGCGGCAGTGCCAAGCCCATCGTTGGCCGCCTGAAAAAGGCCAGCTGGATCTACACCGGCACTGTGTCCAAGACGTTGTTGCCCGGTTTGCGCGTGGGTTACCTCATCGCCAGCCCGGACCTGTTCCCGCACTTGCTCAAGCTCAAGCAATCGGCGGACCTGCACACCAACCGCGTCGGCCAATGGCAGGCGATGCAATGGGTCGGCACGGAAAAATACCAACAGCACTTGGTAGAACTGCGCAGCTTTTACCGCGAGCGCCGTGACGCATTCCAAGTGGCGCTGGCGCATCACTTCGCTGACCTGGCCGACTGGCAGGTGCCCCAGGGTGGATTATTCTTCTGGCTGACCTTGAAACAGCCGCTCGACACCCGCACCTTGTTGGCGCAAGCGTTAGAACAGAACGTCGCGTTCATGCCCGGTGAACCGTTCTTTTCAGAGCCGGACCAACACCTGGGTTCGCTGCGGCTCAATTTCAGCCATATCGACCCGGCCCGTCTGGACGAAGGTCTCAAGCGCCTGGCCGCGGTGGTCCGTCAAGCACAGCACGCGCAAGCGGCATAAGGGGAGCCCCATGTACAAAGTTTATGGCGATTACAAGTCGGGCAACTGCTACAAAGTCAAATTGATGCTTAGCCTGCTGGGCATCCCGTACCAATGGATCGATGTCGATATCCTCAAGGGCGACACCCAGACCGCCGAATTCCTGGCCAAGAACCCCAACGGCAAGATCCCGGTACTCGAACTGGAAGACGGCACCTGCCTGTGGGAGTCCAATGCGATCCTCAACTTCCTCGCCGATGGCAGCGAGTTCCTGCCGACCGAACCGCGCCTGCGTACCCAGGTGTTGCAGTGGCAGTTCTTCGAGCAGTACAGCCACGAGCCGTACATTGCGGTGGCGCGGTTTATCCAGTTCTACCTGGGGCTGCCCGAGGAGCGCCTGGAGGAATACAAGAAGCTGCACAAGGGTGGCTACAAGGCGCTCAAGGTCATGGAGCGCCAACTGCAACTGACGCCGTACCTGGTGGGTGATCAGTTCTCTATCGCGGACGTGGCCTTGTATGCCTATACCCATGTGGCCCATGAGGGTGGTTTTGAGCTGGACGCTTATCCGGGTGTGCAGGCATGGTTGAAACGTGTTGCCAGTCATCCCAAGCATGTGGCGATGCTGGACTGATTCACTCGGTCAAAATGTGGGAGCTGGCTTGCCTGCGATAGTATCGCCGCAGTGCAACTGGCAGACAGTGTCGTCTGCATCGCAGGCAAGCCAGCTCCCACATTCAGCTCAGTGGTGTGTCAGAGAGTTGTTCTTTCAACAGGTCAAAGCAGCGTTGCGCCGCCGGGCTCAACCCCATCCCGCTGCGGCTGATCAACCCGATCTCCCGGTTCACGCCGGGGTGATCGATGCTGATGCGCTTCAACCCTTCCAGGCTGTCCGCCGCCGATTCCGGCAGCACACTGATGCCCAATCCCTGGCGCACCAACGCCAGCACCGTCGACATGTAGTTGGCTTCCATGCCGGCGTTCATCGTCAGGCGTGTCTCATCGAATAGCGCATCCACTTGCTCCCGCACGCTGCTGTCACGGCCAGTGAGGATGATCGGCTGGTCCGCCAACTGTTCCAGGCTCAGTTGACGGTGGCGAGTGAGGGGATGATCCACCGGCACGAATGCACACAAGCGATCATTCAATACCGGCACGAACTCCAGGCCATGGCTGAGCCGTGCGCGCACGCCGATGCCGAAATCCACCTCGCCGGAACGCACCTGGGCATGAATACGGTGGGCCACCAGGTCATGCAGGCGCACTTCGATCCCGGCAAAACGCTCGCGAAACAGGCGCAGCGCCGGCGGCAGGGTGCCGGCGCAGACCGAGGGCAGGGCGGCGATGGTGACCACGCCCCGGCGCAGGGCGGCCAAATCGCGGGAGCCGGTGACGATGTTGTCCAGGTCCAGCAGCAGTTTTTCCATGGGCCCGCGGGCTTCCTGGCCGGCGGCGGTGATGCTCACATGGCGCGGGCTGCGGTCGAGCAGGGCAACGCCGAGCCAGTCTTCCAGTTGCTGGACCTGCACCGTCAGTGCGGAAGGCGACAGATGCAGCTCATTGGCCGCCTTGGTGAAGCTGCCTGTGCGAGCCACCGCAAGAAACGCTTGAATGTGTTGGATGCTGTTCTTCATTTTGTTTTTCCGAACACTAGCTGGTGAATATTCCAATTTACAAAGACTACCTCGCTTCCAATACTCCAGGGAAAACAATAACCGGCCACCAAGGCCGCTCTGGAGTAACCCATGCTCGCTACCCTGGGTGTCATCACCATCCTGTGCCTGCTCGCTGCTGTCATGAGCAAACGCCTTTCACCGCTGGTGGCGCTGATCGCTTTACCGATCATCGCCGCGCTGCTCGGTGGGTTCGGCCTGCAGACCAGCGCCTTCATCATCACCGGTATCAAGAACGTCGCCCCCGTGGTGGGCATGTTTGTGTTTGCGATCCTGTTTTTCGGGATCATGACCGATGCCGGCATGCTCGACCCCATCATTGACCGCATCCTGCGTACGGTAGGCACGCGTCCTACGCGGATTGTCGTCGGCACCGCGACCCTGGCGCTGCTGGTGCACCTGGATGGCTCCGGTGCGGTGACCTTCCTGGTGACAGTGCCGGCGATGTTGCCGCTGTATACCCGGCTGGGCATCGACAAACGTATCCTCGCCTGCGTCTGCGCGATGGCGGCCGGGGTCAACTTTCTGCCATGGACCGGTCCGGTGTTGCGCTCGTCGGCGGCGCTGCATGTGCCGGTAGCCGACCTGTTCCAACCGCTGATTCCGGTGCAGATCGTCGGCCTGGTCTTCGTCTTCGGCTGTGCGTGGTGGCTCGGCCGTCGCGAAGAAAAACGCCTGGGCCTGGGCGCCGGTTCAACCGTCGATGCGGTGCCGCAACGGGTACTCAGCGACGATGACATCAAGCTGCGTCGCCCTCGGCTCTTCTGGGTCAACCTGATCCTGACTGTGCTGGTCATGGTGGTGATGATCGCCGGCTGGGTCGACCCGGTGGTGATGTTCATGCTCGGCACCGTGCTGGCACTGTGCATCAACTACCCGAACGTGGATGCCCAGCGCGCCCGCATCGACGCCCATGCAAAAACCGCCCTGACCATGGCCAGTATCCTGCTCGCCGCCGGGGTGTTTACCGGGATCATGCAAGGCACCGGGATGCTCAAGGCGATTGCCGAAGTGGCAGTGGCACAGATTCCCGCCGGCCACGGCAAGCTGATCCCGGCCGTGGTGGGCTTTATTTCCATGCCCCTGAGCATGCTATTCGACCCCGATTCCTACTATTTCGGTGTAATGCCGGTGATCGCCGAAGTCGGCAAGGCCCTCGGCGTCGACCCGCTGCAAGTGGCCCAGGCCTCGTTGCTGGGCGTACACACCACCGGCTTCCCGGTCAGCCCGCTGACCCCCGCGACCTTTCTGTTGGTGGGCTTGTGCAAGGTCGAATTGGCCGATCACCAGCGCTTTACCATCCCTTTTCTGTTTGCCGCGTCGGTGTTGATGACCCTGACCGCGTTGCTCCTGGGAGTGATTTGAGATGAAAACCTTGCGCATCGGTTCCGGCGCCGGCTACTCCGGCGACCGTATCGAACCTGCCGTGGAACTGGCCGAGCAGGGCGACCTGGATTACCTGGTCTTCGAGTGCCTGGCCGAACGCACCATCGCCCTGGCGCAGCAGGCGCGGATCACTGACCCCGCTGGCGGTTATGACCCGTTGTTGAGTGAACGCATGCGTCGTGTGCTGCCCTTCGTAGGGATAAGCGCCGGGCGTCGCCGTCTGCGGGTGATCACCAATATGGGAGCGGCCAACCCGCTGTCGGCGGCTGTTGAAGTGCGGCGGATTGCCGGCGAGCTGGGCCTTGATCTCAAGGTGGTTGCCGTGGTCGGCGACGACGTGTTGGCGGGGCTGCAGCCCGAGTTTCTGCTGGATAACGGCCAGACGGTCGGTTCCCTGGGCGAGCGGATCATTTCCGCGAATGCCTACCTGGGCGTCGATGGCATTCTGGAGGCGTTGCGCGCGGATGCGGATGTGGTGATCACTGGGCGTGTGGCCGACCCCTCCTTGTTCCTGGCGCCGCAGATGTTTGAGTTCGGCTGGGCAGCGGACGATTGGCAGCGCCTGGGACGCGGTACGTTGGTGGGGCATTTGCTCGAGTGCGCCGGGCAAGTCAGTGGCGGCTATTTTGCCGACCCTGGTCGCAAGGCGGTGGATGACTTGGCCCGCCTGGGCTTCCCCTTGGCCGAGATCGATGCCGAGGGTGAAGCCCTGATCACCAAGGTCGCCGGCTCCGGTGGCCGGGTCAGCCGCGCCACGTGCACGGAGCAACTGATCTACGAAGTGCACGACCCGGCGGCGTACCTCACGCCTGACGTGACCGCTGATTTTTCCCACGTGGGATTTGTCGAAGAAAGCGCTGATCGTGTTCGCGCCGTGGGTGCGGGTGGCCGTGCGCGACCCGAGCAGTTAAAGGTCAGCGTCGGTTATCTGGACGGTTGGATCGGCGAAGGGCAGATGTCCTACGGTGGCCCCGGTGCTGTCGCACGAGCGCAGCTGGCGCGGGATGTCGTCCTCAAGCGCCTTGAGTTGACGGGCGTGAAGATGCAGGACGTGCGTGCCGAACTGATCGGCATGGACGCGCTCCACGGGCCGCGCAGCACGGTCGAGCCCTGGGAAGTGCGCCTGCGCGTGGCGGCCCGCTGTGAAGCACGCAGCGAAGCGGTGCGTGTGGGTAATGAAGTGGAAACGCTCTACACCAACGGCCCGTCTGGTGGCGGCGGCGCCAGCAAAAGCGTACGCCAGGTGGTGGCAGTGGCATCGTTGCTGCTGCCGCGTAACGTGGTCAACCCGAGGATCGAAGCATGAAGCTGCACACGCTGGCCCATTCCCGGACCGGGGATAAGGGCGATACGTCGAACATCTCGATTATTGCGTACCGTGCCGAGGATTATCCGCTGCTGTGCGAAACGCTGACCGCCGAGCGCGTGGCTGAGTTTTTTGCGGACCAGCTGGAGCCCGGCGCTGCACCGGTGCGGCGTTATGAATTGCCTAACGTGCAGGCACTGAACTTCGTGCTGCCGGGGATCTTGCGGGGTGGCGTCACGCGTTCGCTGGCGCTGGATGCCCATGGCAAGTGCCTGGGCTCTGCATTATTGGATCTCGACCTGTAAATACCGTAACTGTGGGAGGGGGCTTGCCCCCTCCCACATTGGTTATCCAGTGTCTGTCAGACCGCCGCGAAACGTTTGTCGAGGTAGTCGATGATCACCTTGGAGTCATACATCCAGGTGGTCTGGCCATTTTCTTCAATGCGCAGGCATGGCACCTTGATCTTGCCACCTTGCTCCAGCAGGGTCTGGCGGTCTTGCTCATTATTCTTCGCATCCTTCAAGGCCACCGGTACGTTCAGGCGGTGCAGGGTGCGGCGGGTCTTCACACAGAACGGGCAGGCGTGGAACTGGTAGAGGGTCAATTCCTTGGCCGCTGCGTTCACCTGCGCCTGCTGTTCGGCGGGGCGCTGTTTTTTGCGCGGGCGGGTCAGGTAGTCGCCCGCGATGATGACGTGGCCGAGGCCGACTCGAAGTGCTTTGACGAACATGGCTGAAACCTCTTGCCCATGACAGAAGGGGCCGCAGCTTACCTTAATTCTGCAGGCGAAAAAAAACCGGCGATGAACGCCGGTCTTTTCCTACGCAGCCTGTTACTTGATCAGACTGAGGAATTCGCTACGGGTGGCCGCGTTTTCGCGGAACTCACCCAGCATCACCGAGGTGATCATCGACGAATTCTGTTTTTCCACGCCGCGCATCATCATGCACATATGCTTGGCTTCAATCACCACGGCCACGCCCAGTGCACCCGTCACTTGCATCACCGCGTCGGCGATCTGGCGGCTGAGGTTTTCCTGGATCTGCAGGCGGCGCGCATACATGTCGACAATCCGCGCGACCTTCGACAGGCCCAACACTTTGCCGCTCGGGATATAGGCGACATGAGCCTTGCCGATAAACGGCAGCAGGTGGTGTTCGCACAGCGAGTACAACTCGATGTCCTTGACCAGCACCATTTCGCTGTTGTCGGAGCTGAACAAGGCACCGTTGGTGACTTCTTCCAGTGTCTGCTCATAGCCGCGGCAGAGGTACTGCATGGCCTTGGCGGCACGTTTTGGCGTGTCGAGCAGGCCCTCGCGGGAAACGTCCTCGCCGAGTTGGCCGAGGATCGCGGTGTAATTCTGTTCCAGGGACATGAAACTACCTGTGGGATTTTCGCAAAGCGCAAGGTTACGGTGGCGGACACATCGCTGCAAGCCTGACGATGGCACTTGTTACTCGTCGCGCCCTTCCATCATGGTGCGCTTGAGCATCACATACACCGCACCCGCGCCGCCGTGGCGGGCCTGGCACGAGGTAAAGCCGAGCACCTGCGTGTGCTGGCGCAACCAGGTGTTGACGTGGCTCTTGATCATGGGGCGTTTGCCGTCCAGCCGCACCGCCTTGCCGTGGGTGACGCGTACGCAGCGGATTTCGAACTTGGTTGCTTCGGCGAGGAAGGCCCACAGGGTTTCCCGGGCTTTCTCCACGGTCATGCCGTGCAGGTCGAGGCTGCCCTCGAACGGGATCTGGCCGACCTTGAGCTTGCGCATCTGGCTTTCCTGCACGCCGTCGCGGGCCCACATCAGCTCGTCTTCGGGGCCGACGTCGATCACGAACTGGTCCGACAGGCCGTCCACCGTGGTGGCATCGGTGCGTACGGTCGCGGCCTGGCGCAGCTTGGCGATCTGCGCACGGTCAGCCTTGGGTTTGCCCGTGTCGGCGCGGTCGTGTTTGATCGGCTTGACGCCGCGCAGCTCATTTTTGAACAGGGAAAAATCGTCGTCTTGCATGTCAGCCTCCGCGAAGGGCGGGCAGTTTACCTAAATCGCGGCGGCCAGGGCGCAGGAAACGCTATCCAAGCGCCATCAGTCGTGCTTTTTCATCAGGTGTGAAGCGATGTTCAGCGACAACGGCTGACGCATCTTCCGACGGCTACGGCGCCACAACCACACGCCCAACCACAGCACCAATAGCCCGATCACCGCCAGGATTGCCGAGCCGCCTGGGCTGGCATTCAGTTCGCCAAGGGCCGGCGAGTGACCGAACAGACCGGCGCCACCAGCGCCGGCCAACAGCACACCTACAATCGCCAGCAGCGCGGCAATGCCGGCCACCAGGCGCAGACGCCAGTTGCTCGGGCCCTTGGGGCGCAAGCGACGAGCATCAAAACCATCGGATATCTTCATTCCGACCTTTCCTCCAGGGTATCGGCCCTTCGACCGGACAATACACAGGTTGTTCCTGTACCCGAGGCAATTGCAGCAAATGACAGGCATTTGCTGATGAGCGGAGACATAAACAGGCCGCGCCGCTCATCAGAAGGACGATCAGATCAGATCTTTGGTCAGCGCCAGGGTGGCGAAGTTGTCGGCCATGATGGCCATTTCGGTCTGTTGCACATGTTCGGCGCTCAGGATGCCGCCTTTGTAAGGCAGGTCACGGGTGGCGCAGGCGTCTTCCACCAGGGTGCAGCGAAAGCCCAGGTTCTTGGCGGCGCGCACGGTGGTGCTGACGCTGGAGTGGCTCATGAAACCGCAGACGATCAGGTCCAGCGAGCCGAGGTCCTGCAGGTGCTTTTCCAGCCCGGTGCCATGGAACGCGCTGGGCAGCAGCTTGCCGATGATGGTTTCGTCGCCTTCAGGCTCGAGCCCCGGGATGAACTCGCCGCGCTCGCCCTGCGGGTCAAACAGGCCGCCAACGGTGCCCAGGTGGCGCACATGCACGATCGGGCGCCCGGCGTTGCGGGCTGCGGCGACCAGTTGCTTGATATTGCCAACCGCTGCGTCCATGCCCGAGAGGGCGAGTGGACCGCTGAGGTATTCCTTCTGGGCGTCGATGATCACGAGGGTCGCATGGCTGAGGTTCGCTGCTGCGTAACCACGACCGCTGAGTTGAAACATCGTCTTTGGAACGGACATTCTGGGGCTCCTGTGAGGGGGGCTTTTGTGACATTGTCCACTGGCTGAGCGGTTCTGTGAATCGCTACCATCGTAAGGTACGCCGTTGTTGGCGTGCAGCCATGTCAAGAGGTGCGCGTGTTTAACCCAATGATGGCAATTTGGATGAATTCCGACGGATGGCGAAGGGGTTTCGTACGTCGTCGGTACCGGTGAAGACTGTTAGAATCGCCAGTCGTTTTTTCCAGGAGTTTGCCCCCGTGATCACTTCCCGCCTGCGCACCTTGCGCGACCACATCCGATGGGCTGTCAGCCGTTTCCATGGGGAAGAGCTGTTTTTCGGGCATGGTACCGACAATGCCTGGGACGAAGCCCGGCAATTGGTGCTCGGCGCCTTGCACCTGCCGTGGGAAATTGCCGACAGCTATCTGGATTGCAACCTGGAAGAAGAAGAGATTTCCCACGTTCAGCGTTTGCTGCATCGCCGCATCCATGAGCGCGTGCCCACCGCTTACCTGCTGAAAGAGGCCTGGTTCTGCGGCATGTCGTTTATCGTTGATGAGCGCGTGCTGATCCCGCGTTCGCCGATCGGCGAGCTGATCGAAAACCGCTTTGAGCCCTGGCTGGCCCAACCGCCGGCACGCATCCTCGACCTGTGCACGGGCTCCGGGTGCATCGGCATCGCTTGCGCCTATGAGTTCCAGGACGCCGAAGTGGTGCTGGGGGACCTGTCCTTCGAAGCCCTGGAAGTGGCCAACCAGAACATCGAGCGCCATGGCGTCGACGAGCGCGTGTACACCGTGCAGGGTGATGGTTTCGACGGTCTGCCGGGCCAGCGCTTTGACCTGATTGTGTCCAACCCGCCGTATGTGGATGCCGAAGACTTCGCCGACATGCCGGATGAATACCAGCACGAACCGGAGCTGGGCCTGGCCTGCGGCGATGATGGCTTGAACCTGGTGCGGCGCATGTTGGCCGAGGCGGCGGACCATTTGACCGAGAAGGGTTTGCTGATTGTTGAAGTGGGCAATAGCCAGGTGCATGTCGAGGCGCTGTACCCGGAAGTGGACTTCGCCTGGCTGGACTTCCAGCGCGGTGGGCACGGGGTGTTCATGTTGACGGCGGAGCAGTGCCGCCAGCATCAGGCCGTCTTCGCCGCCCGCGTTTAAACCGGTCAACGTGGGAGGGGGCTTGCTCCCGATAGCGGTGCATCCGTCACTGCATTCGGTGACTGACACGCCATCATCGGGAGCAAGCCCCCTCCCACCGACTTACCGGTGCGTGGCAATCCAGATCAACAGCCCGGCCTGAAACACCGTGAACGCCACCAGGCACGTGATGGTAAAGCGCAGCCCGCTGTCTTCACGCTTGAACTTGGTGACCTTTTCCTCTTCCTTGCGCAGCTTCACTTCCTGCTCCATCAGGTTCTGCTCGGCCTGTTGCAGCATCTGCGCCGCTTCGAGAATCTCCACGAACTGCACTTTTTCGGTGTTCCAGCTATCCAGCACATCGCTGACCTTGCCGGGCTGCACGTTGCCCTTCAGGTGCTGCACATCGGCGTAGGCCACATCAAAACCCTGGACACGCAGGAAATGATCGCGGCGCAGGCGGGTGGCTTCGTTCAACGCGTCTTTGTTGGCCAGGTCGACACCGTCGACGCGGTAATGTGACCACTTCTTCTTCGCCCAGGCGGCGCCTTGAGCGACCAGGAAGCGCCCGATGCCTCGGTTGGCCGGTTCGATTTCCAGGCTGTTGCCGGGGCCGAAGTGCACGCGGTGTTTGTCGTGATCGACCCAAATGTCCAGGTGGTTCTGCTCACGGCGCACCCGCTGGCCCGGCAGTTGGATGACCATGCGCAACAGGCTGTGGTGTTTGTCATTGCGCTCGGCATAGCCGAACTGCACGAACCGCAACGGCCGCACGCCGGTGGCGCGGTCGATGGCCAGGGGCGCCAACCGCAGCATCTTGAAATGCTCGGCCTGAACCTCCGCCCACGGCAGGGGCGCCGTGTCGACGGCCTCGGTTTTTTCAGCCGGGCTCTCGGCAGTCGGTTCCGGTGTTGCTTCAGTGGTTGTCATGCGTGCGATCCTGTCCAAACCCAGCCAGTCGACAGTCTTTTTACTGTCGACCCTGGGCTTATCGGCCATTTTTGTCAGGACTGGAGGCAATTTGTCGTTTAACGGGGCTGAAGTCCGTCGATAAAGCGCACCAGGCGACTGCCCAGCTCGGCGGCGAGAGGAAGTTGCGGGTCATTGTAGGAGGCCAATTGTTGCTTTACGTCGTTGGGCACGATGCGCATCACGTGGTTCATGCCTTCGATCACCGTCAACTGGGCGTCGGGCTTGGCTTTTTTCAGCTGCTGGGCGTCGCCGACGCCCACCTGGATGTCGTTGGTGCCCTGGATGATCAGCGCGGGCATACGCAGCTTGGCGAAGGCTGCCGAGGGATCGGCGCGAAACAGGCTGATCAGGTAGGGCTGCACACTGGGTCGGAAAATACCTTCCAGCGGGCCAGGCACATCGGCATCCACCTGCCCGGCCTTGAGGTGATCGAGGATCTCATTACTGCGCAGCAACAGGGCCGGGGGCAAGTGATCGGCCAGTTGCTGGCGGATCACCTGGTCCACGGGGCGAGCGCTGCCGGACAATGAAATAACGCCTGCCGGATCAAGTTGCGGCGCGGCAAGGGCGGCCACCAGGGCGCCTTCGCTATGGCCCAGCACAATCAGCGGGCCCATGCGTTTGTCGGCCTTGAGCAGTTTGCCCCAGGCCACTGCATCGGCCACATAGGCGTCCAGGGTCAGGTTGCGTTCATCCGGCGTGGCGGCCAGGCTCGCGGCCACCCCGCGCTTGTCGTAGCGCACGCTGGCGATGTTATGCCGCGCCAGTACCCAGGCCAGGCGCTTGAGGCTGTCGTTGCGCGCGCCGTCGGCGCTGTTGCCATTGCGGTCGGTGGGGCCGGAACCGGCGATGATCAGCACCACCGGCACGGGGGTGTCCGACTGGGGCAGCAACAGCGAGCCAAACAGCTCGCCACTGCCGGTGTCCAGGCTGATGGGCCGTTGCAGCACGACAGGGGAGGCGGCGAAGCCAAGGCTGGAAAACAGAGTGAGGGTCAAAAGCAGAACTCGAAGCATCATCGCGCCATCATGAGGAAGGTGCCGGTTGGACCAAGGTCTACCGGTAAGGTTTCGAGGATGAACTAGTCGGTTAGCCTGCGTATACTGGCCGCCTTAAGTTATTACGGTTGACTTGATTCAACTGATTTCACGGAGCGCCCTGCATGTCCGGCAATACCTTCGGCAAGCTGTTCACTGTCACCACCGCGGGCGAAAGCCATGGCCCGGCGTTGGTCGCCATTGTCGACGGCTGCCCGCCCGGCCTCGAGCTGTCCCTGGAGGACTTGCAGCGTGACCTCGACCGCCGCAAGCCCGGCACCAGCCGCCACACCACCCAACGCCAGGAACCCGACGAAGTCGAAATTCTCTCTGGCGTGTTCGAAGGCCGCACCACCGGTTGCGCCATCGGCCTGCTGATTCGCAACACCGACCAGAAGTCCAAGGACTACTCGGCGATCAAGGACCTGTTCCGCCCGGCTCACGCCGACTACACCTACCACCATAAATACGGTGAACGCGACTACCGTGGCGGCGGCCGCAGCTCGGCCCGCGAAACGGCCATGCGTGTGGCCGCGGGTGCCATCGCCAAGAAATACTTGGCCACCCAGGGCATCATTATTCGCGGCTACATGAGCCAGTTGGGCCCGATCGAAATCCCGTTCAAGACCTGGGACAGCGTCGAAGACAATGCTTTCTTCAGCCCCGACCCGGACAAAGTACCGGAGCTTGAGGCCTATATGGACCAGCTGCGCCGCGACCAGGATTCCGTCGGTGCCCGAATCACGGTGGTGGCCGAAGGCGTTAAACCCGGCCTGGGCGAGCCTATCTTCGACCGCCTCGACGCTGAACTGGCTCACGCGCTGATGAGCATCAACGCGGTCAAGGGTGTAGAGATCGGCGCCGGCTTTGCCTGCGTGTCCCAGCGCGGCACCGAGCACCGCGATGAGCTGACCCCGGAAGGTTTTCTCAGCAACAACGCAGGCGGCATCCTCGGCGGTATTTCCTCCGGCCAGCCGATCGTGGCGCACCTGGCGCTCAAGGCGACGTCCAGCATCACCACGCCGGGCCGTTCGATCGATGTGCACGGCAACCCGGTAGACGTGATCACCAAGGGCCGCCACGACCCGTGCGTCGGCATCCGTGCCACGCCGATTGCCGAAGCAATGATGGCCATCGTGCTGATGGACCACCTGCTGCGCAACCGTGGGCAAAACGCCGATGTACGCGTGAGTACGCCGGTATTGGGCCAGCTGTGACAGCCTGTCATGGCAGGCGCGCGTGCTGTCGTTGTAGTGAGCGAGCTTGCTCGCGCCGGGCTGCGAAGCAGCCCCAGGTATGACACCCGCTCTCCCATACTGGCGCCTCTCCAGCTTCTACCTCTTCTACTTCGCCCTCCTCGGGGCGACCGCGCCTTTCCTGGCGCTGTACTTCGATCACCTGGGGTTCTCCAGCGCGCGCATCGGCGAGCTGGTGGCCATCCCCATGCTGATGCGCTGCGTGGCGCCCAACCTGTGGGGCTGGCTGGGCGACTACACCGGTCGGCGCCTGGCGATCGTACGCTTTGGCGCGGTGTGCACCCTGGCAAGTTTTTCGCTGATCTTCATCAGCCACACCTACGCCTGGCTGGCCCTGGTGATGGCTTTGCATGCGTTCTTCTGGCATGCGGTGTTGCCGCAGTTTGAAGTGATCACCCTCGCGCACCTGCAAAAACAGACCTCCCGCTACAGCCAGGTCCGCCTGTGGGGCTCCATCGGTTTCATCCTCACCGTGGTAATTATGGGCCGCCTGTTCGACTGGCTGAGCCTGGACATCTACCCGGTCGTCGTCGTGGTGATCATGGCCGGCATCATTGGCGCCAGCCTGTGGGTGCCGAATGCGCAGCCCACCACCCACGGCAATCGCCTGGCTGGCGATGGCTTCCTGAAACAATTGCGCAGCCCTGGCGTGCTGGCGTTTTATGCCTGTGTGGCGTTGATGCAAATGAGCCATGGCCCGTATTACACCTTTCTGACCCTGCACCTCGAACACCTGGGCTACACCCGTGGCGTAATCGGCCTGCTGTGGGCCTTGGGCGTGGTGGCGGAAGTGCTGATGTTCCTGGCGATGAGCCGCATCCTCTCGCGCTTTTCGGTGCGCCGGGTGCTGCTGGCCAGTTTCCTGTTGGCGGCGCTGCGTTGGTTGCTGTTGGGCTCGTTTGCCGAGTTTTTCTGGGTGCTGTTAGTGGCGCAGGTGATGCACGCCGCCACTTTCGGCAGTTTCCATGCCGCGGCGATTGCCTTCGTGCAACGCAGTTTTGGCGATAAGCAACAAGGCCAGGGCCAGGCGTTGTACGCCGCCTTGGCGGGTACCGGCGGTGCGCTGGGTGCCCTTTATTCCGGTTACAGCTGGAACCTGTTGGGGCCGACCCTGACCTTCAGCATCGCCAGCGTCGCGGCCCTGGCCGCTGCCGCTATCATCGGTCTTCGATTGCAAGAGCAGAACCAAGGAACCCTTCAATGAGCTATGTCGCCGTTTACTCCGCCGCTTCACCGGACACGCCGAACAAGGTCCTGACCCATTTTGACGATATCGCCGCGACCCTGGCGGAGCACGGCGTGCGCTTTGAACGCTGGCAGCCGAGCCCGATAGGGCAAGGGGCCAGTGACGCTGAAATGATTGCGGCGTACCAGATGCATATTGATGCCCTCGGCTACGAGGCTATTGAGGTGGTACGCGTGACCGGCGATCACCCGCAGAAGGCTGAACTGCGCGCGCAGTTTCTTGACGAACGCTGCTACAGCGAAGATGAGGTGCGTTTTTTCATCGCGGGGCAGGGTTTGTTTTCCCTGCACATTGGCGACTACGTGTACGCCGTGCGCTGTGAGAAAAATGACCTGTTGGTGATCCCGGCCGGTATCAAGCACTGGTTCGATATGGGCGAGAACCCGCATTGTGTTGCCTTGCGGTGTTTCAATACCGCACAAGGGCAGGTGCCCCTATTGACGGGCGACACTATCGCCCGGCACTTCCCTGGCTTAGACGACTAACCGCGACTTATCAGAAACTACAATCCCTATAGGTTGGAAGTTGCTGTGGGAAGAAACTTAAACTTCTGTAAGGCTCGGCTGTTTATTCTGGGCCCTGCGCCTTAATACCACTCGTTATGTAACTCTCTCCGGCATCAACGTTTATGTCGCCTGTCAATAGGAGGAATCCGAATGTGGCGCGGCAGAGACAGAAAATAAGGAGAGGATTGAATGAGCGCCCCAACGGAATTATTGATACCACCGTATACGGTGCCCAATGCGGTCAGACGACGTCTGAACCTGGCGGGAAAACCGCTGACCCCGGCGGAGTTAGAGATCCTGCGCTGGGCCTCGGAAGGCAAGACCGTCTGGGAGATCAGCCAGATTCGCACCACGTCCGAAGCCACGGTGAAATTTCACCTGCGCAATATCTACGGCAAGCTGGAAGTCAGTAACCGCGTGCAGGCGATGAACGAAGCGGCGCGTCAGGGACTTTGCTGAAGGCAAAAAAAGGGCCGCGACACTCAACGGTGTCACGGCCCTTTTTACTGCCTGGCATTTAAGCCGAATGATAAGTCGGCAGGGCAAAGCGGTTCTGGCTTTGCAGCATGGAAATCTGTGGCAGCTCGCTGGCTTGTTCCGCCAGGTCGCGGCGAATGGCGCTGATCACCCAGGTCAGCTGATCGGCAGTGTGCAACTGCTGATAGGAGATCGAACGCTTGACCTGTTTACCTTCGCTGTTGCGCAGCGTCAGCAGGATACCGCCGTCTGGGCGAGGCTGGGTGGTGACGTCGTAGTTGGAGAATACTGAAGCGAATTTATCTTGGATCAGGCTCATGTCTATCAGCTCCGTTGGCTCAAGTTGGCAAGCATGGAGTGATAGGTGCAGTGATTGTGCCATCTAGCGGTTAGCTAAAATATCGTTATAAAACAATCACTTAAAAAAATAGCAAATTTTCGATTTCGTGCAATTTGCATGAATGGCCATCATGCATCCTGCATTTTGCGTGGCTCAGCCGGGTTGAGTGGGCGCGCCTCATTCTTAAATGACTGCGCCAGCACCGCGAAATTCCTTTTATCAGCGGTCGCCCCTTGGGATACAAAACTTTTCAAATCCCGCGTGTACAGCCGAAGAAGGGCTGACGTATTTTCCTGCAAGGCACTCGGTCTCTCGCCTATGGGCGCACGGGTGTTACAGGATCATTCGAAGAATAAGAAAAAGGACGTTCCTCCATGAGCCACTCGCAAAATGACATGATCACCTGGCGCATGATGCTGCGTAAGGTACCCGCGATTGTGCGTGCCTTGCCGCGCGTGGTGCGAGGGATGCGTGCTGCCAATGTCACCGACCCCGAGCAGCCCTGCGGACTGGGCTGGCACTTCGAACAAGCCACCCTGCGTAACCCGCAGGGAACCGCCTTGCTGTATGGCGACCGTGTGATCAGTTACACCGAAGCCAACCAGCAGGCCAATCGCATCGCCCGCCACCTGCAAGAAAAAGGCATCGGCAAGGGCGATGTGGTGGCGATGTTTATCGAAAACCGTCCCGAATTATTGTTGAGCGTGCTGGCCGTGGCCAAACTGGGCGGTGTCTGCGCCATGCTCAATACCGCGCAAACCCACGGGGCGCTGGTGCACAGCCTGACGCTGGTGAGCCCGGCGGCGATTGTGGTGGGGGCGGAATTGGTGGCCGCCTATGAGGCGGTGCGCGATCAAGTGGCGATCCCTGCGCAGCGCAGCTGGTTCGTCGCCGAGCAGCAGGGCGCGGCGGTGCCCGAGGGGTACAGCGACCTGATGGCCGCCAGCGCTGAATGTTCGGTGGAGAACCTCGCCAGCGCAGCGCAGATCTTCTTTAACGATCCCTGCTTCTATATCTACACTTCCGGCACGACGGGATTGCCCAAGGCCGGCATCATGAAACATGGCCGCTGGACCAAGACCGCCATCAGCTTCGGCCGCATTGCCCTGGACATGGGGCCGGACGACGTCCTCTATTGCACCTTGCCGCTCTACCATGCCACCGGCCTGTGCGTGTGCTGGGGCTCGGCAGTGGTCGGGGCGTCGGGCTTCGCCATTCGGCGTAAATTCAGTGCCAGTCAGTTCTGGGGCGATGTCCGCAGATTCGAGGCGACCACCCTCGGTTATGTCGGCGAGTTGTGCCGGTACTTGCTCGATCAGCCAGCCAGCGAAAACGACCGTGATCACCGCGCGACCAAGATGGTCGGCAATGGCTTGCGTCCTGGCGTGTGGGCGCAGTTCAAGGCGCGTTATGGCGTCGAGCATGTGTGCGAGTTGTATGCCGCCAGCGACGGCAATATCGGCTTCACCAACGTATTGAATTTTGACAACACCGTCGGCTTTTGCCTGCAGCACTGGGCGCTGGTGGACTACGGCCACGACACCGGTGAGCCGCTGCGTGGCAGCGATGGTTTCATGCATAAAGTGAAGAAGGGCGGGCAGGGGCTGTTGTTGGCGAGAATCGATGAAAAATCCCCTTATGACGGCTACACCGACCCGGAAAAAAACCGCAAGGTGATCCTCATTGACGTGTTTGAGAAGGGCGACCGCTATTTCAACACCGGCGATCTGATGCGCAGTATTGGCTTCGGCCACGCGCAATTTGTCGACCGCTTGGGGGATACCTACCGCTGGAAGGGCGAAAACGTCTCTACCACCGAAGTGGAAAACGTCCTGTTGCAGCACCCGCAGATCGCCGAAGCAGTGGCCTATGGGGTGGAAATCGAAAACACCAATGGTCGCGCCGGGATGGTTGCCATCACCCCGAGCGAATCCCTGGCCGCGCTGGACATGCGTGAGTTGCTGCAATTTGCCCACGGTCAGTTGCCGCACTACGCGGTGCCGCTGTTTCTGCGGATCAAGGTGAAGATGGAAACCACGGGGACCTTCAAGTACCAGAAGGTACGGCTCAAGGAGGAAGCGTTCGACCCGGACAAGGCGGGCAATGATCCGGTCTACGCCTGGCTGCCGGGGTCGGACTGCTACGTGCCAGTGACCGGCCAGTTGTTGGCGCAGATTCAGGGTGGGCACTTTCGTTATTAAAGGCAGCGCTATTGAATATGCCTATGGGGGCTTTTGACAAAAAAGCCATGACAGGTGGGAACTCCATCGCGACACTGGGCGCCTATAAAGGACCACACACGGAGCCGTCCCACATGTCAGACCAAGCCAAACAGATGACCGACGACGAAGCCGCAGAATTTGCCGAGCAGGTGTTTGACGTTGCCCGCAAAGGCGACGCCGCCATGCTCGCCGCGTTGCTGGCCAAAGGCTTGCCGGCCAACTTTCGTAACCACAATGGCGACACCTTGCTGATGCTCGCGGCCTACCACGGCCATGCCGAGGCGGTAAAAGTGCTGCTGGAATTCAAGGCCGATCCGTTGATCGCCAATGACAAGAACCAATTGCCGATCGCCGGTGCGGCGTTCAAGGGCAACCTGCCAGTGGTCAAGGCGCTGATCGAAGGCGGTACACCGGTCGAGGCGGCCTCTTCCGATGGCCGTACCGCATTGATGATGGCAGCGATGTTCAATCGCGTTGAAATGGTCGACTACCTGCTCGGCCAGGGCGCCAACCCCAAGGCCACCGATGCTCAGGGCGCGACGGCATTGGCCGCCGCGCAAACCATGGGCGCGGTGGATACGGCGGCGCAATTGCAAAAACTGGTGTAGGCTTTGCGCCCTCGAAAACCAGCCCGCTACAGGATCACCCCATGAAAGCCGCCCTCGTCGAACTTATCAGCAACATCAGCGCCGGCGTCATGGGCGAGGACGAGGTGGCGCGTATCGCCGATGAAGCGGCGCAGGCCTACGCGGACCCGGTGGCGTTTCTGGCGGCCAACCCGGATATCAACTACGACGACACATTCCCCATTCCGTTGGGGGAGTGGGTCGTGGTTGGCAGCCTGCCGGACACCGTGGTGTTCCAGGCCGACACCTACGGCGACCTGTTCGCGCAGATCGTCGCGTCGTTCGGCCCAGGCGTGGCGTTCAATCTCACGCCCAAGCAACTGGCCAAGACCGAAGCCCTGACGGCCCTGAACCGTATCCAGATCCAGATGAGCGCGCTCAGCCCGGAAGACGGCGGCTATGTGCTGCTCAACTTCAGCCAACCGTTGGATGACGAGATCCAGGCCGTGTTGGTCTACGGTAACGACCTGCCGCGCGTGCTCGAGCTGTGTGCCGAAGTCGGCATCAAGGCCGAACCCTCCCTGGAAGCGCTGAAAGTTGCCGTCCACGTCTGAAATAAAACGGAACCCCGGCCAGGGCTGGCTATCCTAAAGGTGCATGCCCTCACTTTAGGAGCAACACCATGGGTTCCACTTTTAATGGCTTGATCGGGCTGATCATCCTGGCGCTGGATATCTGGGCGATCATCAACGTATTCAAAAGCGGCGCGAGCACGGGCGCAAAGGTGCTGTGGATCCTGTTGATCCTCCTGCTGCCGGTGCTGGGCCTGATCATCTGGGCGATCGCCGGGCCACGGGGAAATGTGCGGCTCTAGAGTGAGCACAATCCATGTAGGCGCGGGCTCGCTGTGGTGACCGCGCTTGTTGTGTTGAGCGGGCTTGCTGTGGTGACCGGGCTTGTTGTGTTGAGCGGGCTTGCTGTGGTGACCGGGCTTGTTGTGGTGAGCGGGCTTGTTGTGGTGAGCGGGCTTGCCCCGCGCCGGGCTGCGAAGCAGCCCCATCCGATCTCCGGTGAACCCTCTCACCACACCCCTGAGATTTGTGTATCGAAATATTCGCTGCACACAATTTTCACATCTTATCCAAGACAATTCGCCGGTTGAATCTCCCTGCCAAGGCCCTGCCTCAAGGTGTCTTAAACGCGGGACGGCGCTGCTCGTTCAGTAATTAATAGCCTTGCTGTGATTGATCGGGCACCATTCGCGCCACTGCACCACTTCGTCACTTAAACTTCCAATGGGTCCTGAAACGACATGGCAAACCCGGACGCCCTGAGTCAGCAGCGAGCTTCTAATCGCCTGCTGCAACCGACCGTCAAATCCCATCTGGCATACACGCTGCTCTGCGCACTGGTCATGATGGTGATGTTCTCCCTGCTGCGCCTGGCGCTGCTGGTCTACAACCGCGAGATGATCCTCGATACGCCGGCCTCTACCTTCCTTGAAGCGTTCGCCAACGGCCTGCGCCTGGACCTGCGTCTGGTGGTGTACCTGATCATTCCGTTGCTGCTGGCACTGTTCAGCGTACGGGCAATGGCAGCCCGCGGGTTCTTTCGTTTCTGGCTGACCGTGGCGTCCAGCATCGCCCTGTTCCTGGGCCTGATGGAAATGGACTTCTACCGTGAGTTCCACCAGCGCCTCAACGGCCTGGTCTTCCAGTACGTGAAGGAAGACCCGAAAACCGTGATGAGCATGCTCTGGTACGGTTTCCCGGTGGTGCGCTACCTGCTGGCCTGGGCCGTGGGCACGCTGATCCTCAGCATGGCGTTCAAAGGTGCCGACCGTGCGACACGCCCGCGCGGCCCCTTCAGCGGTGGCAGCATCGGCACCCGCCAGGTCGCGCCGTGGTACTCGCGCATCGCGGTGTTCGTGGTCTGCCTGCTGATCGCCGTGGTCGCCGCCCGTGGCACTCTGCGCCAGGGCCCGCCGCTGCGTTGGGGTGACGTGTACACCACCGACTCGAACTTCGCCAACCAGTTGGGCCTTAATGGCACGCTGTCGCTGATCGGCGCGGCCAAGGCCCGCTTCTCGGAACACCGGGATAACACCTGGAAAGCCACGCTGGAGCAGCCGCTGGCAACCCAGACCGTGCGCGACATGCTGGTGCTGCCGACGGAAAAACTGGTGGATACCGACACCGCCGCCGTGCGCCGTGAGTTCACGCCACCGGCCGAGAAAACCCTGCCGATCAAAAACGTCGTGGTGATCCTGATGGAAAGCTTCGCCGGTCACTCGGTGGGGGCGCTGGGTCGTCCGGGCAATATCACGCCGTACTTCGACAAACTGTCCAAGGAAGGCCTGCTGTTCGACCGCTTCTTCTCCAACGGCACCCATACCCACCAGGGTATGTTCGCGACCATGGCGTGCTTCCCGAACCTGCCGGCCTTCGAATACCTGATGCAGACCCCGGAAGGCAGCCACAAGCTGTCGGGCCTGCCGCAGTTGCTCAGCGCACGCAAGTTTGACGACGTGTATGTCTACAACGGCGACTTCGCCTGGGACAACCAGTCGGGCTTCTTCAGCAACCAGGGCATGACCAATTTCATCGGTCGCAACGACTTTGTCGACCCGGTATTCTCTGACCCTACCTGGGGCGTGTCCGATCAGGACATGTTCAACCGTGGCCTGGAAGAGTTGAAAGCCCGTGAAGGCGGCAAGCCGTTCTACGCGTTGCTGCAAACCCTGTCCAACCACACGCCGTACGCTTTGCCGACCCCGTTGCCGGTGGACAAAGTCACTGGCCGTGGCAGCCTCGACGAGCATTTGACCGCGATGCGCTACTCCGACTGGGCCCTGGGTCAGTTCTTTGAGAAAGCCCGCAAAGAGCCGTATTTCAAGGAAACCCTGTTCGTGATCGTCGGCGACCACGGGTTCGGTAACGAGCAGCAAATCACCGAAATGGACCTGGGCCGCTTCAACGTGCCGATGCTGATGATCGCGCCGGGCATGCAGGAGAAGTTCGGCGAGCGCAACCATACCGTCGGTACTCAGATCGACATCGTGCCGACCATCATGGGGCGCCTGGGCGGCGAGACCCTGCACCAGTGCTGGGGCCGTGACCTGTTGAACCTGCCGGAAGGCGATAAAGGTTTCGGCGTGATCAAGCCATCGGGCAGCGACCAGACCGTGGCATTGCTCACCGGCGACCGTGTACTGGTACTGCCCAAGGAAATGCCACCGAAGCTGTGGGAATACGAACTGGGCGCCAACCCGACCGGTAAAGTGATTGCTGAATCGCCGGACGAGGCGGCACTGAGGCAGAAACTCGAGTCGTTCCTGCAGACGGCCACCAAGAGCCTGTTGGATAACACCGCCGGTGTGGTAGACGGCAAGCCGGATTAATTAACCGGCAATAAAAAAGAGGCCTTTAAAAGGCCTCTTTTTTTTGCCCGGCGTTTATATCCGACCGAGCAACAACAGCACCAGCAGGACCACCAGTACCACACCCAGGATGCCCGACGGGCCATAACCCCAGTTACGCGAGTGAGGGAACACTGGCAGACCACCGACCAGCAGGAGGATCAAGATAATGATCAGAATGAGGCTCATGGTTTTTTCCTTATTGGCCTTCTGCAAAGACCGGTTATTTAACGATAGGCCCGCAGTTTAATAACGAACGCCTTAACAACTCCGACTGGTGTCCCTGGTGGAAAATTCAGTATTTTTTTAAAGCATTTCGCACACTTGCTTATTTCTTTTAATGCGTTCGCAACTGCGCCCGATTAGTTGAAAAATATTGAACTTAGGCTATACGCAACCCTCCGACCCAGCCGCTGGTTTGCCAGGGGCATTCATCAATCTGATGGTGGGTGGGTGCTGGAAAAACCTTCGCTACACTGCCGGTCACTTCTTCCGTGAACCACAAGGCTACTTTCTATGCAAAATCGCATGATGATCACTGGCGCCGGGTCCGGCCTGGGTCGTGAAATCGCGCTGCGTTGGGCCCGCGAGGGTTGGCAGTTGGCCTTGTCGGATGTCAGCGAGCCGGGCCTGCAGGAAACCCTCAAATGGGTGCGTGAAGCCGGGGGTGATGGCTTCGTCCAGCGTTGCGACGTGCGCGACTACAGCCAGCTCACTGCATTCGCCCAAGCCTGCGAGGTAAAGCTCGGCGGGGTTGATGTGATCGTCAACAATGCCGGCGTCGCCTCGGGAGGCTTCTTTGCCGAACTGTCCCTGGAGGACTGGGACTGGCAGATCGCAATCAACCTGATGGGTGTGGTCAAGGGGTGCAAGGCGTTCCTGCCGCTGCTGGAAAAGAGCAAGGGCCGTATCATCAACATCGCGTCCATGGCCGCGCTGATGCAGGGTCCGGCGATGAGCAACTACAACGTGGCCAAGGCTGGCGTGGTAGCGCTGTCGGAAAGCCTGCTGGTGGAACTCAAGCAACAGGAGGTCGGCGTGCATGTGGTCTGCCCATCGTTCTTCCAGACTAACCTGCTCGACTCGTTCCGTGGACCGACCCCTGCGATGAAGGCCCAAGTGGGCAAGCTGCTGGAGAGTTCGCCGATCTCGGCGGCGGATATCGCCGATTACATCTATCAACGCGTCGCGGCGGGTGAGTTCATGATCCTGCCCCACGAACAGGGGCGCATGGCCTGGGCGTTGAAGCAGAAGAACCCGCAGTTGCTCTATGACGAAATGACCAGCATGGCCGACAAGATGCGCGCCAAGGCTCAGGCTGCCAAGGCCTGATCCGGTAGCGGTCTGTCAGGCAATTTACCTGCGTACGTAGGGCCTGCCTGATTTCGTCGCAAGCCATTGATGCTCCGACACCGAGCGCGCATGGTCGAGGTCCTTTCATTGCTAATAAGGACATCCGCCATGCTGGTCTTAAGCCGCGCCGTAGGCGAAGTCATCTCTATCGGTGATGACATCGCCGTACACATTCTTGAATTGAACGGCAGCCAAGTGAAATTCGGCGTGGAGGCGCCGAACGGGGTGCATGTACACCGTGCCGAGGTCTACCAGAAGATCCGCGATCGGCTGGGCGCCACGACCCATCCGGTGCCGGTGCCCAATCTCTGATCTCAGTCGAACAGATGCTTGGGCACGTCGTGCTTGAGCATCAACTGGCACTGCTCGCTGTCCGGGTCGAACACGATCAGCGCCTGCCCCTTGGTGAGCGCCTGGCGTACGCGCAGCACGCGGGTCTCCAAAGGCGTGTCGTCACCATTGTCGGTGCCGTCACGGGTGACGAAGTCTTCGATCAGGCGCGTCAGCGTGTCGACTTCAAGTGCATCGTAGGGAATCAGCATACAAGCCTCGGGTGATGGATCCCGGCGATCCTACTGCGCCGGGATCAGAGTTGCCAGCGTCAGGACTTATTGCCGACCAGGCTGTCCACCGAGGGCACGCGGGTGTCGCTCTCCATCTGCGTCTCATGCTCGATCTGATGACTGAACCGATCCAGCGAGCCCTGGGCCGGTTGCGCATCGCTGGCGAACACCGGTGGGCTGAGAATGTAGGCGCCCAACAGGCGACTCAGCGCCGCGAGGCTGTCGACATGGGTGCGCTCGTAGCCGTGGGTCGCATCGCAACCAAACGCCAGCAACGCAGTGCGGATGTCGTGCCCGGCGGTCACGGCCGAGTGCGCATCGCTGAAGTAATAGCGGAACAGGTCGCGGCGCACCGGCAGTTCGTGGTCCGACGCCAAACGTAGCAAGTGACGGGACAGGTGATAGTCATACGGCCCGCCGGAGTCCTGCATGGCCACGCTCACCGCATGCTCGCTGGAGTGCTGGCCGGGAGCGACCGGAGCGATATCGATGCCGACAAATTCACTCACGTCCCAGGGCAGGGCGGCCGCTGCGCCACTGCCGGTTTCCTCGGTGATGGTGAACAGCGGGTGGCAGTCGATCAGCAAGGGCTCACCACTGTCGACGATGGCCTTGAGCGCGGCGAGCAGGGCGGCGACGCCTGCCTTGTCGTCCAGGTGGCGGGCGCTGATGTGCCCGCTCTCGGTGAATTCCGGCAGCGGGTCGAAGGCCACATAGTCACCGATACCAATGCCCAGGGAGTCGCAGTCGGCACGGGTCGCGCAGTAGGCGTCGAGGCGCAACTCGACGTGGTCCCAACTCACCGGCATTTCATCCACGGCGGTGTTGAACGCGTGCCCGGAGGCCATCAACGGCAACACGCTGCCGCGGATCACGCCATTATCGGTAAACAGGCTGACGCGGCTGCCTTCGGCAAACCGGCTCGACCAGCAACCTACGGGCGCCAGGCTCAGGCGGCCGTTGTCCTTGATCGCACGCACGGCGGCGCCGATGGTGTCCAAGTGGGCAGAGACCGCACGGTCAGGGCTGTTTTTCTGGCCCTTGAGGGTGGCGCGGATGGTGCCGCGCCGGGTCATTTCGAAGGGGATGCCCAGTTCTTCCAGGCGCTCGGCGACATACCGCACGATGGTGTCGGTAAATCCGGTGGGGCTGGGAATGGCGAGCATTTCCAGTAGGACTTTTTGCAGGTAATTCAGATCCGGTTCTGGGATGGTTCGGCTCATAAAGACTCCTGGGGTTCGGATCGTTCAGCTATGGGGAAACAGCAAATCCACAAATTTTTCCGCGGTAGGCTGCGGTTCATGATTGGCCAGGCCGGCCCGTTCGTTAGCTTCGATAAACACGTACTCGGGTTGGTCGGCGGCAGGCACCATCAGGTCCAGGCCGACCATGGGGATGTCCAGGGCGCGGGCGGCGCGTACGGCGGCGTCTACCAACGTGGGGTGCAGGATGGCGGTGACGTCTTCCAGGCAACCGCCGGTGTGCAGGTTGGCGGTACGGCGCACGGCCAGGGTTTTGCCACGTGGCAGGATGCTGCTGTAGTCGTAGCCGGCGGCGTGCAGGGTGCGTTCGGTTTCGGCGTCGACAGGGATTTTGCTTTCGCCATCAGTCGCCGCCTGGCGACGACGGCTCTGGGCTTCGATCAACGCGCCGATGGAATGTTGACCGTCACCGGTCACTTCCGCAGGACGACGAATCGCAGCCGCAACCACCTCGAAACCGATCACCAGGATGCGCAGGTCCAGGCCTTCATGAAAGCTTTCCAGCAGCACACGGCTGTCAAACTGGCGCGCCGCTTCAATCGCCTGCTGCACCTCTTCGATGCTCTGCAAATCCACCGCCACGCCCTGGCCTTGCTCACCGTCCAGCGGCTTGACGACGACGCGCTGGTGCTCGTCGAGGAACTCCAGGTTGTCATCGGCGCTGCCCGCTAGTTGTTGCGACGGCAGTTTCAAACCGGCCGCCTTGAGCACTTTGTGGGTCAGGCTCTTGTCCTGGCACAAGGTCATGCTGATGGCGCTGGTCAAGTCGCTCAACGACTCACGGCAACGCACACGGCGCCCTCCGTGACTGAGGGTGAATAAGCCCGCGTCGGCGTCATCCACCTGCACATCGATACCGCGCCGATGCGCTTCTTCGACGATGATCCGGGCATAAGGGTTAAAGCCTGCCTGCGGACCCGGGCCGAGAAAGAGCGGCTGGTTGATGCCGTTCTTACGTTTGATCGCAAAGGTGGTCAGCGCCCTGAACCCCAGCTTGGCGTAAAGGTTCTTGGCCTGGCGGTTATCGTGCAGCACGGACAGGTCCAGGTAGCTCAGGCCACGGCTCATGAAGTGTTCCACCAAATGGCGGACCAGCACCTCACCCACGCCAGGGCGGGTGCACTGCGGGTCCACGGCCAGGCACCACAGGCTGCAGCCGTTTTCCGGGTCATGAAAGGCTTTCTGGTGGTTGAGGCCCATGACGCTGCCGATCACCGCGCCGCTGTCTTCATCTTCCGCCAGCCAGTAGACAGGCCCACCGGCATGGCGCGGCGTAAGGCGTTCAGCGTCGACGGGCAACATGCCGCGTCCTTGATAGAGCTGGTTGACGGCCAGCCAATCGGCTTCGGTCTGCACCCGACGAATGCGGAAACCACGAAATACCCGCGTGGCCGGCCGATAGTCGGTGAACCACAGGCGCAGCGTGTCGGACGGGTCGAGGAACAGTTGCTGCGGATCGATCCCGAGAATCTGCTGCGGTGCAGCCACATAGAGTGCGATGTCGCGCTCGCCCGGCTGCTCATTCAGCAGTTCCTGGGCCAGGGTCGCCGGGTCGGGAAAGGTGTGCCCGATCAACAAGCGGCCCCATCCGCAATGCACGGCTATCGGCTCGGCGGCCAAGGGGCTGCCATCTTCCGCCAGGCGGGCCTGCAGGCGCTCATAGGTCGGCGCCTGGCCCTTCAACAAGCGTTGGCTGTAAGCCGCTGCGAGAGGTTTCATTACTCAGATTCCTTGTTCGCTGAGCCACAGGTTCAGCGCCGCCAGTTGCCACAGCTTGGAGCCGCGCAGCGGGGTCAATTGGCCTTGCGGGTCGGTCAGCAAGCGGTCGAGCATGGCGGGATTGAACAGGCCGCGATCCTGGCTCGGGTCCAGCAACAATTCACGCACCCAGTTCAGGGTATCGCCCTGCAAGTGTTTGAGGCCTGGCACGGGGAAGTAACCTTTCTTGCGGTCGATCACTTCGCTCGGGATCACCCGGCGCGCGGCCTCTTTCAACACCTGCTTGCCACCGTCGGGCAACTTGAACTTGCCGGGTACACGGGCCGACAGCTCAACCAAGCGGTAGTCGAGGAACGGCGTACGCGCTTCCAGGCCCCAGGCCATGGTCATGTTGTCGACGCGTTTGACCGGGTCGTCCACCAGCATGACCGTGCTGTCCAGGCGCAGGGCCTTGTCCACTGCCGCATCCGCGCCGGGCATGGCGAAGTGCTCGCGGACGAAATCACCGGCGGCGTCATTGGCGGTCAGCCATTTTGGCGCGACGGTGGCTGCGTAGTCGTCGTAGCTGCGGTCGAAAAACGCATCGCGATACGCGGCGTAGGGATCGGCGGCGCCGTCCACCTGCGGGTACCAGTGGTAACCGGCAAACAGTTCGTCGGCGCCCTGGCCGCTCTGCACCACCTTGCAATGCTTGGCCACTTCCCGTGACAACAGGTAGAAGGCGATGCAGTCATGGCTGACCATCGGCTCGCTCATGGCACGGAACGCCGCCGGGAGTTGCTCGATGATCTCGCTTTCGGCAATGCGCAATTGATGATGACGGGTGCCGTAGTGCTTGGCGATCAGGTCCGAGTACTGGAACTCGTCGCCACGCTCGCCACCGGCGTCTTCAAAGCCGATGGAGAAGGTCGACAGGTCTTGCACGCCGACTTCACGCAGCAAGCCCACGAGCATGCTCGAATCGACGCCGCCGGACAGCAGCACGCCGACATCCACGGCGGCGCGTTGGCGGATGGCCACGGCTTCGCGGGTGCTGTCGAGTACGCGGTCAGTCCAGTCTTCCAGGCTCAGGTTGCGTTCGTCGTCATGTGGGCCGTAGGGCAGGGTCCACCAAGTTTTTTGCTCGGTCTTGCCGTTGGCGTCGATGCGCATCCAGCTCGCCGGCGGCAGTTTTTCGACGCCTGCCAGCAAGGTACGCGGCGCAGGCACCACGGCGTGGAAGTTCAAGTAATGATTGAGTGCCACCGGATCGAGGATCGGGTTGATATCCCCGCCTTTGAGCAACGCCGGCAAGGCCGACGCGAAGCGCAGGCGCTGGCCGGTGCGCGACAGGTACAGCGGCTTCACACCCAGACGGTCGCGGGCAATAAACAGGCGTTGGGCATCACGTTCCCAGATGGCGAACGCGAACATGCCATTGAGCTTGGGCAGCAGCGCTTCGCCCCAGGCGTGATAACCCTTGAGCAGCACTTCGGTGTCGCCGCCGGAGTAGAAGGCGTAGCCGAGGGCTTCCAGCTCTTCTCTCAGTTCAGGGAAGTTGTAGATCGCGCCGTTGAACGCCAGGGACAGCCCCAGTTGGCAGTCGACCATCGGTTGTGCAGAGCCATCCGACAGGTCCATGATTTTCAAGCGCCGATGGCCCAGCGCGACAGGCCCCTGGGCATGAAAACCCCAGGCGTCAGGCCCACGCGGGGCCAGGTGATGGGTGATGCGCTCAATAGCTGCCAGGTCGGCAGGTTGGGCATCGAAACGTAACTCTCCAGCTAATCCGCACATAAATTCCTTACCGGTTTTTCCGTTGGGGAGGGATGAAATGCCGCACGCCAAAAAGGCCGGGCGTTGAGAAACTGACCCGTGTGGTGGATGGGAGTTTTAGAACGATCGGTTATAAGGCGATTGGGCATCAGTGCGGTGATGCGTCAGTCGAGGGGGGTTAGATAGGTAGGCGCAACAGCCTCAAGCCCGTTGATAAGGTTTGGCGAAACACCTGCCATACGGACAATTGCCATGCCTGTCGTACCCTCTGAAACACCCCAATCCTTGAGTTCCGAGATGAAGCTGGCGGCCCTTCTTCAACTGACCGGCGACTTGCCCAGGCGTGCAGTGTGTAAAACCCTCAGGACGTGCCCCGGATCAATCCCCGCAGGGCAAAACGGTTGGGGTGGCAGGCGTGGGCGACGCTGGAGGGGACGGGCAGCGGTTCGTCATTCAGCCAGGCGGTCAGCAGCTCTGCCGCCAGCGGGGCGGTGATCAAACCTCGCGAGCCGTGCCCGCTGTTGATGTACAGCCCATCGAGCCAGGGGCAGGCAATGTCCGGGACTTGCCGAGCATCCTTGCGCAGCGCTGCGTAGGCCAGGTGGAACGCCTCGCGGTCGGCCAGTGGCCCGACAATCGGTAGATAGTCGGGGCTGGTGCAACGAAAGGCCGCACGGCCTTGCAGGTGCTCGGGGTCAAGGGTGTCGGCGTGCAGGCGTTGCAGCAGGTCAACGGAGATTTCCCGCAACATCTGCAGGTTACCGAGGTGTTCGGCGGTGCTGGGGGTGAGGTCTTCGCTGGCGAAGTTGAAGCTGGCGCCGAGCGTATGTTCCCCCAAGCGCGCAGGCGCGACGTAACCCTCGGCGCACACCACCGTGGCCAGTGCCTGGCTTTGCGGGGTTTGCGGCAGGCGGCTGATTTGCCCGCGAATGCGTTTGAGGGGCAGCTCGGCGCTGACCGGGAAGCGGTTGATCTCGGCGGCGCCGGCCAGCACCACCACGCTGGCGCTGGCCAGCAGGGTGTGGCCGTCGTGGGCGTGCCATTGGCCATCGACCTGGCGCAACTCAAGGGCCTCGCGATGCTGCAACAGCGTGATCAGCGGATGTGTCGCTTGCCACTCGCACAGTGCCGGCGGATGCACCCAGCCGCCTTCGGGGAAAAACAGCCCGCCGTGTTCCAAGGCCACGCCGGCGCGCGCCTGGGCCTGCGCCTGATCCAGCACGTGCAAAAGCTCCGGCGCGAAGGCTTGGGCCAGCTGCGCCTGGCGTTCGGCCTCCTTGGCATTGAACGCCAGTTGCAGCACGCCGCAACCGTCCCAGTCGACGCCACGGTGCAGGTGTTCGAGCAGCCGGCGGGTATGGCCGAAGCCGCTGAGGATCAATTGCGACAGCGCCGTGCCATGCGCCGAAAGCTTGAGGTACAGCACGCCCTGCGGGTTACCCGAGGCTTCCTGCGCCAGCGCCGCGTGACGCTCCAGCAGCGTCACCTGCCAGCCGCGCGCCGCCAGGCTGGCGGCGCTCGTGCAGCCGGCCAGGCCGCCGCCGATCACCAGGGCCGTGCGCGCGCCGGGCAGCGGCGCGGGGCGGGCAAACCAGGGTTTGATAGCCTCCGGCGCGGGCGTTTCGGCGGGCCAGCCGAGAAACTCGCCGCGCAGGATTTCCCACTTGTGGCCGATGCCCGGCGTGCGCTTCATCTTGAAGCCGGCGGCGTTGATCAAGCGGCGCACCCAGCCGGTACTGGTAAAGGTGCTGATGGTCGAGCCGGGGGCCGCCAGCCGTGCCAGTTCGGCAAACAGCTCGGCGGTCCACATGTCGGGGTTCTTGGCCGGGGCAAACCCGTCGAGAAACCAGGCGTCGACCTGCGCGTCCAGTTGGGGCAATTGTTCCAGGGCGTCGCCGATCAGCAGCGTCAGCGTCACGCGGCCGTGAGCCAACACCAGCCGTTGGAAGCCTTGATGAATGGCGATGTACTGCGCCAGCAACTGATCGGCAAACGGCTGCAGTTCCGGCCAAAGGGCGAGGGCACGCTGCAGGTCGGCGTGGCTCAGCGGGTACTTTTCCACGCTGACAAAATGCAGGCGGGCACCGGCCACGGCGTGTTGCTCGAACAACTGCCAGGCGCAGAGAAAATTCAACCCCGTGCCGAAACCGGTTTCGCCAATTACCAAGTGGCCCTGGGCCGGCAGGGCGGCGAAGCGCTCCTGCAAACGGTTCTGTTCGAGGAACACGTAGCGCGTTTCTTCAAGGCCCGACTTGTCGGAGAAGTACACATCGTCGAAGACCCGCGAGTGTGGGCGACCTTGCTCATCCCAGTCGAGCTGGGCGTGGGTAACGGGGTTCATGGGCGACTCATAGGCAATAGAAGCAGGCAAAGGCAAGGCGGCCATTCTAGCTGATCAACAGGCGTTGAATTGACCTACGGCAAGCACGCGTGGAATTTCCTCCCGCACGGCGTTGCCCAATCCGCTAGTCTTGAGCCATCTTGAAACGGAGCTGCCCATGTTCGAATCCGCCGAAATCGGTCACGCCATCGACAAAGACACCTTTGAGGCCGAAGTGCCGGCCCTGCGCGAAGCCTTGCTGGAAGTGCAGTACGAACTGCAGCAGCAGAAGCGCTTCCCGGTGATCATCCTGATCAACGGCATCGAAGGCGCCGGCAAGGGCGAGACGGTCAAGCTGCTGAATGAATGGATGGACCCGCGCCTGATTGAAGTGCGCACTTTCGACCAGCAGACCGACGAAGAACTCGCCCGGCCACCGGCCTGGCGCTACTGGCGCCAACTGCCGGCCAAAGGGCGCATGGGGATTTTCTTCGGCAACTGGTACAGCCAGATGCTGCAAGGCCGGGTGCATGGGCAGATCAAGGACGCGCGGCTTGACCAGGCTATTGCCGGCGCCGAACGCCTGGAAAAAATGCTCTGCGACGAAGGCGCGCTGATCTTCAAGTTCTGGTTCCACCTGTCCAAGAAGCAGATGAAGGCGCGGCTCAAGGCCCTGGCCGATGACCCGTTGCACAGCTGGCGCATCAGCCCGTTGGACTGGCAGCAGTCCGAGACCTACGACAAGTTTGTGCATTTCGGCGAGCGCGTGCTGCGGCGTACCAGTCGCGACTACGCGCCGTGGCATGTGATCGAAGGCGTCGACAGCAACTATCGCAGCCTCACCGTGGGCAAGATCCTGCTTGAAGGCCTGCAAAACGCCTTGAAACTGCCCAAGGGCAAGGCCAGCGGCATGAACCCGGCACCGTTGCCGTCGGCTGTCGACCAGATGAGCCTGCTCAACAGCCTCGAGATGACGCTGCACCTGGACAAGGACGATTACGAAGAACAGCTGATCACCGAGCAGGCGCGGTTCTCCGGCCTGATGCGCGACAAACGCATGCGAAAGCACGCTCTGGTCACGGTGTTCGAAGGCAATGATGCGGCAGGCAAGGGCGGGGCGATTCGCCGGGTGGCGGCGGCGCTTGACCCACGCCAGTACCATATCGTGCCGATCGCTGCGCCCACCGAAGACGAACGTGCCCAGCCTTACCTGTGGCGGTTCTGGCAGAAAATCCCGGCACGGGGCAAGTTCACCGTGTTTGACCGCTCCTGGTACGGCCGCGTGCTGGTGGAGCGGATCGAGGGCTTCTGTACCCCGGCCGACTGGCTGCGCGCCTATGGCGAGATCAATGACTTTGAAGAACAACTGCGCGACGCAGGGGTGATCGTGGTCAAGTTCTGGCTGGCCATCGACAAACAGACCCAACTGGAACGCTTCCAGGCGCGTGAAGAGATCCCGTTCAAGCGCTTCAAGATCACTGAAGACGACTGGCGCAACCGCGACAAGTGGGATGACTACCGCGCCGCCGTGGGCGATATGGTCGACCGCACCAGCACCGAAGTCGCGCCCTGGACCCTGGTGGAAGCCAACGATAAGCGCTGGGCGCGCGTCAAGGTGTTGCGCACCATCAACCTGGCCTTGGAGGAGGCGTTCGCCAAGTCCGACAAGCACGATAAAAAGAAAAAGAAATAATGGCCGTCAGGCTTGCCTATTGTAGTGAGCGGGCTTGCCCCGCGCTGGGCTGCGGAGCAGCCCCAACCCAGGCCCCGCGCCCTTTCAGACAAACCTGATTGGCAGGTTTTAGGGCCGCTTCGCAGCCCAGCGCAGGGCAAGCCTGCTCACTACAACAGCCTCAATCACCACAACAGCCCTGGTCACCGCAGGGCGAGCACGCTGGCCATGCTTTTGTATACGCCGGGTGAATGATCGTCGCGGTTGCGCAGGGCTGGCTCTATGCTCGATTCAACCACCACACGATCGAGGTAGCCCATGCGTGAAGTAGTGATTGTCGACAGCGTGCGAACCGGCCTGGCCAAATCCTTTCGCGGTAAGTTCAACCAGACCCGCCCGGATGATATGGCGGCCCATTGCGTCAACGCGCTGCTCGCCCGCAACGGCATCGACCCGGCCACGGTGGAAGATTGCATCGTCGGTGCCGGTTCCAACGAAGGCGCGCAGGGCTACAACATCGGCCGCAACGTGGCGGTGCTCTCGCAACTGGGCACGGGGACGGCGGGCATGACCCTCAACCGTTTCTGCTCGTCGGGGTTGCAGGCGATTGCTATCGCCGCCAACCAGATCGCCTCGGGCTGCAGCGAGATCATCGTCGCCGGGGGTGTCGAATCCATCAGCCTGACAATGAAAAGCGTCAACACCGACAACCTGATCAACCCGCTGTTGAAAGAGCAGGTGCCGGGCCTCTACTTCCCCATGGGCCAGACCGCCGAGATCGTCGCGCGTCGCTACAACGTCAGCCGCGAAGAACAGGACCTGTATGCCCTGCAAAGCCAGCAGCGTACTGCCCAGGCCCAGGCCGATGGGCTGTTCAACGATGAAATCGTGCCGATGGCGGTCAAGTACAAGGTCGAGGACAAGAACACCGGCGAAGTACAGGTGCTTGACGGCGTCGTTGATCGCGATGACTGCAACCGTCCCGACACTACGCTGGCCAGCTTGCAGGGCTTGAAACCGGTGTTCGCCGAGGACGGCTCGGTGACGGCGGGCAACTCCTCGCAGCTCTCCGACGGTGCGTCGATGACCCTGGTGATGAGCCTGGAAAAAGCCCTGGCCCTGGGGCTTAAGCCCAAGGCGTTTTTCCGTGGGTTTACCGTGGCGGGCTGCGAGCCGGACGAGATGGGCATCGGCCCGGTGTTCTCGGTGCCTAAGCTGCTCAAGGCCAAGGGGTTGCAGGTTGCGGATATCGACCTGTGGGAACTCAACGAAGCGTTCGCCTCCCAGTGCCTGTATGCGCGCAATCGCCTGGAAATCGACAATGCCCGGTACAACGTCAACGGCGGCTCGATCTCCATCGGGCACCCGTTCGGCATGACCGGTTCACGGCAGGTCGGGCATTTGGTGCGTGAGTTGCAGCGGCGTAATCTGCGCTACGGCATCGTCACCATGTGCGTGGGCGGCGGCATGGGCGCGACGGGGCTCTTCGAAGCCGTGCGCTAGACTCGGAAGCGGATTTGTGTAGTGAGCAGGCTTGGTGTGGTGAGCAGGCTTGCCCTGCGCTGGGGCGCGAAGCGGCCCCAAAACCTGCCAACCAGTTCTGCCTGAAAGAACGCGGCGCCTGGGTCGGGGCCGCTTCGCAGCCCAGCGCAGGGCAAGCCTGCTCACTACACCCACCCTGCTTCCCTATTTTGAACTGCGGCGTATCTACAATTGTGCGCTTGCCCCTAGAATGCCCGCTCCACTTCCTCTGGCTTCTGGGGCGCTCATGCACATCTCTTCCGGCCGCTGGGTCTATGGTTTTCTCCTGACCCTGCTGACCGCGCTGCTCTGGGGCATTCTGCCGATCAAACTCAAACAGGTCCTGCAGGTGATGGACCCGATTACCGTCACCTGGTTTCGCCTGACCGTGGCCGGTGGTTGCCTGTTCATCTACCTGGCGCTTACCAAGCGCCTGCCCAGCCGCAAGGTGCTGGGCCCCAAGGGCGGCTGGCTGGTGGGAATGGCGGTGTGTGGCCTGGTGGGCAACTATGTGTTGTACCTGGTGGGCCTGAAAATGCTCAGCCCCGGCACCGCACAGTTGGTGGTGCAGATGGGGCCGATCTTTTTGATGATCGCCAGTGTGTTTGTGTTCAAGGAGCGCTTCAGTCGCGGGCAGGTGCTGGGGTTGTTTGTGTTGATCGCAGGCTTTGGCTTGTTCTTCAATCAGCGCCTGGAAGAGTTGCTGACGTCCCTCGGCGCCTACACGGCCGGGGTACTGACGATCCTGCTCGCCACCTCTATTTGGGTGTTCTACGCCCTGGGTCAGAAACAGCTGCTGACGGCGTGGAATTCGTTGCAGGTCATGATGGTGATCTACCTTACCTGCGCGTTGTTGCTCACGCCCTGGGCACATCCCTTGGAGGCACTGGACCTGAGCCCGCTGCAAGGCTGGCTGTTGCTGGCGTGCTGCATGAATACCCTGGTGGCCTATGGCGCCTTTGCCGAAGCGCTCGCCCACTGGGAAGCCTCGCGGGTCAGTGCGACGCTGTCGCTCACGCCGCTGGTGACGTTTGTGGCGGTGGCCTTGGCGGCGTGGCTGTGGCCCGAATATGTGCAGGCCGAAGAAATCAACGCCCTGGGGTATGCCGGGGCGTTGGTGGTGGTACTGGGCTCGGCGACCGTGGCGCTGGCGCCGTCGTTGCTCGCCGGGCTCAAGGCCCGGCGGTTGCGGGTGACGTCCTAGGCTAGGCGCCCAGCATGTCTTGCGGTCGAACCCATTGGTCGAATTCCGCATCGGTGAGGTAGCCCAGGTCCAGCGCCGCCTCCCGAAGCGTCAACCCTTCGGCGTAAGCCTTCTTGGCGATCTCTGCGGACTTGTCGTAGCCGATGTGCGGGTTGAGCGCTGTGACCAACATCAATCCACGTTCCAGGTGTGCGGCCATCTGCACGGGGTCGGGTTCGAGCCCGGCCACGCAGTGTTCCTGGAAGTTATTACAGCCGTCGGCCAGCAGGCGGATCGATTCCAGCAGGTTGTGAATGATCACCGGCTTGTACACGTTCAACTGCAAGTGCCCTTGGCTGGCGGCGATGCCGATGGTCACGTCGTTGCCCAAGACCTGGCAGGCCAGCATCGACAGCGCTTCGCACTGGGTAGGGTTGACCTTGCCGGGCATGATCGAGCTGCCCGGTTCGTTGGCCGGCAACTTCACCTCCGCCAGCCCGGCGCGCGGGCCGGAGCCCAGCAGGCGCAGGTCGTTGGCGATTTTCATCAGGGCCACGGCCAGGGTTTTCAGCGCGCCATGCAGGGTCACCAGCGGCTCGTGGCCGGAGAGGGCGGCGAATTTGTTCGGCGCCGTGACAAACGGCAGTCCCGACAGCGCCGCCAGTTCGGCGGCAATCGCCTCGCCAAACCCATGGGGCGCATTCAGCCCGGTGCCGACAGCGGTGCCGCCCTGGGCCAGCTCGCACACGGCGGGCAGGGCGCTGCGAATCGCGCGTTCGGCGTAATCGAGCTGGGCGATAAAGGCTGAGAGTTCCTGGCCAAAGGTGATCGGCGTGGCATCCATCATGTGGGTGCGACCGGTCTTCACCAGCTTCATATGCCGCGCGGCCAACTCGGCCAGCCCGCCGGACAATGTCGCGATCGCCGGCAACAAGCGCTGATGCACTGCTTGTACGGTCGCAATGCTCATGGCGGTCGGGAAGCAGTCATTGGAACTCTGGGAGCGGTTGACATGATCGTTGGGGTGCACCGGGCTCTTGCCGCCGCGCGGGTTGCCCGCCAGCTCATTGGCGCGGCCGGCGATCACTTCGTTGGCGTTCATGTTGCTCTGGGTGCCGCTGCCGGTCTGCCAGACCACCAGGGGGAACTGGTCGTCGTGTTGACCCGCCAGCACTTCGTCGGCGGCCTGTTCGATCAGGCGGGCGATGTCGGCAGGCAGGTCGCCATTGCGGTCGTTGACGCGTGCCGCGGCTTTCTTGACCAGGGCCAGGGCGTGCAGTACCGCGAGGGGCATGCGTTGTTCGCCGATGGCGAAGTTCACCAGCGAGCGTTGGGTCTGCGCGCCCCAGTAAGCGTCATCCGGGACATGGACTTCTCCCAGGCTGTCGGTTTCGATACGGCTCATCGGGCACACTCCTTCAGGTTCGTTTGCGCAGTTTAGGCTGTGATGAGCCCTGGGGGTTCCCCTAAAAGACTTTTCATCGGATTGGGCGCCGCAAATCCAGGCCCTACAAGGCGTGGGGTTGAGCCATGGCGTTTTTTAGGCGCAGAATGGGCGCCCTTGGGGTCTTACCTCGCCTGCTAGAAAAGGAAACTCGATGACTCGTCTTCGTGCCATCTGTACCGCGGTTGCTCTGGTTTGCGCCAGCGGCCAGGTTTTTGCCGATACCGCCAGCCACAACGCCAGTGCCGAAGCCTTCCTTACCCTGGCCCATGCCGACAAGCTGGGTACCCCGGTGTACATGCAAGTGCAGCAAATGTTCGCCCAGCGTTTCGAACAGACCAAGGCGCCTGCCGCCAAGCAGTCCGTACTGGACAGCTACCAGGCCAAGGCCAACGCCGCCCTGGACCAGGCTATCGGCTGGCCAAAGCTGAAGCCTGACATGGTCAAGCTCTACACCACCAACTTCAGCGAATCCGAACTCAAGGACCTGGTTGCCTTCTACCAGTCGCCACTGGGCAAGAAAGTCCTGGAAAAAATGCCGCAACTGACCCAGCAATCGGCCCAGATGACCCAGCAAAAGCTGGAAAGCGCCGTGCCAGTGGTGAACAAGCTGTTGGAAGACATGACCAACGAGCTGACGCCAAAAGCTGCCGCACCGGCCAAGAAGAAGTAAGCAGGAATGACCATGCAACAGCGTATCGAAACGGCACTTGCCGCCCTGGGCACCGACCACTTGAGCGTGCTGGATGAAAGCCATATGCACAGCCGTGGGTTGCAGACCCACTTCAAGGCCGTGCTGGTCAGCCCGCAGTTCGAGGGGCTCAACCGCGTCAAGCGCCACCAGAAGGTCTACGCCACCCTGGGTGACCTGATGAGCGAGTTTCATGCGCTGGCGCTGCATACCTACACGCCTGATGAATGGGCGAAAATCGACGCAGCCCCGGCCTCGCCGACCTGCGCCGGCGGGCACTGACACTCTGGCGCATGGGCTTGTTGGGGCTGCTTCGCCGCCCAGCGGGAGCAAGCTCCCTCGCCACAGTAAAGAGGCGGTCCATAAACGTCGCCAATTTTGTTAGAATCCGCAACGCGCCGCTTAGCCGGCGCGTTTTTTTTGCATCCGGTTCACCCCTTACGAGGGTAGCCACCTGGAGAGAACACCCATGACTCAACCGATCGTCGTGGCGGCACTGTATAAGTTCGTCACTCTCGAAGATTACGTCGCCCTGCGCGAGCCACTGTTGCAGGCGATGGTCGACAACGGCATCAAAGGCACCTTGCTGATCGCCGAAGAAGGCATCAACGGCACCGTTTCCGGCAGCCGTGAAGGCATTGATGGCCTGATGGCCTGGCTGAAGACCGACCCCCGCATGGTCGACATCGACCATAAAGAATCCTATTGCGATGACCAGCCGTTCTACCGCACCAAGGTCAAGCTCAAGAAAGAGATCGTGACCCTGGGCGTCGATGGCGTCGACCCGAACAAGAAAGTTGGCACCTACGTCGAGCCGCAGGACTGGAACGCGCTGATCAGCGACCCGGAAGTGCTGTTGATCGACACCCGTAACGACTATGAAGTGTCCATCGGCACCTTTGAGGGCGCGATCGACCCGAAAACCACCAGCTTTCGCGAATTTCCCGACTACATCAAAGCCAACTTCGACCCCGCCAAGCATAAGAAAGTCGCCATGTTCTGCACCGGTGGCATTCGCTGTGAGAAGGCCTCGAGCTACATGCTCAGCGAAGGCTTCGATGAGGTTTATCATCTCAAGGGCGGCATCCTGAAGTACCTCGAAGAGGTGCCCCAGGAGGAAACCAAGTGGCAGGGCGACTGCTTTGTTTTCGATAATCGCGTGACCGTACGCCACGACTTGAGCGAAGGCGACTACGATCAATGTCATGCTTGCCGCACACCGGTGAGCGTTGAAGACCGCGCCTCCGAGCACTACGTGGCTGGCATCAGTTGCCCGCATTGCTGGGATAAGCTGCCGGAGAAAACCCGTCGCAGCGCGATCGACCGGCAAAAGCAGATCGAGCTGGCCAAGGCCCGCAACATGCCGCACCCGATTGGTTTCAACTACAAGCAAACCCCTTCCGAGGCCTGAGCCATGTCCGCGCGCCTGCTCTACATAATGGACCCGATGTGTTCCTGGTGCTGGGGCTTTGCTCCGGTGGCCGAGGCGTTGGTGGAGCAGGCCCAGGCGTCCGGCGTGGAACTGCACCTGGTGGTGGGCGGCTTGCGCACCGGCAGCGGTGCGGCGCTGGAGCCAACCACCCGGCGCTACATCCTGGAGCACTGGCAGGCGGTCACCGAGGCCACCGGCCAGCCGTTCAAGCGTGAAGGCGCGTTGCCCGATGGTTTTGTCTACGACACCGAGCCGGCGTGCCGCGCCATCGTCACCGCCCGCAGCCTGGCGCCGGACTGTGCCTGGACGCTGCTGGGGCTGATCCAGCGCGCATTTTATGTCGAGGGTCGCGACGTGACCTTGGCCAGTGTGCTGGTGGAGTTGGCCGAGCAAGCGGGCATCCCGCGTATCGAGTTTGCGGGCGCCTTCGACCGTGCCGAGCAACACGCCGCCACCGCTGCCGACTTTACGTGGGTGCAGGATCTGGGCATCGCCGGTTTCCCGACGCTGCTGGCCGAGCGCAATGGCCAGTTGGCCCTGCTGACCAATGGTTACCAGCCGTTGTCCGACCTGTCGCCGTTATTGGGCCGATGGCTGGAGCGGGCAACCTGTGCATGAACGCCCTCAACGCACCGATCGCCTGACCTGGGCAGAAATCCGCCGGCTGGCCCTGCGCCACAAGAAATCCCTGTGGATCGCCAACGGCGTTGCCGTGCTGGCGACCCTGTGCAGCGTTCCTATCCCTTTGCTGTTGCCGTTATTGGTGGACGAAGTGCTGCTGGGCCACGGCGATGCGGCCCTGAACGTGATGAACCACGCGCTGCCTCTGGGTTGGCAGAAGGCGGCGGGCTATATCGGCCTGATGCTGCTGGTGACCCTGCTGCTGCGCTGCGGTGCGCTGGTATTCAACGTGGTGCAGGCGCGGCTGTTTGCGCGGCTGGCCAAGGACATCGTGTACCGCATCCGCGTGCGCCTGATCGAACGGCTCAAGCGTATTTCCCTGGGCGAATATGAAAGCCTGGGCAGCGGCACGGTCACCACGCACCTGGTCACCGACCTGGACACCCTGGATAAATTCGTCGGTGAAACCCTCAGCCGCTTCCTGGTGGCCATGCTCACGCTGGTGGGCACCTCGGCCATTTTGGTGTGGATGCATTGGCAGCTGGCCTTGCTGATCCTGCTGTTCAACCCGCTGGTGATCTACGCCACGGTGCAGTTGGGCAAGCGCGTCAAACACCTTAAGAAGCTGGAGAACGACAGCACCGCGCGCTTTACCCAGGCACTGACCGAAACCCTGGACGCCATTCAGGAAGTGCGCGCCGGCAACCGCCAGGGTTTCTTCCTCGGGCGCCTCGGCCAGCGTGCCCAGGAGGTGCGTGACTACGCGATCCATTCCCAGTGGAAAACCGACGCTTCCAGCCGCGCCAGCGGTTTGCTGTTCCAGTTTGGTATCGACATCTTCCGCGCCGCCGCGATGCTCACGGTGCTGTTCTCCGACCTGTCCATTGGCCAGATGCTCGCGGTGTTCAGTTACCTGTGGTTCATGATCGGCCCGGTGGAACAGCTGCTGAACCTGCAATACGCCTACTACGCGGCGGGCGGGGCGCTGACGCGGATCAACGAACTGCTGGCGCGTGCCGATGAGCCGCAGTACGCCGGGGGCCAAGACCCGTTTGCCGGGCGTGAGACCGTGGGCATCGAGGTGCGCGGCCTCAGTTTCGGCTATGGCGAAGACCGGGTGCTCGACCAGTTGAACCTGGCCATCGCTCCCGGTGAAAAGGTGGCGATCGTCGGCGCCAGCGGTGGCGGCAAAAGCACTCTGGTGCAGCTGCTGCTCGGGCTCTACACGCCCCAGGCCGGGACGATCCGATTTGGCGGCGCTACCCAGCAGGAAATTGGCCTGGAGACCATTCGCGAGCACGTCGCCGTGGTGCTGCAACACCCGGCGCTGTTCAACGACACCGTGCGCGCCAACCTGACCATGGGCCGCGAGCGCAGTGACCAAGCCTGCTGGCAGGCACTGGAAATTGCGCAGTTGGAGGCTACCGTCAAGGCATTGCCGATGGGCCTGGACAGTGTGGTGGGGCGTTCCGGGGTGCGGTTTTCCGGCGGGCAGCGTCAGCGCCTGGCGATTGCGCGAATGGTGTTGGCCGAGCCGAAAGTGGTGATCCTCGACGAAGCGACTTCCGCCCTGGACGCCGCCACCGAGTACAACCTGCACCAGGCGCTCGCGCGCTTCCTCAGCGGGCGTACTACACTGATTATTGCCCACCGCCTGTCGGCGGTTAAGCAGGCCGATCGAGTATTAGTCTTCGACGGCGGTCACATTGCTGAGGATGGTGATCATCAACAGTTGATTGCCGACGGCGGCCTGTACGCCAAACTCTATGGACACCTGCAACAAGTGCGTTGATTTAGCCTAGGCTGAGCTATCAGAAGCGGATTTTCGCGTGCGTATCCAGCAGTGCATGTGCAAGGGACTTCATGAAGCAAAAGCGGACTCTCGGAACGCCAAGGCTGTTGGGCATTGTCTGGCCCTTTATCGCCGTCGTACTGTTCCAGGCATTGTTAGGCTGCGTCAGTCTTTACGTGCTTTCGGCAGTACGCGGCTATGTGGCTGGCGAAAGCCTGTGGTCCAAGGGCCAGAAAGACGCCATCTATTACCTGACGCTGTACGCCGATAACCGCGACGAAACTACTTACCTCAAGTACCAGCAGGCCATTGCCGTGCCTCAGGGCGGGCATGAACTGCGCATTGCCCTGGACCGTCCCACGCCCGACCTGAGCGCTGCACGACTGGGCATTCTCAAAGGCGGCAACCACCCGGATGACGTTTCCAGCCTGATCTGGTTGTACCTCAATTTTCGCCATTTCAGTTACCTGGAAAAAGCCATCGAGCTGTGGACCGTCGGCGATGGCTACCTGGTGCAATTGGATGAACTGGCGCGTGAGATGCACAGCTCGATCACCCGCGACCAGGTCAGCGCCAACGATGTGCAGCAATGGAAGGCGCATATCATCGCCATCAACGAAGGCGTGACGCCCGCTGCCAAGGCCTTTAGTGATGCGTTGGGCGAAGGCTCGCGGATGATCCTGGGGTTGCTGCTGATCACCAACTTGGCCACGGCGCTCGGCCTGATTGTGCTGGCGTTGTTGCGTACGCATAAGTTACTGGCTCAGCGCCACGCCTTTGCCGATGCCCTGCAACAGGAGAAGGAGCGGGCGCAGATCACCCTGGAGTCGATTGGCGATGGGGTGATCACGACCGACGTCGACGGCGCCATCAGCTATATGAACCCGGCGGCCGAGGCGCTGACCCACTGGAATTCGGCCCAGGCGCAAGGGTTACCCCTGGCAGCGCTGTTCAACTTGCTGGATGACAATGCCCAGCCCGACGGCTTTACCTTGATCGAACATATCGTGAAGGGCCAACTGAGCGGCGGCAGCGAGCATTCGAAAACCATCCAACGCCTGGATGGCAGTACGGTGTCGGTGACCCTGGTGGGCGCGCCGATCCGCAGCGGGGGTAAAGTCACCGGGGCGGTGCTGGTGTTGCATGATATGACCCAGGAGCGTCAATACATTGCCAACCTGTCCTGGCAGGCGACTCACGACGCCCTGACCGGCCTGGCCAACCGTCGTGAATTCGAGTTCCGCCTGGAACAGGTGCTGCATCCTGCCGCTCAGCAGTACGGCGGGCGACATGCCTTGATGTTTCTTGACCTGGACCAGTTCAAGCTGGTCAACGACACCTGTGGCCACGCGGCGGGTGATGAGCTGCTGCGGCATATCTGCGCGCTGCTGCAATCGGACCTGCGCGAAGGCGACACCCTGGCGCGCCTGGGCGGGGATGAATTCGGCATCCTGCTGGAGAATTGCCCGGCGGCGGTGGCGGAGAAAATCGCCGAGAGCCTGCGCCATACCGTGCAAAGCCTGCACTTTGTGTGGAAGGGCCGGCCGTTCATGACCACCGTCAGCATCGGCCTGGTGCACTTGGGGCACACCCCGACCACCCTGGAAACCTCACTGCGCGCCGCCGACATGGCGTGCTACATGGCCAAGGAAAAGGGCCGCAACCGTGTGCAGGTGTACCACGCCGACGACTCGGAACTGTCGCTGCGCTTTGGCGAAATGGCCTGGGTGCAGCGTCTGCACATGGCCTTGGAAGAGAATCGGTTCTGCCTGTATGCCCAGGAAATCTCACCCTTGGGGCAGACCGACGGTGGTGATGGGCATATTGAGATCCTGCTGCGCCTGCACGACGAAGCCGGGCGCATCATCTTGCCCGACAGCTTTATCCCGGCCGCCGAGCGCTACGGTCTGATGACATCCCTGGACCGTTGGGTGGTGGAGAATGTGTTCAAGATCATCGCCCGTTGCCTGCACGAGCGTCCGGGTCGCCCTATGGCCATGTGTGCGATCAATCTGTCAGGCATAACTATTGGTGATGATGACTTTCTCGGATTTTTGCGTGAGAAATTTCATACTTACGCAATTCCGCCCGGCATGATCTGTTTTGAAATAACCGAAACCAGCGCTATTGCAAACTTGGGCAGTGCGATCCGCTTTATTAATGAACTCAAAGCCTTAGGCTGTCAGTTCTCGTTGGATGACTTTTGTGCCGGAATGTCCTCATTCGCCTATCTCAAACATTTACCTGTAGACTTCCTGAAGATCGATGGAAGTTTCGTAAAGGATATGCTGGACGACCCGATTAACCGCGCGATGGTCGAAGTGATCAACCACATCGGCCACGTCATGGGTAAGCGCACAATTGCAGAGTTTGTCGAGACACCGCAAATCGAACAGGCGTTACTCGAAATTGGTGTGGATTACGCTCAGGGCTACCTGATTGAACGACCGCAATTGTTTACCTTTGATAGCTTGCAGTGTCGACCTGTGCGGCCGCAGCCTCTGTTATTCAAGGCGCCCGGCACATTCCGCTGAAACATTTGCTGGTCTGTACAATCACACTTAAAAAGGAGCCTTAACAGTGATCGACACATTCAACAGAACCGGCCCGCTTATGGAAGCCTCGAGTTACCCCGCCTGGGCTCAGAAACTGATCCTGGACTGTAGCGAGAGCAAGCGTCGAGTTGTCGAACACGAACTGTACCAGCGCATGCGCGATAACACGCTCAGCGCCAAAACCATGCGCCATTACCTGATCGGTGGCTGGCCAGTGGTGGAACAGTTTGCCTTGTACATGGCACAGAACCTCACCAAGACCAAATTTGCCCGCCATCCTGGGGAAGACATGGCGCGCCGCTGGCTGATGCGCAATATTCGCGTGGAACTCAACCACGCCGACTATTGGGTGCACTGGGCCCGTGCCCATGGTGTGAGCCTGGAGGAGTTGCAGGCCCAGAACGTACCGCCGGAGTTGCATGCACTGAGCCATTGGTGCTGGCACACCAGCTCCGCCGATTCGCTGATCGTGGCCATCGCCGCGACCAACTACGCGATCGAAGGGGCGACCGGGGAATGGTCCGCCGTGGTGTGTTCCACCGGCGTCTATGCGGCGGCTTTTCCCGAGGAAGAGCGCAAACGTGCGATGAAGTGGCTGAAAATGCACGCCCAGTATGATGATGCCCACCCGTGGGAAGCGCTGGAAATCATCTGCACCCTGGCCGGCATGAACCCGACCAAGGAACTGCAGGCAGAACTGCGCCAAGCCGTGTGCAAGAGCTACGACTACATGTTCCTGTTCCTGGAAAGCTGCATGCGCCTGGAGAAAGAGAAAGCCCCCGCAGTGATGCGTGAGCGCCAGGCGCGGGTCGCCAGCGAAGCTTGACCTGTGGTGAGGGAGCTTGCTCCCTCGCCACCCTTGAAGTGTCGCGCGTTGGCGGGGTTACCCCGCCATCGCCAGGCGGTTACGGCCTTCGCGCTTGGCCACGTACAACGCGGTGTCGGCTCGGCGCAGCAGGCTTTCGGCAGACTCGGCGGCCAGTAAGGTCGAACAACCGAGGCTTACCGTCAATTCGATCCGCGTGTCATCCGCCCAGTAGTCTTGGGCCTGTGCCGCCTGGCGCAGGCGCTCCCCGACCATCGCCGCCGCGTCTCGGCCGGTGTTGGACAGCAGGATCAGAAACTCTTCCCCGCCAAACCGGAACACCATGTCCACGTTACGCAACTGGCCCTTGATCGCCGCGGCGACGGCGCGCAATACATTATCGCCCGCGGCGTGGCCATGGTTGTCGTTGATGCGCTTGAAGTGATCGATGTCGATCATCAACAAGGACAGCGGGTTCAGGTGCCGGCGCGCCATGTCGATTTCCCGTTGCAGGGTCTGGTCCATGGCGATGCGGTTGCCGGTCTCGGTCAACGGGTCGCGCAGGGCACTGCGGGTGGCGGCGCGATACAGCAGGGCGTTGCGCATCGGGTAGAGCAGGGGGGCCAGCAGCGATTCGAGCTGGCCGAGCTCCTCTTCCGACAGCCGTTGGTTACGCCGAAAGATCAGCTCGCCCAGGTGTTCGCCTTCATGGCTCAGGCTGTAGCTCACCGAATGGTGGCCGCGATGGCCGAATTCCAGGCGCAGGTCGCTGGCTTGATGACGGTATTGTAGGGCGTCCAAGGGCACCAGGCGCTGGATCTCGCGGAAGAACACGCCGAGGATGCGCTCCGGCTCCAGGCTGGTTTGCAATTGCTGGCCGAGCTGTTGGCGAAGTTGCGCAAGGGTCGTGGGGCGGCGTGGAAGGAGGGATGGCTGACCAAACCCCAGGCGTTGCAATTTGGCACTGTCGAAGTCAATTGCGTTGGTCTGGGTAGGTGTTTTCATAAGCGATCGGCCTCTAAGCACTAAGCTGTCTTACAGGCTCGATGAGAGTGGCAAGTGCCAAGCGTCTTACTGTTCCTTCAGTTCCGTAAAACATTAGTAACAGTTTAGACCGCTTTGCAGTGGGTTATAACCCCTGGGCACCGCCGCACGTCTTGTCATCGCTTAACCTGCTTGGGATTGGTTAGAGCGATATTCATGCCAATTTGTTTAACATTATTAAATGTTCTTATAAAACAACGACTACTCCCTAATCAGGAAGCAGTCGTTGAATCAGCGCGCCGGTTATTTGGCTGATGTCCGACTTAATGCCGCTGGCCTACCAGGGTGGTGTGGTCAATCTGGTCAATCGACGTTACGCCGGTCAAGGTCATCGCCACGCGCATTTCTTTGGCGAAAATGTCCAGCAGGTTTTCCACGCCGTTTTGGCCATCGGCAGCCAGGGCATAGGCGCTGGCGCGACCCAGCAGGCACGCCTTGGCCCCCAGGGCAAGCATGCGCACCACGTCCAGCCCGGAACGGATGCCGGAGTCCACCAGCACCGTGAGGTCATCGCCCACTGCATCGGCAATCGGTGGCAGGGCCTTGGCGGTGGACAGCACGCCGTCCAGTTGGCGGCCGCCATGGTTGGACACCACGATGCCATCGGCGCCGAAACTCACTGCGTCCTTGGCGTCCTGGGGGTCGAGGATGCCTTTGATGATCATCGGGCCTTTCCAGAATTCGCGGATCCACTCCAGGTCTTTCCAACTGATCGACGGGTCGAAGTTGTTGGCGAGCCAGCCGATGTAGTCTTCCAGATGCGTGGGTTTGCCCAGGTACTTGGAGATATTGCCCAGGTCGTGCGGGCGGCCCATCAAGCCGACGTCGAAAGCCCACTGCGGCTTGGTCATGGCCTGCAGCATACGTCGCTGCGCGGCGAACGGGCCGGACATGCCCGAGTGCGCATCGCGATAGCGGGCGCCGGGCGTGGGCATGTCCACGGTAAAGACCAGTGTGGTGACCCCCGCGGCTTGTGCGCGCTCCAGCGCGTTGCGCATAAAACCCCGGTCCTTGAGCACATAGAGTTGGAACCAGATCGCCCGCGCGCTTTGTGACGCGACTTCTTCAATCGGGCACACCGACACGGTCGACAGGCAGAACGGAACGCCTTTGTTCGCCGCCGCTTTAGCCGCCTGAACTTCACCACGCCGCGCATACATGCCGGTCAGGCCTACCGGGCTGAGGATCACCGGCATGTCCAGTTCCTGGCCGAACACGGTGGTTTTCAGGCTCAGGTTATCCACGTTGCGCAGGATGCGCTGGCGCAGGCTGATCTCGGCCAGGTCCGAACTGTTCGCACGCATCGTGTGTTCGGCGTAGGCGCCGCCGTCGATGTAGTCGAACAGGAAGCGCGGCAGCTTGCGCTGGGCGGCTGCGCGGTAGTCGGAGGCGGACGAGATGATCATGAACGGTGTCTCCACGAGGCAGGGCGGATCAGGATAGGTAAATTTCTGTCATGATAAAAACAACTTTTATCACTGGTATCCAGTCGCCAAGGGAATACTGATGAACTTGAGAACATTGCGTGCCTTTGTCGAAGTGGTGCGCCAGGGTGGTTTCTCTCAGGCCGCCGAGGTGGTGTCCCTGACCCAATCCACCGTGAGTAAGGCGGTCAAGACCCTGGAAGAGGAGTTGGGCACGCCGCTGCTCAACCGTCTTGGCCACCGCAACGAACTCACCGCCGCCGGCGAAATTGCATACCGCCGTGCCTTGGTGCTGCTCGCCGAGCACAACGATCTGGTGGCCGAGATCAACGACCTGCGTGGCCTCAAGCGTGGCGTGCTACGTATCGGTTTGCCACCGGTTGGCTGCGGTGTGCTGTTCGCGACGATGTTCGCCACCTACCGCAGCCGCTACCCGGACATCGACATCGAACTCACCGAATACGGCAGCAAAAAACTGCGCGAGTGCCTGGAAGCAGGAGAGGTCGACCTGGCGGCCCTGCTGCTGCCGGTCGACGAAGACTTTAACTACCAACCGGTGCGCAATGAACCGCTGATGGCCGTGCTGCCCATCAGCCATCCACTGGCTTCGCACACCCGCATCGACTTCACCGACTTGGCGGACTCGCCGTTCATCTTGTTCGAAGCGGGCTTCGCCCTGAACGCCAAGATCCTCGCCGCCTGCGAGCACAAAGGCGTCACCCCAAAGGTGACCGCCCGCAGCGGGCAGATCGACTTTATCGTCGACCTGGTCGCCGCCGGCCTGGGCGTGGCCTTCCTGCCGCGGATGCTGGCGCACAAACATCAACATGCCGGCATCGCCCTAGTCCCCTTGGACGAACCCCACACCGACTGGCACATCGCCCTGGCCTGGCGCGCCAGCGCCCACCTGCCACCCGCCGCCTTGGCCTGGCTGGAGTTGGCCAAGGAACACGCCGATTCAACCGGCTATCCGGTTTAATGCCACCGAATGCCAGGCAACGCTTGACTTCTCCTTTTTAATCAGTAACATACGGCGCATTCCGCGATAGCTCAGTTGGTAGAGCAAATGACTGTTAATCATTGGGTCCCTGGTTCGAGTCCAGGTCGTGGAGCCNGAACATAAAGAGAAGCCTGCAGAAATGCAGGCTTTTTTTTGCCTTGGATTTCTCCAGGGTGATCAAAGCGCACAGCGTGACCAGCATGAAGCCGTCTCAAATCCTACGATTAAGAGGGAAGCTCCATGAAAGTCGCTGCAGTCGTTTCAACCAAAGGCGGGCCGGGTAAAACCACGGTCGGCGTCAACCTAGGCGCGTTCTGCGCCGATGCAGGGATCCGCATCCTGCCCATCGATCTGGATAATCAGCCGTCGCTGTCGTCGTTTTATGCGCTATCGCATGAGGCGCTTGAAAGGATCGACTACCACTTCAATGAGGGCGAGAGCATTACTGGCATTCCCAGTGGTTTGGAGGCGATGCGCCAGATCACAGGCGGCTTTCAAGATGCTGATTTGATCGTCATTGCGGCGCGTCCTTCTATGGGGAAAACCAGTCTGACATTTAGTGTCGTGGATGCAGCGCCTCAACAGAAGCCAACCAACACGGTCCAGATCTATAGACATGTCGATGGGAGACAAACGGCCTCCAGCACAGATCAATCCGGTAGCGACCGCAGCGCTTACCCTACAAGACTCCCTTGAAGCAGTGATGGCTCGGAGACATCATTGCTATCAAAGCGTTCATAAGTTGTACAAAAATAAATATCTGTACAACTTTTCATAAAGTTCTCAATCTCAATGCCGACAGGATGTCTGAAACGTTTAATTGCATAAAACGTGATTAGCCGAATGAGCCAGACAGAGCCAGGCATTCGAGAAAATGGAGTGTTCTCAACTACACATCAACTACAAACCGTCCCATTCCGGGCTGTGAGAACTCCATGAACATCCTTGCTCCTGCCGTACACCTGGCTGACCGATTACGCTTCTCCACGAAATTCGGTGTGCTTGCAATCATCGTCCTAATCCCTTTGGTTCTGCTCGGTACGCGCGTGATCCATCAGATCAACGGAAGCCTTGAGGTCATTCGCTCGGAACAAGTAGGCCAGCGCTATCTATTGGACGTAACACCTGTACTACGCCTATCGATGTTGCAACGTGCGCTCACCAACCGCTTGCTCAGCGGGGATAAAACCGCTCAAGCCGATCTGTCGGCCAACCAGTTGAAGTTGGAGGACGCGTTTTCGAAACTGGCTGCAACCGACCGACAAGTCAACACACAGCTGGAAACCGGTGATCGAGTGCAGCGTCTGCACTCTGGGGCGCAGCGTTTGATTGAGCGGGCGAAAGCGGATGCCAACCAGAGTGCCATCTTCGACGACTGGAACGATCAGCTCACCGAGACGTTGAACTTCGTGTACTACGTATCGGCCACGTCGGGCATGGTGCTGGATGAAGATTACGCATCGTTGTTCATGATCGATCAGAGCACCTTAAGGCTGCCACGACAAATCAATATCGTCGGGCAATTGCGCGGGCTGGCCAGCGGGCTACATGACGGGCGAACGTTGAGTGGGGGTGAGCGCAGCGTCATCAAGTCGATGCTTAAAAATGAGTTGCTCATCCATAAAGAACTTCAGCAAAGCCTGGCACTTTTGCGCCGCAGAGAACCCGCCCTCACCGATAGTATTCAGGCGCCGATCACCAGTGCTTTTGCGAGCCTCGACAGCTTCCGCGCCGACCTCGAAGTATTGATTGGCGCGCCAGGCGACATCATCAGCGGCGTGCAGAACTTGCCGGCCAAGGGCAATGCGGTGGTGGCTGAGTTGTACAAAGCGCAAGACACGCTGCAAGACGCACTGTTGAATGCGCTTGAACGCCGAGTTCAGGAAAAAACGTCGGAACGGCTATTCATTCTAGGTATGTTTGTCGTTCTTGGCCTGTTGCTGGTGTATGTGTTCAGCGGCATCTACAGCGCCATGCGTCGCACGATCAACGATGTTTTGATTGCCACCCAACTCATTGCTCAGGGCGACCTGAGCGTGCGAGTTCAAGTGCGCGGCAAAGATGAAATGGCCGACGTGGGCAACGGCCTTAACCATATGGTGCAAGCCTTTGGCTCCTCGCTTGCCCAGGTCGAGCGAAGTTCACAATCGGTCTCCGATGCGGCGGAGCGCATTGGGGTGTCGATTGACCGGGCTAAACGCGCGATGAGCGCCCAGCAAAGCGAAACCGAACAAGTCGCTACGGCTATCAACGAGATGACCACCAGCGTTGCTGACGTGGCGCAAAACACCGAGGGTGCCGCCCACGCCGCTGGGCACGCCAGCCAGTCCTCCAATACCGGCCTGGCGAAGATGCAGGAAACCCGCGTGACTATTGAAGCCTTGGCCGATGAGGTAGAGCGCAGTGCGCAAAATGTTTCGGCACTCGCGCAACACAGCCAGCAGATCGGCGGCGTGATTGAGGTGATCCGCAACATTGCTGATCAAACCAACCTACTGGCGTTGAACGCGGCCATTGAGGCGGCCCGCGCCGGTGAGCAGGGTCGAGGATTCGCGGTGGTCGCCGACGAGGTCAGAACTCTGGCCTCGCGCACACAAAACTCAACCGAAGAGATCCGCCGGATTATCCAAGAGCTGCAACTGGCGACAGGCGACGCCGTCGAACAAATGAAAGCGGGCAAACTGCGCGCGCAGGAATGCATCGAATCCGCTGATCAGGCCTCGACTAGCCTGGATGCAATCAATGACGGCGTCGAGCAAATCGTAGGAATGAACACCCAGATAGCCAGCGCGGCGGTTCAGCAGCACGCCGTCTCGGAGGATATCAATCGCAATGTGACCGAGATTCGTAACGGTAGCGTTGCGCTGATGGAGGGCATAGAGGACAACGCTGTGACTGCGGAGGAGCTCACGCTGCTGGCAGGGGAACTGCGTACTGTCGTTTCGCGTTTCAAGCTGTAACGCGACAAGGGGGGGCCGAATTTGTTGGCAATAAAAGATTTGTGGCACAGTCCGTTTCGGGTAAATGGCGGGTAAATGGGGTCTGACCCCAATTAGTTTCGGCGCATTCCGCGATAGCTCAGTTGGTAGAGCAAATGACTGTTAATCATTGGGTCCCTGGTTCGAGTCCAGGTCGTGGAGCCNCAACATAAAGAGAAGCCTGCAGAGATGCAGGCTTTTTTTTGCCTTGGATTTCTCCAGGGTGATCAAAGCGCACAGCGTGACCAGCATGAAGCCGTCTCAAACCCTAGGATTAAGAGGGAAGCTCCATGAAAGTTGAATCGCCCCGGACTCTCTAGGCATCAAATAACCGGGAAGGGCGCGCGCCCCCTCCCTCCTGGCCACAAAACAAGCGCCGCGCCGTTTGCCCCATTTATGGGATATCACTTTGCGCTCTTCGCTATAACCTTATAAGCAACTGCCAATTAGACTTGAACCGTGCATTCCATGCCGTGATCGAGGATAACAACGTGCAAGAGATATTCAGCATCAACTGGCTGCTTTGGCTGTCAACCATGGCCCCGCTGACGCTTAGTGCAGGGCCCGGAAACTTGATGGTTGCGACATCGGGCGCACAAAGCGGTGTACGTCGTTCGGTGCAGTTCATCATCGGCCTGGACATCACCTATTTCCTGCTGGCGGTGCTGGTCGGGCTGGGGCTTTACCACACGCTGATGAACAGCCCGCGGCTGGTGTGGGTCCTGCAAGTGCTCGGCAGTTTCTACATTCTGTGGCTGGGTGTACGCCTGCTGCGTCGTCCGCTGAAGGCGCCTGGCGACAAAGCCATACATTTGCAGTTTCGAGACGGCATCGTCGTGCAGTTGGGCAATGTGCAGGGCATCGTGATGCTGATGGTGATGTTTTCCACCTTCATGCCCTCCGGAGAGACCAGCAGCAGCACGGTCCTGATTTTGAGCGCTGCACTGATTTCGCTGAATTTCTTTTCCCATGTCGTCTGGGTATCGATGGGCTCGTCCGTGCAGAGACTGATCCATGCGCGGCCCAAGCTGCTGGTGTTACAGAACGCGGTGTTTGGGTTGATGTTGATCGCGGTAGCGGTTTGGATTTTCCTGCGTACCGGCCCGCTGTAAGGAGGTCGCATGACCCATGCCTATGCTGTTGTCTTCGCCACGCCTGGAGAACCTCAGGTCCTCGAACTACGGGACTACCCATTGCGGGCAGCCGGCCCCGGGGAAATCACCGTTGCCATTGAGGCGGCTGGCGTCAATTTCATCGATGTACATCGGCGCTCCGGGGCGCTTGAGGATGGATCTGCCTTTCCACGAACCCTGGGCGTGGAGGGTGCAGGAAGGGTGGTCGACTGTGGACCGCAGGTGCGAGGTTTGAGCCCCGGCGACCGGGTCGCATTCGTGGACAGCTCCACAGGCAGCTACGCCAGTCACGCTGTACTGCCAGCCACTCGCGCCATTCGACTGCCCGATGACGTATCGAGTGAAACCGCCGCTGCATTGATGTTCAAGGGGCTGACCGCCGAATACCTGACTCATCGCTGCGTACCGCTCGCGCCTGACGATTGGGTCGTGTGGCATGCGGCGGCTGGCGGTGTGGGGAGCATTGCCACAGGCTGGCTGGCGGCCAGGGGCATACGGGTGATTGGGCTTGCTTCCAGCGAAGCCAAGCGGCGCCAAGTGCTGGATGCCGGCTGCTACGCGGCCCTTGACTCCGATGCTCCCGGAGCCTTGTCGTTCATTCGTGACGTGACCGACGGCAAGGGCGCTCACACCGTATTCGACTCTGTCGGACGCGCTACCTTTGAGCTGTCATTGGCCAGCTTGCGTCAGCGCGGTCATCTGGTGCTGTTTGGCAATGCATCGGGCGACGTGACGGGGTTCAATCTGTCGCGGCTTGGAAGCATGGGCTCGCTGCATGTAACGCGACCGTCCTTGAAGCATTACATCGGTCAGGACGCCGAACTTGCCAGCAGTGCCGCACAGGTGCTCGCTTCGCTGTCCAAAGGTTTGATTGCTGTGCCCCTCATCACGCGCCTTCCGCTCGCCATGGCAGCCGAGGCTCATCGCATCATGCAGGACCGGCAAACCCAAGGCTCACTGATCCTGGTGCCATGACCCTTCATCCACCGCACGCTATTACATCTCTGCCGTTTTGCTGTGGAACAGCTCCGTCAGGTAGTCCACCACTTGATCGACGCGACCCACGCCCTGCGTCGCCTGATTGCGCAGCAGCCATATATCGGAACTGTGCAGCGGGCTGTCGGCCAGGACCTGACGCAAGCCCGACTGGTGTGCGACATAGGTCGGCAGCGCGGCGATCCCCAGATGAGCTTCCACCGCCTTGAGCTGGGCATTGAGATTGGATACGCGCATCCACGGTTTCTGCTCGCCGCTCACCTCATTGAGCCATTGCGCGAGCGGCATATAAGACATCTCCTCGGTCCAGCCAATCAGTTGGTGGTCCTTCAGGTCATCCGGCGTCGCGGGCAGTTTGTTAGCGGTCGCATACCCGTCCGAACAGAAAAGCCCCTGCATCAGCGTACCGACCCGGCGCATGGTGAAGTTACCGTTTTCCGGCCTGCGCAGGCGGATAATGATGTCGCTATGGCTTTGCGTGAGTTTTGACGACACCGCCGTATTGATGAAGTCGAAGCTGATCTCGGGGTATCGATCACGGAAGTCCGCCAGCCCGGGAATGATCAGGTGCGTGCCCATCAGCTCCGGGCAATCGATGCGCACCGGACCAGCCATCCGGTCATTTGGCTGCGATATCTGACGCTCCATGAGCTTGAAGCGCTCCTGCGTCTCCAGTGCCAGCGGAAGCAACGCTCTGCCGGCTTCCGTCAGGAAATAGCCGTTGGTCTTTTTCAGGAACAGCACGGCACTCAGCGACTCCTCAAGTGCGGCGATCTTGCGCGACACCGTCGATGCCGAAATTTTCAGCGAGTTTCCCGCCTCGGTCACGTTATTGGACTTGGCCACGAAGATAAAAACTTTCAGATCATCCCAGTTCACGTTGATGCCGTACTCAAAAATGAAAAATCGATCCCCACCTATTTCTGTTCGAAATAAAGAGAGGTCACGGTACAGTTTTTTTCGATGGAACGAACCCGCAGAGGAAACATGGATGATACGTAACTCGATGCGCACCCTTCCAGGGTTCATGCAGCCATTTTTGAGCTGGCTGACCGCCAAGCCTCTACCTGAGGATCTTAACCAGGTTCGTACGCTGAAACCCATTCACCATATTCTTGTATCAGCGGGATTAATTGCATCGGGCGTGGTGTTGGCCGGCGTCGGTTACTTGCACGGCAGCGTCATTTTGTGGGCACTGGGTTTTGGAGTAAATGGGGTCTGACCCCAATTAGTTGGGTCTGACCCAAATTAGTTATTAGGGAGAGGGCGGGATCAACAACCAAAAATGTGGTAAACAATAGCGAACTGCTAAGCGATCTTCGGCAGGTAGAAGCAGGAAAAATGGACTAAGATTTACAAGGACGGTTATGATGCGGTCGGAAATAAAGTGTCGATTCATTACTTTCAAAGTGAAAGTGGGAAAGTTTTTAATGTGAAAACTAAGCCAGATTGGACTAATTATTGATGGGAAATCCAGTTTTAGTCGTAGAGCTATATGAGCCAGAGGAGGCTGCTCGATTTTTAGCTGCCACATCTATCGGGTTGTTGAAGTCGATTATTGATAAAGTTATGACACTTGCTGAAGCTGAACGTTTATTGTTTTCGCCTAGAACTGTAAGGGTGCTGGGTGAAAAAGGCATTTCTTCAGAGCTGTGTGGAATTATTATGGACTGTTGTGAGTTGGGCGATATCTTGGATTTACTGCCATTAAAGTTTGATGGTGAATTGAATAAAATGATTGGGCGTTTTTCTAATTATATAATTGGTACGGTCGCACAGGACCCGTACGCTGCCCATGCAAGATTAAAATGAAAGTGGAAAAGGATACTGAATCTCGATGAATTTGAGATAATCTTGCAAAAGGTGATAAGTATTATTTAGATGGGCAGCATAAAAACATCTTGAGGTTTTTGATAACAAGGGAAGAGTTAAAAGTGTCTTGAATCTTGATGGGTCGTATAATGATGGGGGTAAATGGGGTCTGACCCCAATTAGTTTATAAAGTTTTATCGTGAAGATCCGCGGTCGCCACGTCCTGACAGCATGGAAGTGACCTATACGATAAATGGAAAGGCCGAAAAAGTTATGTTTGAAAATGAAGCCCATGAGATTCCGGAGATTATATAGTGGTTACTCAAGACCTACAGTTGGTGAAGCAGATTTTTGAGTTGCTAGATGCTGGTATCGTGGATGGCTATGACTCTTTTTGTTATGAGGCAAGAGTGAGTGTGGGGTATATGGAGACGGTTCTTACTGTCGAGAAAGAAGGGGTTCGTGTGACGGATGCAGAAACGGATTACAATGGAGCAATTATCTATCGTTTGGTGAAAGAGTTGAGAGAGTGCGCCACCAAGCGTGGTGAAAATTGGAATTCGTTTGTGATGACTTATGCGCGTGGAGGAGAGGTTAAAACCAAGTTTGACGTCTGATGCCGATTGACCTGTCCTATTATCTGGAATAACGCAGACGGATGACGAGCTTCTAGAGGTAAATGATCTGGTTTGGTTTGCTACGAACCAGGACTGGGTGCTTGCGGGGGCATGGTGTTGTCCCCGACGTGCTCCGCGTTTCGATTTCAAATTATGAATTGTTGTATGATTTTTTATTCGTTAACAGAGGCTTATGATTGCGATATTGAAGGGGAGTGATTTGAAGTTTTTTTGATTGTCCAGCAACGCGTGAGTGCTTTCTGCAGTCGTTTATTTAGATGGCTAAGAAAGGTTTGTATAGTTATGGCGCTGAGAGTGTAAACGGGGTCAGACCCTGAGGGATCCCGGCAGGGCTGGCAGGAGGCGATGGCCCATTGGGTTACCGAGGGGCGGATACGATACTTTCCGCCGGTGCTGGCTTTGGGAAAGTCCCTCTCTTGATGGGGGGCTTCGGGTGGGTTGAGAGCAGTAAATGAAGCTGTAAATGGGGTCTGACCCTGAGGAGTAAAATTCTGATAGGCGAAATGTGTTTAAAGACTATGAGTTGTTATTGGATTCAATAGAACGGTAAATGGGGTCTGACCCCAATTAGTTCCCAGCAATCCCATCTCTCCACCACTTTTTTCGTGGTCCCTATGCGCCTAACAGCCAGCAAATGACTGTTAATCATTGGCTCCCTGGTTCGAATCCAGCTCATGGAGCCATATAGCGACATAAAGAGAAACCTGCACAGATGCAGGCTTTTTTCGCCTTGGATTTGACCCGGCCCCCCCCTGCCCAACGCACAGGTCGTTGCCTTAGACAACGATCCTCAATGCCATAGCGTTGAGTCCGTAAAGCGGGCGTTTGTCCGACTCCTGAAAAATAAAGTCATGGATCCATTTTGGATGCCGTGGAACTGGCCTTATCTGCCAACCCACCACTGGCTTGTCTGCTGGCAAACGTCATCCCAGCAGTTATTCATCCGTCACCACCCATTTATTGTTCAGGAATCCAACAACCGTGATAGCCAGCACCGCATTGCCTTATTCCGCACCTCTACCCTTTTTGCAGCGAGAGCAACCCACCACTTCGCCAATGGCGTCGCACCCACCTACCGTCCCATCACTGAATGAATCACAAACACCTGTGTACAAGCCCTTCGTCTTAACGGGCGATGCTTCCAACTACTACCTCAAAGACTCTGCCAACCCCCGTCAATCGCACTCGCTCTATCTTCTGGATACCAGGAAGGGGGTCTATAAGCAGAGCGCCAAGCGCGTCGTATCCGATGGGAATGGAGGCTGGCAGAGGGATGTCGGTTTGAAGGGCGGCAAGGAAGATCCGAGAGTGACACAACAAGCCACTCTTAGACGAGAGTTGCAGCAAAACTTGGTTCAGGCCAGGTCTACGGCGGTCCAGACGGCTTCAGCGGTGAACGCAGAAGGTGCTGCTAACGGCGGCTATGTTTCGAACGCAACGCTTACCGCCAACGCTGAGGCTCAGAACGCAGTGCGGCTGCTTGAAGCAGCCCTGCGTAACTTAGGGTTAGGAGGAGGGGAGTAAGTGTCCGAGCACTACGTCTTGCGTGATTATCCCCCCCGGCGCGCACCAGCACGCCGCGCTCCAGTTCATCCACCACCGCACTCTGCGGCAACCAGGCAACGCCATAGCCCTCGATAGCCATGCGCATCAACCTGAAATGTTTGAGATAGGGCTCACAGTGTCGCTTTGGTCGATCCCACAACGATCCTTGCGCGCCGGTGCGTCAGCCTTTCTTCGGGGGATCATGACCCCGGATAAAAAAATTTTACGGACCCCGCTTGAAATTTTTCCGCCTGAACCTACTTAGGCTTTACGCGATGCCGAATCCGGGTCGCGTACTTAATCACTTGGAGAAAACTCAGGAGATTTTGCAATGGCTACTACTCTTTCGTTGGCCCCACTGTTCCGCCACTCCGTCGGCTTTGACCGGTTCAATGACCTTTTCGAATCGGCGCTTCGCAGCGAGGCCGGTACCACCTATCCACCTCACAACGTCGAAAAGCACGGCGATGACCACTACCGAATCGTCATCGCGGCCGCAGGCCTGGTGGAGGATGACCTGGATATCCAGGTGGAAAAAGGTGTGCTGACCGTCGCCGGCGGCAAGCGCGAGCACAATGAAAGCATCACCTACCTGCACCAGGGCATCGCCCAGCGCGCGTTTCGCCTGTCGTTCCGCCTGGTCGACCACATTGAAGTGCAGGGCGCGCAGCTTTCCAATGGTTTGCTGAGCATTGACCTGCTCAGGGTTGTACCGGAGGAAGCCAAGCCTAAGCGTATTGCGATTGGTGGTGCTGCGAAGGCGGATGTGAAGTCCATCAGCGAGCAGTGACTGAAATGAATAAAGGCGCTCTTTGGAGCGCCTTTATTCGTGGTCTTCATACACGATGTCGCGGTGCCCAAACGGTGCAAAGTAACCTGTGGCGAGGGAGCTTGCTCCCGTTGGGGCGCGAAGCGGCCCCCGTTGTTGCATGACAGACCTGGGGCTGCTGCGCAGTCCAACGGGAGCAAGCTCCCTCGCCACTGGCACAGTGTTCTCCCTTAGCTGAAGGGATCAGGGCTTGTTCTGCACACCACAATCCGGGAGTGTTTGGGCTGTTTGCTGCTGCGCAGCCCGTGCCTCCCGGCTCTCCCACTTGGCAATCACCAACGGCGCCAGCGCATTGCCCAACACGTTCAGGGCGGTCGTCGGCATTTCCATCAAGCGATACACCCCCGCGATGAACGCGATCCCTTCCAATGGCAACCCGGCACTGGCCAGGGTCGCCGACAGAATCACGAACATAAACCCTGGTACCCCGGCAGCGCCTTTCGAGGTGAGCACCATCGTCACCACCAGCAGCGCCTGGTCCCCAAGGCTCAGGTCGATACCGTACAACTGCGCCACGAACAAGGTGCCGATGCCGAGGAACAGCGAGGCACCGTCGAGGTTGAACGAATACCCCACCGGTACCACAAAGCTCACCAGTGAAGGCGGTACGCCGTAGGTTTCGAGCTTCTTCATCAGTTGCGGCATCACCGCCGCCGAGCTGGCGGTGGAGAAGGCCAATACCAGTTCATCCTTGATATGCCGCATCAGCGCGAACAGGTTGATGCCGCACAGGCGTGCCACCAGGTTCAGCACCACCAGTACAAAAAAGGCGATGGCCACGTAGCTGACCATGATCAACTTGGCCAGCGGCATCAGTGAGCCGAAGCCGAAGTTGGCCACGGTCACCGCGATCATGCCGAACACGCCGATGGGCGAGTAGGCCATGATCATCGAGGTGACCTTGAACATCGCATCCGAGACGCCCCGTAGCAGGGCAATCACCGGGTCTTTGCGCTCGGCGGGCAAGCGCGCCACACCCAACCCGAACATCACCGCAAAAAACAGCACCGACAACAGGCTGCCCTGGGCCATGGCGTTGATCACGTTGTCCGGGATGATGCCGACGATGATTTGCCCCAGGCTGTGGCCGCCACCATTGCTGGTGGGCAGGGTGATAGTCGCCGCGTGCAGGCTGGACAATTCCGTGCCGACGCCCGGCTTGAGCAGGTTGCCCAGCACCAGCCCGACGATGATCGCCAAGGTGGTGATGCAGAAAAAATACCCCAGTGAGCGCGCCCCGATCCGGCCCAGGGATTTGCCGTCACCGTGGCCCGCAATGCCCACCACCATGCAGGAGAATACGATAGGCACCACGATCATCTTCATCAGCTTGATAAAGATGTCGCCCGCCGGTTGCAACAGATTGTCCACCAGCCACGGCCGGGATTCGGGAAAGCGGTGCAACAGGGCACCCAGGGCGATGCCGGCGAGCAAGCCGATCATGATTTGCCAGACCAGCGCGATACGGGGCGTGTGCATAGGAATGCCTCATTTGAGATCAATGATTTTAAGTTGTTGTTCTAGGCAGTCAAAACAGCGGCCGTCCGTGGGTCGCCGGGTGCAGCGGGAAACCGTCAGCGCAGGTCGCGGCAGGCGTCCTTGAGACGACGGCACCCTTCTTCGATCACTTCTAACGAGCTTGCGAAGGACAGGCGCACATAGGGCGACATGCCATACGCTGCGCCGCTCACGGTGGCCAGGCCGTAGTCACGCAGCAGGTAGTCCACCAGTTGGGTGTCGCTGTCGAGGCGATCGCCTTGTGGGGTGAGCTTGCCCATCAGTGCGCTGACGTTGGCGAACACGTAGAACGCGCCGTCCGGCGGGGTGCAGCTCACGCCGGGGATGCCCGCCAGCAGGGCCAGCATGCGTGCGCGGCGTTGCTGGTATTCCTCGCGCATCGCGGCGATGGGCGCCTGGTCTCCGGCAAACGCAGCCACGGCAGCCGCTTGGCTCAACGAACTGGGGCACGTGGTGGTTTGCGACAGCAGCTTGGCGATGGCCGCGATCAGCCAGGCGGGGCCGGCACCAAAACCCAGGCGCCAGCCGGTCATGGCGTAGCCTTTGGAGGCACCGTTGACGATCAGCGTGCGCGGCTTGAGGTCGGGCGCCAGGCGCGTCAATGGCACGTGCCGGGCTTCGCCATACACGAAGTGCTCGTAGATTTCGTCGGCCATGATCAGCACATGAGGATGACGCCGCAGCACCTGTGCCAGCGCCAGCAGGTCGGCCTCACTGTAGACCGCGCCGCTGGGGTTGTTCGGGCTGTTGAGGATCACCCATTTGGTGCGCGGGGTGATCGCCTGTTCCAAGGCGTCGGGCGACAGCTTGAAGCCCAGGCTTTCGTCGCCGGGAATGATCACCGGCGTTGCATCGTTGAGCCGTGCGATATCGGGGTACGACACCCAGTAAGGCGTTTGCACTATGACTTCATCACCCCGATTCAGCGTGGCGGCCAGCGCGTGATAGATGATGTGCTTGCCGCCGCAACCGGCCACCACTTCATCCAGCCCGTAGACCAGGTCGTTGTCCCGTTGCAGCTTGAGGCAGATGGCCTGGCGCAGGGCGAGGGTGCCGGTGGTCGGCGTGTAATGGGTGTCGCCGCTGTGCATCGCCTGGCCGGCGGCTGCAAGGATATGCGCCGGGGTGTCGAAGTCCGGCTCGCCTACGGTGAAGTTGACGATATCGCGGCCCTGGGCGCGCAACTCGGTCACCAGCGCGTTGGCGGCAATACTGGGGGAGGGCGCGATGCCCAGGACGCGGTCAGACAAAAAGTGCTTCATGGCGCCAACCCTGCAGTGTCCAGGACCTTGTCGATCCAGCTCTGGCGCACGGCACCGCTGGCGATCTCGGCTTTGACAGCCTCTTCATGTTCGGCATGCTGCGCGGCGCGGCGCAGCACTTCGGCGGCGTCTGCCTGGGAGAACGCGACCAGGCCGTCTTCATCGCCTACCAGCAGGTCGCCGGGGTTGATGATCATACCGCCGATCGACACCGGCACGTTCACTTCGCCGGGGCCGGTTTTGTACGGGCCGGTGTGCACAACGGCGCGGGCATAGCACGGGGTGTCCTCAAAGCTGGCGACATCGCGGATCGCCCCATCAATCACAAACCCCACGCAGCCGCGTTGCTGGGCGTAGAGCTTGACCAGCTCGCCGATCACCGCGTTGTTGGTATCGCCCTGGCCATCCACCACCAGCACATGGCCGGGTTGCAGCAAGCTCAAGGCTTTGTAGATCAGCAGGTTGTCGCCGGGGCGGGTTTTTACCGTGATAGCCGTGCCGACCAATTTGCCGGTGCGGTTGTAGCGCGTGAGGCCACGGGCGCCGATGTGCCGGCCGAGGTTGTCGCTGATGTGCGGGGTGACCACCTGGGCGAAGGCCTCGACCAGTTCGGCCGAGGCCATGGGGGCGTTGGGAAGGATGCGTGAACCGGGCAAGGACATGGCAAATCTCCAGAATCGTTGGATAGCAACGGGCTATGGCCAGATCTTAGGAGTGATAATCGGAGAGTTTTAGCGATATTTTATGATGTGTTAGCATCGCTTTTTTTCATGATTGGTCCGCCATGATTACCTTCAAGCAAATCGACGCGCTGTACTGGATCGCTGAACTGGGCAGCTTCGAAGCGGCGGCCAACAAGCTGAACATGTCGCAGTCGGCCATCTCCAAGCGTATCCAGGAGCTGGAAGACACCTTCGACGTCGAGATTTTCGACCGCAGCAAGCGCAATGCCCGGCTGACGGAAAAGGGCGGCGAGCTGCTCGACTACGCCCGTGACCTGCTCAACAGCCGCGACCAATTGCTGGAACGGGTCAGCGCCCGTGAGGTGCTGGTGCGCAGGTTTCGCCTGGGCGTCACTGAACTCACCGCGCTCACCTGGTTGCCGGCGTTGGTGGAAGCGCTGCGCCAGGCCTACCCCAAGGTGCAAATCGAGCCGTCGGTGGAGCTCAGCAGCGAGCTGTTCCGCAAACTGGAAAGCGACCAACTGGACCTGGTGATCGTGCCCGACGTGTACAGCGATCCGCGTTTCCACAGCACCGCGCTGCAATGCGTGGAAAACGCCTGGATCTGTTCGCCGGGTCTTATCCCTGACGCAGACCCTGTCAGCCTTGAGACCCTGGCCAACTACACGGTGTTGACCCAGGGTTCACAGTCGGGCACCGGCTTGATCTACGAGCGCTGGCTGGCCGCGCACAACGTGCAGATGCCACGCACACTCACCAGCCATAACCTGCTGGTGCAGGTGGGGTTGGCGTTGTCGGGGATCGGTGTGAGCTATTTGCCAAAGGCGTGTCTGTCCCACCTGATCGAGCAAGGGGCGTTGCGCGCGTTGGTCACGCAGCCGGAATTGCCGACTATTCAGTATGTGGCGCTGCACAGGGTGGATCGGCAATTTGGCTTGAACCAGGACGTGGCGCGGATGGCGCAGGCGTGCTGCAATTTTTCGCGCCTGTTATTTTAGCGCACGTGGAACGTGGCCAGGCCGGTGGGTATGCCTGTGTCTCGGTATCGTGATGGCGTAAGTTCAACGTTCTTGACGATGCATCGACCCGCTCCTCTCTCTAGCAAGAGGTCCAAGCGCATGGCGTTTACCACCCTGATACTGGATGCACCCGGCCCTCCATTGTTATTTGAGGAAGTTGACCGCTTCCTTGAGTTGGGCCTAGTGGTCACACTCAATCTCTATTATTTCGCGGATAAACACAGCATTCGCCAACACTATGGCGAGCGCCTGCGGTACACCGAGATCAACGGCCACGACAGGCAAGCGTTCATCGACGCCGTGACTCAGGCCGGGGGGTACAGCGTGTTCAAGACGCGCCTGAATATTCCCATGGACGGCGAACTGATCCGCGCCGCCGTATCACCGGCCTTGCCCACGCCGCTGCGCGCTATCGCCCAAGCCGGTGCAGGCCTCAACCATATCGACCAGCAAGAGGCGCAGCGGTGTGGTGTGACCTTGCTGAACACGCCGGGCTCCAACGCGACGGCGGTCGCCGATTATGTGGTGGCCCAGGCGTTGTTTTTATCCAGAGACCTGGACCACTACAACGCCGAAACGCACTGCGGTCGCTGGTCCAAGGGCACCTTGGCGCCAAGCCTCGAATTCAGTGAACTCACGCTAGGGTTGGTCGGCACGGGCAGCATTGCTCAAGAGGTCGCACGCAAAGCGGGATCGCTCGGTATCAAGGTCATCGCCACCGGTTCCGAACGTTTTACCGAGCAGGCTGCGCGCAGTCTTGGGCTTGAGCGACGACCAACCCTCGAGCACGTGCTGGAGGAGGCCGACGTGGTCTCTATTCACGTCCCGCTGACACCGCTCACCCGAGGCCTGTTCGGGCTTGCCCAGTTCAGGCAAATGCGCCAAGGGTCGGTGCTGATCAACACCGCTCGCGGCGGCATCGTCGATGAAGCCCAGTTGGCAAGCTTCATGACCGCGTTTCCCAGGCACCTCAAAGCGGTCGCCATCGATACCTTCGCGCTGGAAAAAGACCGCTTCAACTCGCCCCTGGCAGGCGTCGGCAATGCCCAACTCACACCGCATATCGCAGGCAACACGACGACGGCGATCCGTAGGGCTTCACGGCAGATTGTCGACAAGATCCATGCGTTCAGCCTCACGTGAGCCTGTGGCGAGGGCGCTTGCTCCCGTTGGGCTGCGCAGCAGCCGCAGCCCTCAGGAACGCGCCGTCCCTGACGCACCTGTATCAGCCGATGTGGGGACGCTGCGCGTCCCAACGGGAGCAAGCTCCCTCGCCACAGGGGAGGCGAGGGAGGCTGCAATGTCCCAAGTCAGCATGAGTTGGCTGATCGCTGCGTCGAGGGTGGCGTGCGGGACGTTATCGCGCGCCAGAATCGAAACGCCCTGCAGGAAACTATCAAACACCGACGCCATCACTGCCGGGTTAACCGTGGGCGGCAACTGCCCCAGACGAATCGCCCGTTCCACACACGCCACAATCCCCGCCCGCGTACGCAGCCGCGACTGCGTCAACCCATCCGCCACCCGCGCATTCTCCGGGCTCGGCGCGCTCATCACGCCCAGTGCCACCATGCAGCCCTTGGGGTGTCCGTCTTCACACTGCATGCGCGCGGATTGGCGCAGTGCGGTTTCAACGGCCCGGCGCGGTGGCAGGTTTTCGTCCCACAGGCATTCAGTGACCTGGGCGTAGGTCGCCAGATAGCGCTGCACGCATTCGTCGAACAACGCTTCTTTGGAACCGAAGGCCGCGTAGAAACTCGGCGCGGAGATCCCGCCGCCCAGGCCGGCCTTGAGCTGCGCCAGTGACGTGGCGTCGTAGCCGTGCTGCCAGAACAGGTGCATGGCCTGTTCCACGGCGTGTTCACGGTCGAAGGTGCGGGGGCGGCCCATTTGTGCCATGAGAGATCTCCGGTGGAAAGCGAGATAAATACTAGTCGATACATAAGTCGTTGACAACGCATGGCGTACGCCCGCAACATCTGTATCGATCAGTATTTAAGTCTCACTCAAGGAGTTTCCCGTGACCCCCTCATTGACCTTATCGGCGTCATCCGACCGTCTGCCCATCGGCGCCTTGCTCGCCCTGGCGATGACCGGCTTTATCTGCATCGTCACCGAAACCCTGCCCGCCGGCCTCTTGCCGTTGATCAGCGAAGGCCTGGCGATTTCCCCGTCCATGGCCGGGCAGATGGTCACCGCGTATGCCTTGGGCTCGGTGCTGGCAGTGATCCCCATGACCATCGCCACCCGCGGCTGGCGCCGGCGTAATGTGCTGCTGCTGACCATCGTCGGCTTTTTGCTGTTCAATTCCATCACGGCGCTGTCGTCCCACTATGGCGTGACCCTGGTGGCACGCTTCTTTGCCGGTGTCGCGGCGGGGTTGGCCTGGAGCCTGCTGGCCGGTTACGCCCGGCGTATGGTCGCGCCCCATCAACAGGGCAGGGCGCTGGCGTTGGCGATGGTTGGTACGCCGATTGCGCTGTCGTTGGGTGTGCCGCTGGGTACCTGGCTGGGCGGCTTGGTGGGGTGGCGCACGACCTTCGGCCTGATGTCGGCCGTGAGCCTGGTACTGATTGCGTGGGTGCTGGTGAAAGTCCCGGACTACGCGCCCCAGCCTGCGCATCAGCGCGTGTCGTTGGGCAAGGTGCTGACGACGCCGGGCGTACGGCCGGTGCTGGCGGTGGTGATGACGTGGATGCTGGCGCACAACATTCTGTACACCTACATTGCACCGTTCGTGGCGCCTGCTGGCTTGTCGGAGCGGGTTGACCTGGTGCTATTGGTGTTCGGGATGGCCGCGTTGGCGGGGATCTGGATCGCGGCCAGGTTGGTGGAGCCGCTCTTGCGCAACACGGTCCTCGCCAGCCTGGCGGTGTTTGGCGGCGTCTCGCTGGTGTTGGGCTTTTTTGGCGGTGTGCCTGAAGTGGTGTACCTCGGTGTGGCGGTCTGGGGCCTGAGTTTTGGCGGCGCGGCAACCTTGCTGCAAACCGCGCTGGCCGATGCAGCGGGGGATGGCGCGGATGTGGCGCTGTCGCTGAACGTGGTGGCCTGGAACAGCGCCATTGCCGGCAGCGGCGTGGTCGGCGGGGTATTGCTGGATACCTGGGGCGTGGCGTCGTTTCCGTGGGCGATGCTGGTGTTGGTGGGCGTGTCCCTGGCGATTGCCTGGGGTGCCAGCGCCCATGGTTTCAAGCCCGGCCGGCGGGCCGGTGCGGCAATAGTGGCCCATTAAACCTTCGGTCGAGCGCCATAGGGTGTACGCTGGGTCTCAATTCATCGGATATTAGCCCTTCATGTCCACACAAAGCGAAGAGAGCCGCCAGATCGTAGCTTCTCTGGCGCACCGTGTTGGTCCCACCGCTGATATTGCAGGCATCGCCCAGGCGATCATGTCGATATTGCAGGACATGGACGCAGCACTCACCCCCATTATCGGGCAGCAAGGCTGTGTCGCGCTGTTGCGTCGCAGCCTGCACCTCAGCGCCTCGAAGCATGCGCGACTGGCCGGTGTGCATGACCGCGTGCAGGCCGCGCCGGATCGGGCCGAACTCAAAGCCCTATTGCTCGAGCAGAGCGAAGCCGATGCGTTGTTTTTCGGTGAAGAGCTGTTGACCACCTTTTACGCCTTGCTCACCACGCTGATCGGGCCCTCGCTGACCGCGCGTTTACTGCGCGACGTATGGGCACCTTCTTTGAGCGACACCCCTTCGCAGGAAAATTCGCCATGAGCACCAAAGTAACTATCAACCGCCTGGCTACCGGTGTGCCAGGTCTGGACGAGGTGCTGGGCGGAGGTTTGCCGGAGTTTTCGTTCAACCTGATCGCCGGCCCGCCCGGCTGCGGCAAGACCACCTTGGCGCATCAGATGATGTTCGCCCTGGCGACACCTGAACGCCCTGCGCTGTTTTTCACCGTGCTGGGCGAGCCGCCGCTGAAGATGCTGCGTTATCAGCAGCAGTTCGACTTTTTCGACAACGAAGCGATCAACCAGTCGATCCGCTACATCAACCTGGCCGACGACACCCTGGCCGGTGATTTGGATGAAGTGCTGCGGCGCATCGTCAGCGAAGTCGAGGCGCATTCACCGTCACTGGTGTTTGTCGACTCCTTCCGTTCGGTGGTGCTGGCCAGCCAGACCCAGCACAACCCCAACAACAACCTGCCGCAGTTCGTTCAGCAACTGGGCATGTTGATGACCACCTGGCAGGCGACCACCTTCCTGATCGGCGAGTATTTCACCGAAACCGACACCAACCCGATTTTCACCGTGGCCGATGGGCTGATCTGGTTGCGCCAGAGCGTCGAGCGCAATTCGATGGTGCGCAAGATGGAAATCATGAAGATGCGCGGCCAGCCGACCTTGCCGGGGCTGCACACGTTCCGGATCGCCAGTTCGGGCATCAAGGTATTCGCACCGGCCCCGCTCAACCCGGTCGAGACGCCGATGACGCTGCCGGTGCAACGCCTGAAAATGGGCGTGCCACGCCTCGACGAGATGCTCGGCGGCGGCTTGCCCCGTGGTTATTCGCTGCTGGTGGCGGGGCCTTCGGGGTCGGGCAAAAGCATTCTCGCGGCCACCTTCCTGGCCGAGGGCGCACGCAATGGCGAAACCGGGGTTATCGCGGTGTTCGAGCAACGCCCCAATCACTCGCAAAACGCCACGCTCGCTGACTTGATCCTCAGCGGCAAGGTTGGCCTGGTGGACAGCCGGGCGCCGGACCTGTCGATTGATGAGATTGTCCAACTGCTGCTCAGCGAAATCAGCCGCCTGGGCGCCACGCGGGTAGTCATCGATTCACTGTCGGGCTTTGAGTTGGCCCTGGCGCCGACCTTTCGCGCCGACTTCCGCGAGTCGTTGTCGCGCATGGTCACCGCGTTGACCCGCGCCGGGGTCAGTGTGTTGATGACGTCGGAGCTGGAAGACCGCTACACCGACCTGCGCTTCAGCCCCTACGGCACGGCGTTCCTCACCGACGCGATCATCGTGCAGCGCTACATCGAAGTGCGCAGCCGCCTGTTGCGCATCATGGCCGTGGTCAAAGTGCGCGCCAGCGCCCACTGCGACGAGCTGCGCCAATACCACATCAATGACGATGGCCTGCAGATCGGCGAGATGCTCGTTGACCAGGAGGGGCTGCTCGGTGGACGCCCGACCACCCGGCGCACAGGAGACCCTGATGTTTGAGCTGACCCATGAGTAATACGCCTGGGGAGGACGAGCGTAAGGTGGCCAATGCTGCCCACGAACTCTTCCTGCTCGGCCAGAAAACCGTTGAGGCCCGCGCGGTATTGGCCGCGCTGCAGCAACAGCTGGACGACGCCAACAGCCGTTTGGAGGATTCCCAGCACGTCGAGCAACTGATCGAGGCCAACCAGCAGTTAGTGCTGGCGATACTCCTGGCGCAATCCGACGCGGTCGCGGCCCCCCAGGTCGAGGATCAGCCGCTGTTTCAGGCGCTGCGCGAAGCGAACGCGCAGTTGGTGATCGCCGCACTCAGCGCCCAAGACCTGCAGGCCACGGCGGAGCGGGCTTTGGGCCAGCAAAAAAGCATCCTGGCGATGGTCGCCCACGAGCTGCGCAACCCGCTGACGCCGATCAGCCTGATTGCCGAGCGCATGGTGCGGCTGCCCAGCGACCAACTGCCGCGCATGCGCGAGTTGATCGAAGGCCAGGTGCAGCATATTTCCCAATTGGTCGACGACCTGTTGGATGTCTCACGCGCCAGCACCGGCAAACTGCGTATCCACCGCCGCGAGGTGGACATGCTGCGCATCCTGAATGCTGCCGTCGATGCCTGCAGCCCGGTGATGATCAGCCGCAAACAGCAATTCGACGTGGCGCTGCCCGACGCCGTCCTGACCGTGGACGGCGACCCTGTACGGCTCGCGCAGATTCTGCACAACCTGCTGGGCAACGCGGCCAAGTACACCCAGGTGGGCGGCACCATTGCGATGGTGGTGACCGCAGAGGCCGGACAGCTCAGGATCAGCATTGCCGACAATGGCATCGGCGTGACCGCCAAAGCCTTGCCGTTCATCTTTGATCCTTATGTGCAAGACGCCCACGCCATCGGTTTCAACAGTGCCGGCCTGGGCATTGGCTTGACCGTGGTGCGCGAACTGGTCGAAGCCCATGGCGGCACGGTGACGGGCAAGAGTGAGGGGCATGGCAAGGGCAGCGAGTTTGTGGTGAGGCTGCCCCTGTCGGGTTAAGGGATCAACCGCGCGGCGCGCAACTGATCGAACACCGCGAAAAACGCCTGGTCGCTGGCCTGGTAAGCGGTGAAACCCAGCTGGCGGCTCTTGGACATGTCCGTGACCACCTCGATCGGCCGCCCCAGGTCGGCATCGGTGTGCCACGGCGAGACGAGCCGGCTGATGTCGGCTTCTTTCAACCCATGCTGCGCAACCATCTGGCTCCAGGCGGACTGGTCATCGGCCATCTGCTGCTCAAGCGGGCAGGGCTGGGCGGGGAAGTCTGCCGGGGTGAGGCCAAAGTAATCGGCGATTTGCCCCCACATCCATTGCCAGCGGAACACATCGCCATTGGTGATGTTGAACGCCTGGTTCGCCGCCGCCGGTGTGGTCGCCGCCCATAGCTGTTGTTGGGCCAGTTGCCGGGCATCGGTCATGTCGGTGAGGCTGTCCCACTGCACACGCGAACCTGGGAACACAAACGGGCGCCCGGTGTGTTTGCACACGCTGGCGTAGACGGCGAGGGTGGTCGCCATGTTCATCGCATTGCCCACGGCCACGCCCGTGACGGTGTGCGGGCGGTGCACGCTCCAGGTGAAGCCGTCTTTCTCGGCCGCAGCGAACACTTCGTCCTCTTGGGCGTAGTAGAAATTCTCCACGTCCAGGCGGCCTTGTTCTTCGCGGAACGGGGTCTGCGGCAGGCTGCCCTTGCCATAGTTCTCGAACGGGCCGAGGTAGTGCTTCAAACCGGTCACCAGGGCCACATGCTGCACCGTGCCGGCGGGGCGCACGGCGTCCAGCACGTTGCGCACCATGGCGGCGTTGACGCGGATGTTCTCGGCTTCCGTGGCCTGGCGCGACCAGGTGGTGATGAACACATGGGTGGGTTTCAACTCGGCCAGTGCCTGCTGTACTGAGGCCGGGTCTTGCAAGTCGGCGGCTACCGGGATCACGTCAGGTATCTGGGACGGGCTACGCGACAGCGCGGCAACCTGCCACTGGTTATCGAGCAGTAACTGGGTGGTGGCGCTGCCAACGATGCCGCTGGCGCCCACGACGAGTGCGGTCTGGGTCATACAATTCTCCCTAGGATGTAGGGTTCTGAGCCCTGGCGTGTAGGAGAGGTTCAACCTTATCCGTGAGCCTTGCGGCACCAAACCGGCCTATCAGGGTCCATACACCCCGCACGAACATTCGCGCTCGTCCGTTTACCCTCACCATAAGATCTAACGCATGTACCTACGCAAGATTGCAGTCGGGCTGTCGGCCCTCGTTTTACTCTCCACCGCTGTAGACGCACGCAGCCTGGCCAATCCCTACACCCCCACGCAGCAACGCAGTTCGTTTGACGGTTGCGCCCAACTTTTTCCCGCCACCATCCCGATCAACATGGCCACCGTCCCGGCGTCGATGAAGCCCTTGGCCCTGTGCTCCGACACCTTCGCGGTGCTGTACTCGCAAACCAGCAAGACCCCGCTGGTGGTGGTTGAACGCCTGAATGCCGCGCAGTTGAAAGACGCCAAAGGCGAGGAGCGCACCAACCAGTTCTACCCCGACCCACGCATCCCCAAGGCCGGGCGCGCCGAGCTGAGCGACTACCGCAGCCAGCACCCGGCCGTGGACCGTGGCCACCAGGCCCCGGCCGCCGATGCACCGAACGCCCATGCCATGGCTCAATCCTTCGCGCTGTCGAACATGGTGCCGCAAGACCCCACCAACAACCGCAAGATCTGGAGCAAGGTCGAGGCCGACGTGCGCAAGTTTGCCCAGCGCTCCGGCGGCGATGTGTACGTGTTTACCGGCCCGCTGTTCGACGCCGGCTACAGCACCATCGGTAAAAACAAGGTCTGGGTGCCGACGCGCCTGTTCAAGCTGGTGTACGACGCCTCGTCCCGGCGCGCCTGGGCGTATGTGCTGCCCAATGCTGAGACGCGGATCCAGAAGCCGATGGACTACGACACCTTCGTGAAGAGCACCGGGCTCAAGTTGTTGGGGAATCTTCCGGTTTCCGGGTCGGTGGGGCGGACGTGATCGACGCGGGCCGATCCATCTGGCGCTTGAGGGTATAGAGCGCCACACCCACCGCCAGGATGCCCGACACGGCGCCGACCCCCAGCGCCCAGCGCGGCCCGAGGTGGTCGGCCACCCAGCCGACGATAGGCGCGCCGATCGGCGTGCCGCCCAGGGCCACGCCGACACGCAGGGCGATCACCCGGCCGCGCATGGCCGGCTCGGTGGTGAGTTGCATCAGGCTGTTGGTGGTGTTGCTGAAGGTCATGGCGCCCACGCCGATGATCACCAGCGCCACGGCAAACAGCCAGTAGTTCGGCGCCAGGGCCGCCAACGTGCAGCCGATCCCGAAGATCGCCGCGCCGTTGAGCAGTGACCTGAACTGCGGTCGTTCACGGCCAGCCGCGATCAGGGCGCCGGCGATGGTGCCGATGGCCAACGTCGAAGACAACAGGCCATAGCCGCGCGCATCGGTATCGAACACGCGGACCGCCATGGTCGAGATGAAAATCGGGAAGTTCATGCCGAAGGTGCCGATCAGAAACAGCATCAGCAGAATCGCCTTCAAGTCCGGCCGCGCCCACACATAGCGCAAGCCCTCGGTGAGGCTGCCCTTGGTGCGCAGGGCGCGAACCTTGGCGTGCTGCCCCGACACCCGCAGGAAAAACAACGACGCCAGCACCGCAAAAAAACTGCTGCCGTTGAGCAGGAATGCCCAGCCGGTGCCCACCGACGCGATGGTCAGGCCGGCCACCGCCGGGCCGATCATGCGCGCCATATTGAACGAGGTGGAATTGAGCGCGATGGCGTTGGACAAGTCCTTCTCGGCCACCAGCTCCGCGACGAAAATCTGCCGCACCGGCGCATCGAACGCCGACGCGCAGCCGGACAGGAACGCGAACACATACACGTGCCACAGCTCGACAACCCCGGTGAGGGTGAACACCCCCAGCGTCAGCGCCAGCAAGCCCATGACCGCCTGGGTGACGATCAGCAGCTTGCGCTGGTCATAGTGGTCGGCGGCAAACCCGGTCCATGGCAACAGCAGCAACTGCGGCCCGAACTGCAACGACATGACGATGCCGACAGCGGCGGCGTTGTGCGGGGTAAGCTGAGTGAGTACCAGCCAGTCCTGGGCGGTGCGTTGCATCCAAGTGCCGATATTGGACACCAACGCACCCGCGGCCCAGATGCGGTAATTGGGGCTGCGCAGCGAGCGGAAGGTGCCGAGGAAACTCATGGCGGTATTTTTTACTCCTCAAGGCGGGATGATCTAAACAGCGCCTGGGTGTATGACGCGGCAGGCGCAGTTCACAACCACAGTGAAGATCAATGTGGGAGTTGTCGAGCCCCAGCGAGGCTACGAAGGCGGCGGTATTGCTGGCATCTTCTTACCTGACCCACCGCCATCGCAGCCTCGCTGAAGCTCGACAGCTCCCACAGGGGATTGGCGGTGGCGGTTGGGTTGCGGTTCACAAGGCCCGCACGGCGATTGCAGTGCTCGACAGCAGTGAAGCTCAAAGGTGGGAGTTGTCGAGCCCCAGCGAGGCTACGAAGGCGGCGGTATTGCTGGCATCTTCTTACCTGACCCACCGCCATCGCAGCCTCGCTGAAGCTCGACAGCTCCCACAGGGGATTGGCGGTGGCGGTTGGGTTGCGGTTCACAAGGCCCACACGGCGATTGCAGTGCCCGACAGCAGTGAAGCTCAAAGGTGGGAGTTGTCGAGCCCCAGCGAGGCTACGAAGGCGGCGGTATTGCTGGCATTTTCTTTGCCTGACCCACCGCCATCGCAGCCTCGCTGAAGCTCGACAGCTCCCACCCTGAATATCACCCCACGGCGTTATACTCGCCCCCTCGCAATCAACCCATTCAATCAACCCGGGATACCCCATGAGCACCTCTCTCCCTCTCACCCCTGCGCGCAAGCCTGTCGCGCCGCTGGTGGCCTTTATCATCCTGGTGCTGGGCGCCCTGTTCCTGCAAAACAGTGTCGGCTCACGCCAGGTGCTGTTGCTGGTGGTCGGCGCTGCACTGGGCTTGACCCTTTACCATGCCGCCTTCGGTTTTACCTCGGCCTGGCGTGTGTTTATCAATGATCGCCGTGGCGCCGGCTTGCGTGCGCAGATGGTGATGCTGGCGGTGGCGGTGCTGCTGTTCTTCCCCGCATTGGGGGCGGGCACCTTGTTCGGCCAGCCGGTGGTCGGGCTGGTGGCGCCGGCCGGGGTGTCGGTGGTGTTCGGGGCGTTTATCTTCGGGATCGGCATGCAGCTGGGCGGCGGTTGTGCGTCGGGCACGTTGTTCACCGTGGGCGGCGGTAATGCGCGCATGCTGGTGACGTTGTTGTTCTTTATCTGCGGTTCGTTGATTGCCACACACCACGTTGACTGGTGGTTTGCGCTGCCTGCGTTCCCGGCGGTGTCCATCGTCAAGAGCTTCGGCGTGCTGCCGGCGCTGGGCTTGAGCCTGACTGTGTTTGCGCTCATTGCGGTTATCACCGTGCGCCTGGAGAAGGGCCGTCATGGTCAGCTGGAAGAGGGCGTAAAAAGCGAGCACCAAGGCGTGCGCCGCTTCCTGCGTGGGCCATGGCCACTGGTGTGGGGTGCCATCGGCCTGGCCCTGCTCAACTACGCCACCCTGGCATTGGCGGGGCGGCCATGGGGTATTACTTCTGCGTTCGCCTTGTGGGGCGCCAAGGTGGCAAGCGGTGTGGGTGTGGACGTAGCCAACTGGGCGTTCTGGCAAATGCCGGGCAATGCCAAGGCCCTCGCCGCGCCGGTATGGGAAGACATCACCAGCGTCATGGACATCGGCATTGTCCTCGGCGCGTTGTTGGCCGCAGGCCTGGCCGGGCGTTTCGCCCCCAGCCTGAACATCCCGGCGCGCTCGCTGGTGGCGGCGGTGATCGGCGGCCTGTTGCTCGGCTATGGCTCGCGTCTGGCCTACGGCTGCAATATCGGCGCGTACTTCAGCGGCATCGCCTCGGGCAGCCTGCATGGTTGGGTGTGGCTGGTGGCGGCGTTTATCGGCAATGGCGTGGGCGTGCGGTTACGGCCGTTTTTCTTTGCCGGCGAGCGGCCGCAGGTTGCGTTGAGCGGTTGCTGAGTCAGCTCTGCGGAGAAATGTCTGGCGCCTGAGCGGCTTCAGCCGCCAGCTTTTCCCGGTCCGCTTTGCTGATGTACGTATCTTTTTTCTTCGGCGCCAATTTGGCGCTGGCTTTTTTGGCTTTGGCCTTGAAGAGCTGCTGGAGTTTTTTCTGGCGATTCATGTCTTTTACCAACCTTTGAAAGGCCTCGATGATACCAGTTTAAAAAAGCGGGCTGTTCCCCTGCGCGCTTTTCAGCATAAGGCGCTTGATAAAGCCTTTTCCGACGGTTGGCGTTGCTCTTAGGGGTGAGCCGTGCGCTGCAAAAAATCGCTGATCAGCGCGATCACCTGCTGCTGGATCACCGCTCGCGGCCGCGCGCCCTCACCATCCCGGCAGATCATGCCATCGCCTGGCGAACTCTCTTCAACCAAGGCCATGCCACCTGGCTTGCAGATCGGCATGAAACTGAAGTGAGTGGCATCGTCGATCTTCACGTACTGCGTCGACGCTTCTGGCAGCCGTTTGGCCAAGTCGGCGGACTCCAGATTGAAGTCCATATCCTCGGTTGGCACGCCCCCCGCAATCACCAATGTCGGCACTTGCAGTGCGGCCAGGCTGGCGTCGGTCATACCGCGCGACAGGCCCAGGTCCAATGACACGATGGCGGTAACGCGCTTGTCGCGCAAATCCGCCGCCAGTTGGGCCTTCCCGTCTGGTGTGCCGGCGGGGTTCATCTCCCGGTAGCCAATGCAACCGCCCAGTTTAGGGTGTACGTCGCAGTCGCGACTGAACAGGTCGGGGTCGAAGCGCGCCCCGGCGATTTCCAGCACGGTCCAGCCGCCGAGGGAGTGGCCCACGGCGGCAATCTGGTTTTTCGCCACTGCGCCAAATTGCTTCGGCTGTGCCAGGACCGCATCGATAGCACGGCTCAGGTCGGCCGGGCGTTGCCATAGCTGCGCGGCGTTTTGCGGGCTGCGGTCCTGGGTAGTGGTGCCGGGGTGGTTGACCGCCGCCACGATGTAACCCTTGTGCGCCAAAGCACTGGCCAGCCACACCTGTTTGCCCCAATTGCCGCCGTAACCGTGGGAGAGCACGACCAGCGGATGGTCGCCGCTGGCCGGTGGTGCGTCAGGCACGGCAAGGGCGCCGATGAAGACCGCGTTGTCGGCGATCAGCTTGGGTTGGGCGGTGGTGGCGGCGGGGTACCAGACCACCATTTCAAGCGCGCGGTTGGTTGGCGCGGCGGGCAGCGTGGTGGTTGTGAAACCGACGGAGCGTTCGTCGGCGAAGGCGGGCGTGGCCAGGCAGAGCAGGAACAGGGCGCGAAAAGCGGTTTTCATTTTTGTTATCGTCCTTGATTCGGGGCGTGCATCATTACCTGAAACCGTTCGTCTGGGTACCCCCCCAACCCGCCCTTGGTATTGGCCAACACAGCCCCATAACTACTCAGTATCCATTCAGGGGAAATGCCGACCATGACCAACCAAACCGAAACCGCCATTCTTGCCGGCGGCTGCTTCTGGGGCATGCAAGACCTTTTGCGCCGCTACCCCGGCGTGCTGCACACGCGGGTTGGCTACACCGGCGGCGATGTGCCGAACGCCACCTACCGAAACCATGGCAACCATGCCGAAGCGATTGAGATCGTGTTTGACCCGGCGGTGATCAGTTACCGGCAGATTCTTGAATTCTTTTTCCAGATCCATGACCCGAGCACGGCCAACCGGCAGGGCAATGACCTTGGGCCCAGTTATCGTTCGGCGATTTATTACCTGAGTGAGCAGCAGCGGGATATTGCCGAAGATACGGCAGCGGATGTCGATGCATCCCAGTTGTGGCCGGGTCGCGTGGTCACTGAGATAGAACCGGCCGGACCGTTTTGGGAAGCGGAGCCGGAGCATCAGGATTATCTGGAGCGTATTCCTAATGGGTATACGTGCCACTTTGTGCGGCCAAATTGGAAGCTGCCGAAGCGGGGTTGAAGAGGGCGGTGAGGAGGAAGGTCAAGGGTGGCGGCGCGCCAGCGAAAGGTGTGCGCGCCGCCTCTTGATGTGAACCGTTGCCTTGCCTACGCGTGGGTCAGCCCGGTCAACGTATCCGCAATGGTTTTGGTGCGTTGCGCCGTGCCTTCCGTGGCGCGGCTGGAGGCCTCCAGTGCATCGAGCATCTCGCGCAGTGCGCCGACCCCGGTGGACTGATCTTCAATCTGCTGCGCAACGCGCTGGATTTCACTCGATAGCAGGTCGATATCCACACCGATTTCCGCCGCATTCTTACGCGTGATCTCCGCCAGTTTGCGCACCTCATCGGCCACCACCGCAAAGCCACGGCCCAGGTCACCCGCGCGCGCCGCTTCGATGGCGGCGTTGAGCGCCAGCAGGTTGGTCTGCCCGGCGATCTGCTGGATCACCTGCACAATCGACTGGATACGCAAACTCGAACCGGCCAGCGTGCGCGCGCCTTCAACGGCAACATCCGCCTGGCTGGACAGCCCCTCCACCGTCGCCCCTGCCTGGGCCGACACGCTGTTTTGCCGATCAATAGTGCCCACCAGGTCGTCCATCGACGCATGCAGCTCACCGGAGTAATGCTTGAGCTGCGCAGCGATGTCCTCCTGCTGACGCTCGGCATGTGCCAGCACCAGGCCCAAGTCCGCCAGGCCTTCGAACACCGGCAGGATATTGCGGTCCAGCCCACGGGTATTCAGGGTGTTGGTGAAGTCGTTGTTCTTGAATGCGGCAATCTGCTTGACCACCACATGGTTCAACCCCGCCAGCTTCTTCACCTGGCGACGTAGGAAAAACGCCTTGAACTCGCCATAGTGCGCGATGAAATTATCCACGTACTCATCACTGAAACTGGCCCCCTTGGCCACCCGGAAAAAGAAAATCGCCGTCAGCGTCTGGTTCAGGTTCAACCCCAGAATCTCACCAAAGGTCGAGAACCCCGCCAGCGGCACGTCCCCAAACGCCCCGGCCATGCTGCCCAGCTCGGCGGCGTTGTTGAGTCGACGCAAAATGCAGTCATTCAAAATACCCGCTACCGGCACACCGCCCTTGCCACGCAAAAATTGCTCGTAGTCCAACCGCGTCGCCTCACGCAACGGTGTGCGCCGCACCATCACCAACTCCTCGCCCGGCGCCACGTCGCAAAACAACTGCACGATCTGCTGCTCAAAGTCGATGCGCGCAATGGACCGCACGAACAACTCACTGCCCACCCGGATCGCAAACGAATAATCCGCCAGCTTCGACTCCAGCGCCTGGGGCGCACAACTGAAGGCATCACACAGCGCCTGCACCATGCTCTTGATATTGCCGGCGCTGTCGATCACCTGATCAATCGTGCGGTCCTCCACCGAAGCCGTCAGCACACTGAAGGTCAAATCCGCCGGCTTGAAGTTCTGGCTCTTGAACACCCCAAACCGCACCTGCGCCGCCGTCTTCAGGAACACAATCTGCGCATGGTGCTGATAACTGCGCTGGCCGTCATGAATCAGCGTCTTCTTGAAATCCGATTTACCCCCGGCCGACCCCCCCACAAACAGGCAAGGAAAGCGCCCCGACTCATACAGCGCCTCCATAAAAAACGACTCCGACGCCGACAACCCATCGAACACCACATACGCCAACGTATCGCGATGATCAATCGAGGTACGCACCTGCACCCGCTTGATATTGCTCACCAACTTGGCAATGCGCTCCTGCATGCCCATGCGCTTGCCGCCACTGCGGATGTCCTCGCATTCCAGCGGCACCATCACGACTTCGGCGGAGGCGATCACACTGTCGTCGAACAGCTGCAAGACGATCCGGTCCCAACGCTCGCCCGTGGCGCAATACAGCGAATTGGGGGCGTTGCAGAGCTCGCCGGAGGTGGTGCAGAGGCTGATGGTGGACTGTGGGAAGCGGCGTTTGAGCTTGGCGGCGATGGCGTCGATGTCGAGGTGGGGGGAAATGAAACCGGTGATCAGGGTGGGGGTGATGCGCAGGGTGGTGAGGGAAGCGTCCAGGTCGTTGGCGGTGCAGGTGAGCGTGGTGGTGCCTTGACGAGCGGCCCGGGGGCTTTTGAAGAGGGAGAGTGGGTTCATTAGGTGGGGGCTCGAAAGGGGGGGCACACGGGAGATGTGTGTGGATAGTTAGGTTATCGGCGGGGGGGGGGGGGGGGGGGGGGGGGGGGGGGGGNNNTAGACTGCTGTCGGCCAGACGCAGATGTTTAAAGCTGGGAGAATACAAACCGTCGCATTTCTTCCCGCTTGGACAATTTGCGCGACGCGCTTTTACACACTCTGGGCTGCCAAGTAGAGTTGGCAAATCAACTCGTCCCTTTTTCTAAAGTAGGTGCAAATGGTGACTTCCTTCGTTCCTCAGGACTTTGATGTTGGATGGGTCGCCACCGACGCCGTCGGTCAGGTTGCGCTCTTCACTACGGGTGGCCAGGGGCCGGTTCCTGACTCTGCACTGCCCTCAGTCGAGAACTCCGAGGAATTTGTACTTTCATTGCCGGAGGTGTCCGATGTAGATCGGGTCACTGCCATGGCCGGCGCAAACGCTTTCGTTGAATTTGCCAAACGCGGGTTCTTTGCGTATGACTGGTCTGACGTTCATCGCGCTGCAACCCAGGCCTTGAGGGGGTATGAGCTGCAATACCGACCACTGAATCCACTGACACTGTTCGACTTGCCGACTCCTTTACAGGCATTGGCTGAGGCTACCCGGCTACCTGACGTAACGTTCGGAGTCTCCATTATAGTGATAGGTGATCAGATTTCTTAGCCGTCATTCGGCGGTCAGGGCCGCTTTTTTTTGGCCGACGGCATTCAGTTGTGTACAGCAGCAATCGGCCAGAACCTGCTGGTCGTTTTCCCTTGAATAAGCGCTAACGAAAGTAGACCTCGCGATGAAAAACTGGATAGCTGGTACGAAAGTTAATGCACTGTTAGAGGCTAACTCTCAAAAAATTGATGGCGTGAAGGTCAGGCGGACGCTTATAGACTACTGCGGCAGGTATCAAAAGATTTACCCTTTTGAAATTCTGGAAGATCCACTTGAATTTCTGACAAACAAGGTACATCCAGATAGTAAATACAGGGAAATGCGAGCACTGCTTAGTATTGCTGCTGAAGAATACTGCTTTAGTTTAAACGAGATAGCCGATGCTCTTCTTGACCTGATAGACACGCGAGTCCTTACTACGGACCAAGCCAAGAAAGTTATCAATCACGTTTTCGAAGCGTTTTCATGCAATGAAAGCCCTGAACATTTCCTCCCAAGAGAGGATGCCTATTTGTGCAAACAATTATCTGCGATTACCTCTAGCTAGCAAATGGGTCAAACCGCTCGCCAGGGCCTGGAGCGGTTTGTCGGAAACGTTCTACCGCGTCAGCTCGCACGCCATCGGTCTCAAGGATCTGGCTAATCAGGTTGCACACAATCGGCAGCCTCTCATGGCGGCGAAACAAAGCCCCCACCTCTGAAAAAATGGGAGGCCCGGCGATCTCCCGAAAGACCACATTCGGCAGTTGAATCGTTTGAATCAGAACGCTGGGAATGACCGCTATACCCACGCCCAGTGCCACCTGTGTCAGCACTGCGACCAGACTTCCAGGCGCCGAGACAATGTATGGATCGAATCTCCCGCGCTTGGCCACCTCACGCACCCCTAGCGCTTGTTCAGGCAGCACAAACAACTCGCTCGCAAGCGCACTCGGGCGAATGGCATCATCTGTCTTCGCCAAGACATGGTCAGCTGGCAGCGCCAGGCAGAAGCGGTCGCGCGCCAAAATACGGCTGGAGATTGCATCAGGTAGATGCACGGGCATTCGTACAAAGGCCACATCAATCCGCCCATCCTCAAGAAGTGCCGTGAGCTGCTCGGTAGGGAGTTCCTTGGTGTTCACCATGACGTCTGGCCACTGATTGCGAAAGCGCTGGACTTGGTCCTGGAGTACCCCGAAAAAGGCGGCTGAACCAACGTAGCCGATTTCCACTCGGCCAACCTGGCCTCGGCCTGCACGTTGGCCCACGTTAATAGCCCTCTCAAATTGCTCAAGGGTAGAGCGGGCTTCTATCAGAAACGCTTCCCCAGCCGGCTTCAAAACGACAGACCGCTTTGTTCTGTTAAACAGCCGAGCGTCTAACAAGCGCTCTACTTCCTGGATCTGCGCAGTGAGCGTTGGGGCCGAAACGCCCAACTGCTCAGCTGAGCGTGAAAAATGTAGATTTTCCGCAACGGTGACGAAGGCGCGAAGATGGCGAATGTCCATGTCACTTGATTCCAGTATTCAGTTTTCCTGAATTATATAGCTGATAGGCTTTATTGTTCTGAATTGTCTCCCCTGTTTCAATCGTTGGACTCACTTTCCCAGGAGTTCACCGTGTTCCGTCTTCCCCCCGTCGCAATCGCTGTTGGCCTAGCGGGATCCCTCGCACTGGTTTCCTTGCCAGCCGCCGCATTAGATTTGCCCAACCAGCCAGTTCTGACGCTTGCCGCCGCTCAACAGATCCTCACAGCGGCGCAAACGAAGGCGCAAACGGCTGGGTGGCCGTGCGTCATCTCCGTTGTCGATAGTGCTGGTCTGCCCATTCTCCTCGTTCGCATGGACAACGCCGCTGTGCCAGCGGGTGTTGAGCTCGCCCCCGGAAAAGCGCGTACCGCCGCTCTGTTCCGACGTCCCAGCGGCGCCTTGGAAGATGCCATCAACGGCCCCCGACCTGCCGCGATCACCGCCCAAGGCTTTGTGCTGATGCGTGGTGGTTTTCCGATCATCGTCAACGGACACACCGTTGGGGCGGTAGGGGTATCTGCGGACACACCCCAGCACGATGAAGAGATCGCTCAAGCCGGGCTGGCTGCATTTAAATAAATGCCCTGTTGAAAACGTGCAGTTACCGCTCCCGCTATTAGAAGAGACTGTCATTCCATGAGAAAAGAAGCGGCCATACTGGTTGTCGCGTCGGCGGGCTGTGCCATGACCGTTCTAGATACGAACGTCGTGGGCATCGTTTTGCCAACCATTGCCAGGGATCTTCAAGCCTCGTTTGCAGAGGTCGAGTGGGTCATAAGCACCTATGTGCTCTGCTTCGCTGCCCTCTTGCTTCCGGCGGGCTCCATCGCTGACCGGTACGGCCGGCGACGCGTCTTTCTGTTCGGAATAGCGCTCTTTGCAGCCTCTTCCCTGGCCTGTGGTTTGGCGCCTTCAGCACCAGGCCTGTATCTGGCGCGAGCGGTACAGGGCGTCGGAGCCGCTTTCCTGCTTGCTCCTGCCCTCGCCATCATCGGGCACACGTTTCACGATGAAAAATCGCGCAGCCACGCTTGGGCGATATGGGGCGGCATCATGGGACTCACCATGGTTGTCTCGCCGCTCATAGGTGGAGTGATCAGTAGTTCACTTGGATGGCGCTGGGCGTTCTATATCAACATCCCCGTCTGCTTATTGCTGGCGGCAGCGGTCGTGACGCTGGTGGATGAATCTCGTGATCCCACGCCGAGAACGCTGGACATCCCGGGAATTGCGCTTTTCGCGCTAGGGATGTTCAGTGCCACATGGGCACTCATCGCCGGTCCCAGTCATGGATGGTCGAGTGTCCCTGTCCTCATGAGCATGATCGGGGGGCTGCTGTTGTTCGCAGTCTTTGTCTGGGTCGAAAAACGTCGCCCCTACCCGATGCTGGATCTCGAATTGTTCACAGCCAGGCCCTTCGTTGGCGCCGTACTCGCGATGCTAGCCTATGCCTCGTCTGCTCAAGTCATGGCATCGCTGTTACCGCTCTTTCTACAAAATGGCCGTGGCAACGGGGTCCTCCAAGCGGGTATCGCCATGCTTCCATTTGCCGTTGCGATGCTGATTTTTCCGCAAGTAGGTAGGCGACTTTCGCCTTACCTTGAGAGCGCGGGCATCCTGGCGCTGGGCCTCTTAATCGTTGCACTTGGTAACCTTATCCTGATGTTCGCCGCCGTTCAGCAGGGAGAACTGTTGCTGATTTCCGGCATGGCAATTCTGGGAACAGGCGGTGGATTGCTGAATGGCGAAACCCAGAAGGCCATCATGGGCACGGTTCCTCGAAGTCGCGCCGGAATGGCATCCGGCATCAGCACTACCTCCAGATTCACCGGCATATTGTTGGGTTTCGCTGGACTCGGAGCGGTAATGGCCAGCGGCGTGAAATCGGCGATTGAAAGCAAACTGATAGACGCGGGAGTTTCTGCTCAACCCGGGTTTTCCGAATACGTCATGGCAGGCGACTTCGAACGTGCTATCGCACTGTATCCCCACGACTTAAACGAAACGTTGAGTGGGCTTGCCCGGCAGAGTTACAGCCAGGGGTTTGCCGGCGCATTTGTGATTGCCGCTATGTTCTCGCTGCTCGCATCCGCTGCGGTGTATGGGCTGATGCGCAGCAAACGACGCTATAGCCAGAACCCTGCAATCTAACCAGAGCCCTGCCAAACGCGAGTAAAGCCCCATGTCGATAAACGACCTGAACATTGCACACCCGGTAGAGACAGGCGCGATCATTTTTGACCTGGACGGCACGCTCGTCGATTCAGCGGGCGACATGACAGCTCAACTGAACACCCTTCTTATCGAGTCGGATCTTGAGCCTCTTTTGGTCGCGACGGCTTCAAAGTTCCTCGGTGACGGGCTGCGGTCATTTGCCAGGCGAGCGTTCTGTTTACGAGGGATGAATGCTATGGAAGAAGCGATCAATACCTTCATCTCGCGCTACGAACACACCGACCATTCGATGACAAAGCCTTATGACGAGGTGATGGAAACCCTTGGCGCGTTGCAAGAAGCGGGGTGGAGAATGTCTGTCTGTACCAATAAAGACGAATCGATTGCCATCGATATTCTTAAACAAACCGACCTGTTGAGGTTTATTGATAGGGTGTGCGGCGGGGATACCGTGTCGTTCAAGAAGCCTGACCCCGGACACCTGGGTGCGTTGGTAGCGCGTGCCGATTACGCAACGCTTCCCAAAATAATGATAGGCGACAATAAGAACGATTTTGAAGCCGCACGCGGATACGGAATACCGTTTGCCTTTGCCAGTTGGGGCTATGGATCTCTGCCTGACGATTGCACAGCCGTTAATCTCATAAAATTCAGAGATGTTCTCGGCATCGTTGGCTTGCATGGGCACTGAGCAGCACCTAAGGATGGGCTCTCGTCCTTGTCGGTCTACTAAATTCCGGACCCTTTGCACGCACTAAGGTCAGCGGTTTTCCAAGGATGGGCGGCGCTCATATCGGTCACCGCGGCGAGTGGCACCGCGCGTAAGGTTCGGTTGAGTGCTGTCACCGACTAGCGTCTGACGTCTCTCGTATCGCTGAGGATCCGCCCCGCATCTTTTGCAGGAGATAGCCCGAACACCCGGGCATAATCTCGACTGAATTGCGTGGCGCTTTCGTAGCCAACCTCGAAGGCTGCAGCCATGACGCTCATGGAACTTGCAACCATCAATGTTCGCGCCTGTAGCAAGCGCACGCGTTTCTGATACTGCAAGGGGCTCAAGTTGGTGACAGCCTTGAAATGGCGATGAAATGCCGAGACGCTCATCGATGCTCGCTCCGCCAACCGTTCTACGCCGATGGGCTCGGCAAAGTCGCGGCGAATCCATTGGATAGCCATGTTAACGCGGGCCATTGCGGTATCAGGCGCTGCGATCTCTCTGAGCATCCAGCCATGCGGCCCCTGTAGGACGCGGAAGATGATCTCCCGCTCGTAAACCGGGGCCAACGCTGCGATGGCCTCTGGATCGCCCATCAGTCGGAGCATGCGTACCCATGCGTCCATCAACTCGGTCGTAACCGAGGCCACCGAAAAGCCGGGATTATTTTCCATGCGGGCGGCAGGTTTGGGCAAGTCGGCGAATAATGTCGACAGCACCACCGGGTCAAGCGTCAGGCTGACTGCCAGATAAGGCTCGCCTGATGCGGCGGGATGTACTAAGCCCACGGCGGGTAAATCGATGGACATGACGAAGTAGGTCGCAGAATCATACCTAAGCGTGCGATTACCCACGGTCATGCTTTTGCTGCCTTGCAGAATCAAATTGATCATGGGGTCATAGACCGCCGCCAGCAGGTGCTCGGGGATCTTGCCTTGAACCATCGCTACGCGCGGGATGCCTGTTTCGGTTCGGCGGTTTTCAGCGCCGGCCGCCAGTGATCTGAGTTCTTTGAGTGAGTTGTCCATGGTTGGCATGCTGAAGGCATAACGGCTCCACGCGCAAGCAAAAAGCAGAAACAGGCAGGTTTCGAGTAGGAACGGATATGACCTGTCAGGCGCTGATTATTACTCTGGATGCACATTCCAAGCACAGAGGAAACGGATATGGGCGTCATCGTGATCACAGGCGGCAGTCGCGGAATCGGTGCCAGTGCCGCTGAGCATATTGCCAAAAAAGGGATGGGCGTCATCCTGACCTATAACGCCAACCCCCAGGCGGCAGCGTCGGTGGTGAAGCACATTGAGGACGCAGGTGGGAAAGCCGTAGCGCTCAAGCTCGATGTCTCGGAGGTTGGCAGTTTTGAGGCATTTCGCGAGGCAGTCGTGGTAGCCCTGCGGGAGACGTGGAATGCCACTACGCTGAGTGGCCTGGTCAACAACGCAGGGTATGGCCTGTTCAACCCGTTGGCTTCCGTCAGCGAGGCGCAGTTCGATGACTTGTTCAACGTGCATCTCAAAGGTCCGTTTTTTCTCACTCAGGCATTGCTGCCGCTGCTGACGGAAGGCGCCAGTATCGTCAACCTGACCAGCGCCACTACTCGTGTAGCCACCGCTGGCGTTGCACCGTACGCCGCGTTCAAGGGCGGGCTCGAAGTGCTCACTCGCTATATGGCCAAAGAGTTTGGTGAGCGGCACATACGGGCCAATGCCGTCTCACCGGGTGCTATCCGTACCGAGCTGGGTGGCGGGCTGAACGACGAGTTCGAAGCGATGCTGGCGGCGCAAACAGCACTCGGAAGGGTGGGTGAGCCCGAAGATGTCGCGCGGGTGATTGCCATGCTGCTGTCCGAAGAGGGCGCTTGGATCAATGCCCAGACGATTGAAGTCGCCGGCGGCTACAACATCTGAACATACGGGGTGTACACCATGCTTGATCATATTTTTTTGTCGGTAAGCGATATCGCACGCTCTATCCGTTTCTATGAGGCTGCACTGACGCCGCTGGGCATCACCGCGCGTTTGGACTACGACGGCAAGGACGGTCCACCGGGGCATCCAGACCTGAAAGGTTTTGGCGCCAATGGCCGCATGTTTTTCTGGTTGCGCGAAGGTGTATCTGAAGGGCGGGCTGTGCACGTGGGTTTCGTCGCGAACAACAAGGCCGAAGTTGATGCTGCCTACGCCGCGGCCATAGCGCAGGGCGCCATCGATAATGGTGCGCCGGGCGCCCGCTTACACTACGACCCCGATTACTACGCAGCCAATGTACTGGACCCGGATGGGTACAGCCTGGAATTCGTCTATAAAAAATGGCAGCACGCCCAATGAGCACACTTCTGATCTACGGAGCCACGGGCTACACCGGTCGTATGGCGGCCCAGCGGGCAAAAGCGCTTGAGCTGAATGTTGAAATCGCCGGACGCAGCGAGCAGCGGCTTGCCACCCTTGCCGCGCAATTGGGCGTGCCATATCGAGTGTTCGATACGGGCGCAGTGACCGACACTGATCTGTCTGGCATCGCGGTATTACTAAACTTCGCGGGGCCATTCGCGCAAACGGCAGAACCACTGATACACGCGTGCATCAAGGCTGGCGTCGACTATCTGGACATCACCGCCGAGATCAACGTTTACCGGCTGGCTGAGAGACTGGGCGTTCAAGCCGCTGCCAATCAGGTGATGCTGTTGCCAGGCGTTGGTTGGGACGTCGTCCCCACTGATTCGCTGGCGGTGCAGGTTGCCAGGCGCGTTGAAAAGCCGCTGGCGCTGAGCATTGCACTTCAGGTCCCAGGGTCAATGTCCCGTGGGTCGGCCATGAGCGTCAGTGAGATCATCGGTGCCGGCCTACTCACCAGGGTGGACGGCGAATTGGTTATGGCGCCCGATGCGACGCCACGGCACTTTGACTTTGGTCAGGGGCCGGTCCTTTGCGCGCCGCTCTCCTTTGGTGACCTGGTCACAGGTTGGCATTCGACGGGCATTCCTAATATCGCGATGTTTGTGCATATCGCGGGTGATGCGTTTCCAGAAGGTGATCTGTCGCAACTGCCTGACGGGCCCACGGCAGAGCAGCGGGATGCACATCGCGCCCGCGCAGTGGTTGAGGTCATAGGTGCCGATGGAACAACCGCAAGGTCTGTGATCGAAACCGTGAACGGCTATTCCTATACACCCTTGGCAGCGGTGGAAGCTGCGCGCCGTGTACTGAACGGCGAACGACGCACGGGCTTTGCGACACCGGCCACGGTCTTCGGCGATGGATTTGCCCAGAGCATTGCCGGGACGGTAATTACCAACTTTTAACGTTGGTGCTGGCGATTCAGGTGGTTGCGGTGCGCTCTCGGGCGAAGGCACCGTGCCACCTTAGAGACGCGTATTTCAAGCGCACACGCCGGCGGTTTCCGTCTGTGGCAATGGCGAGCCTTTCAAACGTCGAAGACGGATGGGGCAATGCGGTTGTGGCTAGAGCAGTTGCCCGCCCGAGATATCAAACGTGGTGCCGTTAGCCCAGGCCATGTCATCGGACAGGATGGCGGCAACCGCTGCGCCTATATCGTCGGGTAGACCGACGCGCCCGAGTGCGATGCCTTGTGCCACGTAGGCGTTCACGTCCTGATTGTCGCGTACCACGCCACCGCCAAAATCGGTCGCGATGGCGCCCGGAGCAATCGCGTTCACCCGAATTTGGCGCGGACCCAGTTCTACCGCCATGTAACGGGTCAGCACTTCGACTGCAGCCTTCACCGCCGCATATAGGCTGTACCCCGGCAGGGTAAAGCGCACGAAACCGGACGAAACATTGAGGATGCGGCCGCCGTCTTCCATCAGAGGCAGCAGCTTCTGGGTCAGGAACACCGGGCCGCGAAGGTGCGTGGCGACCAGCGATGCAAACTGGTCTTCGGTCGCGTCGATAAAGTTCGAAAACAGGCCATTGCCAGCGTTGTTGACGAGAAAGTCGAAGCGCTCGCGACCGAAGTTGGTCTTTAGCGTATCGGTCACCTTGCTTGAAAAAGCCTGGTAGCTGGCAGTATCGGTGATGTCGAGCGCGAGCACCGCGGCTTTGCCACCCAGCGCCTCGATTTCCTGCATCAGCGATTCGGCTTCTGCCGCGCCGCTGCGATAGGTGCCGATGATGTGAACGCCGCGCTTGGCGAGGTGAAGGGCCATGTTGCGGCCAAGGCCACGGCTGGCGCCGGTGATGAGTGCGATCGGGTGGGTCATGGATAGTCTCTGCTCGGTTAGGCGCGCCTCTCGACGCATTCTTGACCTGCTCACGATAGGCAATCACCGGTCGCCAACCCACGCCTGATGCGCTCAATTCATTGCCTGATTGTATCAATCGTCTTGCGTGATAGCGGTGCTTCGGCATAATCGGCCCATGAATAACGACCTTGCACCGCACCTTGAAATAGCCCTGCGCCACGCGCCACCGGGTTTGACCACTACGCGGATCCCGCGTGTGGACCTCTGCGTCGGGCAAGGCACCACAGATAAAGCGCCATGCCTGTATCGCTCGATGATCTGCTTCATTCTGCAAGGCTCGAAGCGCGTCGCGATTAACGACACACTTCTGAGCTACGACAGTGAGCAATATCTCATCAGCGCCCTGGACCTGCCTTTGATCGGGCAGATTCTTGATGCTGAAGGGGGGCAGCCCTACGTTGCGGTATCGCTCGTGCTGGACCCAGCCATACTGGCGGAATTGGCGGCGAGTATGCCGCTGCTTCGCGAGAGCGAACAAAAAGGTATTGGCATCACGCTCAACCCGATGAGCGCTTCGTTGCGCGATACGTTATTGCGCTTCTTGTCATTGCTCGACACGCCAGCCGATATTCCGGTGCTGGGCCCCTTGGTCGAACGGGAATTGCTCTATCGTCTCCTTCAGGGGCCTCAAGGGCTGCTGCTGCGTCAGATTGCCCAACCCGACGGCGCACTGGCCAGCATCCGCCGCGCCGTTGCCTGGATCAGGGACAATTACAAAGTCCAACTTCGTATCGACGCGTTGTGCGATGCAAGCGGCATGAGTCGCGCGAGCCTGCATCGCCACTTCCTGTCGATGACAGGCCTCAGCCCCCTGCGCTATCAGAAGCAGCTTAGATTGCAGGAAGCTCGTCAGCTTTTACTGGCGGGCGAGCATCGTGCGTCTGACGTGGCGTTTGCGGTGGGTTATGAGAGCGCATCGCAGTTCAGCCGCGAATATCTACGGCAATTCGGTGCATCGCCTGCGCGTCATGTGCGCGAGATACGGCAGGCGATTGGTCGTCCTGCGAGCGTCAATCAGGGGCAGGCCAAAACCGTGATTCCTGCGCAGTAGGTACACTGTATCCAGTGCGACGACCGCTACCTGTGGCGCGGGCGGTGCGACGATTTACAGGTATGAGCTGTTCATCAGGCCTGGGCCTTTGCCACACCCACCCGCCACTGCGCCGGCGGCAAAATCCCGTTCACCAGGTAATTCCCCACAATCCGCGACTTGTACACGCGCGGGTTGTGGTTCGCCAGGGTGCGCGCATTGCGCCACAGCCGGTCCAGCGCTTTGTCGCTGGTGGTGGCACTGGCACCCAGTGCATCGAACAGCGCCGTGGTTGCCGCAAGCGTTGCGTCGACCACCGGGTTGACCGCCAGGCACACTTCCAGCTCCGCCAAGGCCACCTGTGGGTCGTCATCCTGCAGCGGTTGGTCGTGGGCAATCACATACTGCGCGGTGTGCTCCAGGCGTTGCGCCGCTTGCTGGGTGATGGCTTGGGCGGCATAGGCTTGGCTGGCGACTTCGCCGATTACTTGCAGCAGCTGCACGTCGTGGCCTGCGGTGTCGGCGTTGCCGGTGGTGAAGGTGCGGGCGCGTTTGCCGAGTTCTTCGGCGCCACTGAGTGCGGCACGCCGAGCGATGCCGGCGAGGGTGCTGAGGTGGTAGAGCTGGAAGAATGATTGCCCATGGCCAAAGCGCTGGTGGGTGAGGCGCACATCGTTGTCCACCACCGGTGCGTTATCGAACACGCAGGTACCGCTGGCGGTGAGGCGTTGGCCGAAGCCGTTCCAGTCATCGATGATCTGCACGCCGGGGGCCTTGAGGTCGACGACCACGCTGTAGACCGTGCCGTCTTCGCCAGTGGCGATGGTGTTGATCAGGTCGCTGTAGAGCGCGCCGGTGGTGTAGAACTTTTTGCCGCTGATACGCAGCGCACCGGCGTCGTCACGGTGCAGGCGGGTGTCGAAATCGCCACGGGCCTGGCTGCCGACTTCGGTGCTGCCCGGCGACAGCAGGGCGCCCTGGCCGAGCCGGTCCAGCCATTTAGCGCGCCAGTCACGGTCTTTGGCGCTGAGCACGTCTTCGCAAAAACCAAAGTGGCCACGCAGGGCCTGGGTGATGTTGGAATCAGCGGCGGATAACTCGGTGAGCAACGTGAGCAGCTCGACCAGCGTGGCGTCCTGGCCGCCATAGCTGGCCGGCAGACGCCAGCGCGGTAAGCCCAGGGCGTTCAGTTGCTGGATCACCGTGGCGAGGCTGGCGCGTGTCTGATCCGCCTCGGCGGCCTGCGCGAGGATGTGCGCAAACAGCGGCCGAAACGGCGCGGCCAGGTGTTCGTAGCGGGCAGTGGGCGGCGTGCCCCAGATATTCAAAGCGGGAGTCGGCATGCAATGGACCTTGCAGAAAGTGGTTCAGGTGCTGGGGTCCAGTGGTCTGGTGACGTCACCCTAACTCAGAGGCGGCCAAGTTTTTAATACGAAAAGCAGCTAGCGACCTGTACGACGGTTCTATCGATAGTGCGCAACAGTATTAAACCTCGCCCTCTTATTGCGATAGCTTCTACGCTGAACGACCAGACTGCATGCCCACAGATGGTTGAAACAGCCATCTAACCGTGTGGGAATTTTTATGATCAACCGCCGAACACTGCTTTCGTTGCTGGGCCTTGCTTCTCTGACCCTGCAGGGCCCTTCCGCCTGGGCAGCGGAGCCGCTGACCCTGACGGTGGGCGACCAGTTCTTCTCCAACCGCATCGTGCTGGAGCTGTCCGGGGAGCTGAAAGACCTGCCGTACACCATCGATTTCAAGCGTTTCAACACCGGCTCCCCCGTGGCCTCGGCGGTGGCCAGCGGCGCGCTGGACGTGGGTATCGTCGGCGATACCCCGGTGATCAGCCTGGCCGCGAATGGCGCGCCGGTGAAGGTGGTCGCCAGTACCCAGACCAGCCTCGACGGCGTCGGCATTGTGGCGCGCAAGGGCATTCATTCAGTGGCCGACCTCAAGGGCAAGACCGTCGCCATCTGGAACGGTTCGTGGAGCCAACAGTTGGCGTACAAGGCGTTGGATGAGGCCGGTGTGCCGCGCAGCAGCGTCCACTTCAAGTACCTGCTGCCGGCCGAGGCGAGCCTGGCGTTGACGCAAGGCGACATCGACGCCTTCGGCACCTGGGAACCCTACGTGTCCTTGCAGGAAAAAGAAGGCAGCAGCCTGATCCGCAACGCCAAAGGCTTGATGAGCGCGCCCACCTACATCGTGGCGTACGAGCCGGCCCTGGCGCAGAAAAGCGCGATCATCAAAGACTTTATTGCCCGCCTCACCCGCGCTCGGGAGTGGAGCAACACGCACATCGATGAGTACGCCGAAGCCTGGTCCAAGGCCAACCAGTCGGCGCCGGAAATCGCCAAGGTGTGGTTCAAGAGCGACGCGATCAAGGTGCTCCCGATCTCGCCGACGATTGTCAGCGAGGCCCAGGCAACGGCGGATTTCCTGGTAGATGCCCAGATGCTGAAGCAGCGGTATGACGTGGCGCCGTTGTTTGATCGGGTGCTGAACTAGGATTTTTCTTCCGGGGCTCATCGGAAACAAAAAATCACTGGCATCGACAGGGCGTAGCCATCAGGCTACAAGCAATTCTGTGACTGATCTGATTGGCAGGACGCCCGAGTTTGATACAGGGCTCGACGGTTTGAGGGAGGGATAAAACCGACCAGAAGCGAGGAATCAAGCGCGCAAAAGAGATTCTTGATGCCCTGAGAGGTAGATGACATGAACGAGTCGAAATTCAAACCCGAGGACATGCCGATCCTCAATCTTGATACGTCCGGTACCAGCGTTTATGAAGCGTCGCGCTTCCTCGATAGCCCGGAAACCATCAGTGCGTATATTGCGCAAAGCATGATGGCCCAAGATCCGCAGGTACTCATGAAGGCGCTTGCCGAGGTCGCCAAAGCGCAAGGCGTGAACAACGTTGCCGAGGCGGCAGGCGTTAGGGGTTGAGCTGACCGTGCAGCCCATCAAACGACCACCATCGGCAAAATAACCAAGGTCAACTGTGGGAGCTCGACAGCTCCCACATTCACCTAAGTTGCCTTAGGGAATTACCGCACCAGGCACGGCTGCTTGTTGTTGAAGCGCCATCCCGGAATCAGGAACTGCATCGCCACGCTGTCATCCCGCGCGCCGAGGCCCATGCCTTTGTATACCTCATGGGCCTTGGCCACCGCGTCCATGTCGATCTCCACACCCAGGCCTGGCTTGCTCGGCACTTTCACGTAGCCGCCTTCGATTTTCAGCGGTGCCTTGGTCAGGCGTTGGCCGTCCTGCCAGATCCAATGGGTGTCGATGGCGGTGATGTCGCCGGGGGCGGCGGCGGCGACCTGGGTGAACATCGCCAGGGAAATATCAAAGTGGTTGTTGGAGTGCGAGCCCCAGGTGAGGCCCCAGTCGTTGCACATCTGCGCCACGCGCACCGAGCCCTGCAGGGTCCAGAAGTGTGGGTCGGCGAGGGGGATGTCCACCGATTGCAACTGGATCGCATGGCCCATTTCGCGCCAGTCGGTGGCAATCATATTGGTGGCAGTCTTGAGGCCGGTGGCGCGACGGAATTCGGCCATGACCTCGCGGCCCGAGTAGCCGTTTTCGGCACCACAGGGGTCTTCGGCGTAGGCGAGTACGTGGTGCTGGTCGCGGCACAGGCGGATGGCTTCTTTCAATGACCAGGCGCCATTCGGGTCGAGGGTGATGCGTGCGTCGGGGAAACGTTCGGCCAGGGCAGTGACGGCTTCGATTTCGGCATCGCCACTGAGCACGCCGCCCTTGAGCTTGAAGTCATTGAAGCCGTACTTGGCTTGGGCGGCTTCGGCCAGGCGTACCACGGCGTCGCTGGTCAGGGCCTTTTCGTGACGCAGGCGGAACCATTCATCGTCGCTGTCGGCTTCGTTGCGGTAGGCCAGGTCGGTCGCGTTGCGGTCGCCGACATAGAACAGGTAGCCGAGCATTTTCACCGCATCGCGCTGCTGCCCTTCACCGAGCAAGGCGGCTACGGGGACTTCGAGGAACTGACCCAGCAGGTCGAGCAGCGCGGCTTCCACGGCGGTGACGGCGTGGATGGTGATGCGCAGGTCGAAGGTTTGCAGGCCGCGGCCGGCCGCATCCCGTGAGGCAAAGGTGCTGCGCATCTGGTTGAGGACACGCTGGTACTGGCCGATCGGCTGGCCCACCACCAGGCTGCGGGCGTCTTCGAGCGTTTCGCGGATACGCTCGCCGCCGGGGACTTCACCCACGCCGGTATTGCCACTGCTGTCCTTGAGGATGACGATATTGCGCGTGAAGTAGGGGCCATGGGCGCCGCTGAGGTTGAGCAGCATGCTGTCGTGGCCGGCGACGGGGATGACCTGGAAGTGAGTGACGACGGGAGTATTCATGGCAGGTTCCTAAAGGGGCTCAGAGAGGTTTGCTGATGGCAGCGCCTGTTGGCGCGCTGGGCGACGTCAACACGGCAGACGGCGACGTCTTGGCGAAGAACACCAGGATCGCGGCGAGCACCGAGGTGCCGGCCAGGCCGTAGAGGCCGCCCTGGATCGAACCGGTGGCCTGTTCGAGAAAGCCGAAGGTGGTCGGCGCGACGAAGCCGCCCAGGTTGCCGATGGAGTTGATCAACGCGATCACCGCTGCGGCGATGCGCACATCCAGGTAGCCCTGGGGGATTGGCCAGAACAGCGACGATGCCGACTTGAAGCCAATGGCCGCAAAACAGATCGCCACAAAGGCAAACACCGGCCCACCGGTGGTGGACATGAACATCCCGGCCGCTGCAATCAACAGCGCTGCCGCCACCCAGGCCTGCTGGAACTTGAACTTGCCCGACAGCGAAGCGAAGGCGTACATGGCGATGATCGAGATCAGCCAGGGAATCGAGTTGAAAAAACCGACCTGCACATCACTCAAGTCACCCATTTTCTTGATGATGCTCGGCAGCCAGAAGGTCGCCGCGTAAATCGTCAGTTGGATGCAAAAGTACAGGGCGCAAAACAGCAGGATCTGACGGTCCTTGAGCAGCTTGCCAATCGTCGGTTTGACGGTGGTGAGGGCTTCACGTTCGCGCTGTTCCTGGTCGATAGCGTTGACCAGTGCGTCCTGTTCTTCGCGGGTCATCCATTTGGCGTCGTGGGGCTTGGAGTCCAGCCAGAACCACACAAAGAAACCGATCACCACCGAGGCCAGGCCTTCAATGGCAAACATCCACTGCCAGCCGTGAAAGCCGAACCCTTCGATCTGCAGCAGCACCCCCGACAGCGGGCCGGAAATCAGCGAGGCCACCGCAGAACCACTGAGGAAAATCGCGATGGCTTTACCGCGCTCCACGCCCGGCAGCCAGCGGGTGAAGTAGTAGATCACCCCAGGGAAGAAACCGGCTTCGGCCACGCCCAACAGAAAACGCAGGATGTAGAAGTGGGTTTCGTTCTGGATGAACGCCATCATCGTCGCGACGATGCCCCAGGTGAACATGATGCGGGTCAGCCAAATACGTGCCCCGACCTTTTGGAGCAGCATGTTGGAGGGTACTTCGAAGAGGGCGTAGCCGATGAAGAACAACCCGGCGCCGAACCCATAGGCGGCGGCGCCGATGCCCAAGTCATGTTCCATGTGCGTGCGTACAAAGCCGATATTGACCCGGTCGATGTAGTTGAGGATGAACATGATCACGAACAGTGGGAGCACATGGCCCTTCACTTTGCTCACGGCGCGCGCGAGGACCGAATCACTTTCTGGTGCGGCAGATGCATGGCTTGAATTGTTCACAATTCAAAACTCCCCCTGATTATTTTTATGCGGGTTTGCGTGTTTTGTTGATAGACATCATACAAGTGGTTTTCTTTTTATCGCAATGCATGGGGGGTATTTTTGTTCTTATAAGGGGCCTGCCTGATTGTGTGTTCTGGTTATTTTCCAGTGTTTACGGGTTTTTTGCGCGTTTAGCGAAAGGGGAGACGCATTTCTGAAACTTTTACTAAACCGGCGGCTCAGGTTGGTTGTCATACAAGTTGGGCGTATTTTTGATTTGCAGGACCTTGCCCGTCCAGGCGGTGTTAAGCTCCCCCCAGCCCAACCCCGTGGACCCGCCGTAATGCCGATTGATAGCGCAACCCCTCCCCGTAGACGCTCCACCAACCTGGCCCAAGGCGTGGTCGATGCCCTGACCCAGCGCATCCTGCTCGGCCAGTTGAAGCCCGGTGAAAAATTGCCGTCGGAATCCACCATCGTGCTTGAGCATGGGGTGAGCCGCACCGTGGTCCGCGAGGCGCTTTCGAAGTTGCAGGCGTCCGGGTTGGTCGAGACGCGTCATGGCATCGGCACCTTTGTGCTGGCGCAACAGGCTCAACAAGGGCTGCGCCTGCACGTGGACACGGTGGCCAGCGTGCGCAACATGCTCGAACTGCGCCTGGGCCTGGAGGTGCAAGCCGTGGCGCTGGCGGCCTTGCGCCGAACCGGGGAACAACTCGCGCACATGCGCCAAGCGCTGGATGACTACCAAGCCTCCCTGGCCAACAACGACAGCTGCGTGGAGGAAGACAAACGCTTTCACCAACTGATTGCCGAGGCCACCGGCAATACCTTCTTCACTGAAATCATGCTGCACCTGGGCAATGCGATGATCCCCCGCACCCAAGTGAAGGGCGATGAACGGGGCGGTGCCGACTTTGCCAAACTGGGTCAGTTGGCGAACCTGGAACACGAGGCGATCTTCAATGCGATCAAACGCCAGGACCCGGACGCCGCCCGCGCCGCGATGGTGCTGCACCTGACCAACAGCCGGGATCGTTTTTCGGGGGAGCAAGACCGGTGAACGAACACACTTTATCCCTGCGCCTGGAGCGCGTGGCGGCGAACGTGCCCCATGGCGCGCGCCTGGCCGATATCGGTTCCGACCACGCTTACCTGCCGGTCGCGTTGATGCGCCGGGGTGTGATCGCTGCGGCTGTGGCGGGGGAGGTGGCGACGACGCCTTTTCATGCGGCGCAACGCACCGTGCGTGACAACGGCCTGGAGCAGCACATCACCGTGCGCCTGGCCGATGGTCTGGCGGCCATCGAGGCGGCGGACGGGATCACCGCGATCAGCGTCTGCGGCATGGGCGGCGAGACGATCCGGGACATTCTGGAAAGCGGCAAGGCGCATCTGAGCGGCCAGGAGCGGCTGGTCCTGCAACCCAACGGCGGTGAGCAGCCGTTGCGTCAGTGGCTGATGGACAACGGTTATTCGATCCGCAGTGAAGAGCTGCTGCGGGAGAACCGTTTCTATTACGAGATTATCGTTGCCGAGCGCGCCGGGCCGGTGGTGTATAGCGCTGAACAGCTGTACTTCGGCCCCTTGCAGATGCAGGCGCGTAGCCCGGCGTTCATCGCCAAGTGGCAGCGCATGTTGCATCAGAAGCAGAAGACCTTGGCGAGCCTGGAGCACGCGCGGCAGGCGGTGCCGGAGGACAAGGTGCAAGAGATTGCCCGGCAGGCGGGGTGGATTGCTCAATTGCTGGCGTGAGCGGGTGAAGGGTCAAAAGCGTCAGGTGGCCAACGTTCTTTTCGGGGCTGCTGTGCAGCCCAGCGCGGGGCAAGCCCGCTCACCACAAGTACGTTTGCGGGCCCTCAAGTTCGGTTGGGGAGCGGCCGATAGGATGCCTGTGATTAAGGGTGTTTTGGAACGCGTCTCGGGCAGTCGTCTCCGACGGTGACAGCGCCGTTGTCGATGCTGAGTGTTTTCGCCCCATTTTCGAGCACGCAGAGGAGGTTGCTGGTGCACCGCCCGCCCTGTTTCAGGGCTGTGCACCAGCGGCCCGTATCTTGCTTGGGCCTTCTCAATCAATGACATGGCATTTTGCCGTTAGTCATTTCAAGCATTCGCCCACCGTCGCACCGTGTGGGTTGTTTTGGGGAGTTGTCGTACATGCACAGCCTTTTGTCACCCGGTATCCGCCTGCTCGGGCGTTTCGGCTTTGCGCGTAAGTTCCAGGTCCTGTTTTTCCTGTTCATGCTGCCCCTGGCGGGTAGCCTGTGGATGATGGGGTCGGACTATCGCGACAAATTAAGCGTGATTTCCAGCGAGCAGTCCGGCCTTCGGCAGCTGTTAGCCCTGGACGCGTTGGATGGCCAGTTGACGGCTCAGCGCAACCTGGCCGCGCGCTGGAAAGCGGCAGACATCCTGCACGCCCCGACGCCGGCGGCGAAGGCCGCGATGGACAAGGTCGATGCGAATTTCCCAGTGATCCAGCAAAGCCTGCAAGCCTTGGGCGATTCGCTGAAAACCCAGAACGCCAGCGCTGACATCCTGGCGCGCTTCGAGGCGTTGCAGGCCACGGTCAAGGGCATGGACTCCCAATCCCTGCGCACCGTAGGCTGGTGGCCGGACGGTTATGATCGTTTCACCGCGGCCCTGACGGCGATGCAAACCCTGCGCGAGCAGATCACCCTGGACGCCGGGCTGATCCTCGACCCTTGGCTGGAAACCTACATGCTCATGCAGATGGGCACCCAGCACACCCCTGACCTGATTGAACGGGTCGGCCGGATGGCCAGCGTCGGGCAATCGTCTATTTCTTCGGGACAGTTCACTTTGCAAAGCCGGTTGCAACTGCGCGACCTGCGCAGCCGCATCGGCGATGCGCGGGACCAGTTGGCCAAGGCCGCCGCCTCGCTCAAGGCCAAGCAATACGCCGGGATGGAACCGTGGACCGCGCAGTACGACGCCAGCCTGCAGTTGCTGGATAACGAACTCAAAGTGCTCGACGACGGCGTATTCGGAGGCAGCATCAAGCTCGACACGGCCGGTTTCGAACGCAGTATCGACGCGATGCTCGACTCGCTCGGCGCGCTGCGCATTCAGTCGCTGAAGTCCATGGATGCGCGCCTGAGCTACTACCACGACCGCGCGAGCCAACAGTTCATCCCGCTGGCGCTGACGTTCGGCCTGCTGGCCTTGGCGGCGCTGTACCTGTTCATGTGCCTGCAAACTTCCATCCGCCGCAGCGCCAGCGGCATCACCACGCTCGCCGAGTCTTTGCGCGATGGCAACCTGTGCGTGGAAGTGGCGGTGGAGGGGCGCGACGAACTCGCCGCCATCAGCACCGCGCTGAACGTCGCGGTGGTGCAATTGCGCACCAGCCTGCTCGGGGTCAATCACGAAACCCAGCAGCTCGGCTCGGCGGTGCTCACCCTCAATTCGCAGTCGGGCAGCACCCTCACCGAAGTCGAAGACCAGCAGCACCAGATCAGCCAGATTGCCGCCGCCGCCACGCAGTTGGCCGCCACCTCCCTGGGCGTCGCCCAAAGCTGTGAACAAGCCTCGGGCAGTGTCCAGCAAACCCGGCGCATCGCCGAAGACAGCAGTCGCGACAGCCAGCGCACCACCGCCAGCATCCAGCAGCTCAACCAACGCCTGACCGACACCGCCAACGCGTTGGAACAAGTGAGCCAGCAGGGCCAGCAGATTCAGTCGGTGGTCGACACCATTCGCGGCATTGCCGAGCAGACCAACCTGCTGGCACTGAACGCCGCCATTGAAGCGGCGCGTGCCGGCGAGCAGGGCCGGGGGTTTGCCGTGGTTGCCGATGAAGTGCGCAGCCTGTCGCAACGCACCCAGGCCTCCACCGCGCAGATCGCCGGCACCGTGGACAGCCTGCGCGCCACCGTCAGCCAGGCGGTCACCCTGATGGGCGCCGCGTGCGATCAGGCGCTGACCGACGCCGAGTCCGTCACCGGGCTGGGCGCGCGCTTAGGCGAAATCGCCGGCGCGGTGCAGAACGTCACCGACACCCTGGCGCAGATCGCCACGGCGGTCGAGGAGCAGGCCGCGACGGCGGATGAGGTGAGCGGCAACATCCAGCAAGTGGACCAGGCGGCGGGGCGCTTGCTGGAAGGTGCACGAGCGGTCAACCGCGCAGCGGACACCCTGAGCAAGGGCAGCCAGGCGTTGAGTGACAACACCGCGCGGTTCCGGTTGAGCTGAGGGTTACTTCGCTGCGGTGTGCAGCACTTCAATCCACAGCGCGCCTTTGCCCGACGGTGCTTCGCTCACTCGCTTCAAGGCACCTGTGTCGCTGACGGCATAGGTGCCGACGGTGTCGCTTTTCTCACCCGTCACCAGTAGCCACTGCCCATTGGGTGAGAAGGCGATATTGCGCGGCTGTTTCTCTTCTACCGGGTAGTTGTCGAGAAAACGCAGGCCGCCGGTAGCGGCATCCACCGCAAAGGCCGATACCGAACTGCTGGTGCGCTCGCTCATCAGCAGCAGCTTGCCATCCGGCGAGAGGCGCAGGTCGGCCGCCCAGATGCGCGGCGTCGGGTCGTCTTTCAAGTCGTTGTTGCGCGCATCCCGCACCTCGCCGTGGGCCAGTTTCAAGCGATCAGGAATGCCGTTGGCCACGCCAATCGGGGTCAACGCGCCGCTGCGGTCATCGATGGAAAACGCGGTGACGGTGCCGCTCATTTCCCCGACCACGTACAGGTATTTACCGTTGGCCGAAAACGCCAGGTGCCGAGGCCCGGTGTTGGCCGGGACACTCACGTAGCCTGTACCGATGGGCGTGAGTGCGCCGGTGTCGGCGTCGAAGCGGTATTGCAGTACATGGTCCGCGCCCAGATTGCCTGCGTAGGCAAAGCGATTGCTCGGGTCGGTGCGCAGCGAATGCGCGTGGGGGCCGGTCTTGTAGGTGAGGATCTTGTCGGCCTTGTCGACGGGCTGCACGCTGAGGGTGTCTGCACCGTAAGACGCGGCGAGCAAGTAACGCCCGGCGCGGTCAGTGGCCAGGTACGCCATGCTCTCGGCCAGCGGCGCCTTGGACTGCGGCGTCAAATGCCCGCTGGTGGGGTCAATGCTGAAACCCTGGACCTGAAACGGCTTGACCCGCAAGGCGGCGAACAGCGTTTTGCCGTCAGGGCTGAGGGCCATGGGGTTGACCTGGTCGCCGGCGTTGACTTGATTGATCAGCTTCAGCGCACCGTTGTTTTCGTCGAGGCGGTACTGGGAAATCATCCCGTCACCGGGGCTGGAGATATACGCAAAGGTGGCGGCGTTGGCGTGTGCACTGAAGCCGCAGACAACGGCGGCGGCCAGGAGGAGAGGTTTATTCACTGCGGAACCCTTATTTTTATGATTGTGGTCAGTCATCGTATGACTGTAAATGGATCTCGGCAATGGTTGTTTTTTTAACGCGGTGGGCGATGGCCTCGCTCCCTTGCTAACCGCCTAACCTTGCTTACCCCAACGATCTTAAGCGCCGCAATAGGCCCAGATACATTCAGTCATCAAGTGATACTGGCCCCCCGCACACCGCACGCTAGCGTTATTGCTCTTCAGGACTTTCACCAAGAGCAGCGGAATGCGCCCCACACCCCAGTCCCATCGTCTGCGTCACGGTCGCTATTCGGAACACGGACGCAGCTACCTGATTACCGTCGTCGTTCATCACCGTCAGCGTTTATTCACAGACCTTTCCCTGGGGCGTCTGCTGGTTGCCGAATTCCGGCAGGCTCATGAGCGGGGACTGGTCGACTCTCTGGCCTGGGTCATCATGCCTGACCACATTCACTGGTTGTTTGAGTTGAAGCAGATGACCTTGGCCGACGTGGTGCGACGCATGAAGTCGCGTAGCACATTGACCATCAACCGACGCCGTCAAAGCAAAGAACGTGTCTGGCAACCGGGCTATCACGACAGGGCGGTGCGGGAAGAGGACGATATTCGCAAAATGGCCCGCTACATCATTGCCAACCCATTGCGAGCCGGCTTGGTGGAGCGGGTAGGGGATTATTCATTATGGGATGCGGCGTGGCTTTAAGCTGAAACGGAGGTTTTCCCAGCAAGACCGCCCGTTCGGCTCACCCTGTTTTTGATGAGCGGACTTCTCTGGTAAGCAAGCTTTTGTGATGGTCGAGCTTTCGTGGTGAGCGGGCTTTTGTGGTGAGCGGGCTTGCCCCGCGCTGGGCTGCGCAGCAGCCCCAAAACCTGACCACGCGTTCTGCCTGATTCAACGCACTGGTCCCATTAGGGCCGCTTCGCAGCCCAGCGCGGGGCAAGCCCGCTCACTACAAAAGGCCCCGCCCCTCAGCCCCCGTGCGCACTTGCTGGGCTCCTCTGGTGATCGAGCCTCTGTAGTGATCGAGCTTTTGTGGTGAGCGGGCTTGCCCCGCGCTGGGCTGCGCAGCAGCCCCAAAACCTGGCTACGCGCTCTGCCTGATTCAACGCGTTGGTCGCATTAGGGCCGCTTCGCAGCCCCAAAACCTGGCTACGCGCTCTGCCTGATTCAACGCGTTGGTCGCATTAGGGCCGCTTCGCAGCCCAGCGCGGGGCAAGCCCGCTCACTACAAAAGGCCCGACCCTCAGCCCCCGTGCGCACTTGCTGGGATCCTCTGGTGATCGAGCTTTTGTGGTGAGCGGGCTTGCCCCGCGCTGGGCTGCGCAGCAGCCCCAAAACCTGGCCACGCGTTCTGCCTGAATCAACGCATTGGTCGCATTGGGGCCGCTTCGCAGCCCAGCGCGGGCGGNNNNTGCGACGATTCGACAAGCCCGCTCACTACAAAAGGCCGACCCGGCGCATTAACTCAGGAACCTTCAGCCCCCCGCAGGGCTCACTTGTGTGGTCGCCCCGTTCCCTGCCGAAAGGAATCCGCATGCCCTCGACCTTGCCAACGCTCCCCATGCACGCCCCTGTCGAACGTGAACTCAGCCTGCGCGCCGTGATCACCGGCACTGTCCTTGGCATTCTGCTCACGCCTTCCAACGTGTACGCCGGGTTGAAGATCGGCTGGTCGTTCAACATGTCGATCATCGCGTTGCTGGTCGGCTACGCGATCTGGCAAGGCCTGTCCAAGCGCTCCTCCGGGCAGCTGCCGTGGACGCTGCATGAAAGCAACATCAACCAGACCGTCGCCTCGGCAGCGGCGTCGATCATTTCCGGCGGGCTGGTGGCGCCGATCCCGGCTTACACCTTGCTCACGGGCAACCAGCTGGACGCTCTCCCGATGATCGCCTGGGTGTTCTCGGTGAGCTTCCTGGGGATCTGGATCGCCTGGTACCTGCGCCCATCACTGCTCAATGACAACGCACTGAAATTCCCCGAGGGCATGGCCACCCTGGAAACCCTGCTGCACATCTACAACCACGGCCGCGAAGCCGCGACGCGCTTGAAGGTGTTGCTCAGTGCGGCGGTACTGTCCGGCTCGGTCAAGTGGGTGGATACCTTTATCTGGGCCTTCCCGCGCTGGTCGCCGAGCGCCTCGTGGGAGCGCCTGACCTTCACCGCCGACCCATCGCTGTTGCTGGTGGGCTTCGGCGGGATCATCGGTATTCGTGTGGGCCTGACCCTGCTGCTCGGTGCTTTGCTCGCCTGGGGTGGCCTGGCGCCGTGGCTGTTGGCGCAAGGCCTGGTGACATTGCCGGCCGACAGCAGCGGCCCCCAGTTCGCCGCCCTGGTGGAGTGGTTGCTGTGGCCGGGGGTGAGCCTGATGGTGTGTTCCACCTTGGCCTCGCTGGCCATCCGTTTATGCGCCCTGCACCGGTCGACCCAAGCCGATGGCGGTACTCCTTGGCGTATCCCCAAGCCCGGACCTGCCGCCGGTTTCGCCCTGTCGATTGTGCTGGTGGTGGGCCTGCAGGCGCTGTTATTCGGGATCAACCTGTGGATGGCCTTGCTGACCATCCCGTTGGCCATCTGCCTGGCCGCCGTGGCCGCGCGTGTCGTCGGTGCTACGGGTATTCCGCCGATCGGCGCCATCGGGCAACTGTCGCAGTTGAGCTTCGGCATCGTCGCGCCGGGGCAGGTGCCGATCAACCTGATGAGCGCCAACACTGCCGGTGGTTCGGCCGGGCAGTGCACGGACCTGATGAATGATTTCAAGGTGGGCAAGGCCATTGGCGCCACGCCGCACAAGCAAGTGATCGCGCAGATCCTGGGGATTTTCGTCGGCAGCATCGTGGGCGTGTTCGCCTACCTGGCGCTGATTCCCGACCCCCAATCCATGCTGCTCACCGAAGAGTGGCCGGCACCGGCGGTCGCCACCTGGAAAGCTGTGGCGCAAACCCTGACCCTCGGGCTGGATTCGTTGTCGACGAGCATCCGCTGGGCAATCGTGATCGGCGGCTTATTCGGCGTGTTGCTGGGCGTGCTGGACAGCACCTTGGCGGCGCATCGCGCCCGCTACCTGCCCAGCGCCGCCGCCTTGGGCCTGGCCTTTGTATTGCCGGCCTCGGTGTCGCTGATGATGGCGCTGGGGGCCGTGCTCACCTGGCTGGTGAGCTGCCGCTGGCCGAGCATCACCGAACGCTTTGCGATCACTGCTGCTGCGGGGTTGATTGCGGGAGAGAGCATTACGGGCGTGGGGGCTTCGTTGTGGGCGATGGTGGGGAACGGCTGATCAGCCAAATGCCTCCTTTCCAACCGACGCCCCTGGTAACGATGGCGCTCGTCACCTGGAAAATTATTTGATGGCACTGCGCGACGGTGGCGTAGTCTGTTTATCCACAACCCACTCTTGCCCAGCGGAGCCTCCATGATCATCGTCCATCACCTCAACAACTCACGCTCGCAACGCATCCTGTGGCTGCTTGAAGAACTCGGCCTGCCTTACGAGATCAAGCGTTACCAACGCGACCTGAAAACCAACCTCGCGCCGCCTGAACTCAAGGCCATCCACCCGTTGGGCAAATCCCCAGTGATCGAAGACGGCGGCCGGGTGCTGATCGAATCCGCCGCCATCATCGACTACCTGATCCGCCACCACGGCCAGGGCCGCCTGCAACCGGACCCTGCCAGCGCCGCCTACGACACCTACGTGCAATGGCTGCACTTTGCCGAAGGCTCGGCGATGCTGCCGCTGATGCTCAACCTCTACGTCGGCCGTTTGGGCGACGCCGGTGCGCCGCTGCACCCGCGTATCGAGTCGGAAGTGGCTAACCATCTGGGTTACCTGAATGACGAGCTGGCGGGTAAGTCCTATCTGCTGGGGGATGAATTGAGCGGCGCGGATATCCAGATGAGCTTCATCGGCGAAATCGCCAAGGCCCAAGGCAAGCTGCAGGCCTATCCGAACCTGGCGGCCTGGGTGGAAAAATTTCAGGCGAGGCCTGCTTATCGCAAGGCGGTGGAGCAGGGTGGGGAGTATGCGTTTGCCAAATGAAGGGTTTGGCAATGCCACGCCAGGCCCATAAACAGCGCGCCCATTGTGACCGGTGTTTACAACTGTTAACGGATTGATTGGCGCAGTCGTTATAGGCTTTGCCCTGTCCCTACAGGAGTCTTCGGTCATGAGCCTACGCGCTGTCGCCGCCACGTTGTTTGCATCCGCGCTGTTGCTGCCTTCGCCTGCCGAGGCTGCGACGCCCATTGCCCACGTCGCCATCTACCGGGGCCCGGCGGGCTGCGATGACTGTTCCGAGAACGTGGCGAAGGGCCTGCATCGCCTCAACCCCGACTACCAGATCGATTACGTGGGTGCGGATGAGGCCATCGACATCACACCGAAAACCCTGGCGCGCTACGACCTCTACGTGCAACCCGGCGGCGGCCAGGACATTCCCGGTGCCCTGCGCAGCCTGGGCGATGCGCGCAGCGAGGCGATCCGCGATTACGTGGCCAACGGCGGGCGCTACCTGGGCTTGTGCATGGGCGCCTACCTGGCGGATGACAGCAACCTCGGTTTGATCCCGGTGGATCTCGACGGCGAAGCCGGCCGCCCCGGCTTCGAAGTGCCCGACATCGCCGACGCCGCCGTGCAGGTCACGTGGGACGGCAAGCCTGACCAGGTGTTCTTCCAGGACGGCCCTTACTTCCCCAATGTCGCGCCCTTCACGGCCATCGCCACCTACCGCAACGGCGACGTCGCGGCCGCGCGGTACACCTTCGAGAAGGGCGTGGTAATACTGAGCGGTCCGCATCCCGAAGCCAGCGCGCAGTGGTTCGAGAACGCCGACATCCCGTTGAGCAAAATGCCGCAAGGCGACCTGTTTGGCTCGCTCATACGCCACTTCTAACCGCCCCTCCATTTCCTGTAGTGAGCCCGTTCACCACAAGTGCGACCGCGGCTAAAACACAATGGGCGATCAGCGGCCGTGTCGATGTGTTCTTGCGCGGCGTGGAGCTTTAGTCAGCGCACCACATCCAGCGCTTGGATTTCATTCACATAGTGGGTCTGGCTCGACGTCGACTCCAGCGTCAGGGCGACGCCCAGGTCCTCGATAAACGCGCGTGAGGACGTGTAGCCGTCCTGCTCACAGGCCAGCCGGATGGCGTCACCTGTCAACGACGCGAACACCTCGCGCGCCGGGAAGCGCTCGCCGACCTTACAGGTCAAGGTGGTCTCGGTCGGTTTGTCAGTGGGCTTGACCGGCACATTGGCCATCTTCAGGTGGGCACTCAAGGTCTGGCCCGGCGCCCAACGGGTCGGTAGTTTGACCTCGGCCTCGCGGGTCTGCAGCACCTGGCCTTCACCCACACCGTTCATTTTCGATTTCAGCTGGATCAGGTCCGCCACCATTAACCGGTCCACATTGAAGGCGTTGCCATAGGCCTCATTCTTGACCAGCAAACCGCCTTCGGCCTTGAACCGGATGGTGATCGGCGCCTCCTTGCCCGCGTCATTTTTTGACAGATAAGTGTAATTCAGCGACTTGAACTTGGGCTGCAACAACGGTGCATCGAGGCCCTGGAGCACAGTGGGCGGCACCGGCACATCGGCGAGATTCGTATCGGCCACCGTGCGCGGGTAATCGACCGGCGCAATGTCCGGCCGCAGCAGCGCCACCAAGCCGGGCGTCACACCGCCCTGCACCGAACAGCTCACACGGGAATGATTACCCTCCGGCTCCACGATCAGCACCCGCTCCACATGGCGCAGCCCCGGTGCCTTGCCCGGCATCGGCTTGATCGCCTGCCAACTGTTGCCCACCTTGAGTTCGCTGCGCGTGTATTGTCCCTCGCCTTTTTGCAGCGCACCGGGTGGGTCCAGCAGTGCCGCGAAGCGCTGGGCGACGTCATCAATGTTGCCGTCCACTGTGAAACCCCAGAAGTAATACAGGCCCAACGGGCCAAGATCGCTGACCTCATCGTTGTAGGACAGCAACTTCAAACCGGCGATGGCCGGCGCGCTCACCGGCACCGCAGTGGCCTTGGGGTCGGTGCGATCGCGCACCGCGATCCAGCTGAAGTCCTTCTCCTGCTTGAGGGGCGCGTAGGCCCGCCAGGCGTCGCGGTGGGTGTTCAGGCTGCTGAAAAAACTCGCGTCGCAGCGGGTGAAGGCCTTGAGGGTGTCGACCAAAGCGGCGTCGTCGGCGTGGGCGAGGGAAGGCAACAGCAAGGCTGCGGCGAGGGCGACGGCGGACGCGGGCAACTTCATAGCGTGGGATTTCCGTATCGAGGCGGGAGGAGGGGCATTATCCAGAGATTGTCGAGTGGGCTCTAGCGCTTATCGTGACGACTGACTTAAGGCTTGCCCCGTCGCTGCCGATAACCTGAAAGACCCCGCCAATCATGGACTGATTAAATGGCCCTTATCCTCAGCTCTGTCTCTATCCCACCCGCCAATACCGCCCTAAAGCCTTCCGGCCAAAAGCTCACGCCCGAGCCGATGACGGACGCCGCCAAGGCCGCATTGGCCAATGCGGCCCCGGCGGCCATCTACCACCCCAGCGAAAACACCTCGATCACCGCGCAACCCCTGGAAGCCATCGACACGTGGGTCGGCCGCTCGGCATCGCCGGACTTGCCTCGATTCGTACAACGCTACCAGGGCGCAACAAGCACGCTGAAAGCCGCAGTTGAGACCTTTCGGGCCACACTGCCGGCAGACCTGGCCAACAAAAAGTTCGGCTTCACCGTCGAGGCCAATGACACGCTGAAGGTGCTCGACACGGCGGGCCAGCTTAGCCCTTCGGACACTCAACGGCTCAGCGACCTGCTTAATCAGTCCCGCGACCTGAAGCCTGCGTCGATCCAATACCGCGAGGCGACGATCGATATGCTGGACGCCGACTCGCCCTGGTCGGGAAACCTGATGGGCTACTACAGCCTGACCCAGGAAAACTTCGCCGCCACGCTTGACCTGGCCGCACTGTTCAATCGCCCCGGCTCTTTGCCGCCCAAGGAATATTCAGCCGGGCTGTTTATAAACCAACTGGCCTACAAAGGCACAGTCGCTACACGCGAGACGGAAGCGGCGATGCTTGAGCGGCGCGGCGCGCAGCGGTTTACCGCACAGGCCTGACAACACTGGCCGCGCGAGCCAGCCGCACACCCCAATCGCCGCCGTGCTGCACGTGGCATTCCTCTTCGGAGTCGAAGTGCACGCAGCGGTCCAACGGCACGGCGGGGACGTCAGCGTCCTGCAACGCAGTGGCGGTCAACACGCGCATGCGCTGGTCGACGCCGCTGGCCAGGGCGTGGTCCTTGCTGGCGCGCGTGTCGAATACCCAGGTGATACGCAGGCTTTTGGGGAACGCGGCGTAGTTGACCGTATGCGTCAGCCATTCGAACCCCGGGATTTCAGCCTTGGCGGTTTCGCAGGCCTCAGTCAGCGCGGCGACCAGTTGGCGTTCAATACCGGCGATTTCACGTTTGGACAGGGCCATGTAATGCTCCGAATGCAGATCAATGGTAGGCGTTGTCGAGCTTGCGCGAGGCCGCGATGGGGTCATCTTCCGCAGCCTGTGTGTCGCATCCCGCTCAATAAAAATCATAATAAAGCGCCCACTCCCCCGTGACGCGGTGCTTCCAGAACATCAAGCTCCCGCTATCCACCACATTCAGCTGGATTTTTGCGTCCGACGAAATCTGGAACACAAACTCGAACCCCTCACCGGGATCGACACCCGATTGGCAGAACGACGGATAGCCGCCGAGCTTATGCTCATAGGTGTGGGTCACCAGGTCGTAGTAACTCTGTATCTCCCCGGCGCGTTCCAGCTTGAGTATTTCCTGCTCAAGCTCAGCAGGCACACCGCCGCCATCCCACAACGGGTAATCCTCCGGCACGGGTTCCGCCTTCAAGGGGAACGGCTTGAGAAACGCGCCCGGCACCGGCAGGGTTTTACGCACCAGCACATCGTCCGGTCCGTATTCGCGTATCAGCCAGTTATCCCCCATGGGTTCAAAATGCTCGGGGAACGGGTTCGACACAAACAGCGTCAACACCCGAACGCCCTTCAGCGCCGGGCTGTTGAAGGGCAGGGCGGGCAAGTAGAACTGCGCGTAGGGCAACAACGGTTCCCCGGCCTTGTTGGTGGGGATGCCTTCATCGGCGCGGAACAGAAAGACGTCACCCAGCCAGCTTTCTTCATCAGTGCCCGCAGGGCGAAAACCGCCGGCGATGAGTTTGAGCGCCGGGCGGGCCAGGCGTTGTTTGAGGTCTTGGATATCCATAAGGGTGTGAACCTTCCTTTTGATAGCGGTACGCGACAGGGCTATGCCTTAGCTCTAAGTGCACTGATGATAAACCCATGCAGGCTGTTGACGGCCTTAGACCCGCGCGATGCCCTACTACGTAGAATCGACACCTCCATGGGTTCGATAGCGCCCAAGCCGTGTTCGCTGTTCAGGACCTGCAAGGATGGCTGCACGGTGCATTGGGTAATCGCAGCAATCGCCAGCCCACCTTCCACGGCGGCGACCTGGCCGGCCAGGCTGGAGCTGTTGTACACCACCTTGAATTGACGGCCCTGTTGCGCCAGTGAATTCACCGCGTACCGGCGCGCCAGGCTTTCGCTTTCGTAGACGGCGATAGGCACCGGGTCTCGGCGCCACAGTTCGAACTGCGGGGAACCTACCCAGACCATCGGCTCCTTGAACAGAAAAGTCCCCGTGTGCGCCGAGTCCCTGGACACCAGCGCAAGATCGAGGTCGCCACTGTGCACACGGGGGATCAGGGCGGTCGACTGTTCACAGGTCAGCTCGATGTCCACCCCCGCATACCGTGGCGCAAACCGTTTCAGCACTGGCGTGAGGTACTTGGCCGCGTAGTCCTCGGCAACGCCAAGGCGGATGCGCCCGGTCAACGCTTCACCGTGAAACGCCGCCTGGGTTTCCGCGTGCAAGGCGAGCATGCGGCGGGCATAGCCCAGCAACGTCTGGCCGTCGTCGGTCAGTTGAAGGTGCCGGGGGCCACGGTTCAGTAAGGGCCGGCCCAGCGCAGCCTCAAGTTTTTTCATCTGCATGCTGACGGCGGACTGCGACCGATTGACCTCATGGGCCGCACCCGACAGCGAGCCAGCGTCCACCACGGCCACAAAGCACTTGAGCCAATCGATCTGCAAATCGCTGGAGGACATGGTGGTTACCTTTATTCGTTAATCGAATGGCTGCGCCGTGAATTATGCGCTTTTCACGGTAGTTGTTCATTCGCAAGATAGCGGCCAGAACCTACCCATTAAGGACCTGATCATGCCCTTCGAGACCTGGTTGCTCTACCTGTTCACCTGCTGCGGGATATCCGTGGTGCCAGGGCCGAATGCGTTACTGGTGCTGACCCACGGCGCGCTGCACGGCAGTCGCAGAACCCTGTTCACCATCAGCGGCGGCGTGCTCGGCTTTGCCCTGGTGCTTGCGCTGTGCGCGCTGGGCCTGGGTGCACTGATCCAGGCCTCCGCCAGTGGGTTCGCGGCCTTGAAGATTGCCGGCGGGCTTTACCTGATCTGGCTGGGCTACGGACTGTGGCGCGCCGCCCCCGTCACCCTGGAAACGGCGGCTACCACCGGCCTGCGACGTTGGTCGCTGTTCCGCCAAGGGTTGGTCTCGGCCCTCTCAAACCCCAAGGCGCTGCTGCTGTTCACCGCGTTTATCCCACCCTTCCTGGACCCCCACAGAAACATCATCACGCAGACCGCCATCATCGCGCTGACCTACGCCGTGGTGGAGTTTGTGGTCGAATACCTGGTGGCCAGCGCCGCGCACCGGGTGCGGCCATGGTTGGCTCGCACGGGGCGGCGGTTCAATAAAGTCTGCGGTGGGTTCTTCGTGTTGTTTGGGGTGGCGTTGCCGTTGCATAGCTGAGGGCGAGACGTGACTCAGAAGTTATCGCCCCAGTTGCACAACTTGCTCTCACCCAATGGCACCCGGGTGCCCTCAGTCTTGCCGACCAACATGCGCTTGAGCGTCACCCCGCACTTATAGCGACCCGCTGCATCCAGTTCGTAATCCATCCCCGCCTCCGGCACGAAAGTGAACATGTTGTAGCAACGATTGCCGATGTAATGAAACGCGATGGGCTGCCCGGCCGGCACCCGCAGCTCACTCATCACCGTGGCATCCGAACCCCGCTCGACGGGCGCCATGCCCAGGCTTTCGCCATTGCGGTCTGCGTAGCCATCTCGGTTGACCACCATCACCCCCGCGCCGGGCAGGCGGAAGTTGATGCAGTTGGAATTGGGCACGGCGCGCACCATGCCATCGCTCATCACGCGCAGGCGCACGGTTTCAGCGCTGGTGGGCGTGGCGTAGGGCGTGGAGAAGGAGCGCACATCCGTCAATGCGCCGCAGCCGGTGAGGGCGGCGAGGAGGGTAAGGCAGATGAGGGGTTTGAGCAGGCGCGGGGAGTTGTTCATGGTGTCGATTCCATTCGTAAGGGGGTCGATAAGCATGGTTAGGCAACCGAAACACGCACCCGTTGCCACTCATTCCAGCAGTCCTCGGCGACGATATCCGGATAACCCCGCTCGGTTTCCATCGCCAGCGCGGTGCTGAACGGCAGCGCAATACAGGTGGCTGCATCGCGGATTTCACACGCTTCAGCTTCGGTCAACGGCGCGCCCTTTTTCGCCTCGGCGGCGGTGAGCACAGCCACAAGGGCGGGGACAAAAACCAGGCATAGCGGATCGGTGGACATTGAGTGCTTCCCTGAGTGAGCGGCGCAGAAGGCGCCAGTGTAAACGTGGGAAACCAAATTCGTCGCCTCAATCTCCCGTTTGTAATCGTGGGGTGGTCCGAAGGCTCCTGCGCACTTACTCTCTTGCCTGCGCAAAGGGGCTACTGCCTTACCCCACGGCGCGGGTTGTGGGCATGGCGCTATTTCAGCGGGGGTTGAATTGCAAACGCGAGGGCACCGAGGGTGAATAAAGCGCAATTGACCGCGCAGGGCGAAAGGGCTTCACACGGGCTGTTTGCGTGGAGCCAATTTGTCGCGCACACCGAATGCCTGTGGCAGGACACCACGCGGGTGAACGACGCTGCCGCCTGGCAGCGCCAATGGTTCGAGCTGGAAATTATCAATGGCCTGGCGTTGGCCGAGTGGGAAGAGCAGGGCAGGCCTGAGGATTTCTCAGTCCGCTGGCGCGAGGGCTATCAGCAGGAAGCCCTTGAACTGGTGAATGAGTTGCTGGCGCTGGTGGCTGATCCCTACATCCCCGGATAGAGACTGGGAGGCGGCTGGTAATCCGGGTCCTCGAAGCGACTGTTGTTGTAGTGGGTTTTGGTGGTGGAGCCGACAGGCGAGAATGAAATAGGGGTCAGACCACCATTATTGAAAACGTGAAAACGTGGTCTGACCCCAATTCTCTCAATTCTCTCCGACGATCAGAAGGTTAGACAATCTGGGGAGATTTTTACCAAGCCAGGGACCAATTGGTCGCTCACGACGGGCATAAATCAGCGAAGAGTTGACGATAGACACTTGATCGCGAGGTGCCTAATCTAGGCTTCTAAGTCACGACAGGGAAAAGGATATGGCAGGAGGGAACATCATTTGCGGTACGTTCCAAAGTGCCGACAAATCGGGATCAGCCTTGGAGGCAGTGTTAGATGCACTCCCATTGCAGGCTCACGAACTTGTCGAGAATGTTAAACAGCAACTCGATACAGCAGACTTTGTCCTCATAGATGTAGAACAAGCGAAAAGCTTGCTTCCATTTTTACGGGTCTACCAGACGCAAATGATCGCTGAGATCGGGCACGATGATTGGGCTCGGGCAACACAGGAGGAGGAATTTTCGCTTGACGCGGTCGCTGCCAAGTGGGGGGCGGGTAAAGGATGGAGACTTTACTGCGTGCGAGATCTCGTAGGTGCTTGTGAACATGCGTTGGTAGAGATGGAATCCGTTTGCATAGCGTTCAGTTAACTGCATCCAGCCCGTTTTCACACAACCTGGACCCAAAGCTGCCGTTGGCGAAGGGCAGTTCACGACCCAAAGCTGACGGTGGCGGCAGGTAGAAATCGGCCCTGAGCAGACATTCAAGAGGCGACGTCAGTGGGACTGCTACTAAGCACCTCATAGGTCAACCCAGCCTCAAAATATGACGCTCTCCACTCAAGAAATCCTACTTCTGGCTCGCACAACAAGAGAACGGTACATCCAGCCTCCCCCATTGAAACCCTTTCCACCACGGCGATATCTCCAGGAGCCGCCTCCCGAGAGTTCATCCAGTCCCTGAGTACCACCGCTGCCCGGTCAATAGTGATCAGTTTTATGATACTGCCCTTGGAAAGGGTCATACCGTCTTGCCTAAACTTGTGAACGTATCTGGTTTGTAAACCTATTTGGAGATTTAAGGAAGGTCTGCTCCTGGCCGATTGCAGCCCTTCGCGACAGGCAGTTATCGAACCTAAAGGGACACCGGAGCAGGTTATCTACTAACTGTGTGTTTGGAGGTGTGTATTGTTGAATTTGCCGTTACCCTTCTGGGACATCAAGCAATAAGGACTATGCACATGAGTGTCGGAATGGCTCATGCGATTGAGGCCGCAGAAAGCGAGTATTTGTGTGCCCGCGTCGAGAGTTTGTCTCGGATAAGTGGAAACCCTTTTGGTGCT
>NZ_LKEG01000026.1:461857-475218 GCF_001645105.1 Pseudomonas marginalis
GCTTTGGTGGGTGAGAAGCGGCTGGAGCGTCTGAGGGGGTGGACGCATCTGCAACTCGCGTCCACTATCGAAAATGTGGTCTTGAATCACCACTCATTCGAAATCGAAGAAGCCACCTCACAAACGCTTCCTGAGTTCGCAGCCGTGCATGCGAGTGGATTTCATACCAAGCCAGAGCATCTTCAGTTGAGCCAGGCTTCGTTCGCAGGACTGATGTCAAATGAACGTCTGAAAATCTACGTCCTTAAAGCTGATGGAAAGGTCGTGGCAGGAGCGTTGATGTACCTGGCCTGCAATGGAGTTGCCTACCTTGGGACGGCTGCCACCCGAAAAAATGCACGAGGCCAAGGCTACCATGGTGCCCTGATATCTCATCGGATAGAGCAAGCAAAAAAACACGGCAGTCTTGTGATCGCCGCAACCGCGCTTCCCAGCTCGCAAAGTCGCCGAAATTTGCAGCGTACAGGGCTAGCGACATCCCACGCTCAAGCGCTATATCGCCTGGTAGATAGCTGAAGTCTGCTCTTGGCCGGTTGCTGCCCGTCACGAACGGCATAAATCGGCCAGAAGCAGCTCTCTAGACCAGACATGTCGCGTCGATTTAGAGAGCAGAGAGTATTGAATAAACTGCCCTAAGGTTTGGAATGAAGTGAGGTGTCGGGCCCGACGCCAACTCACTTGCGACTTGCGTGATAAATTCCCGCGCCCGCTCAAGTGGAAGGCCGATGATTTCATAAGGAAGCCAATCATCATTCATGGCATCCTCGTATGCCTCGATTACATACAGCAAATAGTCGCCTTCAGAGGTATCTCGGAAGGCACTGTACTCCTTTGGAGAACTAAGGCGCGTGCTCAACTCTACTACTTGCGCGGACCCAGGGGCGTCTGGATATTGCCAACGCGGTGACGCTGAAAGCTCTCTTGTTTCAGCGATTAAATGAGCGGTGATTAAGTGACTCCAAATCATAAGCTAGGTAGCCTGCATTGAAGGTACTGGGGAGAGCGATTCGCCGGTTACCACACCAAGATGGGAAATACATCGCGCCGCGTACTTACGACATAAGACTCCAATCCATTTTTCTCAGGACAGATTTTCAAGATCATTTTCGCACTGAAGGTGATGGTTAATACCCCAAAACTATCAATTGAAAAAGCTTCCACATCGAGGTTTAAAAATTCAAAAAACAAAGGGCTTGTAGTAGCGTCTTCCCCATGCCCCCACTTGCACACCTTATTGATATCACTGACGAATGGGCACTGAATTAACACGCTAGCCATATCACCAAAAAGCAGGATCTGCGAACCGATCCCGACAGTTACACCCGTTAGCGCTGAAGGAACCATTTCGGCCAAATCTGAATCACTTATCATCATTCCGTACTCTGGTCACGCCGGTGGATATTGAAGAATCATAGGTCTGAATCGACTCTCATTTTGTAGGAAGATCATATATCTACTTGTTATAGCTTCCACTCATTCTGACCACCAGGTCCTTGCAGAGAAGGCTCGGGCGAGCGTCCGCTTCTGGCCGAGGCTGTGTAAAAACGTTTTTTTGCGCGATAGGCACTCAAAACTTGACTGAAAATCATGCTTCTATGCGAAATTCGCATGTGCTGATAAATTTCAGATTTAACGTAGATGCGCGCACTTCAATTTTGGCTAAGCGTTTTTACACACTCTGGCCCGATAACCGTCTTCCACTCCGGCAATGGCGCGTCCTGTTCTACTTTCCGATCAAACCTCACGCCCTTTAGCTCAAGTGCATTTCGAACACTTTGGCAAGCCGAGCCAGCTTCTCGGCAGATCTGGCAGAGATAGCGAGAGGAGGCTCTTTGATCATGTAGAACAGATGATCGAGTGCGACACCTGCCTCGCCGTGCGCTATGTAGATCCAGAACGATCTCTGCCCCATTCTCAAGACCTGACTGTGCCAGTGGATGACCATCAGGCAAGGGGCCAAGCTGCGCATATTCAGCGGACATCAGTGTAGAGACCTCATCCAGCACTTCGAGGAGGTCTTCACGCAGATCGGGACTTAGCTGATTCATTTCGCCTCTATCCATGTCGTCATATGCTCAGTTTGTACCACCATTTGCCGAAGAGTCGCAGCGCTGACTCCACGGCTGACAGCTTTCGACCAATTGCAGCCCATCGCGATCAGCGGCTGTTGGCCAGAACCAGCTGTTGACTGACTCTGCGACAGGACATCACGAGCCGAATGGTGAAGTTGAATAACGCTATTTCTTTTTACAACCGGCCGAGTGGCCCGCTTAAAGGATTGAAATAGGGGTCAGACCACCATTATTGAAAACGTGGTCTGACCCCAATTCTCTCAATGAGTGGGTAGTGCTCGATGCGACACGGATGCGGGTGGCCGTCGCCCTTGCAAATCCCATCCAGATACCGGTAGTCAATCTGCACCGACTGGCCTTTTCGAGGCCATTGCCGACGCGGGAGGGTGTTCTGGTAATCGGTGGTTTCCGGGGTGAAGGTGACCGTCGAGCCTTGCTGGGGACATTGCGTGGTGGGGGAGGTCGGGGCGACCTTGAGGATTCGCCCCTGCAGCTGTGGATACGGTTGTTTCAAGACGCTGACGATCTGTACGTCCAGCCGGCAAATCTGCCAGCTCGCCGCGTGGACGGGGCTGCACAGGGTGGTGAGCGCAAGGGCCAGCGCTGCGTATGTTTTCATGGGTTAAATGTCCAGATCCTTGGAACAAGCAACCTGGCAAAGCCCTGAACTTCCGTCAGCTTCTGGCTGACTTAGTCCTTGGCGCCGGGTCAGTTGGGGAGTGGTAGCACTATGCCAATTACCCAGCGGCCAATACAAGTCTTATGACTTTAATGTTCCCCTGTGGCGAGGGAGCATGCTCCCGCTGTGAAATAGGGGTCAGACCACCATTATTGAAAACGTGGTCTGACCCCAATTCTCCCAATTCTCCTCTTTTACGGCGACTCATCACTCGAGCAACTCCGTCGCCGTTCACTGGTTCAAGAACCTGATGACAGCACTAGCGAACAGTTCTGGCTGATCAAGCATGATGAAGTGAAAACTGCCGTCAATGCGCCTGAAGCTGATGTTTGGGGTAGAGGCATAGGCGTTACGGAACATTGCATCGACGTGGGCCGCTTCTACGCCGAAAAGCAGATCGTAGGCATAGACGACTTCAACGGGCACCTTGATGCGTCCAAGCTCAGGCCGGAGGTCTGAGACCATCAATTCATACATGGCATCGGCCATAGTCTTTCGGTCCGAGTTTATCCCCGCCGCGATTAGGCCTGGTCTGACCGCTTCAGTTTTAGCGAGACGAGCGATGGAGGCATGTTGCATGGCTTCCGCCTGCTCAGGCGTTGCCGCCAGCATTGCATCACGCATCGCAGCAGCATACGGGGCCGCCGTTTCACTGGTCGCGGAGGGATCAAACAGCAAAGTATAAAAGGGCATCGCATCGACAATCATCAGGCGTCCCACTTGATCGGGATGACGAGCACCTAGCATCAGTGCCACCTCACCACCCAACGAATGACCGATGATGACCGGCGACTCGATGCGCTGGCTGCGGATGTATTCAGCGATCGCCTCGACCGTGGACGCGACTACTCTCCCGTCCGGGTCGGATACAGCAGGCGAGCCAGCAAACCCAGCTACCTGTATAAGATGGAGACGGTGGCTGAGGCGTAATCTGGAGGCCAAATCTGTCCATACTTCGTAGGACGACGCAAATCCTGGAATTAAGATGATATCTGTACCCGAGCCTTGTACCAGCACGGAGATACCACCCTGGTTCACAGTTCCTGACGGCAGGGGTGCAGGCTGGGCTGGCGATGCAGACAACAGCGCCAGCATGGTGCCGATCCCAGCAAGGATCATTCCTGTACGCATTGAGCTCCCCTTTTCGCGCAATGCGTAGTGACATTTACATCGACAGGTAGGCCGCTTAACGGGTTCATAGCCACTCCTTTGACCGAAAAAGTATTGCCACTATACGGAGCCCATCGGCACCAGAAAACTATCCCGGCCTGCAATTTTTGGCGTCCGCTTTGGGGCAAGGCTGCTGCTCACTAGCTACTGTTTTCGACCTGTCGAGGTCATTGATAGCCGAAATAGGGGTCAGACCACCATTATTGAAAGCGTGGTCTGACCCCAATTCTCCTGGCGCCAATGGTTCGAGCTGGAAATTATCAATGGCCTGGCGTTGGCCTAGTGGGAAGAGCAGGGCAGGCCGGAGGACTTCTCAGCCAGCTGGCGCGAGGGCTATCAGCAGGAAGCCCTTGAACTGGTGAATGAGTTGCTGGCTCTGGTCGCTGATCCCTACATCCCTGGATAGAGACCGGGAGGCGGCTGGTAATCCGGGTCCTCGAAGCGACTGTTGTTGTAGTGGGTTTTGGCGGTGGGGCCGACAGGCGAGTAAGTCACCTCCGGATTAGGCGTGAGATGCCATCCCGCGCCCTCCTTGTCGCGCTCGATCAACGAAGGCCTGGCCGTGCAGGTGCCGCTGGAGCCCGACGTCAGGCTGAACTGATAGTAACGCCCGGCCTGCGGCGTGAACTGCACCGTGACAAAACAGGATTGAGTACGCGGCCCCTCCCAGAACAGCCCCACATGGGTTTCGAGGCCGGGCCGCACGCGGGTTTCATAGTAGTCGGACGTCAAGTTCTGCCCGGCTTTGGGCATGCCCTGATCCTGCGTATGGATGAAGGACAGCGGCCCGCTGCGGATGACACCGCCCGAGCGCACACCGTTTTCGTATTGGTAGATATCGGCGTGCTGCGTGAAATTGACGATGCGTACCCAGGCGGGGTTCGGCTCATTGTCGGGGGCGGTGAAGTAATGGGTCTGTGGGAAAAACTGGCAGCCGGTAAACAGCGGCAGGATCAACAGGCAGAGCGTGGGGCGAATCGACATGGCGCGAGTCCTTTGCAGCGTTGTGCTACAGACCGCAAGAAAACAGGTGCATTCCGTAGCCGATGCAAAGTGGGTCAGATCGCGGTTGCACCTGCGATCTCAATTTCAGCAACAACAATTCCCACAGCAAATGGGTTCGTCAGGGTAAATAGGCATCAGGCCACCATTATTGATAACGTGGTCTGATCCCTATTCCCCCCTCACAAAAGGCAGCAATCGGCCAATAGCTGCCTGTCGGAATCGGCTGAAATCGCCCTAAAACGGTCATCTCCGCGTTCCAGTATTATTATGGCGATCTTCGGACTGTTTATAGATAGGTTGATCTATGGCCAGAAGCGTTAGGCTTCAAAAAAAACTGCATACACGGCATCTGATGGAGACAGCTGAACAGGTGGTACTTGATGATAGCCTCGTTCTAAAGCTATGGGCGCTCAATCAAGGTGACAGATTTGATTTGAATTCAGCTTCTCTCAGTTCTGTAGCTGTTCAAAAGTACCGCTTGGAATACGTGATAACGAGAGGCCCTTTTCCTGGGCACTGGCTGTACACAAAATTTGACCCAGAAGAACTTGTGTTATTTTTTACGGCAAAAGACTTTGACTGCATTTGCCATGGCTGGACTCTGTTTGACGACTGACAACCTCAGCTTTAGCTCTCTGAAAGGCAGTTCTAGGTCGAAAATAGCCGTTTCCCAGCGACCTATTTGGGTCGATTACGACCCTTCGTGACGGGCAGAAATCGGCCAACAGCAGTCATTGCAGACGCTGAATCGGACGCTGTAGACGCCTGAAGTGATGAGGGTTCGAATCTCTCCTTCACCGCCACATTATGAAAACGCAAACCCCTGATTTTCCTAGAGAAAGTCGGGGGTTTGTGGTTTCTGTCGCCCAAAAAATAGCCCCATGGGACCACCATGGGACTGGCGCTCTATTCTGGTGCGGAAAGCGGGACCAGTGACCGCGTGAGCGGTTGGGCCATTTCAGCCGGCCGCAGACGACTTAGCATGCGTGTGGCGAAGCGGGCTAGAGCAGAAGTTAGGCAGTCAGATTGCCGACGCAGTGGTTGCGCACGTCAGGTGGGTGGGTTCTTTACAGGCCGCCCATTTCTGAGACTCCGCAATGGTAGAGCCCAATTTCGACCATCAAACGCCGGCTTTCGGTTTGTTTGCTCCAGATGACGCGCAGTTCGATTCGACTCACCTGGCGGTAGATATTGGACCAAAAAAATAGGCTATACTGTATTAATTAACAGTGGTTTTGCACATGGGTACCCGCCCTCAAAGCTCCACTGGGCGCATTGCTCTAGAGCATGCTCCGCCTCCAACCAGGGCTTAACGGCACTACGAAAAATCTAGTCATGATCAATCTGCGCGCTCCGCAGCCTGGTGATGTCTAGCAATAGAATCTTGATATCTGAGTACATATCCGTATGCACGAGAAACTCGATAGAACCGTTGAGATCCGCACATTCAATACAATTTCTGAGATTGAGGCGCTTCCGGGCTTCAAAAAAGAAAACCCAGTATCACCTAAAAATTATAAGCATATTCTTGGAGATTATTTTTTTAGCGATGAGGTGAAGTGCTGTCTTCTGAAAAGCAATGACAAGCTATGCAATGAGGGCCACAAGTGGGGCTTTGTTGCTGTGCTTACAGATAACAGCATTACTCTTGTTGGCAACGATTGCGCCCAGACCAAATTTGACGGTACGTCAAAGCTTAACGCTGACAGAACTAAGTACCTGAATCAGAAGAAATATGAAGAAGGGCTTAAGCGCCTTCGAACACTAGTGGAGCAAAAAGACTCCGCACTCAAGGAAGTTGTTCAAGTAAAGTCGGACTTGGCTACAGTCCAAGCTCGTGTTCATGCTATGCGGGAAAAACTCGGGCCTCAGACCATGAGGCATCTTGAGTCCATCGCCCGCACCGGCGCGTACGCACTGTCAGTAACGGGCGTGACGATAAAGGAATACACAGATAAGAAAGGGAAGATAAAAACTGATCGTCGTACCCAGCGTATGACGCTAGGTACGATAGCTAACACTTCTTTCCTTCTGGTTGAGAGATACCGAGACGTTTTGCAGAACCTCTCGGATGTAAAAAAAGCCTACGATGAAGCAGAGAAAATAGAGAAGAACGTCACCACGCTAAAACTCAATGCTCTCACAAAAAAAATGGATGTCATTGAGTTAGCCAGAAAAAGCGCCCTTCAACTGATCGAGCAAGAGCAAAAGTTTGCGGCCAGCGATTTAAGCCACTTGTGCTACATTACTTCGGATAAAGTAGAGCGATACAAGTCAGCAAAATACGCTTTAGAGCAAGCCAATCAAGATTCCGGAAAAGAAAAAGCAAAGGAATGGTTTGCTGAGCGAGATCGTTTTTTTCGCAATCAGTTGAATGTTACAAAAATAGAAGTTTTGTAAGATGAATATAGAGCGCTGAATGCGAATAACGCCGCTTATGTTCAAAAAGCCCCTACACTTGAAGCCAGTGTGGGGGCTTTTTTTTGCCGGTGAAAACCAGTCCCCCCTGCGCTGGTAGACCAACCCCCACAGCGGTGGTTTTACGCAGTGACCGCTAATTCGATCAGGAAGCGCCTTCCTGGCGTTATCCCTCACCTCAACAATAATGGGTGAAAGAATGAGCGTCGTATTCTCGCGCAATGGTGTCAGCATGCCCGATCTGGTCCGAACCAAACTCGCCAACCACCTGGCACGCCTCGGCCGCGCAGCAGATGTGCATGCCTTGGCACTGGCCCAAGAGCGCGCAGAAGATTTCGTGGAGGGGGTGGAAGCCGCACATGCGCTATCCCCCGCTACGATTGAGGGTTTGTTTATCGCCGTCGAAGATACCGCCGCACGCCGCCGGCGGGAGCTGGCGCCATGAATGGAGAAGCGATCCAGTCAGACACCGTTGTATTATTGTTGAGTTGTTGACATGAGCAACCACCTTTAACAGACAGGGTGGCGCCTCAACGGCAACTGGTGCGAGGGTGTCGGAGCTGTAGCGACGTTCCTTCAATTGAACAGACAAGCAAAAGGCCAGTACACTTGGGAACGTCGAATGGCTGTGGAGCTAGGGAAGAATGGGAAGCGTGACGGAAGTACACTTCGAATTGGCGCGTGACCTGATTGATTACATATCGCCTCTCAACTCTCAGTGGGATGAAGAGCCATACATATTCAGAGGCCAGCCGAGTGACGAATACAAGCTCACACCTTCAATATGTCGGCAAGGTGAGGGAAGTTTCGGCTATGGGTTACCGGGTAGAATGTTCGATAACTCAACGGCTGCTCAGATACATTTTGAGCTTGATGTCATCAAGAAATTTCTAGAAGGTTGTGAAAGGTCGGGGCTGTCAGTGCCGGGATATTCAGAACAAGTTAAGAGCACATTGTTTGCTAACAAATATTTCATTCCTCGATCTTACCTTCCTTGGCCCCCAAAGGAACTCTATGAAATTATGGCAGCAGCACAACATTACGATGTGCCAACTCGCCTCCTAGACTGGACTGACAGAAGCTTTGTAGCTTGCTACTTCGCGGCCTCGTCTGTAAGCCTTGAGATAAACGATAGAAAAATGCCTAGGATCGCTATTTGGGCACTTAGCACAAAGTTTGCTGACAGCTGGAAGACAATTAAGATAATTAGAACACCGGGTGGAACCAGCAGAAACCAAGCCGCTCAATCTGGACTGTTCACTGCTCACACTTTACAGAATGATGACTTTAGCCCATTCCAGACAGAAGCATTAGAAGACGTGGAAGAGATATGTAGCATTGCTAGAAGTGCAAGGCCACTTATCAAGATGACATTACCAGTTGAGCAAGCGCCTGACCTGTTGAAGTTCTGCTCACAACTTGGCGTCGATGCTACAACACTGTTCCCCGGATACCATGGTGCAGCGAAGAACGTAAGAGACTGGGTTAACGTTGGCGTTGGGGTGAGAGCTTCTCAGGCGCTGATAGATGACTACCAGCAGGATGCCTACGACGACTGAGGTGAGGGGACGAATTTTCTAGTGATTGGCATGCAGGCCCCGCTCAACCCAAAGCTGCCTTTCGCGAGGTGTAGCTAACGGCCAAAAGCCGCCGGTCGGGTCAGGCGACTTCCGACCCATAGCTGCCTGTCATAGGAGCGTTCTCATGGCATAGCCTCGTCAGCTAGCGGCTAAGGTGCCATCGCCACTAGGATCGGTCGGTGCGCTTGAGGTGGCATCACCCCGGATTTGGCTTATCCAGTTTCTAGCCTGTTCCAAGTACTCCAGTACACCGAACTGCAGACTTGCCATGAAGCCATCTAGGGCTGACTCATAAAGGATGGTTGAAAGTGGGGCTGCAATTCGCCCCACAATATAAAAAGTTACACTGCTTTGCCCTGTACTAGGTCTAGTGCATCTCTGTATAGAAATGGTACCCAGTAGGTGGGGAGATTTTTTTCATTGCGTGCTTCAAAAAAACCGGCTACCACCAGCTTATCGGCAAGTATCTGAGAGTTTTCTAAAGACTCTTTCCAGATGCGTGACAAGGTTTCAATTTTTTGTTCGGATTTTTCGTTCTTTAGAAGTTCGGTGTATTTTTTTAGATCAGGGTATTCGGCGCACAGTGTCTGTTCGTATCTGACTTTTGATACGGTTGTTAATGAGTCTTTGAAAACAGCACGATCAAAAAGTATTTCATTCTCCGGTTCCGACTTACCTTGTTCAAGTTTTTTTATTTGATTGGAGATTAGGCATTCAAGCATGTGGATGATTTCTCGCGGCGCAGCATATCTGGTACCATCTTGTACTCGCGAAATTATCCAATCAAAGGAATCAGGGTTTTTGCCCGTATCTACTTTGTCAGGAAGTATTCTTTTTATTAATTTCTCTTGTTCGCTTAAATCACTGATTATAGCTTGCTTGTTTATTTTTAAATAGTCGACAAGAGATTGGTTGTTAAGAAGGCGGTTTACAACTAGGTTTAATAGCCCATCACGATCCCATTCAATTGTGTCCGTTTTTATTATATGGCTAGCCTCACGAAACCCTCCGTCCGTAATACGTTCCCAAATATCCTTTCGGACAAAGATTTTTGCTTTAATATTTTCTAGTGGCTTTAGGTCGGCGTATACACGAAATAAAGCGCGTAGTGCAGCCCTTTCCAATTCGGGGGAGGACGAAAAAGAAACGTCTAGCCGGTCGAAAAGAAGCCATATTTTTTTGTTTGAAGCGACGAGACCTTGATTGGCAAAGTTCAGAAGATCATTAACAGGCACACTGGAAAGCTTAGCCTTTTTATCAGCAGGGGCATAGCTGGCTTTTCTTGTTGCCGTGGGCATGCCGGATGAAGCATCAAGCGCTATATTGTATTCGACCTCCGTCGGGTCGGTATCAGCAAAGCTGTTAATGTAATTCTTTGCTCTCGCGAAGAGAGATGCCAGTGTGAATGTCTTCGGTAGAAGCCCTGCGGTCTCCAGAGCAACGATTAGTGTGGTTGCAACGTCGGTTGCAATGTTGTTTTCCCGAAGCTCAGCAGAAATCAACTGAAGGATATAAAGTTTCCATATGTACGTAAGGTCTGTCTCGTTGTCGGTGTCGTCGTCAATTAAACCTTGGTACGCGGATGCTCCTAAGGGGTTCTCTGCGGCGACCAAAAAAATGTTTTTAACTAGAAAGTCGTTGGCATTATTTGTTAGTAGTGAGTATAAGGCGCTTTTTCCTGTTCCCTTTGCGCCGTAAATAATATCAATTTCTCCCTTGGCTAGTGCGTTCCATTGCGCTGTCTTTACAAAGTAGTTGGCTAGTTCATTTTTTTCATCCTCGGCAACACGATGGCCGACTCGTATGGAACTAAGTAAAGATTTTTTGCTCAATGTGCCATTCCTCATGAGTATATAGGTTCCCCTCAGCGTTAAAGTCATGGAGATCGTAAGCTGTAGGTTCCAAAGGGTTTTAATTTCTCAAGTGTTATTAGAGTTTTAGCCCGGTTGAAGTATCGAATTTCGCGGTATATCGGAATGCTGAGCTACCTGATGCCGCGTTGGTAATGCTCTCCCGAGGAATATTTAGGATAGCCTCTGCGAATCTTTGAGATTCGATATTTGCTACATCTACAGCGTGCTTAATGAACAAATTGCTATTGCCCATTTGCCCTGCTTGGTAAACTTTTTCTTTAATGACATCTCTTAGAAGCTGCTTCGCAGGTCCTTGATTTCGCAAGTGCTTAGGCACTGCGTATCTCACGGAAACACAGGGAATCCCGTCTACTTGGCCGTTTATCACACAAGATACAAATGCTATGACTGATTGATAGTCTTGAGTGAGGCGTACGTACGTTAAACGGATCGTTCCAAGTGATGGTTCGTCGATATGACTGAACAAATTGTCAAAATTTCGGACTGGACCTGTGTCCAAGATCCCAGCTTGCAACGCTTTTTGAAATGAAACCATCCCCTCGTGAGGGTCTGCCATCTGCATATCGAAGGTCCTTCTCGGTGGTGGTAGCTCATCCGAAGTGGTTATTCACTACTAACACCAGCGTAGGTGTCAACAGGGTACGTAACGAGAAAATCAAATGCTAAGGGTGGCATGTGACTGTTCCACGTGTTGGACTACTGACTGTCGAGGCAAACTCCTTGGGAAAATTGTGACGCGATGGATAGCGAAGGGTGTCCAGATGCCCGTGGCAGGCAGGTCATCAAGGCTAGGAAAAATTGCTGCTAAGAAAAAACGCAAGGCACACGGATGAGGCAGGCTGGAGTGTAGAAATAGGCGGCTACGTCCAGCTCATCATCGGAAAGCGAAGTTTCAATAAACTTATATTGCCCATCATCAGGATTGCCGGACGCGATCCTGAAATGGCATTGAGGAGGCTTGGTCGACACTCGACGCATTCAGCTTATCCATCGAGCGGCTAATGTCCGCTGCTGGCGGGTTGCTGCCCCTTTGCGACAGGCAGCAATCGAACAACAGTAGAAGGAGACCGATTTAATCAAATAGATCGATCCCCTTTTTTACTCAAGATACCGGCCGCTTTCCGCTTGGCGCGGAATCCGCCAACTACGAGCGCAAGCTTATTTTAGTTGCGAAACCCTTGAAAGATAAGCGATAGAAGGGCTGGTGGCCCGTACGGCCTGCCGTTTTTCAGCACGTGAGTCCAGCATGTGCGCCAGGCTTGAGTAAGCAACTCCACTTAATGCTCCCGTAAGCACGCCCATTGGCCCCCCGAGGAGGTACTCATAAAGAAGTGCTGCCGAAGTACCGGTTGCAAATGTGAGGCCAAGCCCTTTAACCAAGTTCGGCCAAAGTTTGTCGCGAGCAGCGCCGATAGCTGCTTGGTACTCTCTGACTTCTTTTGAAATTTCTATACTCAACGCTATTTGGCTACGGGATAATTCAGCATAGGAAGTCGTATTGGATATCTGTGTAAGGCGGGCGGTCAATTCATTGACGAGTGCGGCACGATCACCACGCGTGTTCTCGCGGAAGCGAAGAATTTTATCAAAACTCGCGGATTCAAGTGCCTGATGCGGCATGAGTGATTCAAGAAGTTTTACCGCGGTACTGGTTGCTGATTGGGACAATTGGGTGGAAACTGGATCCGTCCACTCGCTATCGGGCGTTAAAGCACGGGTTGCCTTGCGCAACAATAGTCTGTGATGCAACTCGCTGTCAGTAATGGGAGACAGCCCGAGATCCGCCGCGGCCGCCAAATGAAAATTCAAGGTTGCTGCGGAGCCCGCCGCGTATGACAAGGTCCACGCGTAATGGTCGTCGGCCTCGTTAATAAGATGTTTTCTTGCTGTGTCGGTACCCAAGAAATGGCGAAATTCCATCGGGATTTTCTGTGCAAACATCTGCCAAGTCGGCTGTTGTGTATCGGCTTGTCTCTGGTGTGGCAGGCCGAACACAGATGGATTACTTGCCATTTTGCACCACAGCGGATCCTCAAGATCACTGATGGCCGCAAGCGACGTCTCTGGTCTCTTAAAAGCAGCAAGGCTTTGCGGATCGACGAAGGATAGCGCCCCTTCCTGCTCTAGAGTTTTGAGGTCATGCTCCAAAATCCGATATTTAGAAAACCGTGGATCCTCATTAGTTTCAAGGTTCCGAAACAATCCGGCGCGCCACTTCGCGTCTTTGACGGGTTCCAGAAAAGTCACACTGTCGAATACCAGCATCAATTGTTTCAGCGCACAGCTGTCCATGCAGCGTGAAAAAGGATAATAGAGTCCCTGTAGTAACGTGTTGTCGCCGCTCATAGTCCATTATCCCTTATGGTATTAATTGGCAATCATATCAACCAATACATGTAATACGTAAAACTTCCCTCATTTTCTGAGCATCGCGAGATACCCCTATTGGCCGATAGCAACCTGGCAGACAGAGCTGCGATCGACCCAAAGCGGACATTTGACAGAAATGTAAGCGGTAACGAATTTTTCACTGTGGCTCCAATTCTGACCATAAACAACTGCG
>NZ_LKEG01000026.1:475223-487144 GCF_001645105.1 Pseudomonas marginalis
AATTGGTCGAACGTAACCTTGGCTGCACCTGTGGCACTCAATCAGCATACAAATAATCTCTGACAGGACTTCGATGTAGTCTAATCCTATCGGCTGCTTCTGGCCGAGAGTAGCCATTCATGAAAGGCCGTTTTGAGACCATTGAAAAGGGGACGAAACGATTCTTCATGGATCAATCCGTCCTCCTTTTTTCGTACTATGACTCAGCGACTGATCCGCCTCGCCTTCTGGATAGCTATGATCAGCCAGCGGAGGGGGCCTCACGATCAAGAAGCTTGGCTGTGAGTAACACGCCCAATTCACTCAGTTGGTGAATTGCCAGCGCGACGTCACGCTGTTTGCCACTCAGGCTTTCGGAGAGGTCGAGCAGAAGGGTGCTGACCGAGGCGAAGGTCTCGTAGCTATTGGTAACGAGGGCTTCATTGCTGGCGTCTGGAGCAACGCAGAAAAGCGCGGTTGAATCCGGTATGACCTTAGACATAAAAGATATCCTGGCTTATGCCGCCACATCCCCGCTACTAAACGAGTGGGTGGCAGCTGTACGCAGGTTAGTAGACCGGTGGATATCTAAAGCCGGCGCGTCCGAGGACGCCCTGCGCACAGCCGCCATCAAGCACAGACGCGATGTCTGACTGATGAAGCTCATGCACATTTAGATAACCGATCCGGGCTACTAAACCCGATCACCGAGAAATTCAGCGACCGCGCCACCTTAGATTCGACCACCCCAGCGCACAAGCCGGCGGATTCTGACGCACGCGTAGGCAATCGGGCAACCCATCCCCCAGCTTTGGGAATTGTCCTAGGACACCGCCCTCACACCGTCACCACCACCTTCCCAACCTGCTGGTTCGCCTCCAAAAACCGATGCGCCTCCTGCACTTCATCCAACCCAAACGTCTTCGCAATCACCGGCGACAACGCCCCCGACGCCAGCCCCTCCAAAATAAACGCCTTGGCCCGCGCCAACACCAGCGGGTCAGCCACGATCTCGGCGTAGAGATACCCCTTGAGCGTCAAACATTTGCCCAGCACGGTAAACAATGGAAACGGTGTCGGCTCCGAACTCAGCGCGCCGTACTCCAGCAATATCCCGCCCCTGGCCATGCTCTGGGTGAGCGCTTCAAAGCCCGGCCCGCCGATGGGGTCGAACACCACGCGGGCGCCTTGGCCGTCGGTCAATTGCATCACGCGTTCGACCAGATCCTCTTCATCGCTGACGATCACATGGGCCGCGCCGGCATCCAGCAGCGCCTGTTTTTTCGCACGGGTGCGGGTCACGGCGATGGCGGTGGCGCCGACGCTGCGGGCGATCTGGAAGGCGGCCAGGCCGACGCTGCTGGAGGCGGCAGTCACCAACACCACGTCGCCCTGGGTCAGTTTGGCCTGTTCCACCAGCGCGCCCCAGGCGGTGACGTATTGCATCCAAGACGCGGCGGCTTGCACGAAGCTGAGGGTTTGCGGGTGTTTGACGGTGAGGTGGGCGGGCACGTTGGCCACTTCGCCGTAGGTGCCCCAGCGGGCGATGCCGAGCGGTGGGATGACGCTGACGGCGTCGCCCACTTGAATGTCGGTGACATCGGCGCCGACTGCGATCACCACGCCGGCTGCTTCGTAGCCCAGGCGGCTGGGGAATTCGGCTTCCTGCAGGTAGGCGTGGTTGCGGAACATCACTTCGGCGCGGTTGAGGCCGAAGGCTTTGACGTCGATTTGCACTTCATCGGCTGCAGGGGCGGGGACGTCCACGTCTTCCAGTTTCAAGACGCTGGCGTCGCCGTAGGCGTGAATCCTGACTATGCGTGCCATGAATGTTGACCTCGGTATTGATCCATGAGGCGTTCAATGTAGGCCGGGGGCGGGGTGAGATAAAGCAGAACGTCTTGCCCGCGTATCAAGCCTTGGCCGACCTGCGCGACTCCATTCCTTCAAACACCCACATTCCCACCCCCATCGCCAGCACGAACACCCCCACCTGCCATTGTCCTGTCAGCAACAATGCCACTGCAGGCCCCGGACACAACCCGGCGATCCCCCAGCCAACCCCGAACACCACGCTGCCGAGCACCAGCCGCCGGTCGATTGTGCGGTGGGTCGGCATCTGCATCGGCGCGCCCAGTAACGAGGTGCGTCGGTGCCTGGCGGAGTAGAAGAACACGCTGCTGACCACGAGCGCACCGAGCATGACGAGCGCCAGGGAAGGGTCCCATTCACCGGCCAGGTCGAGAAACCCCAGCACCTTTGCCGGGTTGGTCATGCCGCTGAGGTACAGCCCCAGGCCGAAGATCAGGCCTGCGATTAATGCGGTCAGTTTGCGCATGCTCAAGCTCCTAGCAGGTGGCGAGTCACGTAGACAGCGGCAAACCCGCTGCCCATGAAGCAACCCACCGCCACCAGCGAGCGCAACGACAAGCGCGACAGCCCGCAGATCCCATGCCCACTGGTGCACCCGGCGCCGTAGCGTGTGCCGATGCCGACCAGCAGCCCCGCCAGCACCAACGCAGCGCCACCGGCCTGGACCGACGCGCTGGGCAGGGTGCCGAACAGTGACCAGAGCCAGGGCGAGGCGAGCAGGCCGAGCAGGAACAGGCCTTTTTCAGCGCGCCCTTCGCCGCGTTTGGCCAGCAGGCTGCCGAGCAGGCCGCTGATGCCGGCGATGCGGCCGTTGAGCAGGATGAACAGGCCGGCGCTGAGGCCGATCAGTGCGCCGCCGAGCAGGGAGGCCCAGGGGGTGAAGTCGGGAGAGAGGGTCATGGTGCGGGGCCTGCGCGGCGGGTGGGGGATCAAGCTTATCGATATCACGGTTTTGTGGGGAGGGTCATGAAACAAATGGGCGCGCTCACGTATCATCCGGGGCCACGCACGCACATCAGGAGAGCGGCATGTGGATTGGCCATCGGTTCGAGCGAACGGTGCAGGATGATTTGCTCATCCACTCGCACAACCCTGTGCAGAGTGCTGTCGTGTGGTGGGTAGGCGGGCTGGCCTTGAGCGTGCCGGTGGTGTTCGTGGTGTGCGGGATCATCGAGGGCTATTTGCCGCTGGTGGGCCTGCACCCGCTGTCCTCGCTGCTGATCGTGCTCGCGTTGCTGCTGATGCCGGCCATGGGGCTGTTCCTGATGGTGTACACCGGCATTCGCGAGACCTTGCGTTTGTCGCGACACGACGGGGAGGGGCAACGCCTGACCCGCAATGCCTTTGGGCGCCGCGAGCGGGTGTGTCAGGCGTTTCGACTCGATCACCCACACGTCCTCGAACTGCGCCGCCGCCCACAGGCGAAGCCGATCTACACCCAGCTGTGGTTGGTGATGCGCGATGGCACCGAGCACCGCTTGACCCCCGACAATGTTCCGGTGGTACCGGGCAGCCCGCGCACCGAGCGGTGGCTGGCGGAATTGGCCGGCTACCTGAACATGGCGGTGCCCACCGACGTGATCGATGCGTCGGCGCCGCGCAAACCGCCTTATAGGCCTGCGCGATCCCCGGCCAAGGTCGCCCGCGCGCAAAAAGCAAAAGAGCCTGCGCCTTCAGCGGAGTCGACCGAGGCTGTTGGCATGCCCGCACGCGGTCTGCTGGGCCTGCTGGGTGCGTTTTTGGCGGTGTTGGAGCTGTCGCAGCTCTTCGCACTGGTGCCCGCGCTGTTCACGGGGCGACTGCGGGTCAGTGGTTTTCGATCCCGTGCAACGACCTTTTATTGGGCGGAGCAACCCGTCACCTTTTCATTCAACCTGCTCATCGGCGTGTTCGAGGTGGTGATCGTGGGCTATATCGCCTGGGCATGCCTGCGCATCGCGTTTCAAGGCCGGTTCAAGTCGGCGCCCTGAGCGCAGGTTAATCAAAAGCCGCCCCTTTCTGTTCCAGCCGGTCTACCATGCCACCCCCGGCAGTGGTTCCACGCGCTACCGATCTCTCTCTTTTAAGGTATCGCCCATGTCCATCGACCAGATCAGCCTGCCCAAAGGCGTAGGCCCCCACGCCACCAAGCTTTTCGACGCCATCACCGGCGCCGCCACCCCTGAAGAACTCAACCGTGCCGGCGGTAAAGCCGAGGGTTTTGTGCTGGGTCTTGAGTCGACCAAGGCCATCAAAAGCCAGGTCGCCGAGTCGTTGTATGTGGTTTACGATGACGCGGCGACTCACCGTGCGGGTGAGTTGAAGGCTTGATCATCGGTCGGTCCTCCTGGTGGCGAGGGCGCTTGCTCCCGGTGGGCTGCGCAGCAGTCTCAAAACCGGCTGACGCGGGTTATCAGGCAAAACACGGACGCCGATGAGGGCCGCTTCGCGCCCCAACGGGAGCAAGCGCCCTCGCCACAAAGGGAGCGGCGGGGAAGGTCANAATGCGCATGACATTGACCGTCGACGCTTTGCTCAACCTGGCCATGGCCAACCCCATCAATGCCGAGATTACCGCGCGCCTGCCCGACCTTGGCGTGGACCAGTGCTTTCTCACGGCGGGCTGCCTGTTCCAGGCGGTGTGGAATCATCAGTCGAACCTGCCTGCTGACCAGGGCGTAAAGGACTACGACGTTTTCTACTTCGATACGGACCTGTCCTACGAGGCTGAGGATGCGGTGATCCGCGCGGCCGAGGTGCTGTTCCAGGACCTGGGCGTGAATGTTGAAGTGAAGAACCAGGCGCGGGTTCATCTGTGGTATGGCCAGCGGTTTGGTCGGCCGTATCCGCAGTTGCACACGGCCAAGCAGGGGATTGATCGTTACCTGGTGGCGGGTACGTGCATCGGCTTGGAGATTGCGACGGGTGAGGTGTATGCGCCGTATGGTTTGGAGGATGTGGAGCAGGGTGTGCTGCGCATCAACCCGCTGCATCCGGAGCGGGAGTTGTTCCTGCAGAAGGCCCGCAGTTATCAAACGCGGTGGCCTTGGCTGAACATCGTGATGCCCTGAATGGCAGTGAACTTTTACCCGTGTCCTGCGCGTCCAAGCTTGAAATGCCCAGCCAAGGACCGACCATGACCTTCTTCATCTTCCTGCTCGCCTGCGCCGCCGCTGCCAGTACCGGCGTCATCTTCAAACCCGGCGCCTGGTACGAATCCCTGGTCAAGCCCAGCTTCACCCCACCCAATTGGCTGTTCCCGGTGGCATGGACGATCATCTACCTATTGCTGGCCTGGGCCGGTTATCGCCTGAGCCTTATCCCAGGCAGTCAAATGGTGTTGGCCCTGTGGGCGGCGCAGATCGCGTTGAATACGCTGTGGACGCCGGTGTTCTTCGGCGCCCATCGCTTACTGGCGGGGATGGTGATTATCGCGGTGCTGTGGGTGACCGTGGCGGCGATGGTGGTGCTGGCGGTGCGCCTGGACCTGATCACCGGCTTGATCCTGTTCCCTTACCTGGCGTGGCTGTGTGTGGCGGCAGCGCTGAATTTCTCGATCCTGCGGAATAACCGGTGATGGCCTACACACCCTGGCCCGCCAGTGAGCCTGAACGGGCCGAGATGCGCCGTTTCAACCAGAAACTCGCGTGGATGCCACGTTTTAAAATCCGCAATCGCGTTACGCCGCGCCTGATCCAGGCGTTGTTGCGCGCCAGTCAAAAGATCAAGCGGGCGCCGGTGGCTGAGACCCGACTCGTGGGGTCAGTCCCGGTGCGCATCCTGCGGCCGAGCGGCAAGCCCAAGGGCGTGGTGCTGGACATCCACGGCGGCGGCTGGGTGATCGGCAATGCGCAGATGAACGACGACCTCAACCTCGGCATGGTCAACGCCTGCGACGTGACGGTGGTGTCGGTGGACTATCGGCTGGCAGTCGACACGCCGGTCGAGGGCCTGATGGACGACTGCCTGGCGGCCGCGCGCTGGTTGCTGACCACCGATGAATTTGCCGACTTGCCGGTGATCGTCGTCGGTGAATCGGCCGGTGGGCATTTGGCGGCGGCGACGTTGCTGGCGTTGAAGCAATGGCCGGACGTGCTCAAGCGGGTGAGCGCAGCGGTGCTGTATTACGGCGTCTACGACCTGACCGGTACCCCGAGCGTGCGCACGGCGGGGCCGCACACGTTGTTGCTAGACGGGCCGGGCATGGTCGAGGCACTGCGCAGGCTGACGCCGGGGTTGAGCGATGAGGAGCGTCGCCAGCCGCCGTTGTCACCGTTGTATGGCGACTTCGAGGGCCTGCCGCCGGCGTTGATGTTTGTGGGGGAGTTGGACCCGTTGAAGGATGACACGCTGTTGATCGCTGAGCGGTGGCCTGGCGCTGAGGCGCACCTGTTGCCGGAGGCGGCGCATGGGTTTATTCATTTTCCGGTGGCGATGGGGGGGAGCGTGCTTGCTTATAGCCGCCAGTGGATCAGTGCCCGACTGGGGATGACGGCGGGATGATCATTCAACCTGCCATGCCGACTGTAACTTGTGGTGAGCGGGCTTGCCCCGCGCCAGGGTCGCAACGGTAGCCCAGACACACCGAGGCGCCTGGGTTTGGGGCGGCTTCGCCACCCAGCGCGGGGCAAGCCCGCTCACTACAGTGAGGGTGGCTGAAGCGGCGTCGCCGTAGAATCCGCCGCTGTACGTTATGCTGGCGGAAAGTCATCGTAGGATTTTGGAAGGTAGCCCCATATTCTCAGCACATCGGCCTTCACTTCAAATTCGAAGCCTATCTGCGAGACAACCTGAGAGATTTCGTCGGTATGGTCAATATACGTTCGTGGCAGTAATACGCCCAACGAAGGCGCCTCTTGCCACACGCCGATGTCGAGCCATTCGACATACGCAAAAGGGAACGGCAGGTGGTAAAACCATTCCACATCCCATCCCGAGATATGGCCTGTGATGCATTTTGAGCGATACGAAGGTACCCACTCCGAGCGCTGGCGCATGTGTGTAATCAGTTCGTTCCACTTGGTGTTGTTTGCCGCGCCTGCCAGGTTTCTTGCCGCGACGGTGGTCTGGATGGTCTTGCGGTTTTTATCATTCTGTCGGGCGCCGGGGCCCGGTAGTTCATTCATATTTATCACTCTCGACTCACTCATTTGACTGATACGTTTGCGTGACTTCCAGCAGCTTAATGGTGGTCCAGGATATTGGGTTTTACTTTTTTTGCCTCCGGGAATTGTCTGAACGAGTAACCTGGCTATCTTTGCCAAGAGCGGGTTGGGAGCTTGAAACTTGGTGATCTGATCCGGCTAATCAGTTGCCTCTCTCCCATAACAAGGACCCCCCATGCGCGAATACACCATCAACTATCAGTTCAACGGCGAACCCCGCACCCATGCATTCGAACTCAACCAGCCTGAGTTGCGGGTACACGAGGCGGCGTTGCACCTGCTGCAGTTGCATTTTGGCGATGCGGAAAATGGCTTGATCCTGCCGCCTGCGGATGCGCTGCCGGAGCAAATTCTGGAGCAGGCGCAGGTGGTAGGGATTACGCAGATAGAGGTTGCATGAGCACAAGTCCCATTATTCAGACGGTCACGGCGGCGGATATCCCCGAGGTGCTGAGGTTTGTGCTGCACGCCCGTGCCGAGCTGTTTCCCACGCTCGGCGCCACAGGGATGCCGGCGGACCTGGCGCGGTTCGAGGCGGTTTATCTGCAGGGCGATGGGCGTTTTCTTATCGCGCGCGATGAGGGCCAAATCGTCGCTGCCATGGGTTATCTGCCCTATGACATGCGTTTTCCGCAGTTGAATTACCAAGGCCGCAAGACGGTGGAAGTAGTGCGTTTGTTTGTAGCACCAGCGTTTCGCCGTTTTGGCTTGGCGGGGCAGTTGTACCGTGCGTTGGAAGCGATGGCGAAAGCCGATCGGGTGGAGGTGATGTACTTGCATACCCATCCGTTTTTGCCGGGCGCAATTGAATTTTGGGTTCGGCAGGGGTTTGAGGTCGTGGATGTGGAAGCAGACCCGGTGTGGCGGACGACGCATATGCACAGGGCTTTATAGACCAATGCTCCGGGGGGGCTTGTTGTAGTGAGCGGGCTTGCCCCGCGCTGGGCTGCGAAGCAGCCCCCTGAAGCCATACGCCCCGGTTCGACCTGGAGGAATGCAGCGGCCTTATTGTGGCTGCTGCGCAGCCCAGCGCGGTGCAAGCCCGCTCACTACAGTAACGCTTTACTCCGGCTTTAGATCGGGCGTAGCCGCAGGATTTGCGCCCCATCAAACGGGTCTGTCAGGTAGTGCGCCTGCACCCCAAACGTCTCCTGCAACCGCTGTGGCGTCAGCACATCCAGGGGTTTGCCCAGCGCCACCAACCGCCCGTGGTCCAGCACCGCCAAGCGGTCACAGGTCAGCGACTGGTTCAGGTCATGCAGGGCAATCAAGGTGGTGACAGGCAACCGTTGCACGCCCTTCAAAATCCCCAGTTGATGCTGGATATCCAGGTGATTGGTCGGCTCATCCAACAACAGGATCTGCGGCCGTTGCGCCAATGCACGGGCGATGTGCACGCGTTGGCGTTCACCGCCCGAGAGGCTGCGCCAGGCGCGCCGACTCAGGTGGGTGGCGTCGACGTCATGCAAGGCCTGGTTCACGATGGCGTCGTCATCCAAGGACCACGGGCTCAACGCCGACAACCACGGCGTACGGCCCAGCGCCACGGCGTCGAACACGCGGATGGCGTCGTCGGTGTCGGCCTGTTGTTCCACCACCGCCAGTTGCTGCGCGATGGCACGGCGTGACAGGCTGCCCAGGCGCCGGCCGCCCAGTAACACTTCGCCGGACGCGGGTGTACGCAGGCCGGCCAGCAGTTTGAGCAAGGTCGATTTGCCCGAGCCGTTCGGGCCGACGATGCCGAGGGTTTCGCCCAGGTGTACGTCCAGATGAATGTCGCGCAGCAGCTCGGCCTCGCGCACCTTGAAACCCAGCCCGGTGCAGCTCAGAACCGTCATCGCGCGTTCCTCCGGCCGATCAGGATCAGCGCAAACACCGGCGCGCCCACCAGCGCCGTGACCACGCCAACGGGAATCACCTGGCCCTTGATCAGCGTGCGTGACAGCACGTCCGCCGCAATCAAAAACAATGCGCCACCCAAGGCGCTTGCCGGCAGCAGGCGCGAATGCCCGGTGCCGAGCAGCAGGCGCACAGCATGCGGAATCACCAGCCCGACAAAGCCGATGGAGCCGACAATCGACACCATCACTGCCGTCACCAGGGCCGCGCAGCCCACCAGCACAAACTGCACCCGGCGCACCGGAATGCCGAGGGACGCTGCCGAGTCGCTGCCAAAGGTAAACGCATCCAGCGCCCGACGGTGCCACAGGCACACGGCCAAACCCACGACCGCCACCGGCACCGCCAGCCACACCGACGGCCAGCGCACGCCGCTGAGGTTGCCCAGTAGCCAAAACAGGATGCCGCGTGCCTGTTCGGAACTGGCCGATTTGGTGATCAGGAACGCGGTGAGCGCATTGAACAACTGCGAACCGGCAATGCCCGCGAGGATGATCTGGCCGGTGCCGCTGGCCGATCCGCTGGCACGCGCCAGCAGGATCACCAGCGCAAACGCCGCCATCGCACCGACAAACGCGCCGGCCGACAACGAAATCAACCCGCCGCCCACGCCCATCAACGCCACCAATACCGCGCCGGTCGATGCGCCGGCGCTGATGCCCAGCAGGTACGGATCGGCCAGCGGGTTGCGCAACAGTGATTGCAGGATCACCCCGCACGTCGCCAACCCCGCACCGCAGGCGGCGGCGACCAGTGCGCGAGTGAGGCGGTAGTTCCACACCACGCCTTCATCGATGGGGTCGAGCACGTAGCCGGCCGCCCACAGTTTGTTGGCGAGCACCTGGAGCACGACCTGCGGCGAAATGGCGGTTTCGCCGATGGCCACGCCGGCGAGTACGGCGATCAGCAGCAATGCCAGGGCGAATAGGGTGCGCATCATTTTGGCAGGTCGTAGCCGTCGATGGCCGTGGCCAGTTGTTCAAGGCCGTCGAACATGCGGATGCTGGCCTGCAACGCCAGGGCGTCGAGGATGATAATGCGGTTGTTTTTTACCGCGTCCATGTTGCGGGTCACCGGGTCGCTGCGCAGGAAGGCGAGTTTCTTTTCATGGTCGTCGGCGGGGTAGCGGCGACGGTCCATGCGGGCGATCACCAGGAAGGTCGGGTTGGCCTTGGCAATGGTTTCCCAGCCGACGGCGGGCCACTCTTCATCGGACTGCACCACGTTGGACAGGCCGAGGGTTTGCAGCATGAACTGGGGAATGCCTTTGTGGCCGGCCACGTACGGGTCGCTGGCCATCTCCGAGCTGGAGAACCACACCAACGCGCTGGCCTGCTTGAGGCCTTTGCTCTGCACGGTGGCGACGGATTTGGCCAGGCGCGCCTTGAGTTCGTCGTTCAACTGCTGGCCGCGATCCTGTACGTCGAAGATCTGCGCCAGCTGGCTGATGCTTTTATAAATGCTCTCGATACGGAACGGCTCCAGCCGCGTGCCGTCGGCGCCCACCAGGTTGTCCTTGCCTTCGCAGTCGGAGGGCAGCAGGTAGGTGGGGATCTTCAGTTCATGGAATTGCTCGCGGGTGCCGACCACGCCCTGCGGCCCGACCACCCATTCCAGCTCGGCGGCCACCAATTGCGGGCGTTTGGCGATCACGGCTTCGAAGCTCGGCTCGTTGTTGGCCAGGCGCTCGATGCGGTCGTTCTGTGCCTTGTACTGCGGTAACACGCTGTTGAACCACAGCGAAGTGCCGACCACTTTATCGCCCACGCCCAAGGCGTAGAGCATCTCGGTAGCGGCTTGGCCGATGGTCACGCTGCGCGCCGGCGCCTGCTGGAAGGTGAGGCTACTGCCGCAGTTTTCCACGGTGAGTGGGTAGTGGGTGGGCGCGGCGTGGGCCAGGGCACAGAAGCCAATGCCGGTGAGCAGGGCGGTAACGCGTGGCAGCATGGGACGATCTCCGAGTGAACCGTACGTGCAACTGGGGAGGTACGGTTCGGAAATACACCCTCGAGCGCTGTGGTAGAGACAGGCAAGAATGTCCTTCCCGGACACCCCGCCGGTTAGTGATTGAGCTTGAGCCGGCAGGTCTCCTGACTGATGCGTCGTCGCCACGCTCCGGCCTTCCCGGACAAGGTCCAGTGGCATCGAGGAGCAGGCTCAGCACCTACAGTTGCGGGGGCAGTTCCGATTGACGCGGGGGGACCGCGCTTCGGATTCCCTATTAGTCCCGTTGGGAACCGGCGCGGTATGGTAGTCGATCGCGAGGTTGAACGGGAGGCCGTGAAGCCAACGGTGGCTCTTTGGCGGTGGGGCTCCTATGATGCGCAGCCAATGGATCGCTTTATCACAAGGAATACACAGTGAAATTATTTCTCGCGTTCGCCCTCGTCGCCACGCTCGCCGGTTGTGCCACCCAGGGTAAATCTGAAAAGCAGATTCTTGACGAGGCCGCCACCGCGTATGTCGCGTCGATGCCGGCCGGGTCGGACAAACTCCGTTTGCACACGATGAGCATCCCCAAAAGCGGGATGTTCGGCGATACCCTGGCGATTTCCATGGCGGGTGAGCAAAACGCTGCTCGCCTCAGGGGAGAGCTGCTTGATGCCAAACGCTTGGGCGATGTGTTCTTTTTGATTATCGGTGCCGGCACGCCGGTTGATGTTGCGGTGATCGGCAAAGCAGTCGAAGGGCAGGATTTGAAGGGGATGCAGATTTACTACTCGGGCACTGAGGCGCAGAAGGACACGGTGCGTGCGGCGGTCGAGAAAACCCAGGCGCAGTTTCATTACATCAATGCGCAATGAGGGTTTGCCCGTTGGCCTGATAACTCTGGGTACGGTGCTGGCCCTGTGGCGAGGGAGCTTGCTCCCGCTGGCGGCCTGACCGCCGACCTGGATGTTGGATCAGACCGGGTACATATCCGTTGCTGCGGTAACGGCCGCTGTGGGTTCCGCCCTTACGGCCATCCCTTTCAAGGTCTTTTCGTTTTGGCAGCCTTGATTACCCGGTCGGTTGAAACATGTGCAT
>NZ_LKEG01000027.1:0-197 GCF_001645105.1 Pseudomonas marginalis
AGAAAGGCATGACCTTACTCTTGCCGCCCCCGGAATACTTTTAAAAAGCGGAGGACACGACAACTACCCTGACACCGGGGGCCACGATGCGAAGCGAGCCGCTCTTGATCTTGCTCTTGATCTCGCTTTTGATCTCAGGCGCCCCGTCAAACACGCTGGCCGGAATTCGACAGGGATTTGGGGGGTAAACCGGCAGG
>NZ_LKEG01000027.1:212-98419 GCF_001645105.1 Pseudomonas marginalis
TCATCCCCAGAATTGTGTAGATACCGAAGCCCCGATGGCGCTGAATCAGTCACCTGATGAATCGACTCACACACCGCTATCGGGAGCAAGCCCCCTCCCACATTGGGATCGCGGCCTAACCGTTAGATGGCGGTGGGCTATCAGGCCGTCAGCGGGAGCAAGCTCCCTCGCCACAGGTCCTGCGCCATACCCAGAATTGTGTAGATACCGAGGCCCCGATGGCACTGAATCAGTCACCTGATGAATCGACTGACACACCGCTATCGGGAGCAAGCCCCCTCCCACATTTGGATCGCGGCCTAACCGTTAGATGGCCGTCGTCTGCCAGGCCGCCAGCGGGAGCAAGCTCCCTCGCTGCCCATCTGGCGAACACAGTTCACCACATGCCATCACTTTGCACCTATCCCCCCGCCCCCGACTAGCGTAAAAAAGTGCCCCTCACTCCATGAAGTCAGAGGCCTGCTATGCCTGTCGCCGTCATTGATGGACAACCGCTGCACTACGTCGACCAGGGTTCCGGCCCTGTCGTCCTATTGGGCTCAAGTTACCTGTGGGACCGCGACATGTGGGCGCCGCAGATCGAAGCCCTTTCGCAACAGTACCGTGTGATCGTGCCCGAGCTATGGGGGCATGGCGAATCAGGCCCGTTGCCGACGCAAACTCACTCCCTCGACGACCTTGCGCGCCAGACCCTGGCCCTGCTGGACCATCTGGACATCGCACAGATCAACCTGGTGGGGCTCTCGGTCGGCGGCATGTGGGGCGCACGCCTGGCACTGCGGGCACCCGAGCGGATCAACAGCCTGGTGCTGATGGACACGTACCTGGGCGCCGAGCCCGAGGCCACGCGCCAGTACTATTTCTCACTGTTCAAGATGATTGAAGATGCCGGCGCCATCCCTGAGCCTTTATTGGACGTGATCGCACCGATCTTCTTCCGCCCGAACATCGACCGCGAATCCGCGCTGTACCAGGACTTCCGCAAACAATTGCAGGGCTACTCCAAAGAGCGCCTACTGGAGAGCATCGTGCCCCTGGGCCGCTTGATCTTCAGCCGCGAGGCTGTGCTGGAGCAGTTGCCACGCCTGGACGCCGACACCACACTGGTGATGTGCGGCGAACAGGACAAACCGCGCCCACCCGCCGAGTCCGAGGAAATGGCCGAACTGATTGGTTGCAGCCTGATCCTGATCCCGCAAGCCGGGCATATCAGCGCCAGGGAAAACCCGGACTTCGTCAACGAAGCCCTGCTGACCTTTCTCGCCAACCACGCCTGACCACCCTCCCCTGTGATCGCTGCGCAGGCGCGGTGATCACAGGCGGAAGTGCCCCACCATCCCCTTGAGCTCGGCCCCCAACTGCGCCAGTTGAATACTCGACGCGGCGTTGCCCTGCATGCTCAGCGCCGACTGATCGGCACTGGCACGGATACTGGTGACGCTGCGGTTGATCTCTTCGGCCACCGAACTTTGTTGCTCGGCCGCTGCAGCAATCTGCTGGTTCATCTGCTGAATCAACGACACCGCCACCGCGATGCTGCCCAGGGCACTTTCGGTTTCCAGCGCATCACTTACCGCCAGTTTCACCAGCTCACCGCTTTGCTGGATCTGCTGCACCGATGACTGTGCCGCGCTGCGCAAGGTGCTGACCAGCCGCTCGATCTCTTCGGTGGATTGCTGGGTGCGCTTGGCCAAGGCCCGCACCTCATCGGCCACCACCGCAAAACCGCGCCCCTGCTCGCCGGCACGCGCGGCTTCGATAGCGGCGTTGAGGGCCAGCAGGTTGGTCTGTTCGGCCACGCTTTTGATCACACTCAACACGGTGCCGATATGCTGGATCTCGGTGCTCAGGCTCTCGATGCTCGCGCTGGCGCGTGTGCTGGAGGTGGCCAGCAACTCGATGCGCTGCAAACTCTGGCGCACCACCTGTTGGCCACTGTCGACTTTGTCGTCCGCCGTCTGTGCGGCCTGCGCAGCCTCCTCGGCGTTGCGCGCCACATCGTGCACGGTGGCGGTCATCTGGTTCATCGCCGTGGCAACCTGCTCAGTTTCTTCTTTCTGGCTGCTGACTTCGACGTTGGTCTGCTCTGTCACACTGGACAAGGAATGCGCCGAGCTGGCCAGTTGCTCGATACCGGCTTGCAGACCGCTGACCATCTGGCTCAGGCCGTTGCCCATCTGTTGCATTGCCTGCATCAACTGGCCGATTTCATCGCGGCGGCTGACCTCCATGCGCCCGCTCAAGTCACCGGCGGCAATCTGCTGGGCCACGGCGATCACACTGCGCAGCGGCGCGACGATCAACCGGGTAATCACCCACGCTGCAATCAACCCCACCAGCAAGGCCAGGGCCGAAGAGCCGATGATCAGCATCGCGCTTTTCTTCAACTGCGCCTGCATCGACAGGTCTTCGGCGGCATAGGCCTGATTGACCCGGCCGACCACTTGCTCGGCCCGATCATGCAATTGCGTGTAGACCACCTTCTCCTGCGCCAGCAGGCCGGTGTACTCACCGAGCTTCTCGCTGAACGCGGCGATATGCCCAGCCACTTCGTTAAGCACCGTCTGGTAGCCGGAGTCCTTGACCGAGGTCTTCAGTTGCTCAACCTGAGCCAGCGCCTGGTCAGCCTGCTCGATCTTGCCTTGCTCGGCGTCGTCCTGGTCCGCCTTGCGGCTCTGGTCCAGGCGTACGTGAGCTTCGTTCATGGCTTGCAGCATCAGCCGCGACACCTGGCTGACCTGCCCCGCCTGCTCGATAAACTCGGCACCTTCCTTGCCCTGGCTTTCCTTAAGGCCATAAGCGCCGTCGTCTGCCAGCCCGGCCTGCAATACGTCGAGGTTATTGGCCACGCTGGACACCGACCAACTGGCCATTTCCAACGCAAGGTCCTTGGTCTGGGTCAATTCGACAAACTCATCGAACGCCTTGCGATAAGCGGCCAGGGCCTGTTCGACCTCGGCCATGACCGGCACGTTGGCGGCCGATTCGGCTTTGAGGCTGGCGGCGAGGGCCGCCAAGGCATCGACACTTTCATGCAGCGCGTCGACGTCCTTGGGGTCGGCATGCGACGCATAGTTCTGCTCGATCAGGCGCACCTTGAGCAAGCCGCTGTTGAGCGACGACATGACCTTGAGGCCTTCGAAACGCTGGCCAACGGTTTGCAGGGACCACACGCCGATCGCCGCGACCAAGGCCGTCAACAGCAGCACGAGGGTGAAGCCCAAGCCCAGTTTTTTTGCCATACCGAGGTTGGCGAATTGTCGTTGCACGGCCGAAATCATTGCACTTGAATCCTCTTGCAATGGCAATTGCCATCGAGCCCGGTTTACACCGGCGAGATTGGCAACCACAAGGCCCTGAGCACAAGTCGTTGGCGCCACAATAATGGCAAAAAGCTACAGGTTCGTCGTTTTCAGAATGATCGATGTCGATCTGGCGGGTCCCATGGCGCGGAACAATGCCAAAGCCCGTTGATCAGCAGCATAGGCCACATTGATGCGTAGCCACTCACTGGGTTCGCTGGTCGGGCTGAACAACGCACCCGGCGATAACAACACCCCGAGACGCCGGGCACACGCCTGCAGCCGTGATTGATCCGCCTGCCCAGGCCGCGCCCACAAGAACATACCGCCGGCGGGAGTGGCGAACACCTCCCACTCCTCGTCTTCCAGCACTTGCAAGGTCGCCGCCATTTCCATACTCAAGCGCTTGCGCAAGCGTTGCACCCACTTACGATAGGTGCCATTAGCCAGCAGCGTGGCCACCACCGCTTCAGCAAACCGCGAGGTGCCGAAGCCGGTCAACGTCTTGAGGCTCGTCAATTGAGTGATGATCGCCGTGCTGGCACTGAGATAGCCCACGCGCAAGGCGCTGCTCAGGGTCTTGGAAAAGCTCGCGACGTAGATCACCCGATCATCATGGGTCATTGCCGACAGCCGCGTGCAGCTGGCGTGTTGCAGGTCGCCGAACACGTCCTCTTCGATAATCAGGAAGTTCTCGCGGTGCGCCAGCGCCAATAAACGCTCCGCCACCTCGCGACACAGGCTGGAGCCGGTCGGGTTGTGATACAGGCTGTTGATAAACAGGCATTTGGGCCGATGCCGCTGCAGCAGGGTTTCCAGTGCAGGAATGTCCGGGCCACCCCGCGTGCGCGGCACTTCCAGCAACTGCACACCGTGGAATGCCAGTTGCCGATAGAGGTTGCCGTACCCCGGCGTTTCGACCACCACGCAATCACCGGCCTTGAGCAGTGTGCGTATCAGCAAGTCCTGGGCATGGCTGGCGCCTGCGGTGGTGAGGATACGGTCAACGCTGCTGGCAATATGCGCCTGGGCCAGGCGCTTGAGCAGTTGCTCACGCAACGCCGGCAGACCCAATGGGGGGCTGTAGTTGAACAGCCCGGCGGTGTCGGTACGGGTGACTTCACGAATCGCGTAACTGATGTCATCGCTTTCGCGCCAGGCATCCGGCAACCAGCCGCAACCCAGCTTGAGCTCGCCCAATGGGTTATCGGCGAAAGCCCCCCATTCCCGCTCAGCACCTTCGTACCACTGGCCTTCGTGCGCCTGCGGCGGCTGGGCCACCCTGAAACCTGCCCCCTGCTTGGACACCAGCAAGCCCTGGGCGACCATCCGCTCGAACGCCTCAATGACGCTGGACTGGCTGAGCAGGTTATCGAGGGCCACCTGGCGGATGGACGGTAAGCGTGTGCCAGGGCTCGCCCCACTCGTGCGAATCCATTGCGCCACTGCGCTGATGATCTGCTGCACCACCGGTACAAGGGCTTGTCGATCGATCCCTAAATCCATGCGCCACTCACTTCAACTGTCTGTTATTCAACCCGGAACAGTTAAGCACAGAAGCCCTTGTCGACCCGTCGCCAAGTTTTATTAAAGTATTGATTCTATTGGATTATTTACCTAATGATACACATTCTGACAGGGCACACTGCCAGCTATGGAAAAGCCCCACAGCCCCCCAAACGTTTTCGAATGGAGAGCGACGTGAGGTCCTAGATCGCCGTCGCGCCACCGTCCACCGCCAACGCCTGGCCAGTGGTAAATGCCGCACCGTCGCTGCACAGGTACAGCACCGCACTGGCGATTTCCTCGACCTTGCCAATGCGCCCGACCGGGTGCATGGCGGCGGCGAATTCGGCTTTGCGTGGGTCGGCTTCATAGGCACGCCGGAACATATCGGTATCGATCACCGCCGGGCACACCGCGTTGACGCGGATTTTCTTCTTCGCATACTCGATGGCCGCCGATTTGGTCAGGCCGATCACCGCATGTTTGGACGCGGCATAAATGCTCATCTTCGGCGCAGCGCCCAGCCCCGCGACCGACGCGGTGTTGACAATCGCGCCGCCGCCCTGGGCCAGCAAGAGCGGCAATTGGTGCTTCATGCACAACCACACGCCTTTAACGTTGACGCCCATGATCGCGTCGAACTCATCCAGGCTACCGTCAGCCAGCTTACCCTTCTCGATCTCGATCCCGGCATTATTGAAGGCATAGTCCAGGCGGCCATAGGCGGCGAGGGTCTGGGCCATTAATTGCTGCACCTCCCCCTCCAGCGTGACGTTGCAGCGTACAAACAGCGCTTCGCCGCCGGCCTGGTGAATCAAGGCAACGGTGCCCTCGCCGCCCGCCGCATCCAGGTCGGCGACCACGACCTTCAAGCCTTCGGCGGCGAACGCCAACGCGGTAGCGCGGCCGATACCGGCGGCGGCACCCGTTACCAGAGCGACCTGGCCGGAAAACGTCATGCTCATAAAGAAGATGTCCTGTTGGGGAATAGCAGTGGGTCGAGTCTAGCCAACGCCGCGCCGGGCGCGTCAGCACTATCAAAAGGCCGGTTGGCGCTGCATGAATCGCAGTGATAAGACCCACTACCCGATTATCAGCACTGTCTATCGAACGGCATTCGCGCCCTCGGTGAACCTTGCCCTCTACCCGTTCAAGGTCTATCACTTCAGGTTCATTTCCAGAAGAGTCGCTGCCATGACCGCCCAGACCAACCGCCAATTCCTGCTCGCCAAGCGCCCGGTCGGCGCGGCCACCCGGGAGACGTTCACCTACCAGGAAGTACCGGTGGGTACCCCCCAGGACGGCCAAGTGCTGGTGCGCAATGAATACCTGTCCCTCGACCCGGCCATGCGTGGCTGGATGAATGAAGGCAAGTCGTATATTCCGCCGGTCGGCATCGGTGAAGTGATGCGTGCGCTGGGCGTGGGCAAGGTGATTGCCTCGAACAACCCGAAATTCGCGGTCGGCGACTACGTCAACGGCGCCTTGGGCGTGCAGGATTACTTCCTCGGCGAGCCACGCGGCTTCTATAAGGTGGACCCGACACTCGCGCCCCTCCCCCGTTACCTGTCTGCCTTGGGCATGACCGGCATGACCGCTTACTTCGCACTGCTGGACACCGGCGCGCCCAAGGCCGGTGAAACCGTAGTGATTTCCGGCGCAGCCGGCGCCGTGGGCAGCATTGCCGGCCAGATCGCCAAGATCAAAGGCTGCCGCGTAGTGGGCATTGCCGGCGGCGCCGACAAGTGCAAGTTCCTGGTGGACGAACTGGGCTTCGACGCCGCCATCGACTACAAAAGCGAAGACGTGCCCGCCGCACTCAAACGCGAGTGCCCCAAAGGGGTGGACGTGTATTTCGATAACGTCGGTGGCGATATCCTCGACGCGGTGCTCAGCCGCCTGGCGTTGAAGGCCCGCGTGGTGATTTGCGGTGCCATCAGCCAATACAACAACAAGGAAGCCGTGAAGGGCCCGGCCAACTACTTGTCACTGCTGGTCAATCGCGCGCGCATGGAAGGTTTTGTGGTGATGGATCACGCCGCAAATTTCGCCGCCGCCGGCCAGGAAATGGCCGCCTGGATGGCGCAGGGCAAGCTCAAGAGCAAGGAGGACATCGTGGAGGGGCTGGAAACGTTCCCGGAGACGCTGATGAAGTTGTTCAACGGCGAGAACTTCGGAAAGCTGGTGCTCAAGGTCAGCTGACAAGCGATAGATCTAGAGGTTGGAGATCTGAATGTGGGAGAGGGCTTACCCCCTCCCACCTTTGACAATCAGGCGATTTCGGCGACCACGTCAGCCAACGCCTTGGCCGGATCCGCCGCCTGGCTGATCGGACGCCCAATCACCAGGTAATCCGAACCCGCGTCCAGCGCCTGACGCGGGGTCAAGATACGGCGCTGATCATCCTGGGCGCTCCCCGCCGGACGAATCCCCGGAGTCACCAGTTGCAGCGATGGATGCGCAGTTTTCAACGCCTGGGCTTCCAGCGCCGAACACACCAAGCCATCAAGGCCGGCTTTCTGCGCCAGGGCGGCCAAACGCAGCACCTGTTCCTGAGGCTCGATATCCAGGCCGATACCGGCCAGATCCTCGCGCTCCATGCTGGTCAGCACGGTCACACCGATCAGCAAAGGTTTAGGGCCGCTGCGCTGTTCCAGCACTTCACGGCAGGCCGTCATCATGCGCAGGCCACCGGAGCAGTGCACGTTGACCATCCACACGCCCATTTCGGCGGCGGCCTTGACCGCCATGGCGGTGGTATTCGGGATGTCGTGGAATTTCAGGTCGAGGAACACCTCGAAACCTTTGTCACGCAGGGTGCCGACGATTTCCGCGGCGCAACTGGTGAACAGCTCCTTGCCGACCTTGACCCGACACAGTTTCGGGTCCAACTGGTCAGCCAGCTTCAGTGCGGCGTCACGGGTGGGGTAATCCAGGGCGACGATGATAGGCGTCTGGCAGACGGACATTGGAATGGGCTCTCAGGCAAGTCGAAATCGGCGCGGATTGTAGCGCACGCAGCGCCGTTGCGGGATCCGATGATCGGTAAATACTGCCCAACCGCCCTTGAGCGGGCATTTTTTGGGCAATTGTTTCAAAACAGATACATTCACGACATGCCCCCAACACGCCCCACCGCTAGCCTCGCTCGCACGACCCACCGACCAGCACTTCCAGCCATGTGGCTGGGCGCCTATGCTGACCGCAACAACCAGGCAGATGATCACACTATGCAGACCCCTTCCGCCCCTGTGAACGACGAGCAAAAAGGCGCGGTGATCGCCGATGACAAGCGCTGGAACACCCGTGCGCTGATTGTTGACGACGATGTGCCGATCCGCGAACTGCTTATCGACTACCTGGCACGCTTCGGTATCCTCGCCACCGGCGTGACCGACGGCACGACCATGCGCCAGGCCATGCAAGCCGAAACCTTTGACGTGGTGGTGCTCGACCTGATGCTGCCTGGCGAGGACGGCCTGTCGCTGTGCCGCTGGCTGCGCTCGGAATCGGATATCCCGATCCTGATGCTCACCGCCCGCTGCGAACCCACCGACCGCATCATCGGCCTGGAGCTGGGCGCCGACGACTACATGTCCAAGCCGTTCGAACCCCGTGAGCTGGTGGCGCGTATCCAGACCATCTTGCGCCGGGTGCGCGATGACCGCACCGAACAGCGTGCCAATATCCGCTTCGACAACTGGCGCCTCAACAGCGTATTGCGCCAGCTGGTGGCGGATGATGGCCTGGTAGTGCCGCTGTCCAACGCCGAATTCCGCCTGCTGTGGGTGTTTATCGAGCGCCCGCGCCGGGTACTCAGCCGCGAGCAATTGCTGGATGCCGCCCGTGGTCGCTCGATCGAAGCCTTTGACCGTAGCATCGACTTGCTGGTCTCGCGCCTGCGGCAAAAACTCGGCGATGACCCCAAGGCGCCGCAACTGATCAAGACCGTGCGGGGCGAAGGCTACCTGTTCGATGCGCGGGATATCGGTTGATGCGTGCCCCCTTCAACACGCTGTTCGGTCGGCTGTTCGGCGTGTTGCTGGTGGCTATCGTGCTGGCCCATGCGCTGGCGTTCTTCTGGTTCCACCATTACGGCCAACCGCCCCCCCCACCGCCTGAACAGTTTATCGAGCAGCCGGACGGCAGGCTGGTGCCGCTGCGCAAGGAGCACCATCGCCCCTGGTTTGGCGGCCCGGTGGTGCCCCTGACGTTTCAATTTGTCTCGCTGATTATCGCCGCCTGGTACGGCGCCAAACTGTTGAGCCGACCGATCCAACGCCTCAGCGACGCCGCCGAGCGCTTGAGCCTGGACCTCGACAGCCCGCCCCTCGACGAATCGGGACCGCGGGAGGCTCAGCAAGCGGCGTCGACCTTCAACCTGATGCAACGGCGTATCCGCGAACAGGTCAGCCAACGTGCGCGCATGCTCGGTGCCGTCTCCCATGACCTGCGCACCCCGCTGTCACGCCTCAAGCTGCGCCTGGAACAGATCGAAGACACCAAGCTGCAGGGCCAGATGCGCCAGGACCTGGACGACATGATCGGCATGCTCGACGCCACCCTGAGCTACCTGCACGAACAACGCACCAGCGAAACCCGGCATTGGCTGGATGTGCAGGCGTTGGTGGAGTCGATGAGCGAGAACGCCCAGGACCAAGGCTGCGATGTGCAATTCGCCGGCAGCTGCGTGCCCTTGCAGGTGCAGCCGATGGCCCTGCGTTCCTGCCTCAACAACCTGATCGACAATGCCTTGCGTTATGCCGGTACTGCGCGCATCGAACTGCAAGACAGCCGTGAAGCCTTGGTCATTCGCGTTATCGACCACGGGCCGGGAATTGCGGCAGACAAACGCGAGGCGGTGTTCGAGCCGTTCTATCGGCTGGAAGGCTCACGCAATCGCAATTCCGGCGGGGTCGGCCTGGGCATGACGATTTCCAAGGAGGCGGCGGAACGTCTCGGCGGTCGACTGGAGCTTGAGGAAACCCCAGGCGGTGGGTTGACTGCGGTGATGTGGTTACCGAGGACCTGAGATCCAACCCCTTACCACAGACAGCCCACCCCCCATGAGCCCTCACACCACCGTTACAGCGGCTTGTCTTCACGACGCCCCTGGGCCTGGGTCGCGCTCCAATCCATCAACAAGCTGTAGGCCACCGCCAGCAAGGTCGGGCCGATGAACAGGCCGATGAAACCAAAGGCAATCAAGCCGCCGAACACCCCGAGCAGCACGATCACCAGCGGCAGGTTGCCGCCACGGCTGATCAGGTAGGGTTTGAGCACGTTGTCCACGCCGCTGATGATGAAGGTGCCCCACACGCCAAGGAACACCGCGTAGGTGTAGTCGCCCTTCCAGGCCAGCCAGGCGGTGGCCGGGATCCACACCAGCGGCGGGCCCATAGGGATCAGGCTGAGCAGGAAGGTGACAATACCCAGCACCAACGCACCTGGGACGCCGGCGATCAGGAAACCAATCAGCGCCAGCACGGCCTGGGCGGCGGCGGTGCCGATCACGCCGTTGACCACCCGTTGGACCGTCCCCGCCACCAGTTCGATGTAGTAGCCGGCGCGGTCGCCGATCAAGCGCTCCAGCAGGCGATGGACGAACATGGCCAGGCGCGGCCCGTCCCGGTAGAAAAAGAACACGAAGACCAGGCTCAGGGTGAGTTCCAGGATGCCACCACCGATCTGTGCACTGCGCGCCAGCAGCCAATTGCCGACCTGCCCCAGGTACGGCTTGATGCTCACCATCAAGGCCGCGCCCTGCTGGTCGATGCTGTCCCACATTGCCACCAGCCGTTCGCCGACAAACGGGATCGAGCCGAGCCAGGTCGGTGCCGCCGGCAGGCCATCGACCTGGATATCCTTGATCAATGCCGTGGCATCGCGCACATGGTCCGCGAGGTTGAAACCCAGCCACACCAGCGGCAATGCCACCAGCAACATCCAGCACAACGTGAGGATACCGGCGGCTAGGGATTCACGCCCACCCAGCCAGCGGGTGAGCAGGACCATCAACGGCCAACTGGCAAACGCCAGCACCGCGCCCCAGAACAGCGCCGACCAGAACGGCGCCATCACCCAGAAGCTGGCACCGAATAGCACCAGCAGCAGGATTTGCACCAGCAGGCGATCGTTATTGAGCATGGAGTATCTCTAGAGGAAGGCTGTAGGAAGAGAGCTTAGGCGAACGGCGCGGGTCCGTTCGCCTCGTAACGGTCAGCGTATCAGATGCAGGTGCAGCCCTTTGGTTTCAGCGGTGCCGGTTTCCATGCGCGCGGCGCGCACACCTTTGTCGACCAGGGCCTGGCGCCAGGCTTCGGCATTCGGGCCGGCCAGGCTGACGCGCAAGGTGGCGTCAAGGTTCAACCCACGGGAAATCAGGGTCAGCCAGGTGTCGTCAGGGTCGCCGCCGAGCGCTGGAAAATCCAGCTCGCCGGTGCTTTTCAACTCGCGCAGCAGGGTCGCCGAGGTGGGCAACAGGTTGCCCAGCGGCGCGTTGGCGTCCAGTTGTTCCACATGCAGATAGGCGCGGCGATTGCCACGGGTGATGCCGTACAGCGCCACCAGGGAGTTGTCCTGCGGGGCGGCCAGGCGCAGCAGCAGGTATTCCTGTTGACCATCGGCACCGACGAGCTTGGCGTTGCCGAATACTTCATTGGCCCACAGGCTGCTTTCGCCGCAATCGCGGGCCTGGCACCAGAACAACAGCTGCGCGCCCTTCGCCTGCAACGCTTCACGCGTAGCGGTAAACGCAGCACTGGAGGTGTGCTCGGCGGGCAGTTCATAGGTAATCGCCGTGGCGTGCCCACGGGCGGTGGCCTGCCCTTCGTAACGCAGTTGGCCGCTGATCTTGCGGATCGCGCCCATCGGGTAGATGCGTTCCTTCTCTTCGGCGGGGCGGTAGTCGACGATCTGTGAGTCGACCTGACGTGACACTGCCGGTAAATCCTGGCTTCCTGGCACATCGGCGGCGAACACCAGGGGACTGAAACAGCACAGCCCGAGGGCACGGATAGATCCTTTACGTAGGCTCATCGGATCAATGAGCCCTGGCCATCGGAGCGCACAGCGGTGTTGAGATGGTTCATGGTTGACTCCCTTTCAATCCGCCCAGCCTCGGCAGTTGACCGCGCCAAGTCAAGGCGTGGTGAAGAACCGATTGAAACAGTCTGCAACAAGGACCGCGCCGGGCTCATCATTCAGGTGTAAATGATGGCCACCCGGCAGCGTGGTGACCGTAAAGGGTAGTTGAGAAAGCAATTCTGAATGTTTCGCCAGCATGCCGTCGGCAGCCACCACTAACTGCGTAGGGCAGCTGACGCGCCGTACGAAAGCCATGGCTTGTTCGTCGGTCAGGCGCATCGGCGAAGCGAGGGTCAAGCGACTGTCGGTACGCCAGGTGTAGCCGCCCGGCACCGGCATCAAACCGCGCTGGGCCAGCAGTTGCGCGGCTTCGCGACTGACCGCCACCACGCCTTTCATGCGCGCCTCGACCGCTCGGTCCAGGGTGTTATAGACCGGCTTGCGCTTGTCCTGCAGGTTCAATTGCGCCTGCAAGGCCATGCCCAGCCGCTCGGCGGCGTTCTCACCGCTGGCGGTCGGCGGGATCACCCCGTCGATCAATCCCAGGTGCGTCACGCGCTCCGGCAACGCCCCCGCCAGCACCAGGGACACGATGGCGCCGAGGGAGTGGCCAAGTAATGCAAAACGTTTCCAACCCAACTGCTCGGCGACTTGCAGCACGTCATACACGTAATCCCACAAGGCATAACCGGCGCCGCTAGGACGATGCGCCGAATGCCCGTGCCCGGCCATGTCCAGGGCAACGATGCGCAGGCCCTGAAGTTTGGGCGCCAGTCGCGCAAAACTGTTGGCGTTGTCCAGCCAGCCATGCAGGGCGATCACCGGCAAACCGTCCTCGGGGCCGAACAGATGGGCCGCCAGTTCGATATGCGGCAGGCTCAAGCGCAACTCTTCAACCGGCGTGCTCATGCGCAACTCTGCTCGCGGGCTTCCCAGCGGGAGAACAACTGCTTGATCAAGGCCGCGGTGTCCTGGGGGCGTTCAAGGGGGAACATATGGCCGCCGGGCATGGTGAGCATTTCACCCATGGGCAGGCGCCCGACACCGCTGGCGTGGTGACGCATCACCACCCGGCTCTGCCGGCCACGCACGACGGCCAGCGGCACTTTCAATTGGCGCACCTGGCCGGGGCTGGTATGGGGCACGCCACGGTAGATGCTGATTTCGGTGGCCGGGTCGAAGCGCAGGCGCAGGCGATCGCCCACCTGATGCAGGCCATGTTGCAGGTAAGCGTCGAAGCATTCCGGGTCAAAGCCACGGAACAGGGTCTTGCCGGCGAAATAGCTGCGTGCGGCGTCCAGGTCGCTGAATTCTTCGCGCCGCCCCAGGGTGCGCCCCGCCGGGGTCAGGCGGTCGATAAACCCGAAGCGCTTGGCCGCGCGGATCACCCAGCGGTCGGCACGCGTCAGCACCGGCGAATCCAGCATCACCACGCCGCGATACAGCTGCGGGCAACGCATGGCCGCGTGCAGGTGCAAGACGCCCCCAAGGGAATGGCCCACACCCCACACTGGTTCCGGTTGCTGCTCCAGATGATGGATCAGTTCGTCCACCAGGTTCTGCCAGTTATCGTCCACCGGAAACCTGGGGTCGTGACCGTGTTGCGGCAGGTGAGCCACTGCGTATTCCGGCGCCAGGGCGGCAAACAACTTGCCGTAGGTGGCCGAAGGGAAACCATTGGCGTGGGCAAAAAACACATGCTGCGACATACCGGATCCATCTACAAAAACAGAGATTGATTGTCACCATGCCCGACGTACACAGCAATGACTGTAACTGCCAGGAATGATGACACTCACGCCACGCCTATCGCGCCGGTGGGGTCTCGCCCAGCGGCACCACGGCCATGGTCAGGCGCGACACGCAGCTGGTTTTGCCATCGTCACTGGTCAAGCGGATGTCCCAGACCTGGGTGGTGCGGCCAATGTGGATCGCCTTGGCCACCGCCGTCACGCGCCCGCTGCGCACACCGCGCAGGTGGTTGGCGTTGACCTCCAGCCCCACGCAATAGAACTTGCTGGCGTCGATGCACAGGTAGGCCGCCATGGAGCCGACGCTCTCGGCCAACACCACCGACGCGCCGCCGTGCAGCAGGCCGTAGGGCTGGTGGGTACGATGATCGACCACCATGCTGGCAGTCAGGGAGTCGTCGTCGAAGCTTTCAAAGCGGATATCCAACAGTTCACCGATGGTGTTTTTCTGGGCCGCATTGAGTTGGTCGATATTCGGTTGGGTACGCCAAAGGCTCATGCCGTTGTCCTTGTTGGTTTTATGATGATCCTAATCCTGCCACAGAACGGTTTCGGAACGCTCGCTCCATGCCTGGAATTGTGCACCGTAAGTCGATTCGATCACGTTGCGCTTGATCTTCAAGGTCGGGGTCAGGAAGCCGTTCTCCACCGCCCAGTTGTCTTTCACCACCACCAGTTGGCGCAGGCGTTCATGCTTATCCAGCGCCTTGTTGACCTGTGCCAGCCAACGCTCAAGGCTGCTGCGCAGTGTGTGCGGGTCCTCGCTCACCGCCGATAACACGCACAACCCTATCGGCGCGGGCAGCCCATCCCCCACTACGCACACCTGCTCGATACGCGCATGTTCAGCCAAGCGGTTTTCAATCGGCGCCGGCGCTACGTATTTGCCTTTGCTGGTCTTGAAGATTTCCTTGAGCCGCCCGGTCAGGCGCAGGCGGCCATCGGCATCCTGTTCGCCCTTGTCGCCGGTGCGCAGGAAACCATCGGCGGTAATCGTCTCGGCGGTTTTCTGCGGGTCTTTGTAGTAACCGAGCATAGTTGCACCGCTGCGCACCTGGACCTCGCCTTCGGGGTCGATACGCACTTCCACGCCGGGGCACGGCAGGCCGATCCAGCCGAGGGTCTGCTGGCCGGGGCGGCACACGTGGGAGTAGCCGCAACTTTCGGTCATGCCGTACACCTCCAGCACATCCAGGCCCAGGCGTTGATACCAGCGCAGCAGCGCCTCTGGCACCGGCGCCGCACCCGACAGGGCAATGCGCAACGCGTCCAGGCCCAGGCCGGCGAGCACCTTGTGGCCCACCCGCTTGCCGATGAAAGGCAGGCGCAGCAGGGTGTCCAAGCGCTTCTCGGGGATTTTGGCGTAGACGCCCATCTGGAATTTGGTCCAGATACGCGGCACTCCAAACAGGGCGGTCGGACGCGCCCTACGCAGATCGGTCAGAAACGTGTCCAGGCTTTCGGCGAAAAACACCGTTTGCCCGGTGTAGATCGCCGCCATTTCTACAAACATGCGCTCCGCCACATGACACAGCGGCAAGTACGACAGTAGACGGTCGCCCTCCCCCAACCCGAACAGCTCGGTGCCACGGGTGGCGGCAAACCCCAGCGCGCCGAAGCTGTGCATCACGCCCTTGGGCAGGCCGGTCGTGCCGGACGTATAGATGATGGTGGCCAGGGCCGTAGCGGCCGGCAGCGGCTCGTCCTGGATCGGCGAACAGGCTTGCAGGTCAGCCCAGCTGAAATCGAACGCGCCGGTCGGGCACAGCGGCAAGCTGATGGTCGGGACATTGGACGGCACGCCAGGCGCCATCGCGGGCCAATCGTCGAGTTTGCCGATAAACACCAGCGCCGCCTCGGAATGGGTCAGCACATGGGCAACGGAGTCGGCGGTGAGGTTAGGGTACAGCGGCACCGAGACGTGCCCGGCCATCCAGATCGCCAAGTCGGCGATGATCCAGTGGGCACAGTTTTTCGAGATCAGGGCAATGTGCGAGCCCTGGGGCAACGCGCGGGCCCGCAGCCAGTGCGCGGCGCAACGGGCCTGGTGGCCGACATCCCCCCAGGTGAGAGGCTGCACCTCGCCGCCGCCAGAGGGCTGGACCAGGAAGGTTTGGCGCGGATGACGCGCTTCACGTTCGAAGAAGACCTGCAACGGCAAACGAAAAGCGACGGGCATGGGACGCGCTCCTTTGTGGTCCGACAATAGCCAACCAAGCACTTGCTTGGTTGACTATATAGCACACACAAAGCCGCGATCCAGCCTAAGGGTTTTTTACGCTGACCAGGCTCATCAGCCCCGCCAGCGGGAAATCCCCCTCCAGTTCCGCCAGGCTGGCGGTGTGCATCGGCTGTGGCTGACGCTGATGGCCATGCTGCAAAAAGCTGATCAGGTTGCCCACCAGCGGCTGGTGGCTGACCAGCAGCACGTTGTCATCGGTGTCGAGCTTGTCCAGCACCTGCAACGGGTTGCCCTCGGGGGTGAGCCACGGCACCGTGCGAACCTGCGGTTCGAACCCCAGCACCTCGCGCACCAGTTGCGCGGTCTGCTGCGCCCGCACATAGGGGCTGGCGATGATCGCGTTGAGGGGCTGGCCCATCAGTTGCGCAGCACTGCGCAACACTTCGGCGCGGCCATGCTCGGTGAGGTTGCGCTCGGCATCGGTGCGCGCATGCCCTTCGGCCTCACCGTGGCGCAGTATCCACACCTTCATAGCTTCGGCTCTTCGTCACGGACCGGGTGCGGCGCCGGCGGCACGCTGTGGGCAGCTTCGCCCTCCGGCGCGCGCGGGGTCGGCCAGTCGGCGAACGGCCACGGTTTCTGTTCGGAGTGGAAGCTGCCGAAACGGCCGATCTGTGCGAGGAACTGGCTGAGGCTGTCGCCGAAGTTCATCAGCCCCAGGTTCGGTGCGCCATAGATCAATCTGTAAACCAACTGCACCACCACCAGCGCGCCGAGCAGGAACTGCGCCACCTGCCACACCAGGGCAAACACCAGCATCCACAGGATGCGCAGGGCAATGGACTCGTACTTGGGGGCTGCTTTCGGATCGTTCATGACGCGTTCCTCAGTTGAAACCACTGGTGGAAATAAAGTCGACATCGGTTTTCGGCTCGGCGCGCATCAGCAGCTCGATGACTTGGTTCAAGGTGCGCCCTTCAAACAGGATCGCGTGCAACCCGGCGACCAGCGGCATGTACACCCCGACTTCCTGGGCCTTGGCCTTGAGCACCTTGAGGGTGTTGACGCCTTCGGCCACTTCGCCCAGGCGCGTGACCGCGTCTTCCAGGCTCAGGCCCTGGCCGAGGGCAAAGCCGACCTGATAGTTGCGGCTTTTCGGCGAGGAGCAGGTGACGATCAAGTCGCCCACGCCCGCCAGCCCCAGGAAGGTCATCGGGTTGGCGCCCTGGTTCACCGCAAAGCGGGTCATCTCCGCCAAGGCGCGGGTGATCAGCATGCTTTTGGTGTTTTCGCCCATGCCCAGCGCCACGGCCATGCCGGCAATGATCGCGTAGACGTTTTTCAGCGCACCGCCCAATTCGACGCCAAAGCGGTCGCTGCTGGCGTAGACGCGGAAGGTACGGCCATGCAGCACGGCCTGGACGCGCTCGCACAGCTCTTCGTCTTCACTGGCGACCACCGTGGCGGTCAGCGCGTGCTCGGCGACTTCCCGTGCCAGGTTGGGCCCGGACAGCACGCCAATGCGCGCCTGGGGCGCGATCTCTTCGAGGATTTCGCTCATCAGTTTGAAGGTCTGCGCCTCGATGCCCTTGGTCAGGCTGACCAGCAGCTTGCCCGCCAGGCGTTCGGCGTGGGGCGCCAGCACCGAGCGCAACGCGCTGGACGGCAGCGCGACGAAGCACAGATCACAGGCCGTAAGGGTTTCCAGCAGGTCGGTAACAGGCTCGACTGCCGGATGAATCTTGATGCCTTTGAGGTAACGCGGATTTTCCCGGTGCACCCGAATGGCCTCGGCCTGCTCGGGATCGCGCATCCATTGGCGCACAGCGTGACCGTTCTCGGCCAGCAGGTTAGCCACGGCGGTACCAAAACTTCCGCCTCCCAGGACCGCGATAGGGCGCTGTTCAGTCATATGCAATCCGTTAATCCATACCAGTGGCGATGGCGGCATTATACGGGCCGACCCGCTTGCGGCCAGCCCCCCTAGCAATTCGTGCGTTTGTCGGAAAACGCCACGCTTACATGAAGTAATTGCAAGTCGGGCGACTGGCAAAAGGCCCCACCTCAGTTAACATGGTCGGCTATCCGTAATTATCAAGGCTGCGCCGTGTATTTGGGCCCTCCTCCTCGTTCATCCCTATGGTTGATGTTGTTGTGCAGCGCACCGGTGCTGGCCGACGACCTGTTCCTCGACAGCCAACCGCTGCCGCAAGTGCTGACCGCCACGCGCCTCAAGCAATCGGCCGCCGCCGTGCCCGGCAGCATGACCGTGATCGACAGCGAGCTGATCAAGGCCAGCGGTGCGCGGGACATCAGTGAGTTGCTGCGCCTGGTACCGGGGATGATGGTCGGCTACACCTCCGGCAACCAGGCGGCGGTGAACTACCACGGCACCAGTGCCAGCGACGCGCGGCGCATGCAGGTGTTGATCGACGGCCGTTCGGTGTACCGCGCAGGCCTGGCCACTGTGGACTGGAGTGACATTCCGGTGGCGATGGAAGATATCGAGCGCATCGAAGTCTTCCGCGGCCCCAATACCGTCAGCTACGGCGCCAATGCCTTGATGGCGGTGGTGAACATCCTTACGCGCTCACCGGCCAACAGCCACGGTACGCGGGTCAAGGTGGTGCGTGGCGAACGCGGCATCAATGACTTCTATGCCAGCCAGGGCGTGGGCTGGGAAACCGGCGACTTGCGCCTGTCCCTCTCCGGGCAACAGGACGACGGCTTCGACAGCGATGCCGCGGGCGCCGACCGCCGTGACGGCCGCCGCCTCAACCGCTTCAGCCTGGCGGTCAGCCAGATGCTGAACACCCAACAAAGCCTCGACTGGCAACTGGATGCGAAGGAAGGCACCAACCAGCGTCCTTATACCTACAGTCCGGTATTTGCCGGGATTACCGAAGGCGGCAACAATTCCGACGTCACGGCCAAGGACTATGCCGGCTCCCTGCGTTGGAATGTCGACTTCAACCCTGACCACAGCCTGTATATCCAGGGCTCGGCCCAGCAATGGGACCGCCGGCAAATCTGGAAGGCCTGTGATGCCAAGGTCTCGTTCAGCCCGGAGCTGACCCAGTTGTGGCAGTTGAACCCCAACTACGCCGAACTGCTCGCCCGGCATATGGACACCTACAGCCAGGGCAGCGCGCCACCGGGCAGCGCCGCCGAGCAGGCCCTGGCCAACCAGGTACTGAACCAATGGCGCAACGGCGCCAACCAGAGCGTGTGCGGTGACATCGACCAGAGCACCCGCGAAAGCCGCTACGACCTGGAGATTCAAGACACCCTCAGCCTGTCCGACAGCCTGCGCCTGGTCAGCGGTATGAACTACCGCTATGACCGCGCCGACTCCGACACCTATTTCAATGGCACCCTGGACGACACCACCTGGCGTTTGTTCGGCCAGATGGAATGGCGCGCCAGCGAACACTGGCTGCTGCAAGGCGGCGCGATGTATGAGGACACCCACCTGAGCGGCAACTCGCTGACACCGCGAGTGGCGGTCAACTACCTGATCAACCCGCGCCACGGCCTGCGCGCGGTGTATTCCGAGGCCATCCGCTCGCCGGACATGTTTGAGAACAACGTCAACTGGAGCTACCGCGTCACCAACCTCAGCTCCCCCGCCTATGGGCAGACCACCGGGCAATACTTCGTAAAGACCCGCGGCCCGGGCAACCTCGATAAAGAGCTGATGAAGTCACGGGAACTGGGGTACAACGGTTTCTTTGCCGACATCGGGCTGAACATGGACGTGAAACTGTTCTACGACGAAATCACCGACATGATCAGTTCGCCGCTGCGCAATAACCAGTACATCGCCAGCAACGCCAACAGCTCGCGGTTTACCGGCGCCGAATCGCAGTTCGACTGGCGCGTCAGCAATGCCGACCGCCTGCGGCTCACCTATGCTTACGTCGACGCCACTACCAGCAACCCTTTGGACAAAGCGCAAACCGCACGTAACAGTGGCTCCGCCGGCTGGTTGCGCGAATGGGGCCAAGGCTGGTCCAGTGCGCTGTTCTACTACGGCGATGACGCACTCAACCAATATCGCTTCGAACGGGTCGACCTGCGGGTGGCCAAGCGCATTGCCCTGGGCAAAGCCAACGTGGAGCTGGCCGGCATGTTGCAACAACGCCTCGATAACCAGCCCACTACGTGGGCCGATAACAATTATGACCATCGCCATGTGCTCTACTTCAGCGCGGAGTTAGAGTTCTGACATGGGCGACTCGTCACGGATGACCTGCTTATTTATCACTTCGCTCTGGCGCCGCGCTGTGCTGCTGGCCTGCCTGCTATGGGCCGCGCCGGCCTGGAGCGCCGACATCCTGCTGACCGCCGCCGAAGACGGCGCAGGCGTGCAGGCTTTTGCCCAGGCCCTGGCCCAGCAACGCCCCGAAGACCACGTCACCTTCACGCCCCTCAACGACTTGCCGGCGCCCAGCCGCCTGCCGGCCAGCACGCGCTTGATCCTGCTGGACCTGCCCGGCCTCGACTGGCGCCTGCAAGACACCCAGGGCCCGCCGACCCTGGTACTGCGCATCAGTCGGCTGCAGGCGCACCAACGCCTGGGCACAACGCAGCACCCACGCATCAGCTTATTGTGGAGCGACCCTGCGCAGGAGCGCCAACTGCGGCTGATCGCCGCCATCCTGCCCCAAGCGCGGCGCATCGGCGTGCTCTACAGTGCCGACAGTGAATTCCTCCTGCCCGAACTGCGCCAGCACGCCAAGCCCCTCGGCCTGGAGATCGTGCCACAACGCTGGGACAACACCAGCGACAGCCGGCCACTGCAAACCTTGTTCAGGAACAGTGACGTGCTGCTCGGCCTCGATGACCCGCAGCTGTACAACCCGAAAACCGCGAAGAACCTGCTGCTGAGCAGCTACGCCCAGCAATTGCCGCTGGTGGGGCCGAATGCCGGATTTGTACGCGCAGGCAGCCTGGCCAGCACCTACAGCGACCAGGCCGACTGGCTGGCGGTACTCGACCGCCTGCTGGACCTCGCGCCGGCGAACTGGCCGCACTCGCTGTACCCGGAACATTTCAAAGTCGTGGGCAACCCGCAGGTTGCGCGCTCATTGGGGATCGAACAGGTAGACGAAGCCAACGTCGCCCTGCGATTGGCCGAAGGAGAAAAACGCCCATGACCTTGCGTCGTCGTTGGGACATCAACACCCGCACCCAGCTCATCACCCTGGGACCGGCGCTGTTGCTGACGTTGCTGTTGATCAGCTTCTTCACCTTCGTGCGTATCCAGGACCTGCGCCAGGAACTGGACCACACCGGCCAACTGATCGCCAACCAACTGGCGCCCGCCACCGAGTACGGGGTGATATCCGGCAACAACGATGTGCTCGACAGCCTGTTGCGCGCCACATTGGCCACGCCCCATGTGCGCTTCCTGGAGATCCAGGACAGCAGCGAAAACATCCTGGTGTATGTCGAACAACCGTCGGAAAAGCACGACCGCTCGCTGTCGGTAAAAGTCTTCCAGGCACCGATCCGCCTGCAACACATCCAATTGGGCAATGACTTTTTCCAGGACAACCTCAACGAATCCAAGGCACCGCGTGCGGACTACCTGGGCCGGGTGATCGTCGGCATGTCCAATGATGCGTTCAGCCAGCGTCAGCAGGAGATCCTGTTCAAGGCCGGCATCCTGGCGCTATTCGCCCTGTTGTTCACCTTCCTGCTCGCCCGGCGCCTGGCCGCCAGCCTGTCACAGCCGATCAGTGCCATGGGCAACGCGGTCAAGGCCATCCAGCAGGGCGACTACAAGACGCCACTGCCCATCGTGGATGACTCGGAGCTGGGCGACCTGTCGCGGCATATCAACAACCTCGCCGAAGGCCTCAACCAGGCCAGTCGCGAGCAGCAACAGGCCATGGCCCAGTTGATCCAGACCCGCGAAGAGGCCGAGCGCGCCAACAACGCCAAGTCGGATTTCCTGGCGATGATGAGTCATGAGCTGCGCACGCCCATGAACGGCGTGCTCGGCATGTTGCAGTTAATGGAAACCACCGAGATGACCGAGGAGCAGAGCGAATACGCGGCGCTCGCCTCCGAATCCACCGAACACTTGCTCAAGGTCATCAACGACATCCTCGACTTCTCGCGTATCGAGCGCGCCGCGCTGGAACTGGAGCATATTCCGTTCAACCTGGCGGACCTGATCAACAGCTGCGCCCAGGCGTTCCAGCACAGCGCCCAGCAGCGTGGGCTGGCGCTGCAGCTGTCGATTCCGCAAGGAATGGACGCCTTGCGGGTGCAGGGTGACCCGACGCGGATCCGCCAGATCCTGGTGAACCTGATCGGCAATGCATTGAAGTTCACCGAGAACGGCAGCGTCAGCGTCGAGCCGCATTGGCAAACCCTCGACCATGACCTGGTGTGGTTCACCTGCACCGTGCGTGACAGCGGCATCGGGATTTCCGCCGACCGCCTGGAATTGATGTTCGATGCGTTCCAACAGGCCGACAGTTCCATTTCAAGACGTTACGGCGGCACCGGGCTGGGCCTGCCCATCGCCCGTACCCTGGCTGAACGCATGGGCGGCACGCTGCGCGCCCAAAGCGAGGAAAGCCGCGGCTCGGTGTTCACCCTGGAAATCCCCCTGGCCATCGACCAGCACAGCGTCCCCGCCGTCGCTGCCGAAACCGACGGCAAAGCCAGCGCCGGCAATGGCCGCCATGTGCTGCTGGTGGAAGACAACCCCGTCAACCGTACGGTGGTCGAAGCCATGCTGCGCAGCCTGGGCTTTGAAGTGAGCCTGGCCACCGACGGTGCCGAGGCGATCCGCAGCGCCGAGAGCCTGATTTTCACGGCGATCCTGATGGATTGCCGGCTGCCGTTGATCGATGGTTACGAGGCCACCCGACAGATTCGTCAGCTGCCGGGTTGCGCCGACCTGCCCATCATCGCCCTGACGGCCAACGCCTTGCAGGGTGACCGTGAAGCCTGTCTGGCGGCGGGAATGAACGATTACCTGGCCAAGCCGTTCAAACGCACGGATTTGCAGCAAATCCTACAGCGATGGGTGCAATAGCGCCGCGCCATCAGCCAACTCCGACTGGCGTGAAAGACGAAAGTGCGGCAGTCTTAGGCACCCGAACGGGCCCATAAACAGGCCCGGTTTAAAATTTCAGTGAACAAGTGTACATTCAGTACCTTGCCGCTGTGACTTTCACTACAACGCAATAGTCTATGTGTAGGCTGCCGACATGAGGCATGAACGCTTCATTCGGTTCGGGAAGATTTGCCCTACCCTGCCGCATGGGATTATTGAGGAGCTCGCATGACCAAACAAAACGCCTTTACTCGGGAAGACCTGCTGCGCTGCAGTCGCGGTGAGCTGTTCGGCCCAGGTAACGCGCAACTGCCCGCCCCCAACATGCTGATGGTGGATCGCATCACCCATATCAGTGAAGAGGGTGGCAAGTACGGCAAAGGTGAATTGGTCGCCGAGCTGGATATCACCCCGGACCTGTGGTTCTTCGCTTGCCATTTCGAAGGCGACCCTGTGATGCCAGGCTGCCTGGGCCTTGACGCCATGTGGCAGCTGGTCGGTTTCTTCCTCGGCTGGCAAGGCCTGCCGGGCCGCGGCCGCGCCCTGGGTTCGGGCGAAGTGAAGTTCTTTGGCCAGGTCCTGCCGACCGCCAAGAAAGTCACCTATAACATTCAAATCAAGCGCGTCCTCAAGGGCAAGCTGAACCTGGCCATCGCCGATGGTTCGGTGAGCGTTGACGGTCGCGAGATCTATACTGCCGAAGGCCTTCGCGTCGGCGTATTCACTTCCACTGACAACTTTTAAGGGTTATCCGCATGCGCCGCGTCGTTATCACTGGTCTGGGCATCGTTTCTTGCCTGGGCAATGACAAAGAGACCGTCACCGCTAACCTGCGTGCAAGTCGCCCTGGCATCCGCTTCAACCCGGAATATGCCGAAATGGGTCTGCGTAGCCAGGTTTCCGGCTCCATCGACCTGCCCCTCGAAGAGCTGATCGATCGCAAGATCTATCGCTTCGTCGGCCACGCTGCCGCCTACGCCTACCTGGCGATGAAAGACGCAATCGCCGACTCCGGCCTGAGCGAAGACCAGGTATCGAACGTACGCACCGGCCTCATCGCCGGTTCCGGCGGCGCATCCACCCTGAACCAGATGGAAGCGCTGGACATCCTGCGCGAAAAAGGCGTGAAGCGCGTTGGCCCGTACCGTGTAACGCGGACCATGGGCAGCACCGTTTCCGCCTGCCTGGCCACGCCGTTTGCAATCAAGGGCGTGAACTACTCGATCTCCTCCGCGTGCGCCACCAGTGCTCACTGCATCGGGACTGCCGTTGAGCAGATCCAGCTGGGCAAGCAGGACATCGTGTTCGCCGGCGGCGGTGAAGAAGAGCATTGGAGCCAGTCGTTCCTGTTCGACGCCATGGGCGCACTGTCTACCCAATACAACGAAACCCCGGAAAAAGCCTCCCGCGCCTACGACGCCAAGCGTGACGGTTTCGTCATCGCCGGCGGTGGCGGCATGGTGGTCGTCGAGGAGCTGGAACACGCTCTGGCCCGTGGTGCCAAGATCTACGCGGAAATCGTCGGCTACGGCGCGACCTCCGATGGCTACGACATGGTTGCCCCAAGCGGTGAAGGCGCCATCCGTTGCATGCAGATGGCCATGTCCACCGTGGACACCCCAATCGACTACCTGAACACCCACGGCACCTCGACTCCGGTCGGCGATGCCAAGGAAATGGAAGGCGTGCGTGCGGTGTTCGGCGACAAGGCTCCGGCCATCAGCTCCACCAAGAGCCTGTCCGGTCACTCCCTGGGCGCCGCTGGCGTTCACGAAGCGATCTACTGCCTGCTGATGATGGAAGGCAACTTCATGGCCGGTTCGGCCAACATCGACGAGATTGATCCGGTTGTGGCTGATATGCCGATCCTGACCAAGACCGTTGAGAACGCAAAAATCGACACCGTGATGAGCAACAGCTTCGGCTTTGGTGGCACTAACGCTACCTTGGTGCTGAAACGCTGGCAGGGTAAATAAACCCCGCAGGTTGATCACATGAAAAGCCCCGACTGGTTCGGGGCTTTTTTATGCGTGTTGATGTCGGTGAGTTTCTGTTCGTTCTGCGCCAACGCCTGGGGTCACGATTGATCAACAGGCGCAAGGTTAATGCGAAACGCGATATCAACGTGCCACACCCTCGCGCGCCGCTTTAGGCAGGATGGCCAAGAAGTTGTCCCGCGCGACTTTTTGCGCAACGTCCTCGGGCAAGGCATCCAGAAAAGGGTCAAAGCGGCGCATTTCCTTACCCAGCTTGTTGAAGCGCCCTACTACGTCAGAGCCCAGCATGAAGCGCTCTGGAAAGCGCTCTACCAGCTTTACCCACTCCGGGCGCGGCTGACCCCCATCATCCAGCAAGTACGGCGTGAGCATGCTCCAGGACAGGTCGATATACAGGTTCGGATAGGCCTCCAGCATGCGGCTCAAGGTGGGCAGCAAAAAGTCCATCCGCACCTGATGGCGGTGGATCTCCTTGCTGGTGCCGGCATGCGCCCAGATGAAGCGGGTGTGGGGATGGTTGCGCAGCGGCTCCTCCACTTCCGCCAGGTACAGCGGGTTGCGCTCGCGCTTGGAGGTGATGTTGGAGTGCAGCATCACCGGCAGGTCGTTTTCCGCCGCCAAATGATAGATGCGGGTCATGGCTTCGTTATTGGCGCGCGGGGTGTCGCCCGCAGTGATGGCCGTCAGGTCATCATGGCGCGTGAAAACTTCGCCGATGCCCTGCCACAGCCCAGGGTTGAGGTCGAGCATGCGCTGGATATGGGCATCGGAGTTCTTGTCGTTGGGGTTGAAGCCCGACAGAAACGGGTGAAAACGCTGGCGCTGCTCAGGGGTCAGTTTGTTGACCGCTGCGGCCACGATCACATCGGTTGCGCTGTACCAGTAGGCATCGGCGTCGTCACCGGCGTAATAGCGTGGGCGCTTGGGTTCGTCTTCGTGCCATTTCTTCGCCACTGGAATGCCGGAAATCATCACGTGCTCGATGCGGTTGTCGGCCATGGCCTTGAGCAGCTTGTCCATGCCCGCCGTTTCCTGGAAGAAATCCACGTAATGCAGGTGCGCGTCGCTGTAGGCATAGTCGCGGGCCTGCGCGGCAAGGCTGCCGGCGGCGAGCAACAGGGCAAGAGTCAGGCGAGTCCAGGGCACGGTAAAACCTCGATAAGGGCTGATACGGGTAGACCTTGCGCGGCGTGCCGCGGTTCATCCCCAAAAAACGTGGAACACTGAAGTGCCAGCATGCTCTATAACTGCATGACCTTCATCCTGCCCCCCTGTGAGGTTTGCCATGCCTGTTACCGTGAACACCCTGAACCAGGACAACTTTCGCCACAGCGTCAACATCAACAACCATGAGTTGTTTACCGACCTGCCCAAAAGCCTGGGCGGTGACGATTCGGCGCCCTCCCCCCATGACTACTTCGATGCCGCCCTGGCGTCGTGCAAGGCCCTGACCCTCAAGCTCTACGCCCAGAAAAAAGACATCCCGCTCACCGGTGTCACCGTGGAGGTCACCCACGACGCCGCCGAGGAACAGAAGGGCAAATACAAACTCAACGTCAAGCTGACCCTTAAAGGTGTGCTCACCGATGAGCAGCGCGATGAGCTGCACCGCGTGGCCGACCGCTGCCCCGTGCACAAGCTGATGACCACTGCCGAGATCAGCATTGACACTCAACTGTCGGAAGGCGCCTTCAGCCAATAGCGGCAACCTCCCGTCGAGCGGGTTATGCTCAGCACTCTCCAACCCGCTCAGACTGGGACGCACCATGAACACCCTCACCGTGATTCGCCCTCGCGCCGAAGACGTCGAAGGCCAACCGATCCTGCGCCCGCTGCCATCACGGGAATGCCGCAGCGTCGGGCCTTTTGTGTTTTTCGACCATATGCTGCTCACCCGCTATGCACCGGGCGATGGCATGAATATCCGCCAACATCCGCATATCGGGCTGTCCACGCTGACGTACCTGTTCGAAGGGGTATTGCAACACAAGGACAGCTTGGGCTCGGACCAGGTGGTGCAGGCAGGCGACGTCAGCTGGATGACCGCCGGCAGCGCGATTGCCCACGTCGAGCGTACGCCCGAGGCGGTCAGGCCCCATGGTTTCAGCCTGCATGGGCTGCAAGTGTGGCTGGCCTCACCCAAGGACCACGAGACCGGGCCAGGCCACTACAGTCATCACCCGGCCGCGAGCCTGCCGGTGAGCGACAACCTGGGCGTGCAGATCCGCCTGATCGCGGGCGACGGTTTTTGCCTCAAATCGCCGGTGCCGGTGCTCTCGCCCACCTTGTATGCCGAGGTGCAAATGCAAACGGCCACCACGTTGCTGATCCCGGATGAGCATGAGGAACGTGCGGTGTATGTGCTGGAGGGCGAGGCTCAGTTGGACGGTGAGGCGCTAGAGGTGCACAGCCTGGTGGTGTTGCCGGCCGAACGGGAGATGACGTTGTCTGCCGATACCGATTGTCACCTGGTCTTGATTGGCGGCGCGGCGCTGGATGGGCCACGGCGGATCAATTGGAATTTTGTCGCGAGTGATCCGGCGGTGATCGAGCAGGCCAGGCAGCGTTGGGCGGCTGGGGATTGGCCGACGGTGCCGGGTGAATCTGAAAGAATTGAGTTGCCAGTGAGATAGCCATCGGGGGCGGTGCGACTTGCCCCCGATGAAGCCCTGACAGGCGCTGAAGAATCAGCCCTTGAACACTTCATCCAACACGTTATGCATCGACCGGAAGGCCCGCTCAGCAGTCTTCGCGTCGTACATCATCTTGCCCGGCACATTCGCGTCCGGGTCGGTGAAGGAATGCACCGCGCCGCCGTAGCTCAGCAATTGCCAATCCACACCGGCCGCGTTCATTTCATCTTCAAACGCCGGCAGCTGCTCTTTCGGCACCAAGGGGTCCGAGGCACCGTGCAGCACCAGCACTGAGCCCTTGATGTTCTTGGCATCCGCCGGGTTAGGCGTGTCGAGGGTACCGTGGAACGAGATGGCCGCCTTGAGCGGTGCACCGGTACGCGCCAGCTCCAGGGAGCAGCAACCGCCGAAGCAGAAACCAAAAGTCGCCAGCTTGGACGTATCAACCGCTGCCTCAGTCTGGCCCTGCAGCTGCTCAAAGGCCGCCTGCATGCGTTTGTTCAGCAACGCGCGATCATCCTTCAACGGCATCATCGCCGCACCGGCTTCATCGCCGTTCGACGGACGCACAGTCTGCCCGTACAGGTCGGCGATCAACACCACATAGCGGTTGCTCGCCACGCGCTTGGCGATCTCTTCGGCACCCGCACTCACCCCCATCCAATTCGGTGCCATCAACAGGCCCGGCAGCGGACCCTTGTGGCTGGCATCGAACGCCAGGCGGCTTTCATAGGACTGGCCATCAATCTGATAGACCACGGAACGCACAGTGACTTGGCTCATCATTTTCTCCAGTTGAGGTGCAGTAGAACGAAAAAACCCGCCGAAGCGGGTTTTTCTACAACGGTGTTAAACCGACAGTTCAACCAACAGCTTGTTCAGTCGGCGCACATACGCGGCCGGATCTTTGAGGCTGTCACCAGCGGCCAGGGCCGCCTGGTCGAAGAGGATGTGCGACAGGTCGCCAAAACGCTCTTCGCTCTGCTCGCCGTCGAGTTTCTCGATCAGCGGGTGAGCCGGGTTGAATTCGAAGATCGGCTTGGAATCCGGCACCTTCTGACCGCTGGCTTCAAGGATCTGGCGCATCTGCATGCCCAGGTCCTGCTCGCCGATGGCCAAAATCGCCGGGGAGTCGGTCAGGCGGTGGGAAACCCGCACTTCGCTGACGGCATCGCCCAAGGAAGCCTTGATCCGCTCGACCAGACCTTCTTTGGACTTGGCGACTTCTTCGGCTTCTTTCTTCTCTTCTTCGGAGTCCAGGTTGCCCAGGTCCAGGTCACCACGGGCCACGTCGACGAAGGACTTGCCGTCGAATTCGTTGAGATAGCTCATCAGCCACTCATCGATACGGTCGGTCAGCAGCAGCACTTCGATGCCTTTCTTGCGGAAGACTTCCAGGTGCGGGCTGTTCTTGACCTGTGCGTAGGTTTCGCCGGTAAGGTAGTAGATCTTGTCCTGACCTTCCTTGGCGCGCGCCAGGTACTCGGCCAGGGACACCACCTGCTCGCCATCGTCACCCTGGGTGGAGGCAAACCGCAGCAGGCCGGCGATTTTTTCCTTGTTGGCAAAATCTTCCGCCGGGCCTTCTTTCATGACCTGGCCGAAGTTTTTCCAGAAGCCTTTGTATTGCTCAGGCTCGTTCTTCGCCAGTTTTTCCAGCATGTCGAGCACGCGCTTGGTCAGCGCCGACTTCATGGAGTCGATGATCGGGTCTTTCTGCAGGATTTCCCGAGACACGTTCAGCGACAAATCGTTGGAGTCGACGACGCCTTTGATAAAGCGCAGGTACAGCGGCAGGAAGGATTCGGCCTGGTCCATCACGAACACGCGCTGGACGTAGAGCTTGAGGCCTTTTGGCGCTTCACGCTGGTACAGGTCGAACGGAGCACGGGCCGGTACGTAGAGCAGCGAACTGTATTCCAGCTTGCCTTCGACCTTGTTGTGGCTCCAGCTCAGCGGGTTTTCGTAGTCATGACCGATGTGCTTGTAGAACTCCTGGTATTCCTCGTCCTTGATCTCGGTACGCGGACGGGTCCACAGGGCGCTGGCACGGTTGACCACTTCCCATTCCTGGGCAGGCGTCTCTTCGCCTTCGGCGGCCGCTTGTTCTTTCGGCAGTTCGATCGGCAGGGCGATGTGGTCGGAGTACTTCTTGACGATGTTGCGCAGGCGCCAGCCATCGGCGAACTCGTCTTCACCGTCTTTAAGGTGCAGCACGATACGGGTACCCCGATCGGCCTTGTCGACGGTGGCGATTTCGAACTCGCCCTCGCCTTTGGACGACCAGTGCACGCCTTCGCTGGCGTCGAGGCCGGCACGGCGGCTGAATACCTCAACCTTGTCAGCGACGATAAAGGCCGAATAGAAGCCCACGCCGAATTGGCCGATCAGGTGCGAATCTTTTTTCTGGTCGCCCGACAGGTTCTTCATGAAATCGGCGGTGCCCGATTTGGCGATGGTACCCAGGTGGGTGATCGCGTCTTCGCGGCTCATGCCGATGCCGTTGTCTTCGAGGGTGACGGTCTTGGCGTCTTTGTCGAAGCTCACACGGATTTTCAGTTCCGCGCCACCTTCCAGCAACTCAGGCTTGGACAGGGCTTCGAAACGTAATTTGTCGACAGCGTCAGAGGCGTTCGAGATCAATTCGCGAAGGAAGATTTCCTTGTTGGAATACAGCGAATGGATCATGAGGTGCAGCAGTTGCTTCACCTCGGTCTGGAAGCCCAGGGTTTCCTTTTGAGTTTCCACACTCATGGTCATCAAACTCCAATTGGATGGCAGTGGCCGCGCCCTGAAGGGTTGGCGGCGGGTTGTCATCAAAGTTGGGGGCTAAGACCAGGATTTCAAGGGCGGCTTGGTTCCTCGATCTTGAAATGCGCGCGAGCGGTGGCGATGGGCTCCGCCGCCGTGCTTTGCCAGGCGGTAATCGCCACATTGGCCACCCGTCGGCCTTGGCGCCACACCTGGCATTTGGCGTAAGTGTCGCGAAATTGGCCGGCGCGCAGGTAATCCAGGGAAAAATCGATGATTTTCGGGATACCCGGTGTGCCAGTAAACACCAGCAGGTGCAGCGCCGCCGACAGCTCCATAAAGCCCGCGATCACCCCGCCGTGCAGCGCCGGCAATATAGGGTTACCAATATTGTCCTTGTTGGCCGGCAGGCGAAACAGCAGCTCATCCCCCAGCCGGGTGCATTCGATGCCAATCAGTTTGGCGTAGGGAATCAGCTCGAGCAGCGCCGCGTAGTCGCCGCGCTCATGGGCTTGTTCCAGACGGGTCTTGAAGCGGTGCGTCATGCCTGCTCTCCTTTGATCGTGCTGCTCAACCCTTGAGTGCCCTTGAGGCGCTTACCCATGCGCATGAAGGTACCGACCACATGGGCAATGGGTTGCTGCGGGTCATCCTGATAGGCGAATCCACGGGTAAAAATCACGTCGGCAGTCACTCGGTAGCATTGAGCAAAGCCGTAGACGGGCTTGCGCGGCTCGGCGGGATGCATGTAGTCGATGCGCAGGTCCAGGGTCGGGCACACCTCGAACTCCGGCAACACACACAGGGTGGCCATGCCACAGGCGGTGTCCATCAGCGAGGTCAGCGCGCCGCCATGGATCACTCCGGTCCGCGGGTCACCGACCAAATGCAGCGCATAAGGCATGACCAGCGTGATGCCCTCCTCGCTGGCCTGATAAGCGGCAATACCCAGTACCTGACAGTGGCGCAAGGCCGATACAAAACGCTTCGCACGCTCTAACAAAGGATTTTCGGTCATGGGCTCCAGACTCTTATGGGTGGGGATATGCCGTGCAGGTGGTACGCGTGAAAGTTCCTTGGCGACCGTGGTTTATATATCTGCGCAATAAAAGGAACTAATGCTGAACGGCCATGCTCGAAAGGCCAGTAGATATCTTCAATAAGGAGAAACACCCCATGCGCAAGACTTTAGCTATTTCCATGATGTTGGCCGCTGCCCTCGGTCTCGCTGCCTGCGATAAAAAATCCGAAGACAAAGCCCAAGATGCCGCCGCGCATTCTGAGCAAGCTCAGAAAGATATGGCGAAAGCTCAGGATAAAGTGAACGACGCTGCGAAAGAAAACGCCGATGCTGCCAAAGCTCAGGCTGAATCGAACGCAGCCGCCGCAAAAGAAGCAGCACCTGCTACGCCTGCCACCGGTTCTTGAGACCGCGGCTTGAAATAGCTTCGCTGCAAAAAGAAAGCCCGCTTAAATAGCGGGCTTTTCTTTGTCTGCTGTTTTTAGTTGACGCGTTAATTAAACAGCCTCTTTCACCGCCTCCGGCGGCGACGTATCCGTCTGTGTATACACCATCACTTGCAGTACGTCGGAATGGAATTCCCGACGGTACAGTACCAACACTACCCCACTGCTCATCAACATGAATAACCAAGGGCTGACAAACCACGCCAGCATGGTCATGCCGAAGTAATAAGCGCGCAGGCCAAAGTTGAACTGGTTGGCGGCCATGGAGATCACCCGCGCCGCGCGCAGTGCAAACGCCTTGCGCTCCTGCTCCGACACATGCCGCTCACCAATCATCGGTGCCGAGCCGACCAGCACCGCCGCGAAGTTGTATTGGCGCATGCACCAACTGAACGTGAAGAACGCATAGACGAACACCAGCGCCAGGCACAACAGCTTGATCTCCGACATGCCTTGGGAAGCCTGCTGCACCATGGGAATGTCGGCCAACAGCGACACCGCGCGTTCCGAGGCACCCAGCACGGTGAGAATACCGGCCAGGATGATCAAGGTACTGGAGGCGAAGAACGAGGCGTTGCGCTCCAGGTTGCCGATCACGCTGGCGTCGGCGATGCGGTTGTCGCGCAACAGCATGCGGCGCATCCAGTCTTCGCGATACAGGTGCAGCACACTGGCCAGGCAGGCCGTGTCGCGGGCCTTCCAGGTGGCGTAGCGGGTGTAGCCGCCCCAGCAAAGGATGAACCAGAGGGCGGCCAGCAGATGGATCTGATTGGTTTCGACGAACGACATGCGGGTCCTGTTACACGGTGGCGGGTGGCGGAACACGGTCTGAAGGTGGGAGCCCGCTCCCACACTGACCGCATTCCAATGTTTAGATTCTGTAGCCTGTTCGACGCTAGCTCAGGCCAAAAGACACTGCCTGATGCCCATAAAAAATGCCCCGTATCGATTGATACGGGGCATTTCAGTGCTGCGCGAACGTGGGTTATGCGATCGCTTCGCTACGCTTGCCGAGCATACGGTCAATCACCACCGCCACGACCAACGTCATCACCGACGGCACCAACCACGCCAGGCCTTGTTCGCTCAGCGGCAGGTTCGCCAGTTGCGACGGCATCCAGCCCGCCAGGCCCGCGCCCTTGAGCGCGTCGATGCAACCGAAGATGAACGACACCAGCATCACCGGGCCAACGATACGGCCCTGCTCCTGCCAGAAGTCTTTGCAGAAGCTCAGCGCCACCAGCACGATGCACGGCGGGTAGATCGCGGTGAGTACCGGGATCGAGAACGCAATCAGCTTGGTCAGGCCCAGGTTCGACACGAACAGCGAGAACAAAGCCAGGATCACGACCAGCGTCTTGTAGGACAGCGGCAGGATTTTGCTGAAGTACTCAGCACAAGCGCAGGTGAGGCCCACGGCGGTAACCAGGCACGCGAGCGAGATCAACACCGCCAGGAAACCGCTGCCCAGGGAACCGAACGTGTGCTGCACGTAGGCATGCAACACGGCGGCACCGTTCGCCGCACCCGAGGCGACGGCATGGCTGCCCGAGCCGAGGCGGAACAGGCTGATATACACCAGCGCCAGTCCCACACCGGCAATCAGCCCGGCAATGATCGCGTAGCGGGTGATCAGCTTCGGCGACTCGACGCCACGGGAGCGAATGGCATTGACGATCACGATGCCAAATACCAGGGCGCCCAGGGTGTCCATGGTCAGGTAACCATTGATAAAGCCCTGGGAGAACGGCGCAGCCACGTATTCCGGGGTAGCAACGCCCACGTCACCGGCCGGCAAGGCGAACGCGGCGATACCGAGGATGGCCAGCGCGATGATCTTCAGCGGCGCCAGGAAGCGGCCGACAGTGTCCAACAGACGACCTGGGTACAGGGAGACAAAGAACACCACCAGGAAGTACACCGAGCTATAGAGGAACAGCGCCAGCGGGCTTTCGCCGGTCAGCGGCGCCAGGCCCACTTCGAAGGAGACGGTCGCGGTACGCGGGGTGGCGAACAGCGGCCCTACCGCCAGATACGCCGCCGCCGCGAGCAGGCCACCGGCGATCTTGCCGATCGGGCTGCTCAACGCGTCCATACCGCCACCGACCTTGGCCAGGGCGATCACCGTGACCACCGGCAAACCCACTGCGGTGATCAGGAAGCCCAGCGCTGCCATCCAGACATGAGGCCCGGACTGCAAACCCACGATAGGCGGGAAGATGATGTTGCCGGCGCCCACGAACAGGGCAAACGTCATAAAGCCCAGCGCCAGGATGTCCTGGCTTTTCAACACTTTCATTTGAGGAAATACCACACTACTGAATCGGAATTTAGAGGGGGATTCCCTGTGGATGAGGGAAATACTGCCGGCCCTTATGGGCGCCGAACGGTCTAGCGCGCGGCTTCCTTTTGGGATGCGGGCGCATAAAGAGGCGGCAAGGGTACAGAATTGGGCTGACAAACGCACTGTTGCGGGGCGCACTGTCCGATAAGCGACATCTCTATGTCGCATTTTCATACTTAATCTGGCAATGCAGATAAATGTGGGAGGGGGCTTGCCCCCGATGGCGAAGTGTCAGTCACTGTATTTGTTAACTGACCCCCTGCAATCGGGGGCAAGCCCCCTCCCACATTTTGATCTTTATTAAACCTCAGAAAGCACAAAGGCCACCCGAAGGTGGCCTTTGCTGGTGAAGCGTCAGTAAAGCGCGAGGCTTACTTGACAGCCCAACCGGTCAGCTCGGACAAGGCCTTGCCGATGTCTGCCAGCGAACGCACGGTTTTAACGCCTGCGTCTTCCAGGGCAGCAAACTTCTCGTCTGCAGTACCCTTGCCGCCAGAGATGATTGCGCCCGCATGGCCCATGCGCTTGCCCGCAGGGGCAGTCACACCAGCGATGTAGGAAACAACCGGCTTGGTCACGTGTGCCTTGATGTAGGCAGCCGCTTCTTCTTCAGCCGAACCGCCGATCTCACCGATCATCACGATCGCTTCGGTCTTCGGGTCTTCCTGGAACAGCTTCAGGATGTCGATGAAGTTGGAGCCTGGGATCGGGTCACCGCCGATGCCGACGCAAGTCGACTGACCGAAACCGGCGTCAGTGGTCTGCTTAACAGCTTCGTAGGTCAGGGTGCCGGAACGGGAAACGATACCGACTTTACCTGGCAAGTGAATGTGACCTGGCATGATGCCGATCTTGCATTCGCCTGGCGTGATCACGCCTGGGCAGTTAGGGCCGATCAGGACTACGCCCAGCTCGTCGCACTTAACTTTAGCATCCAGCATGTCCAGGGTAGGAATGCCTTCGGTGATGCAGACGATCAGCTTGATGCCGCCGAAGGCCGCTTCCAGGATCGAGTCCTTGCAGAAAGGAGCTGGAACGTAGATCACGCTGGCGGTGGCGCCAGTGGCAGCTACAGCGTCTTTCACGGTGTTGAACACAGGCAGGCCCAGGTGCTCGGTGCCGCCTTTGCCCGGCGTTACGCCGCCAACCATCTTGGTGCCGTATTCGATGGCTTGCTGGGTGTGGAAACTACCTTGCGAACCGGTAATACCCTGGCAGATAACTTTGGTGTCTTTATTGATCAGGACGCTCATTATTTGCCCTCCGCAGCTTTGACAACTTGTTGAGCAGCGTCGGTCAGGCTGGTAGCCGCGATGATGTTCAAACCGCTTTCTGCCAGTACTTTAGCGCCCAGTTCAGCGTTGTTACCTTCAAGGCGAACAACAACCGGGATTTTAACGCCCACTTCTTTCACTGCACCGATGATGCCTTCGGCAATCATGTCGCAACGAACGATGCCGCCGAAGATGTTGACCAGTACTGCAGCGACGTTGGAGTCGGACAGGATGATCTTGAAGGCTTCGGTTACGCGTTCTTTGGTAGCACCACCGCCCACGTCGAGGAAGTTGGCTGGTTTGCCGCCATGCAGGTTGACGATGTCCATGGTACCCATGGCCAGGCCAGCACCGTTGACCATGCAACCGATGTTACCTTCCAGGGCTACGTAGTTCAGTTCGAACTTGGCAGCGTGCGCTTCGCGCGGATCGTCTTGCGACGGATCGTGGAAAGTCTTCAGCTTAGGCTGACGGTACATGGCGTTGGCGTCGATGTTGATCTTGGCGTCGAGGCAATGCAGATCGCCGTCAGCCTTGATCACCAGCGGGTTCACTTCCAGCAGGGCCAGATCGTGATCCTGGAACAGTTTGGCAAGACCTACGAAGATCTTGGCGAACTGGGCAACTTGCTTGCCTTCCAGACCCAGCTGGAAAGCCAGCTCGCGACCCTGGAATGGCTGAGCGCCAACCAGTGGATCGATAGTGGCTTTCAGAATTTTTTCTGGGGTTTCTTCGGCGATCTTCTCAATGTCCACGCCACCTTCGGTGGAAGCCATGAACACGATGCGACGGCTCGAACGGTCAACGACAGCGCCCAGGTACAGCTCTTTAGCGATATCAGTGCACGATTCAACCAGGATCTTGGTGACTGGCTGGCCATTGGCATCAGTCTGGTAAGTCACCAGACGCTTGCCCAGCCACTGCTGTGCGAAGGCCTTGGCGTCTTCTTTGCTGCGAACCAGCTTAACGCCGCCCGCTTTACCGCGACCACCAGCGTGGACCTGGGCTTTGACAACCCACTCAGTGCCGCCGATTTTGTCGCAAGCTTCTGCTGCTGCTTCCGGGGTGTCTACTGCGTAGCCCTTGGAAACTGGCAGGCCGTATTCAGCGAACAGCTGCTTACCCTGATACTCGTGAAGATTCATGCTTTTTACCGTCTTCGTTAGGTACTGCGCATTCGGCGCTGCGCTCATTATGAGTGCCGCGCCACCTGTGACTGCTGCTTGCGCAGCTTGCGGGGCTCAAGGCCCGTAAAGCTGCGCAAGACTGCGTCCAGCGGATATTCCGCGGTGAGTCTTGCGCGCAAGGCTCACGACGGGCAACTCCGCCGTGGTTTCTTATTATCTCGCTTAACGCTTCTTCTTGTTGGCGATGTGGATGGCGCCGCCATTCACTGCCAATGCTGCTTCGTGCAACGCTTCGGACAGGGTCGGATGGGAGAAGACCATCATGCCCAAGTCTTCGGCACTGGTGCCGAATTCCATACCGATTGCGCCTTGCTGAACCAGTTCTGCAGCGCTTGGGCCAATCACGTGGACGCCCAATACGCGGTCAGTCTTGGCATCAGCGATGACTTTGACAAAACCACCGGTGTCGTTGGCTGCCATGGCACGGCCAGAAGCGGCAAACGGGAAGGTGCCGACGTTAACTTCAACGCCTTCAGCTTTCAACTGCTGTTCGTTCTTGCCGACCCATGCAATTTCCGGGTGGGTGTAGATAACCGACGGGATCAGGTCGTAGTTCATCTGGGTTTTGTGGCCCTTGATGCGCTCGACCACCATGATGCCTTCTTCGGACGCCTTGTGCGCCAGCATCATGCCGCGAACCACGTCGCCGATGGCGTAGACGCCAGGCACGGTGGTAGCGCAGTGATCGTCAACGTGGATGAAGCCACGCTCGTCGATGTTCACGCCGCTGTCCGAAGCCAGCAGGTCGGTGGTCACTGGACGGCGACCCACGGCGACGATCAGCTTGTCGAAAGTGATGGTCTTTTCGCCATCCTTGTCGGTGTAGTTGACGACAACTTCTTCACCGTTGACTTTCGAACCGGTCACGCGAGCGCCCAGTTTGATGTCCAGACCTTGTTTGGTCAGGGTCTTCAGCGCTTCTTTGGACACGGCGGTGTCGGCAGCCAGCAGGAACGTGTCCAGGGCTTCCAGCACGGTGACTTCGGAACCCAGGCGGGACCAGACCGAACCCAGTTCCAGGCCGATCACGCCAGCGCCGATCACGCCCAGACGCTTAGGTACCGCTTGGAATTCCAGAGCGCCGGTCGAATCGACGATCACGTTCTGGTCGACCGGAGCCGGTGGAATGTCGATTGGACGCGAGCCTGGTGCCAGGATCACGTTTTCGGCTTCGATGATTTCGGTCGAACCGTCTGGCTTGGTGATTTCAACTTTCTTGCCGGCCAGCAGCTTGCCGTGGCCTTGCAGGGAAGTGACGCCGTTGGCCTTGAACAAGGTGGCAACGCCGGAAGTCAGGCCTTTAACGATGTTGGCTTTACGGCCGACCATTGCTGGCACGTCCATGGTCACGCCAGCATGGTTGATACCGTGGATCGCGAAACCGTCTTGGGCTTCGTGGAATTTCCAGGAGCTGTCCAGCAGCGCCTTGGAAGGAATGCAACCAACGTTCAGGCAAGTACCGCCCAGTGCCAGTTTGCCTTCCTTGTCGGTGTATTTTTCGATGCAAGCAGTCGAGAGGCCCAGTTGTGCGGCCTTGATGGCGGCAACATAGCCGCCAGGACCTGCACCAATCACTACAACGTCAAATTTCTGCGACATGAAAATAGTTCCTCTATTCAGCGACAAGCTTCAAGCGACAAGCCGCAAGCCAAGCTGCTTTTTCCTACAGCTTGTAGCTCGCAACTTGCCGCTGCGTCTTTAGATGTCCAGCAGCAGACGAGCCGGGTCTTCCAGCAGGTTCTTGATGGTCACCAGGAAAGTCACGGCTTCTTTACCATCGATCAGGCGGTGATCGTAAGACAGTGCCAGGTACATCATTGGGCGGATCACGACTTGGCCGTTGATGGCCATCGGACGCTGGATGATGTTGTGCATGCCCAGGATCGCGGCTTGTGGCGGGTTGACGATCGGGGTCGACATCATCGAACCGAAGGTACCACCGTTAGTGATCGTGAAGGTACCGCCGGTCATCTCGTCGATGGTCAGCTTGCCGTCACGGGCTTTCTTGCCGAAGCCGGCGATGCCGCCTTCGATTTCAGCCAGGCTCATCAGTTCGGCGTTACGCAGGACCGGAACCACCAGGCCACGGTCGCTGGAGACGGCAACGCCGACGTCTGCGTAGCCATGGTAAACGATGTCGCCGCCGTCGATGGAAGCGTTGACCGCCGGGAAGCGTTTCAGCGCTTCGGTGGCCGCTTTCACGAAGAACGACATGAAGCCCAGGCGTACGCCGTTGTGGGACTTCTCGAACAGGTCCTTGTACTTCGAACGCAGGGCCATGACTTCAGTCATGTCGACTTCGTTGAACGTGGTCAGCATCGCCATGTTCGACTGTGCTTCAACCAGGCGCTTGGCCACGGTGGCACGTACGCGGGTCATCGGAACGCGCTTCTCGGTGCGGTCGCCGGCAGCGAACACAGGTGCAGCGGCAGCCGGGGCAGCAGCCTTGGCAGGTGCGGCAGCGGGAGCGTTTTTCTTGGCTTCAACAGCGGCAACCACGTCTTCCTTGGTCACGCGGCCGTCTTTGCCGGTGCCTTTGATGGACGCCAGGTTGATGCCGTTCTCGTCAGCCAACTGACGGGCAGCCGGTGCAGCGATTGGGTCTTCAGCGCCAGCAGCCGGAGCGGCAGCAGGAGCCGAAGCAGCAGCCGGTGCAGCGGCGGCGGCAGGAGCGGCGGCAGCCCCGCCCTCTTCGATCGAACCCAGTACCTGGTTCGACAGAACGGTAGCGCCTTCTTCGGCAACGATTGCGCCCAGCACGCCGTCAGCCTCAGCCAGCACTTCCAGCACGACCTTGTCAGTCTCGATGTCAACGATCAGGTCGTCACGCTTGACGGCCTCACCTGGTTTCTTGTGCCAGGTGGCAACGGTGCCATCGGCAACCGATTCCGGGAATGACGGGGCTTTGATTTCGATAGCCATTATCTGTGGGTCCTTAAAATTCGGTTTCAGTCAGCGCGAAGGCGTTAAACAGTGAAAGCATCTTGCAGCAGTTTTTCCTGCTGCTCGGCGTGCATCGACGCATAACCACACGCAGGTGCAGCGGAAGCATCACGGCCGGCATATTCCAGGCCCAGGGCCTTGTTGTGGTTGCCGATGCTGCGACGCAGGTGATGCTGGCTGCTGTACCACGCGCCCTGGTTCATCGGCTCTTCCTGGCACCACACCACGTGAGTGAGGTTGGTGTAAGGCGCGATGGCCTCCATCAGGTCGTCTTCCGGGAACGGGTAAAGCTGCTCGATACGCACGATGGCGATGTCTTCGCGGCCTTCGGCACGGCGTTTTTCCAGCAAGTCGTAGTAGACCTTGCCGCTGCACAGGACCAGGCGAGTCACCTTGGCCGCGCCCAGCGTGTCGATTTCTGGAATAACGGTCTGGAACGAACCATCAGCCAGATCTTCCAGGGTCGAGATGGCCAATTTATGACGCAGCAGCGACTTCGGTGTCAGCACAACCAGCGGCTTGCGCAGCGGGCGGATCACCTGGCGACGCAGCAAGTGGTAGATCTGGGCCGGGGTAGTCGGCACGCACACCTGGATGTTGTGCTCGGCGCACAGCTGCAGGTAACGCTCCAGACGGGCCGAGGAGTGCTCAGGCCCCTGACCTTCATAACCGTGTGGCAGCAGCATGGTCAGACCGCACAGGCGACCCCACTTGTGCTCGCCGCTGGTGATGAACTGGTCGATAACCACCTGTGCACCGTTGGCGAAGTCGCCGAACTGGGCTTCCCAGATCACCAGCGCCTGAGGCGTGGTGGTCGAGTAACCGTATTCGAACGCCAGAACGGCTTCTTCGGACAGGAACGAATCGTACAGGTCGAAACGTGGCTGGCCTTCGTACAGGTTCTGCAACGGGATGTAGGTGCCCGCGTCTTTCTGGTTGTGCAGCACCGCATGACGGTGCGAGAACGTACCACGGCCGATGTCCTGGCCGGTCATGCGGATCGGGTGACCTTCGAACGCCAGGGTCGCGTACGCCATGGTTTCGGCGTAACCCCAGTTGATCGGCAGGCCGCCGGCTTGCATCTTCTGACGGTCTTCGTAGATCTTCGAGACCTGACGCTGCACCACGAAACCGTCCGGAATTTCCAGCAGTTTGGCGGACAATTCCTGCAGGGTCTTCAGATCGAACGACGTATCGTGACGCGCAGTCCAGGCGTGGCCCAGGTACGGACGCCAGTCCACGAACAACTCTTTGTTCGGCTCTTTAACCAGGCTTTTTACAACATGCAGGCCATTGTCCAGCGCGTTGCGGTATTCATCGATTTTCTCCTGAACACGCGCGTCATCCAGTACACCGGCCTTGGTCAGGCTTTCGGCGTACAGCTCACGGGTGGTGCGCTGCTTGCTGATCTGCTGGTACATCAACGGTTGGGTGCCGCTTGGCTCGTCCGCTTCGTTGTGACCGCGACGGCGGTAGCAAACCAGGTCGATCACCACGTCACGCTTGAACTGCATGCGATAGTCGATGGCGAGCTGGGTCACGAACAGCACGGCTTCCGGATCATCGCCATTCACATGGAGGATCGGCGCCTGGATCATCTTGGCAACGTCGGTGGCGTACTCGGTAGAGCGCGCATCCAGCGGGTTGCTGATGGTGAAGCCAACCTGGTTGTTGATGACGATGTGAACCGTACCGCCGGTCTTGAAGCCGCGGGTCTGCGACATCTGGAAGGTTTCCAGGACCACGCCTTGACCGGCAAATGCCGCGTCGCCGTGGATGGAAATCGGCAGGACCTTCTCACCGGTGGTGTCGTTACGACGATCCTGGCGAGCCCGCACCGAACCCTCGACCACTGGAGAAACGATTTCCAGGTGGGACGGGTTGAAAGCCATGGCCAGGTGAACTTCACCGCCGGTGGTCATCACGTTGGACGAGAAGCCCTGGTGGTATTTAACGTCACCGGAACCCAGCTCGACCTTCTTCTTGCCTTCGAACTCGTCGAACAGCTCACGCGGGTTCTTGCCGAAGGTGTTGACCAACACGTTCAGGCGACCACGGTGGGCCATGCCGATCACGACTTCCTTGGTACCGTAGGAACCGGAACGCTGGATCAGCTCGTCGAGCATCGGGATCAGGCTTTCGCCGCCTTCCAGGCCGAAACGCTTGGTGCCCGGGTATTTGGTGCCCAGGTATTTTTCCAGGCCTTCGGCAGCGGTAACGCGCTCGAGCAGGTGGCTGCGTACGTCGGCGGACAGCACCGGACGGCCACGCACACCTTCCAGGCGATGCTGGAACCAGTGACGTTGCTCGGAATCGGTGATGTGCGTGAACTCAGCGCCAATGGTGCGGCAATATGTCTGCTGCAACGCTTCGTGAATTTCGCGTAGGCTCGCTTCCTCTTTGCCGATGAACAGGTCGCCGGCACGGAAGGTCGTATCAAGATCGGCATTGGTCAAGCCGTAATGATTGATCGACAGGTCAGCAGGTGCAGGACGCTGCCAGAGCCCCAGCGGGTCAAGCTGGGCCGCCTGGTGGCCACGCATCCGATAGGCCTGGATCAGTCGCAGTACTTCAACTTGCTTCTTCTCGTGCTCACTGCTCACGCTGCCGGCGGAAACCGGTTGAGCGCGGCGCTGGTTCTTTGCCAGCAGCACGAATTGATCGCGAATCGTTGCATGCGATACATCGGTGGCAGCGTTGCCGTCTGAAGACAACGTCTGAAATTTGGTGCGCCATTCTTCTGGCACAGCGTTAGGGTCGTGCAGGTAGAGCTCATAAAGCTCTTCCACATAGGCAGCGTTACCACCTGAAAGATAGCCGCTGTTCCACATGCGCTGCATCACGCTTTCTTGCATGCTTGGTCACCCTCGATTTGGGGACACCACCGGCGAAAACACCGAGTTTGCTTGCAAAAGGCCAAGTGCAGCGACCAAAACAAGCCACTTAGGATCACGCTGATAGTTCGGGTACCAACCCGAATGCCCCTGCTTGTCTCATTTCTTCAAAATAAGAGCCGCGGCTTTGTAAGTCGCTGCTCAAGTTAAAACTACGGCGCCGGTTGAAGCCTGCGCCGTAGCATTTACGGGCACAACGGTCCTGCCTTGTTACAACGTCAGTTACACGCCGCTCTGCAGCAGCATGTTACGAATGTGACCAATGGCCTTAGTCGGGTTCAGGCCTTTGGGACATACGTTGACGCAGTTCATGATCCCGCGGCAGCGGAATACGCTGAACGGGTCATCCAGCGAAGCCAGACGCTCGGACGTCTTGGTGTCACGGCTGTCTGCCAGGAAGCGGTACGCTTGCAGCAGGGCAGCTGGACCCAGGAACTTGTCCGGGTTCCACCAGAAGGACGGGCACGAAGTCGAGCAGCAAGCGCACAGGATGCACTCGTACAGACCGTCGAGCTTCTCGCGCTCTTCCGGGGACTGCAGACGCTCGATGGCCGGGGCCGGCGTGTCGTTCTGCAGGAACGGCTTAACTTTCTCGTATTGCTTGTAGAAGATGCTCATATCGACGACCAGGTCACGGATAACCGGCAAACCTGGCAGAGGACGAACGATCAGCTTGTTGCCTTTAACCACGGCGGACAGCGGCGTGATGCACGCCAGGCCGTTTTTGCCGTTGATGTTCATGCCGTCGGAACCGCACACACCTTCACGGCAAGAGCGACGATAGGAGAAACCTTCGTCCTGCTCTTTGATCAGTGCCAATACATCCAGCACCATCAGGTCTTTACCACCGGTATCGACCTGGAACTCCTGCATGAACGGCGCAGCGTCCTGATCAGGGTTGTAGCGATAAACACTGACTTTCAACATGGCAGCCACCCTTAGTAAGTCCGAATCTTCGGTTCAAACGTCGGAACCGTCTTCGGCGAGAAGTTCACGGCACGCTTGGTCACGCGCTTGTCACCCGGGAAGTACAGGGTGTGGCACAACCAGTTTTCGTCGTCGCGGTCTTCAAAGTCTTCACGAGCGTGGGCACCACGGGATTCTTTACGAACCTCGGCGGCGATCGCGGTCGCTTCGGCCACTTCCAGCAGGTTTTGCAGCTCAAGGGCCTCGATACGAGCCGTGTTGAACGCCTGGCTCTTATCGTTGATCTTGACGTTGGCGATGCGCGTGCGCAGGTCAGCCAGCTGGGCGATGCCCTTCTGCATGTATTCGCCGGTACGGAACACACCGAAGTAGTTCTGCATGCAGCTTTGCAGCTCGCGACGCAGGGTTGCCACGTCTTCGCCGTCGGTGCGCTCGTTCAGAGCGTTCAGGCGCGCCAGGGCAGCTTCGATGTTGGCGTCGGTTGCGTCATCGTATTCGATGCCGTCGGTCAGCGCTTTTTCCAGGTGCAGGCCGGCCGCGCGGCCGAAGACCACCAGGTCGAGCAGCGAGTTGCCGCCCAGGCGGTTGGCACCGTGTACCGATACGCAAGCCACTTCGCCTACCGCGAACAGACCATGAATGATCTCGTCCACGCCGTCGGCGTTCTGGGTGATCGCCTGGCCATGGATGTTGGTCGGCACGCCGCCCATCATATAGTGGCAAGTTGGAACAACCGGAACCGGAGCAACCACCGGGTCAACGTGTGCGAAGGTCTTGGACAGTTCGCAGATACCCGGCAGACGGCTGTGCAGCACTTCTTCGCCTAGGTGATCGAGCTTCAGCAGTACGTGGTCGCCATTCGGGCCACAGCCGTTGCCGGCGATGATTTCCTTAACCATCGAACGGGCCACAACGTCACGACCGGCAAGGTCCTTGGCGTTCGGAGCATAACGCTCCATGAAACGCTCGCCGTGCTTGTTGATCAGGTAACCACCTTCACCACGGCAACCTTCGGTCACCAGTACACCGGCGCCGGCGATGCCGGTCGGGTGGAACTGCCACATTTCGATGTCTTGTACCGGCACGCCTGCACGCAGTGCCATGCCGACGCCGTCACCGGTGTTGATCAGGGCATTGGTGGTCGACGCGTAGATACGGCCTGCACCGCCCGTCGCCAGCACGGTAGCCTTGGCGCGGATGTAGGTGGTTTCACCGGTTTCGATGCAGATGGCGATCACACCGACGAACTCGCCTTGTGCGTTCTTCACCAGGTCAACAGCGTAGTACTCGTTCAGGAACGTGGTACCGGCTTTCAGGTTGCCCTGATAAAGGGTGTGCAACAGCGCGTGACCGGTACGGTCGGACGCGGCGCAGGTACGGGCAGCCTGCCCGCCTTTGCCGTAATCCTTCGACTGGCCGCCGAATGGACGCTGGTAGATACGACCTTGTTCGGTACGGGAGAACGGCAGACCCATGTGGTCCAGCTCGAACACCGCGGCCGGGCCTTCCTGACACATGTATTCGATAGCGTCCTGGTCACCGATGTAGTCGGAACCCTTGACGGTATCGTACATGTGCCAGCGCCAGTCATCGTTCGGGTCGGCGGAGGCGATGGCGCAGGTGATGCCACCCTGGGCCGATACGGTGTGGGAACGGGTCGGGAACACCTTGGTGATCACGGCAGTCTTGTGACCGCCCTGGGCCAGCTGCAGCGCAGCGCGCATGCCAGCACCGCCGCCACCAATAATGATGGCGTCGAATGAAATAGTTGGAATGTTAGCCATGAATCAGATACCCCAAAGAATCTGCACACCCCAGACGAAGTAAGCGAACATCGCGACGCCGCAGACTGCCTGGAAGAGAAAACGTACTGCAGTCGCGGACTTGCCCAGCGCCATCGGCGTCAGGTAGTCGGTCGCGATGGTCCACATGCCAACCCAGGCGTGTGCGCCCAGGGCAACAAGGGCCAGCAGACTGAAGATTCGCATCGCATTGTGGGAAAACAGGCCGTGCCATTGCTCATAGCCGATGCCCGGGTTTGCGACGAGGTATCCGATCAGGAAAATGAAATAAGCCGCGAGAACGACCGCAGACACACGCTGTGCCATCCAGTCATAGAGGCCCGAACGCGAAAGGTTCGTAACGCTGGTTACCATATCCAAACTCCTGCCAGAACGATCAGCACCACGGAAATGGCGATGATGATTTTCGAGCCCAGGCGGCCGCCTTCCAGCGTCTCACCGATGCCCATGTCCATGATCAAATGGCGCACACCGGCTACCAGGTGATACAGAAGAGAAGACAGGAGGCCCCATGCTACGAACTTGGCCAGCGGGCTGGTCAAGCATGCCTTCACCTCGGCGTATCCTTCCTCGGAACCCAGGGATTTGCTCAATGCATAAAGCATGATGCCCAAGCCCAGGAACAGGATGATGCCGGAAACACGGTGCAGGAACGACGTAACGCCGGTGATGGGGAGTTTGATGGTCCTTAGGTCTAGGTTTACAGGTCGTTGGCTATTCACGGCTTTTTTTCACACTGAAGAGCCCCTAACAATCAGGGCAAAGTTGTTGGGGAGTGCGACTGGTCAGGTAAGCACCACCCAGGGAGTGCGACCCCCAATGAAAGCAAGCCCAAAAGCCCTTGGCGGTCGGTGGCCGAGTATAGACAGTTAGGTTACTAATGACAACGCGCACTCCTCACCCTAATAGCTGATTGCGCTGGCGGGATAAAAGGCGTAAATGGCGCTCAATTTCGAGGAAAAAGTACGGTTAAAGCCTTCTGGGGCAAGACTTTAGGCAAATTGACATCTGAATTTATCTCACTATAGTGGTGCGGGCCCTGCGTGGGGGGTCTGTCTGATGATTTGAAGCATAAATAGGAGGCCACATGGCTGACAAAAAAGCGCAGTTGATCATCGAGGGCGCAGCCCCCGTCGAGCTGCCCATTTTAACCGGCACCGTTGGTCCCGATGTTATCGACGTACGGGGCCTGACGGCCACGGGCCGTTTCACTTTCGACCCAGGATTCATGTCGACCGCCTCTTGCGAGTCGAAGATCACCTATATCGATGGCGACAATGGCATTCTGCTTCACCGCGGCTACCCGATCGAGCAACTCGCCGAACAGTCGGACTACCTGGAAACCTGCTACCTGCTGCTAAATGGCGAATTGCCAACAGCCGAGCAGAAGGCCCAGTTCGTCAGCACCGTCAAGAACCACACCATGGTTCACGAGCAATTGAAGACCTTCTTCAACGGCTTCCGTCGCGACGCCCACCCGATGGCCGTCATGTGCGGCGTGGTTGGCGCCCTGTCGGCCTTCTATCACGACTCCCTCGACATCAATAACCCGCAGCATCGCGAAATTTCCGCGATCCGCCTGGTTGCCAAGATGCCGACCCTGGCCGCAATGGTTTACAAGTACTCCATGGGTCAACCCATGATGTACCCGCGCAACGACCTGACATACGCGGAAAACTTCCTGCACATGATGTTCAACACCCCGTGCGAGATCAAACCGATCAGCCCGGTGCTGGCCAAGGCAATGGACCGGATCTTCATCCTCCACGCCGACCACGAGCAGAACGCCTCCACGTCCACCGTGCGCCTGGCCGGCTCTTCGGGTGCCAACCCGTTCGCCTGTATCGCCGCCGGTATCGCCGCACTCTGGGGCCCTGCCCACGGCGGTGCGAACGAAGCCGTATTGACCATGCTCGATGAAATCGGCGATGTGTCGAACATCGACAAATTCATCGCCAAGGCCAAGGACAAGAACGATCCGTTCAAGTTGATGGGCTTCGGTCACCGGGTCTACAAAAACCGCGACCCACGCGCCACCGTGATGAAGCAGACCTGCGACGAAGTGTTGAAGGAACTGGGGATCAAGAACGATCCGCAACTCGAACTGGCCATGCGCCTGGAAGAGATCGCCCTGACCGACCCGTACTTCATCGAACGCTCGCTGTACCCGAACGTCGACTTCTACTCGGGGATCATCCTCAAGGCGATCGGCATTCCAACCAGCATGTTCACCGTGATCTTCGCCCTGGCGCGGACCGTGGGCTGGATCTCCCACTGGAAAGAAATGCTCTCCAGCCCGTACAAGATTGGCCGCCCGCGCCAGCTGTACACCGGCTACGAGTCGCGTGACATCACCAAGCTGGAAGATCGCAAGTAAGCACTTGAGTTGTACTGAATAAGGCCTCCTCTGGAGGCCTTATTCATTTGTGCAACTTGTAGTGAGCGGGCTTGCCCCGCGCTGGGTGGCGAAGCCGCCCCAAACCCAGGCACCTCGGTTCTAATTGGAGAACTGAGTGCCTGAGATGGGGCGGCTTCGCCACCCAGCGCGGGGCAAGCCCGCTCACTACAGACCCACCCTCACCGATATTCAGGTAAAAAAATGCCCCGGCCTTGCGACCGGGGCATTCTTTATCCAACTGCAACCTTAGTGATTAACCGCCCCGCTCGCCCCCAGGCCAGTCTGCGAACGCACAAACTGCGGGAAGTACAGCGCACGCTCTTTCTCTGCCGCCGCCGACTTGTCGGTGATAGAGAAGAACCAGATGCCGACGAACGCAATGATCATCGAGAACAGCGCCGGGTACTCGTACGGGAAGATGGCTTTTTCGTGATGCAGGATCGAGACCCAGATGGTCGGGCCCAGCACCATCAGGCCAACCGCACTGACCAGGCCCAACCAGCCGCCGATCATCGCGCCACGGGTGGTGAGGTTCTTCCAGTACATGGAAAGCAGCAACACCGGGAAGTTACAGCTGGCAGCAATGGAGAACGCCAGGCCGACCATGAACGCAATGTTCTGGCTTTCGAACAGGATACCCAGGCCGATAGCCAGCACCGCCAGGGCGATGGTGGTGATCTTCGACACGCGAATCTCATCTTTATCGTTGGCCTTGCCTTTCTTGATCACGCTGGCATACAGGTCGTGGGACACCGCCGAGGCACCCGCCAGGGTCAAACCGGCAACCACTGCCAGGATGGTGGCGAAGGCCACGGCCGAGATGAAGCCCAGGAAGATACTGCCGCCCACCGCGTTGGCCAGGTGCACCGCCGCCATGTTGTTACCGCCCAGCAAGGCGCCTGCCGCATCCTTGAACGCCGGGTTGGTGCTGACCAGCAAGATCGCGCCGAAGCCGATGATAAAGGTCAGGATGTAGAAGTAGCCGATGAAGCCGGTTGCATACAACACGCTCTTACGCGCTTCCTTAGCGTCGCTCACGGTAAAGAAGCGCATCAGGATGTGCGGCAGGCCGGCGGTACCGAACATCAGTGCCAGGCCCAGGGAGAATGCCGAGATCGGGTCTTTCACCAGACCGCCAGGGCTCATGATCGCCTCACCTTTAGGGTGAACCTTGATCGCCTCGGCAAACAGCATGTTGAAGTCAAAGTTGACGTGCTTCATCACCATCAGCGCCATGAACGAGGCACCGGACAGCAACAGCACAGCCTTGATGATCTGCACCCACGTGGTCGCCAGCATGCCGCCGAACAGCACATACAGGCACATCAGGATGCCCACCAGGATCACCGCCACGTGGTAGTCCAGGCCGAACAACAGTTGGATCAACTTGCCCGCGCCCACCATCTGCGCGATCAGGTAGAACGCCACCACCACCAGCGAGCCACAGGCCGACAGGCTGCGGATCTGGGTTTGCCCGAGGCGATAGGACGCCACGTCGGCAAAGGTGTACTTGCCCAGGTTACGCAGGCGCTCTGCGATCAGGAACAGAATGATCGGCCAGCCCACCAGGAAGCCGATCGAGTAGATCAGGCCGTCGTAGCCGGAGGTAAACACCAGCGCGGAAATACCCAGGAAAGACGCCGCCGACATGTAGTCGCCGGCAATCGCCAGGCCGTTCTGGAAGCCGGTGATCTTGCCGCCGGCCGCATAGTAGTCGGCCGCCGACTTGTTACGTTTGGAAGCCCAGTAGGTGATGCACAGAGTGGCACCGACAAACGCGACGAACATCAAGATGGCGGAGACGTTCAGCGGTTGTTTGTGTACTTCACCGGTCAATGCGTCCGCCGCCCAAAGGGCTGGAGCAAAAAGCGAAGCGCCGAGTACTGCCAGTAGACGCCGGATCATTGCGCAGCCTCCTTGAGAATCGCATTGTTCAGGTCGTCAAATTCGCCGTTGGCCCGACGCACATAGATGCCGGTCAGGACAAACGCAGACACAATCAGCCCGACGCCCAGGGGAATGCCCCAGGTAATCGATGAACCGGGGCTGATCTTGGCCCCCAGCACGTGTGGCCCGTAGGCGATCAACAAGATGAATCCGGAGTAGAGCCCTAGCATGATCGCCGAGAGAATCCAGGCGAACCGTTCCCTTTTTCTCACCAGCTCCTTGAAACGCGGGCTGTTTTGAATCGAGAGGTAAATGCTGTCGTTCATTGTTTTTATCCTCGCAGCACAGCTTTTTTATTATTGGAACGTATCCACTGTATGCGGCTGCGGAACAGGTTCCAGACGACCTTAGTATTAGAGGGAGTGTAGCGAGGGATTGGGAGGGCGAAGAAAGATTTGCGGGTCACGAAAATAATGTGGGAGGAGGCTTGCCCCCGATGGCAGTGGGTCAGCTACAGATAAGCTGACTGAAACACTGCCATCGGGTGCAAGCCCCCTCCCACAGGGGGTGTATCAAGGCATTGGGGAGTTACTTACCGATCCACTCGGCCACACGCTCAGGGTGCTTGGCTACCCAATCCTTGGCCGCGGCATCCGGCTTGGCGCCCTCTTGGATAGCGAGCATGACTTCGCCGATTTCGTCCTTGGAGGCCCACTGGAATTTCTTCAGGAAGGCCGCGACTTCCGGCGCTTTCTTCTCCAGGCCCTTGCTGCCGATGCTGTTGACGGTTTCAGCAGCACCATAAATCCCTTTTGGATCGTCCAGGAAGCGCAGCTTCCATTTGGCGAACATCCAGTGTGGCACCCAACCGGTGACCGCAATGGATTCCTGTTTGTCTTCGGCACGGGTCAACTCGGCGATCATCGCCGCGCCCGAGCTGGCTTGCAGCTTGTAATCAAGGCCGTATTGCTTGATGGCTTCGTCGGTCTTGAGCATCACGCCTGAACCGGCGTCGATGCCGACGATCTTGTTCTTGAAGGTGGTATCGGTCTTGAGGTCTTCGATGGACTTGGCCTTGACGTACTCCGGCACGATCAGGCCGATCTTCGCGTCCTTGAAGTTAGGGCCGTAGTCGACCACCTTGTCCTTGTTCTTCGCCCAATACTCACCGTGCGTCACGGGTAGCCAGGCGGAGAGCATGGCATCGAGTTTGCCGGTGGCGACACCCTGCCACATGATCCCGGTGGCGACCGCTTGCAGTTTCACGTCATAACCGAGCTTTTGCTTGATCACCTCAGCCGCCACGTGCGTGGTGGCAACGCTGTCAGACCAGCCATCCACATAGCCGATGCTCAGGGTTTTGCTGTCGGCGCTGGCCAGTGTGGAGCTCATCGCAACTACCAGAGTGGCAGCTGCGCCCAAGAGTCGTCGCATCTTCATCGTACTTCCCCGAAAGTGCTGCGCCCGGCGGATGCCGAGCGACGTCAACCTGTTGTTATGTGGTGCACCGCGCCCCCTTCACGCGCATCGATCACGGTAGTGCGCCGTCAGCGGAGTACTGACGCTTCGATCATCAACCTGCCGGGACCTTCGACCTGCTCTGTCAGCGACCTTGTGCAAGCAGGAAACGACATCACATAGCCAGTAGGACGCTTTGTAGGATTTGACGCCAGAATCCCGCCCGAACTTTGCATGTCAAAATTATGCTGCCCCACTGGGAAGGGCTAAATCCGGGTAAGATGCGCGCCTTTGCTCCTCCAGATAAGCCAACCATGCCCGCGACCGCCCGCTTCCCTGCCCTCCCCTATTGCTTCGCCTTGATCCTTGGCCTGCTGGCCATGATCGGCTACTGGTATGGCCTCGGCCGGCCGGTGGTACTGCCCGACGTCGCCAGCGCCACGCACAAGATGCAGTGCGCGTCCTACACGCCATTCGATAAGGACCAGTCGCCGTTTGACCAGCCGTTCACCCTGCGTCCGGAGCGCATGGACGCTGACCTGGCCCTGCTGGCGACCCGCTTCGAGTGCATTCGCACCTACTCCATGACCGGCCTGGAAGCCTTGCCGGAAATGGCACGCAAGCATGGCCTTAAGGTGATGGCCGGTGCCTGGGTCAGCAGCGACCCGGTGGCGACCGCCAAGGAAGTCAACGAATTGATCGCCGCGGCCAACGCCAACCCTGACGTCGTGACCTCAGTGATCGTCGGCAACGAAGCGCTGCTGCGCAAGGAAGTCACCGCCAAACAGCTGGTGGCGCTGATCCACACTGTCAAAAGCCAGATCAAGCAGCCGGTGACGTACGCGGATGTCTGGGAGTTCTGGCTGCAACACCCGGAAATCGCGCCGGCGGTGGACTTCCTCACGATCCACCTGTTGCCGTACTGGGAAGATGAGCCGTCCGGCATCGACCAGGCCCTCAAGCACGTGGGTGACGTGCGCCAGACCTTTGGCAACAAGTTTGCGCCCAAGGACATCCTGATCGGTGAAACCGGCTGGCCCAGCGAAGGCCGCCAGCGCGAAACCGCCGTGCCAAGCCGGGTCAACGAAGCCAAGTTCATGCGCGGCTTCGTGGCCATGGCCGAGGCCAATGGCTGGCGTTACAACCTGATCGAAGCCTTTGACCAGCCGTGGAAGCGCGCCAGCGAAGGCGCCGTGGGCGGTTACTGGGGCCTGTTCGATGCCGACCGCCAGGACAAGGGCATTCTCGCCGGGCCAGTGACCAATGTGCCTTACTGGCCACTGTGGCTGGGGGTGGGCGGGATCATCCTGCTGGGCGCCTTGGTGCTGGGTGGTCGTGTACGCAGTGTGCGTGCCGCTATCGCCCTGCCGCTGCTGGGCGCCGTTTCCGCATGCGCCATCGGCACCTGGGCTGAACTGACCCGCGTTACCGCGCGTTTCAATGATGAATGGGTGTGGGCAGGCTTGCTGGTGGTGTTGAACCTGCTGGTGCTGGCTCACGCGGCACTGGCCCTGAGCGCCCGGGAAGGTTGGCGCGCACGGGCCTTCAACTGGCTGGAACAGCGCGCGGGCTGGCTGGTGGCGATTGCCGGGTTCGCTGGCGCGGTGATGATGCTGGCGTTGGTGTTTGACCCGCGCTATCGCAGCTTCCCGACGGCGGCGCTGGTAGTGCCGGCCTTGGTGTACCTGGTGCGGCCGGTGACCGGACCGCGTCGGGAGATTGCGCTGCTGACCTTTATCATCGGTGCGGGCATTGCGCCGCAGTTGTACCGTGAAGGGTTGTTGAACCAGCAGGCGTGGGGTTGGGCGGTCGTGAGCCTGCTCATGACGGCAGCCTTGTGGCGCTGCTTGCGGGTACGCAAGATTTAACATCGCTATCGGGGGCAAGCCCCCTCCCACAGGGGAATGCATTCCAAATGTGGGAGGGGGCTTGCCCCCGATGAGGCCCTATCAGGCGACGCGGGGCTTCCTGACCAACCGCAACCCCGCAATCACCACCGCAAACACCGCAAACGTGGTGTTGTACAACGCCAGCGCCGGCAAACCGAAGACCATCCCCAGCACCGCCAAACCCCACCCTGCACGACCCGGCACGAAAAACGCCAGCACCGACGTGATCAGCGCCGCCCAGCCCAGCACCTTGAAGTGGATCATCAACCCCAGGTTCGAACGCAACTGGCATTCCCAACGGCTGGCTTCGTCCGCACAGATACCGACCCACTGGCCATCTTCCATAAAGCCATAGCGCGCACCGTAACTGGCGGCCAGCCATAGCGGCAGTGCAACAAGCAGCAAAATCAGCGGCAAACGACGGGACATGAGGCACTCCGATAGGCAAAAACGGCGCTCAGCTTAATGCCCCGCCGGCCATTAGCAAGGCGCATATACACAATTAGTGTTCACCTACACGTGTCAAAGTGTATCGTCTGGCTACTATTACCCCGATTCCGACGTTTTTTTCCGACATTTCGTGCCGAGTGATGGCACTTCGGCGATAGGACGGCGGTCATAGCCTGCGAACTTCATTAAGCACGTTTCCTCCTAGGGATTAAGTCATGCTCCGTTCCTTGCGCTGTGCTGCCTTACTGGGCAGCCTTTTTCTGAGTGCGTCAGCACTGGCCGTCGATATCGACCAAGCCAGCTATGGCTACCCTTTGACCAACCCATTTGAAGCGACTATCGCCACCACACCGCCCGACCTTCGGCCCAAATTGCCGAACGATGACGAGATCAACCAATCCGACTACACCTTGAACATGCGCCCCGAGCGCGAGTTCAGCCTGCCGGACAACTTCTGGGCGGTGAAGAAACTCACCTACCGCATCGCCAAGCAGGATCGCGCCGCGCCGCTGATCTTTCTGATCGCGGGCACCGGCGCGCGGTTTGACAGCAGCATCAACGAATACCTGAAAAAGCTCTATTACCAGGCCGGCTACCACGTGGTGCAACTGTCGTCGCCCACCAGCTTCGACTTCATCAGCGCCGCCTCGCGCTTCGCGACTCCGGGGATCACCCAGGAAGACGCCGAAGACATGTACCGCGTGATGCAGGCCGTGCGGGCGCAGAACGCCTCGCTGCCGGTGACCGACTTCTACCTCACCGGCTACAGCCTCGGCGCCCTGGATGCGGCGTTTGTCAGCAAGCTCGACGAGACCCGTCGCAGCTTCAACTTCAAGAAAGTGCTGCTGCTGAACCCGCCGGTCAACCTCTACACCTCGATCACCAACCTCGACAAGCTTGTTCAAACTGAAGTGAAGGGCATCAACAACACCACCACCTTCTACGAGCTGGTGCTGAACAAGCTGACCCGTTACTTCCAGCAAAAGGGCTACATTGACCTCAATGACGCCCTGCTCTACGACTTCCAGCAATCCAAGCAGCACCTGACCAACGAACAGATGGCCATGCTGATCGGCACCTCGTTCCGCTTCTCGGCGGCCGACATCGCCTTTACCTCGGACTTGATCAACCGCCGTGGCTTGATCATCCCGCCGAAGTACCCGATCACCGAAGGCACCAGCCTCACGCCGTTCCTCAAACGTGCACTGCAATGTGATTTCGATTGCTACCTCACCGAACAGGTGATCCCGATGTGGCGAGCCCGTTCCGATGGCGGCAGCCTCTTGCAACTGGTCGACCAGGTCAGCCTGTACGCCCTTAAGGACTACCTGCACACCAACCCGAAGATCGCCGTCATGCACAACGCCGACGACGTAATCCTCGGCCCTGGCGACCTCGGTTTCCTGCGTAAAACCTTCGGCGATCGCTTGACCGTCTACCCGCTGGGCGGCCACTGCGGCAACCTTAATTACCGCGTCAACGCCGACGCCATGCTGGAGTTCTTCCGTGGCTAAATATCTTCTGCTGCTTGCCGCCTTGATGTGCGCAGGCGTGGCCAATGCCGACAACAGCAAGGCCCATGAGCCGGTCAACGTGGGTGCCGACGGGTTCAAGGAACCGCTGACCAAGCTCAAGTTCAACCCGGGCCTGGACCAGCGCGAGTTCGAGCGTTCGTCGCTGACCGCACTCAACGTGTACGACCCACTGGAATCGTGGAACCGTCGCGTGTACCACTTCAACTACCGCTTCGACCAGTGGGTGTTCCTGCCGGTGGTCAACGGTTACACCTATGTGACGCCCAGCTTCCTGCGCACCGGCGTGAGCAACTTCTTCAACAATCTGGGCGATGTGCCCAACCTGTTGAACAGCCTGCTTCAGCTCAAGGGCCACCGCTCCCTGGAAACCACCGGGCGCCTGCTGGTCAACACCACTATCGGCATCGCCGGCCTGTGGGACCCAGCCACCGCCATGGGCCTGCCGCGCCAGAGCGAAGACTTCGGCCAGACCCTGGGCTTCTACGGCGTGCCCGGCGGCGCCTACCTGGTGCTGCCGATCTTCGGCCCATCGAACCTGCGCGACACCGGCGGTTTGCTGGTCGATTACACCGCCGAAACCCAGATCAACTTCCTCAACGTGGCCGAAGTCAGCTCCAACCACCCGGAAGTCTGGGCCCTGCGCGCGGTCGACAAGCGCTACCAGACCAGCTTCCGGTATGGTCAGATGAACTCGCCGTTCGAGTATGAGAAGGTGCGGTACATCTATACTGAGTCTCGAAAGTTACAAATAGCTGAGTAAAAAAGCTCAATAAGAACAAGGCCATTCGAGCAAGTCGAATGGCCTTTTTTTATGGCCAGCAGAACACCATACAATTAGTAAAACCCCCTACGACTGCAAACATACATACCCTACGAGCTAAAAGGTATTTCTCATAAGCGTTACAAACTATCTATTTTAGGAACCCCCCTCCCTCATTCGCCAATCACTTTATGAGGACAGCAAATGGACTCCAACTTAACTTTCAATATCGTTACATTAAAAATCACACAAGGATTGTTATATGTCGCCCTCTATGACCCTCGACCCCCAACGGTTTTTCTATGCGGCACCTGCATTGCCTTCACAGCCTTCAAACCACATGAGGCCTGAGAAAGCAGAAAAAACCCCTTATCTTGCTTCACTAGGCCGCAATCTCTACGATGCCATCGAGTACGTTGACCCGGTGACTAAGGATTTTTCGATATCTACCCCCAGCGCGTTGTTGAAGCAGCGCGTAGGTGACTGGGACGATGTGAGTCGCAGCAAAAAAGAGAGGCAGGCTTCCCTTCTGAAAGCCAATGAAATAATCAAGAGTTTTGATCAAAACGGTAATCACCAGATCGACGGGGCCCAACTGTATATGAACCGTAGGGCCGTTCACAGCGTGTCTGAATTGACTAAACCGGGCTCTGAACTTGAAAAGCTTTATGAATACCTCATCCCCAAAGATTAAACGCCATCAGCGTGGGTAAGTAAAAGTTTGCGCGGGCAGCACCTGACAGTATCACCTGCCCGCAAAAACCAAGATGCTTATGAACATCACACAACGTGCAGACTGCACAGTAAACGCGCACAAAAAGGCCGTTCGGTTGAGCGGCCTTTTTAATTCCACACCCGCATCAAGCCTTGAATGTTTTCCACACCTTGCCGATCACGCTGACCACCGCCAGCACCACCGCGCCCGCAATAATCCCCGCCACCCCATTCAGCAGCACCGGCACCAGCCACGCCGCCCCGCCCGCGCCCTGGCTGAGCGTCTCGATCCAGTGATGCACCACCGGCACGCCATGGGTGAGAATGCCGCCGCCCACCAGGAACATCGCCGCTGTACCGATCACGGAGAGGCTCTTCATCATGTAAGGCGCCGCCCGCAGGATCGCGCCGCCGATACTGCGTGCCACTTGGCCAGGCTTCTGGGTGAGCCACAGGCCCAGGTCATCCAGCTTGACGATGCCAGCCACCAGCCCGTAGACACCGATGGTCATGACAATGGCAATGCCGGATAACACGACCACCTGCTGCATCAACGGCGCGTCAGCCACAGTGCCGAGGGTGATGGCGATGATTTCGGCCGAGAGGATGAAGTCGGTGCGGATGGCGCCTTTGATCTTGTCCTTTTCAAAGGCCACCAGATCGGTGGCCGGGTCGGCCACGGCCTCGACCAGCTGCGCACGTTCAGCCTGGTCTTCGGTCTTGCTGTGCAGGAATTTATGCGCGAGCTTCTCGAAACCTTCAAAACACAGGTAGGCACCCCCGAGCATCAGCAGCGGCGTCACCGCCCACGGCGCGAATGCACTGATCAGCAAAGCGGCCGGCACCAGGATCAACTTGTTGACGAACGACCCTTTCGCCACCGCCCACACCACGGGAATTTCCCGCTCTGCGCGCACCCCGGAGACCTGCTGGGCATTGAGCGCCAAGTCATCGCCGAGCACGCCGGCGGTCTTCTTCGCCGCCACTTTTGTCATCAGGGCAACGTCATCGAGTACCGCGGCGATATCGTCGATCAACACCAACAAACTGCTTCCTGCCATGAATCGGGCTTCCATTAGAGAGGGAGGGGCCGAGCATAGCGCGGAGCAACGCTTTACGGGCACATTGTTGAGGCTCGCGGATGGCCGGTGCTACCATGCGCAACCGCCTGTCCTGGCAAGGAAACCTCTGGTTTATGAGCACCATTCGCGAGCGCAACAAAGAAAAAATCCTGCGGGCGGCCAGCGAGGAGTTTGCCGACAAAGGCTTCGCCGCGACTAAAACCAGCGACATCGCCGCCAAGGCCGGGCTGCCAAAGCCCAACGTCTATTACTACTTCAAGTCCAAGGACAACCTCTACCGCGAGGTGCTCGAGAGCATTATCGAGCCGATCCTGGCCGCTTCCACGCCGTTCAATCCGGACGGTGAGCCTTCGGTGGTGCTGAGCAACTACATCCGCTCAAAAATCCGCATCTCCCGCGACCTGCCGTTTGCCTCCAAGGTATTCGCCAGCGAAATCATGCACGGCGCCCCGCACCTCAGCGCCGACCAGGTCGAACAGTTGAACGCCCAAGCCAAGCACAACATCGCGTGCATCCAGCATTGGGTCGATCGCGGCCTGATCGCGGCGATTGACCCCAATCACTTGATGTTCAGCATCTGGGCGGCCACGCAGACGTATGCGGACTTCGACTGGCAGATCTCGGCGGTGACCGGCAAGGCCAAGTTGGATGAAGCGGATTACGAAGCGGCGGCGCAGACGATTATCCGGTTGGTGCTCAAGGGGTGTGAGCCGGACTGATAGACCGTGGCGCCTGTGCCAATCGGGGGCAAGTCGAATCGTCAACGACGAATCAAGCAGACACCCCCGCATCCGCCATCAACCCCACCCCCTCGATCGCCGTGATCGCACACTGCTCATCAATATCCGACGCATCCCCGCTGATCCCAATCGCGCCCAGTACCACGCCTGCCTGATTCCGAATCAACACCCCACCCGGCGCCGGCACCACGCTGCCCTGCCCCAGGCTGTTCAGAGCGGCGATAAACGCCGGGCGTTGCTGTGCGTCCAGTGCCAGCAGGCGTGAGCCCTTGCCCAGGGCAATCGCGCCCCAGGCCTTGCCAATGGCGATCTGCGGGCGCAGCAGGCTGGCGCCGTCTTCGCGCTGCAGGGTGATCAGGTGCCCGCCGCTGTCGAGCACCGCAATGGTCAGCGGCGCTGCCGACAGGGTGCGCCCTGCAGTGAGGGCCTGGCTGGCCAGTTGGGTGGCGAGTTTCAAGGTTAAAGCGCTCATGGTGCCGTCCTTCTTTTGTTATTGGGAATGCCGTGGCGGTCTGAATGATCAGATGCTTGATCAAACAAATAGAACACAATTGATTTTAATTTTGTATACAATATTTTCGCACAAAGGCTCCACACGTCGAAAAAAGCCGTTCCGACGAACGCAAAGGCCAGTTTATAAAATGCATTGACCTACGCCGCTCGCCGTGAATACACTTTGGCCAGACACCACTTGTATACAATTACAAAACGCAAGAGGCACCAAAATCATGAGCAAAATGAGAGCAATCGAAGCCGCCGTCCTGGTGATGCGCCGTGAAGGCGTGGACACCGCCTTCGGTATCCCAGGCGCCGCGATCAACCCGCTGTACTCGGCCTTGCAGAAGGTGGGTGGCATCGATCACGTCCTTGCTCGCCACGTTGAAGGCGCCTCCCACATGGCCGAGGGTTACACCCGGACCAAGGCCGGCAATATCGGCGTGTGCATCGGCACCTCGGGCCCGGCGGGCACCGACATGGTCACCGGCCTGTACAGCGCCTCGGCCGACTCGATCCCGATCCTGTGCATTACCGGCCAGGCCCCCCGCGCCCGTATGCACAAGGAAGACTTCCAGGCCGTGGACATCACCAGCATCGTCAAACCGGTGACCAAGTGGGCGACCACTGTCCTCGAACCTGGCCAAGTGCCGTACGCCTTCCAGAAAGCCTTCTACGAAATGCGCTCCGGCCGCCCCGGCCCGGTGTTGATCGACCTGCCGTTCGACGTGCAAATGGCCGAGATCGAATTCGACATCGACGCCTACCAGCCACTGCCCCTGGCCAAGCCGTTGGCAACCCGCATCCAGGTCGAGAAAGCCCTGGCCCTGCTGGACCAGGCCGAACGCCCACTGCTGGTCAGCGGTGGCGGCGTGATCAACGCCGACGCCAGCGACTTGCTGGTTGAGTTCGCTGAACTCACCGGTATCCCGGTGATCCCGACGCTGATGGGCTGGGGCACCATCCCGGACGATCACCCACATATGGTGGGCATGGTCGGCCTGCAAACCTCTCACCGCTACGGCAACGCGACCCTGCTCAAGTCGGACGTGGTGCTGGGCATCGGTAACCGCTGGGCCAACCGCCACACCGGTTCGGTCGAGGTCTACACCGAGGGCCGCACGTTCATTCACGTCGACATCGAGCCGACGCAGATTGGCCGCGTCTTCACCCCGGACCTGGGCATCGTGTCCGACGCCGGTTCCGCACTGACGATGTTTATCGAAGTCGCCCGCGAGTGGAAAGCCGCCGGCAAGCTCAAGGACCGCAGTGCCTGGCTGCACGACTGTCAGCAACGCAAAGCCACCCTGCACCGCAAGACTCACTTCGACAACGTGCCGGTCAAGCCACAGCGTGTGTATGAAGAAATGAACCAGGTGTTCGGCAAAGACACCTGCTACGTCAGCACCATCGGCCTGTCGCAGATTGCCGGCGCGCAATTCCTGCACGTGTACAAGCCACGCCACTGGATCAACTGCGGCCAGGCCGGCCCGCTGGGTTGGACCATCCCCGCCGCTCTCGGCGTGGTCAAGGCCGACCCGAGCCGCAAGGTAGTGGCACTGTCGGGCGACTATGACTTCCAGTTCATGATCGAAGAACTGGCCGTGGGCGCGCAGTTCAAGCTGCCGTACATCCACGTGGTGGTGAACAACTCCTACCTGGGCTTGATCCGCCAGGCCCAGCGCGGGTTTGAAATGGACTACTGCGTGCAGCTGTCCTTCGACAACCTCAACGCCCCGGAACTCAACGGTTATGGCGTGGACCACGTCGCCGTCGCCGAAGGCCTGGGTTGCAAGGCCCTGCGCGTGTTCGAACCCGGCCAGATCGCACCGGCACTGCGCCGTGCCGAGGCAATGATCGAAGAATTCAAGGTGCCGGTGATCGTTGAAATTATTCTGGAACGCGTGACCAACATTTCCATGGGCACCGAGATCAACGCCGTCAACGAATTCGAAGACCTGGCACTGGTCGGCAACGATGCGCCGACTGCCATTTCCCTGCTCGATTAAGGAGAACCTTATGCCGCGTTTCGCCGCCAACCTGTCCATGCTGTTTACCGAACAGGACTTCCTTGCCCGTTTCAAAGCGGCCGCCGATGCCGGTTTCGAAGGTGTCGAGTACCTGTTCCCGTATGAATTCAGCTCCGCCGAAATCAAGGCGCAACTGGACGCCCACGGCCTGACCCAGGTGCTGTTCAACCTGCCGGCCGGCGACTGGGCCAAGGGCGAACGCGGCCTGGCGTGCCACCCGGACCGGGTCGAGGAATTCCGTGCCGGGGTCAAGCTGGCGATTGCCTACGCCGAGGTGTTGGGCAACACCCAGATCAACTGCCTGGCGGGCATTCGACCACAAGGCATTGATGACAAGACCCTGGAAAAAACCTTCGTCGCCAACCTCAAATACGCCGCCGAAAAGCTGCAAGCGGTGGGCATCAAGCTGGTGATGGAAGCGATCAACACCCGCGACATTCCAGGCTTCTACTTGAACAACACGGCGCAGGCCCTGTCGATTCGCGAGCAGGTCGGCAGCGACAACCTGTTCCTGCAATACGACATCTATCACATGCAAATCATGGAAGGTGACCTGGCCCGCACCATGGCCGCGCACTTGGAAGAGATCAACCACATCCAACTGGCGGATAACCCTGGGCGCAACGAGCCGGGGACCGGGGAGATCAACTACCGCTTCCTGTTCGAACACCTGGACCGCATCGGGTACCGGGGTTGGGTCGGCTGCGAGTACAAGCCGTTGACCACCACCGAAGCGGGGCTGGGTTGGCTCAAGACCCATAACGCCATCTAACCAACACTACGCAACACCAATGTGGGAGGGGGCTTGCCCCCGATAGCGGCGGGTCTGTCAGTACTGTTTTACCTGACACACCGTCATCGGGGGCAAGCCCCCTCCCACAGGGGACCTGCGGTGTAATAACAAGAGGATTTTCGTCATGGCTAAAATCGGATTCATCGGCACCGGCATCATGGGCCAACCCATGGCCGCCAACCTGCAGAAAGCAGGTCACCAACTGTTCCTCTCCGAGCATCACGGCAAGGCCCCGCAAGCGCTGCTCGACGCGGGTGCCGTGGCCCTGGCCAACCCGCAGCAAGTGGCGCAGGAAGCCGAGTTCATCATCGTCATGGTGCCGGACACCCCGCAGGTCGATGACGTGTTGTTCCGCAAAGACGGCGTGGCTGCAGGCCTGTCGCCGAACAAGGTGGTGATCGACATGAGCTCGATCTCCCCCACCGCCACCAAGGCGTTCGCGGCGAAGATCAACGAGACCGGCGCGCAGTACCTGGATGCACCGGTGTCCGGTGGTGAAGTCGGCGCCAAGGCCGGCACCCTGAGCATCATGATCGGTGGTGAGCCGCAGACCTTCGAACGCGCCTTGCCGCTGTTCCAGGCCATGGGCAAGAACATCACGCTTGTGGGCGGCAATGGCGATGGCCAGACCGCCAAGGTTGCCAACCAGATCATCGTCGCGCTGAACATCCAGGCGGTGGCCGAAGCGTTGTTGTTCGCCGCCAAGAACGGCGCCGACCCTGCCAAGGTGCGTGAAGCGCTGATGGGCGGCTTTGCTTCGTCGAAAATCCTCGAAGTGCATGGCGAACGCATGATCAAGGGCACCTTCGATCCGGGCTTCCGTATCAACCTGCACCAGAAGGACCTCAACCTGGCCCTGGCCGGCGCCAAGGAGCTGGGGATCAACCTGCCGAACACCGCCGGCACCCAACAGGTGTTCAGCACGTGCACGGCGATTGGCGGCGGTAACTGGGACCATTCGGCGCTGATCAAGGGGCTGGAGCATATGGCGAATTTTTCGATTCGCGATAAATAGCCCCTGATGAAATGCGATCAAAGTGTGGGAGGGGGCTTGCTCCCTCCCACACTTTGATCGCATTCCAAGCCTCACCTCTAATAACAAGAATCCCCCGGGAGCCCGCTTATGTCGGTCGATCCGCAACACCTGCTTCGCGAGCTGTTTGCCACAGCCATCGACGCCGCCCACCCCCGGCAAGTCCTCGAACCCTACCTGCCCGCCGACCGCAGCGGCCGTGTGATCGTGATCGGCGCCGGCAAGGCCGCCGCCGCCATGGCCTTGGTCGTGGAGAACGGCTGGCAGGGCGAAGTCACCGGTTTGGTGGTCACCCGTTACGGCCACGGCGCGCCCTGCCAGAAAATCGAAGTGGTCGAAGCCGCCCACCCCGTGCCCGACGCCGCCGGCCTGGCCGTGGCACAGCGCGTGCTGGCGTTGATCAGCAACCTCGGCGAAGACGACCGTGTGATTTTCCTGCTGTCCGGCGGCGGCTCTGCCCTGCTGGCCCTGCCCGCCGAAGGCATCACCCTGGCCGACAAACAGGCGATCAACAAAGCCCTGCTCAAATCCGGGGCGACCATTGGCGAGATGAATTGCGTGCGCAAGCACCTCTCGGCGATCAAGGGTGGCCGCCTGGCGAAAGCGGCCTGGCCGGCGACGGTGTACACCTATGCGATTTCCGATGTGCCGGGCGACCAGGCCACGGTGATCGCCTCCGGCCCCACGGTCGGCGACCCGAGCACCTCGCAACAGGCCTTGGCGATTCTCAAGCGCTACCACATCGACGCCCCGGCTTCAGTGCGCAGCTGGTTGCAGAACCCGGCCTCGGAAACCGTCAAGCCCGGCGACCCGGTGCTTGCCCGCAGCCACTTCCAATTGATCGCCCGCCCCCAGCAATCCCTGGAAGCGGTGGCGGTAAAAGTGCGCCAGGCCGGGTTCAGCCCGTTGATCCTGGGCGACCTTGAAGGCGAAGCACGGGACGTGGCCAAGGTGCACGCCGGCATCGCCCGGCAGATCGTCCAGCACGGCCAGCCGCTGGCGGCGCCGTGCGTGATCCTCTCCGGCGGCGAAACCACCGTGACCGTGCGCGGCGATGGCCGTGGCGGGCGCAATGCGGAATTCCTGCTGAGCCTCACCGACAGCCTCAAAGGTCTGCCCGGCGTCTACGCCCTGGCCGGTGATACCGACGGCATCGACGGCTCGGAAGACAACGCCGGCGCGATCATGACGCCGTGCAGTTACCGCCGCGCCGAAGCGCTCGGCCTGTCGGCCAGCGACGCGTTGGATAACAACGACGGCTACGGCTATTTCGCCGCCCTCGACGGTTTGATCGTCACCGAGCCGACGCGCACCAACGTCAACGACTTCCGCGCCATCCTGATCCTTGAGACTGCCAAACATGACGCCTGACAAGAAGGTCAAAATCCTCGCCACCCTGGGCCCAGCCACTGACGGTATCGATGATATCCGCGAGCTGGTGGAAGCCGGCGTGAATATCTTCCGGCTCAATTTCAGCCACGGCGACCACGCCGACCACGCCCAGCGCTACCAGTGGATTCGCCAGGTGGAGCGCCAGCTGAATTACCCGCTGGGCATCCTCATGGACCTGCAAGGGCCGAAGCTGCGGGTCGGGCGGTTTGCCGAGGGCAAGGTGCAGTTGGTACGCGGCCAGGCCCTGCGCCTGGACCTCGACGAAACACCCGGTGACCAACGCCGGGTCAACCTGCCTCACCCGGAAATCATCCAGGCCCTTGAGCCCGGCATGGACCTGCTGCTGGACGACGGTAAGTTGCGCCTGCGGGTGATCACCAAACACGCCGACGCCATCGACACCACCGTGCTGAACGGCGGCGAATTGTCTGACCGCAAAGGCGTGAACGTTCCGCAAGCCCTGTTGGAACTCAGCCCACTGACCGCCAAGGACCGGCGTGACCTGAGCTTCGGCCTGGAACTGGGTGTGGACTGGGTGGCGCTGTCGTTCGTGCAGCGCCCGGAGGATATCCGCGAAGCCCGTGAGCTGATCGGCGACAGAGCCTTCCTGATGGCCAAGATCGAGAAACCCTCGGCCGTGCAGCGCCTGCGGGAAATCGCCGAACTGAGCGACGCAATCATGGTGGCCAGAGGTGACCTTGGCGTGGAAGTGCCGGCCGAGAGCGTGCCGCAGATCCAGAAAGACATCATCAGCACCTGCCGCCAGCTGGGCAAACCGGTGGTGGTGGCCACGCAGATGCTGGAGTCCATGCGTTTCTCCCCGGCGCCGACCCGTGCCGAAGTTACCGATGTCGCCAATGCCGTGGCCGAAGGCGCGGACGCGGTGATGCTGTCGGCGGAAACCGCCTCCGGTGAGTACCCGCTGGAGGCCGTGCAGATGATGAGCAAGATCATCCGCCAAGTGGAAAACGGCCCTGACTACCAGGCCCAGCTGGATGTCAGCCGGCCCAAGGCGGATGCCACGGTGTCGGACGCCATCAGCTGCGCGATCCGCCGCATCAGCAGCATCCTGCCGGTGGCGGTGCTGGTGAACTACAGCGAATCGGGCAGTTCCAGCCTGCGCGCGGCGCGGGAACGGCCGGTGGCGCCGATCCTCAACCTCACGCCGAACCTGTCCACGGCACGGCGCTTGAGCGTGGCCTGGGGCGTGCATTCGGTGGTCAACGACCGCCTGCGCCAGGTAGATGAAGTGTGTTCCACGGCGCTGGAGATCGCACAGGCGCAGGGCATGGCGGAGCGTGGGGACACGTTGGTGATTACGGCGGGGGTGCCGTTCGGGCAGCCGGGGTCGACCAATTCACTGCGGATCGAAACCCTACTCTAATCCTCTGTGGTGATCCCCCTTAGAAACTCGACCCATGCACAACCCAACCTGCCCCGACTGGGCCGAAGCCCTGCTCAACGGCTTCAGCCAGATCTTCCTGCAACGCCATCCCCTGTGTGGCCTGCTGTGCCTGCTCGCCATCCTGATCGGCGCACCGGCCCTGCTGGGCGGGGCGCTGCTCGGTGGCGTGGCGGGCTTGCTCACGGCCCAGCGCCGGGGCTATCCCAAGGTTGAACGCCAGGCCGGGCTTTATAGCTATAACGGTGTGCTGCTGGGTGTGTTGATCAGCCAGCACTTCGCCTGGTCGGCGTTGTTGCCGCCGCTGATCCTGGCGTGCGGCGGCTTGAGTGCGATCCTGACGCGGCACTGGTTGAAACACGCCAGCCAGCCCGATGACTTGCCGGCCTATACCGCACCTTTTGTCGGCCTGGGCTGGTTACTGCTGGGCACGGTACCGCCGAGCACGTTTGCCGTGACCGAGTCGGACACCCTGGCCGTGCTCACCGCGCCCTTCACCGGCCTGGCGCAAATCATGCTGCTGGATCAGCCGGTGGCCGGTGCCTCGATTGCACTGGGCCTGTGGCTGGCCAACCGACGCGCCTGCGTATGGGCCCTGATCGGCGCCAGTGCCGGCATGCTGATCGCGCTGTGGCTGCAGGAACCCGCCAGCGCCCTCCTCGGCCTGCACGGCTATAACCCGGCGTTGGCTGCCGTGGCACTGAGCCAAGTGCGTCGCCAACCCTGGCTGCCGCTGCTCGGCCTCCTGCTGGCGATCCTCCTCACGCCAGGCTTTGCCGCCCTGCACCTGCCCGCGCTGACCGCACCGTTCATCCTCGCCTGCTGGCTGGTGCGCGCAGGCGCCCGAGTGCTGCGCAAACCCCGCATGGACAGGCCCTTCGAATCCCCCTAGGCTTGCTCGATATTCGATTCGGGCGGGATTTATGGACAGCAACAACGACTGGCGCCAGCGGCTCTACGTCATGGTTTTTCAAAGTGACACGGTCGCCGGGCGGCGCTTTGACGGCATCCTGCTGTTGATCATCCTCGCCAGCCTGGTGATCGTGATGCTCGACAGCATCGACCAGATACACCAGAACTATGCCGATGTGCTGGCCTACATCGAGTGGGGCTTCACGCTGATCTTCCTGATCGAGTACGGGTTGCGCCTGTATTGCTCGCCCAAGCCGTTACGCTATGCCTTCAGCTTTTATGGGTTGGTGGATTTGCTGGCGATCGTGCCCGGCATCCTTGCGCTGTATTACAGCGACGCGCAGTACCTGCTGATCATCCGCATCATCCGCATGCTGCGAATCTTCCGCGTGCTCAAGCTCAGCCCCTACCTCAAGCAAGCCAATTACCTGATGGCGGCGCTGCGCGGCAGCAAGCAGAAGATCGTGGTGTTCCTGGTCAGCGTGTGCACCCTGGTGACGGTGTTCGGCACCTTGATGTACGTGATCGAAGGCCCGGAACACGGCTTTACCAGCATCCCGAAAGGCATCTACTGGGCCATCGTCACGCTGACCACCGTGGGCTTTGGCGATATCGTGCCGAAGACGCCGCTGGGCCAGGTGATTTCGTCGCTGGTGATGATCACCGGTTATTCGATCATTGCCGTGCCCACCGGTATTTTCACCGCCGAACTGGCCAGTGCCATGCGCGGTGAACAACTGCAAACCGACTGCCCGGTGTGCAAGAAAAACAGCCATGAGCCTAACGCGGCCTTTTGCTCGCGCTGTGGCAATGCGCTTTTTAAGAAAGTGGAATAAGCAAAGTGCGTTTTAATCTTTAAACGTCTATGCGGCGCCAGCTATAGTCGCTGGCAAATTGCCCTCACTCAATCGACAACCTTCTCGAACAACAAGGAATGAGCAGTGAAAAAACTCGTTAGCGCCTCTCTCCTGGCCGCCGGCCTTGCCCTGGCGGGCGCCGTCCAGGCTGCCCCCGTCACACTGCTCAACGTCTCGTACGACGTAATGCGCGACTTCTACAAGGACTACAACGCCGCCTTCCAGAAACATTGGGAAGCCGAGCACCCGAACGACAAGCTGACCTTGCAGATGTCCTTCGGCGGCTCCAGCAAACAAGCGCGCTCGGTGATCGACGGCCTGCCGGCTGACGTGATCACCATGAACATGGCCACCGACATCAATGCCCTGGTCGACAACGGCAAACTGGTGCCGGACAACTGGGTCACCCGCCTGCCGAACAACAGCGCGCCGTTCACCTCGGCCACCGTGTTTATCGTGCGCAAAGGCAACCCCAAAGCCCTGAAAGACTGGCCGGACCTGCTCAAGGATGGCGTGCAGGTGATCGTGCCCAACCCGAAAACCTCGGGTAACGGCCGCTACACCTACCTGTCGGCCTGGGGCTATGTGCTCAAGAACGGCGGCGACGAAAACAAAGCCAAGGCGTTTGTCGGCAAACTGTTCAAACAGGCCCCTGTGCTGGACACCGGTGGCCGTGCCGCCACCACGACCTTCATGACCAACCAGATCGGCGACGTGCTGGTGACCTTCGAGAACGAAGCCGAGATGATCGCCCGTGAATTCGGGCGTGATCAGTTCGAAGTGATCTACCCAAGCGTCTCCGCCGAAGCCGAGCCGCCGGTGTCGGTGGTCGACAAAGTGGTCGAGAAGAAAGGCACCCGCGTGGCCGCCGAAGACTACCTGAAGTACCTGTGGTCGCCGGAAGGCCAGGAAATCGCCGCCAACAACTACCTGCGTCCGCGTGATCCGAAAGTACTGGCCAAGTACACCGACCGCTTCCCGAAAGTCGACTTCCTGTCGGTGGAGAAGACCTTTGGTGACTGGCGCACGGTGCAGAAGACTCACTTCAATGATGGCGGCGTTTTCGACCAGATCTACAGCGGCCAGTAATTGATAAATGTGGGAGGGGGCTTGCCCCCGATGGCGGTATATCAGCTGGTTTATCCGTTGGCTGACACACTGCTATCGGGGGCAAGCCCCCTCCCACATTTGGCTTTGTGTTTGGCCGCTACATCGGTGGTGTGATGCCACCCTTGCCGGCTGAGATGGCTTGGGCCGTGATAGTCCCATCCGCCCCCTGCGCCGCAAACAACACCACCTTCACGCCCGCCTTGAGCAAACTGCGATCCCCCGGCTCCAGGTTGACGATCGGCACATCCTCCGGCACTACGATCTTCTGTTCGCCGCCTTTGTATTTCACGGTCAACGTCCGCCCGTTGCTGACCACCAGGTCGCCGACGGTGCCGTTGGTCATGCTGCTGCCTTCTTTCAGATCAAACGCGCGATGCCCGTCGCCCGTACCGGCCATGGCCGGGGGGAACACGTGCACTTCCAGCGCGGTCAGGCTGCCGTCGGCATTGGGCATGGCGGCGGAGCCGATGTAGCTGCCGGGCTTGATCTCATCGATCTTGGCCAGGGTGACCGCGCGCACCTGGGTGGCCGGGGTGAGGTGCACGATGACGTCCTCGCCGCTGTTGACCTTGACGTGCATCGCATCGCCCTCCATCGCCGTAATGGCGCCGCGCACACCCACTCGTGGGGCATCGGCAGCCTGGGCAAGACCAACGGCCATGGCGGCGGCAAGCGTGGAAGCCAGGAGCATCTTGTTCAACGTGATTTTCATGACAGTCAATTTCCTGTTTCGGCAGTTGTGCCTGAATGTATCATCAGGCCTCGCGCAGAAAGTTAACGATTCACTCATCATTACCGGGCATGAGTGTTATCACTGCCGACGGCCTACCCCGGCTACGGTGTTGTCTTTAGGCTCGCCCCACTTTCCTTCGCTTTTATGAGAACACCATGAACGCTACTTCCCACGCTACAACCACCATGACCCGGAGCATGGTGATGCTGTTTGCGTTTTGCTGCGGCGCGATCGTCGCCAACATCTACTACGCGCAACCGATCATCGAGCTGATCGCACCGGACATCGGCCTCACGCCCGCCATGGCCAGCCTGATCGTCTCGCTGACGCAAATCGGCTACGCCCTGGGCCTGTTTTTCCTGGTGCCGTTGGGTGATCTGCTGGAAAACCGCAAGCTGATGATCGCCACCACCGTACTCGCTATCGCCAGCCTGTTGGGGGCAGCGGTCACCGAGCAGCCGAACCTGTTCCTGCTGGTGTCGCTGTTGATCGGTTTCAGTTCGGTGTCGGTGCAAATCCTGATTCCGCTGGCCGCGCACCTGGCGCCAGCCGAGTCCCGTGGCCGGGTGGTCGGCAGCATCATGGGCGGGCTGTTGCTCGGTATCCTGCTGGCTCGGCCGGTGTCCAGCGTAGTGGCGGACCACTTCGGCTGGCGCGCGATGTTCATGGCGGCGGCGGCGTTGATGGCGTTTATCAGCGTGGTGCTGCTGATCACCATCCCCAAGCGCCAACCCGACCACAGCGCCAGCTACGGCCAACTGCTGCGCTCCCTCGGCACCTTGCTGCGTGAGCAACCGGTACTGCGCCAACGCGCGTTTTACCAGGGTTGCATGTTCGCCACCTTCAGCCTGTTCTGGACCGCCGCCCCACTGGAACTGGCGCGCAATCACGGCCTGAGCCAAAGCGAGATCGCGCTGTTTGCCTTGGTCGGTGCACTGGGTGCCATCGCCGCGCCTATCGCCGGGCGCCTGGCCGATGCCGGTCATACCCACCGCGCTTCGCTGTTGGCCATGCTGTTCGCCGCGCTGAGCTTCCTGCCGGCCTTCGTGCACCCGCTGTACAGCGTGATCGGCCTGGCGGTGACCGGTGTGGTCCTGGATTTCTGCGTGCAGATGAACATGGTGCTCGGCCAGCGTGCCATCTACGCCCTCGACGCTAACAGCCGCAGCCGCTTGAATGCGCTGTACATGACCAGCATCTTCATCGGCGGCGCCTTCGGCTCAGCCATTGCCAGCAGCGTGTATGAACACGGCGGCTGGCTGGGCGTGATGCTGGTGGGCAGTGCATTCCCGTTGGTGGCGTTGCTGCGGTTCCTGAGTGCTTCGCGCCAGGGCACGGCCGCCACCGCTTGAGTGGTGGAATCAGGGCAGTTTTTTTCCAGCGGATGCCTGGCCGGACGACGACGTTAGCAGGCTCAGCAACTGCGAGAAGATCGCTAGCAATGTGACGACAAAGATGTGGATCACGCCAGCGGTACTGTCCTGCTTTTTATCCGGCAAGGGCGCGGGAGTGGGGGCAGGCGCTGGGACAGGCGCCGGTGTGGGAGCAGGCGCCGGCTTGGGCAAGGGTGAGACCTCCGGTGCCTGGCCGTCCCACCGCACATCGGCCGGTTTGATCTCGCCCTTACTCTTGACCAACAAGTTCGCAGTGCCGGTTCCTTTCAGGTCAATGGCCAGGCTTGACTGGCCCGTATTGGCATCCTGCTTAAGCACTGCCTCACCTGCTCGCCCAGTGAACCGATCGGTAAATACCAGGCCACGGACACCCGCTTCCTTCAACGCACCCGACACGTCGATTTTATCGGTACCGCTGGTGAAATCCTCGATCATGTCAGGCTGGTCCGGCGTGGAGTCACTGGCCTTGTCGTAGACAAAGGTATCCGCGCCACCCCCGCCTCTCAGGGTATCAGCCCCCCCACCGCCCTTGAGCCGATTAGCGGCATCATTCCCCGAGAGCGTGTCCCGGCCGGCGCCGCCCATTGCGTTTTCAATCGTGCAGCCCTTGGCAATCGACACATTGCCCTTCAACCCGCCCACATCGGAAAACGATTCGGCGTTCAGGTCGATGTTCTGGTCCTGGGCAAACCCGGAGAAATCCATCGTGTCGACACCCCCGCCGTCCCACACACAGAAGACCGGTTTGTCCGTGGCGCTTTTGAGGCTCAACGCCTCCCTTTCGGTATTGGAATTGAAGCCATAGGTGGTGTCGGTGTTACGGGTTTGATGGTTGGCACCGTACAGGCGTTGTGCTGCGGCGATATCGTCCATCATCGGCGCGGACGGTCTCTGGTCCTTGAAGTCATGGCCCTTCTGATTTTTCTCCGAAAAGTAACTCATGACAGTGCGCGCATGCGTATCCCCTGCGTAGGTCGCGCCAGTCTGGTAATTGGGGTTACCGCCGTTGTAGTCACCCGGATGATGCAGACCGATGGCGTGGCCTATCTCATGAATGGCAGTCAGCGAAAAGTGACTGCCCAATGCGGCTGAGCTGTTCCCGCCCTGTGTGCCAAGCGTGGCCGTGGTGTGAGAAGTGGTACGGTTCGGAGAGGTCGAGACACCACGATCGCTGCGTGGATTGTTGCGCACGTTGAGCGTGCCGTCCGAGCCGCCTGACTGCTCGCGAAAGTTGATATTGGCGACATCCTGCCAAGACTGCAGCGCCTGGCGAACGCGTTGCTGCTGCGGTTGAGTGAAACTGTTGTCTACCGTGTAATGCACATCGACGGTCGAATCATCATTACGGTCATGAAAGCGCAGGTTTTCCCGCGAGAGTTGTTTGGCTGCCTGGTCCGTTGTGTAAGCGGGCTTATTTCCAGCCCCCGCACCAAACGGGCCGGGGTCCGATACCGGCAGGTTATTAAGAGGACTCCTACTGCGCAGGTCATAGTTATTCATTGTGCGGCGCCTTTAGTGTGAATAAAAAGAGCCGAATCAAGCCATTTCGGCGTTCGAGTAACCCAGAACGCCGGCCAACCGACCGTTGACCCGCCGTTCTGGAGATACGCTCGCACGCTGAAAAACTGGATACCAACGTAGATGTGGTTCTAACCGCAACACCTGCGCGGTTCGACATACGCGGCGATATAACTAAGCATTCATTTGCAATTTAAACACTCGACAACACAACAACCTGAACGGCATCACGTTGTTTTCGCAGGGAAAAAACAAGATCTAAAAAAACAGGTGTTGTTCAAGTACGCGGTTTTCCGAAGGGTGAGGACATACCTGTTCAACGTTCTTCAAGGCATCCCAAACGGCGCCGGTGGCCGCAGTCGGTGCCCCGTTCAAGACCGCACCAATTTCTCAAGCGCGGCATCGGCCAGGAATGAAGAACGGCTTTTGACCTTGTGCTCGCGCACATAACGGTCGATACGCTGGATGACATAACCGGGCAAGGTCACATTGACCTTCTCGGTCTTGCCCAAGTAGGGCGTGACGTCCAGCTCCAACATGCCCCAGCCCATTTCGGCGTAGTCTTCGTTCGCGTGATGATGGGCCACCGACGTTGGCATCGGAATCACCCCGCCCTCTGCGGCGATCTCTTGCAGCATGATGTGTGCGACTTCCACGGCGGCGTTGTAGGCCTCTTCAAAACTGTCCCCGGCGGTGACTGCGCCTGGGATATCGGGGATCTGGATACCGGTGGCGGTGAAGTCATCGCCCCATTCGATACAGATTGGGTATTGCATGAATGCTCTCCTTAAAACTGAAACAAACCGGCGCGTTTCCTGATGCTTCTGACGGTGCCCAGCGGCAGGTCCTTCTTGGGATGCGGCACCGGAAGGGTGTACGGGTTATAGCGATGGGTAAAAATATGATGACTGCCGGTGACCCGATCCAATACCCAACCTGCCTCTTGCAGTTCCTTGATCAATAACCTGCTTTGCACCCCAGCCTCCTTGGCTTGGCCTGAATAAAAGTAACCCTAGAGTTATCTTTACTCAAGCACAAAATACCCATCCCTGACTGACGGCTGTTTTACTGAATATTGAAAACCCGCCTGCTCAGGGCGGGAAACGCATGACAGCCGTCGTCCATCGCCTTAGGCTTGAGCGCCGCCACGCCAAGCAGGAACAGCCGATGGACCGCCTCACCGCTATGGAAACCTTCGTCCACGTGATCGAAACCGGTTCCTTCTCCGCTGCCGCCAAACGCCTGGGCATCGGTCAGCCCGCCGTCTCCAAAAGCATTGCGCAATTGGAAACGCGCCTGGCCGTGCGGTTGGTGCTGCGCTCCACGCGGGGCCTGACGCCCACCGAAGCAGGCCTGGTGTTTTTCGAGAAGGCCAAGCGCGCCATTGATGAAGCCAACGCCGCTGACGACGCTGCACGCGGCGCGGGAGCGGGGCTCTCCGGCAACTTGCGCATCAGCGCTCCGGTAACCTTCGCCCGGATGCACATCATTCCTCACCTGGGCCCCTTCCTGACGCAGTTCCCCGAGTTGAATGTGGACGTGGTGCTCGACGACCGTAGCCTCAACCTGGTCGAAGAAGGCATCGACGTCGCCCTGCGCATGGGCAACCTGAATGACTCAAGCCTAACGGCGCGCAAGATCGGTGAATCGCCCTGCGTCATCCTGGGCACCCCGGCCTACTTCGAACGCTTCGGCGAGCCCGCCACCCCGGCGGATGTGCTGCAACACCAAGCCATCATCTACACCCGTGGCGAAGGCTCGCACTGGCGCTTTACCCAAGGCGACCAGGAATACCCCATCGTCGCCCATGGGCGCGTGCGCGTCACCGCGGCTGAGGGTGTACGTGCGGCGGTGTTGAGCCATTTGGGGCTGACGTTGTCGTCTACCTGGATGTTCGCGCCGGAGCTGGCCAGTGGCGAAGTGAAGACCGTGCTGGCCGATTGGAAGTTACCCGCGCGGGATTTATGGGCCGTGTACGCCACGGGCAGAATGGCGAGTGCCAAGGCACGGGCGTTTGTGGAGTATGTGGAAGGGTTACTGGTTTAGAACCGTACCGTGAAACCGAGCCAGCTGGCCGGTGAATGACGTTCCAGTAAAAAGCCCGAGATCACAAAAACCAGCCCCTTGGTTTAAAGCGGCTGGCTTCGATTGGACATCAGGATTTTCTCAGCCCCTCAAAACGCAGCAGATCGTGTTCATCATTCATTTTCAGCCCCACCACATCTTCCGGACTGATCAAGCGCGTGCTCTTGACCAGGAAGTCGGCTTTGCCATCCCCGGTCATATCGACCGCTAACAAGTAACGAGCAGTGCTAGGGTTAAACGTGATCATGGTATCGCCGGCCTTACAGGTGAATTTTTCAACATGGTTCAATGTGACCCCTGCGTTCTGGCTCATGGCCGACAGATCAATCTTGTCCATACCCGTGGTGAAGTCCAATAGCAGGTCCGCACTGTCGCGGGTCGAATCGGACGCGGCATTGTACTTGAAAGTGTTCCAGCCGCCGCCGCCCAACAGGCGATCAGCTCCGGCGCCACCCGTCAGGATGTTGTCGGCGCGGTTACCGATAATCCGGTCATTACCACTACCGCCGATTGCATTTTCAACCACCGTTTTGCGCGTGATGAAGACGTTGTCCTTCATTCCCCCCACACTTGAGTGTGTGCCGCCGCGCAGGCTGATGGTCTGGTCCTGGCTGAAGCCGGAAAAATCGACGGTGTCGTTGCCAGCTTTATCGTGCACGACGAATTCTGGCTCATCGTTGGCCGACGTAAGCGTCATGTGCGGCTTGCCCGTGTTGGAATTGAAGCCGTAGACGGTGTCTTCAGTTGTTTCCGGATCGGGTTTTGGCTTCGGAGTCGGCGCTGGATCCGGCTTCGGATCTGGCTTCGGAGTCGGCGCTGGATCTGGCTTCGGGTCTGGCTTCGGAGTCGGCGCTGGATCTGGCTCCGGTGCCGGATCAGTGCCTCGGTCTTCATGCCCCACCACATCACTCGGCTTGATTTCGCTCAACGTTTTCACCAACAGATCAACCTTGCCATCCCCCGTCAGGTCGATACCGAGGCTACCCATGCCGGTTTTGCTTTCAAAGCTCAAGACCGCTTCGCCTGCTTTCCCCGATAACCTATCAACGAAGTCCAGTTTTTTGATCCCTGCCTCGCACATCAGCCGGGTCACGTCTATCTTGTCCTCGCCCGATGAGAAATCCATCAGCAGGTCGGGACGATCAGGCGTGGAATCGCTGATCTTGTCGTATACGAAGATGTCCGCTCCACCGCCCCCCCACAACTTGTCAGCGCCACCGCCGCCCTGCAAACGATTACTGACGTGGTTACCGATCAGCAGGTCGTTGCCTGTGCCGCCGATAGCATTTTCAACAGTGGTCGAAGCGTCGATCGATACATTGCCATTCATCCCTCCCACGTCAGATGACGATCCGGCATGCAGGTCAATGATCTGATTCTGCGAAAACCCCGAAAAATCCAGCGTATCGATGCCGCCCTCGTCCGTTACCTTGAACCGAGGCTTATCTGAAGGCGATGTAAGGCTGGAGTCAGGCTGCCCACTGGTGGAGTTGAAACCATAAGTGGTGTCCAAGTTGCCAGGCTTAGGGTTGGGGTTGGGGTTGGGGTTGGGCTCAGGGTCGGGCTTTGGCTCATCCGGTTTGCCGCCGCCTCCCACTACATCACCGGGTTTGATCTCACCTTTGCTGTTTATCAGGAGATCCGCCTTGCCATTGCCCGACAGGTCGACAGCAAGACTCCCCATCCCGCTTTTGTGGTCGAACGTCAGCACTGCATCACCCGGTCGTCCGGTCAGGCCGCCGAAGTTGAGCCCTTTGATACCGGCGGTTTTAAGCAGGCCGGAAACATCGATCCGGTCAACGCCAGAGGTAAAGTCCGCTAGCGTGTCCGGTGCCTCGGGCGTGGAGTCGCTCACATCGTCGTAGACGAACGTATCGGCGCCTCCTCCGCCCACCAGCGTGTCCTCACCGCCGCCGCCCTTCAGGCGATTGTTCGCGTGATTGCCGGTCAAGGTGTCATTGCCCTTGCCACCGATGGCATTCTCGACAGTTACGCCCCTGGCAATCGAGACATTACCCCTGAGCCCTCCTACATCGGAGAACGCTTCGGCATTAAGGTTGATGACCTGTTTCTGGGTAAAACCGGAAAAATCCAGGGTGTCCTCCCCGCCGCCGTCCCACACACAGAAGATCGGTTTGTCGCTGGCATTTTTCAGGCTGTAAAAATCACGCCCGGTATTGGAGTTGAAGCCATACGTCGTATCGGTATTTCGGGTTTTGGTATTAGCGCCGTACAAGCGCTGAATCGCCGCAACGTCATCCATCATCGGCGCGGCAGGCATCAGGCCATTAAAATCATGACCTGCCTGATTACGCTCGGAAAAGTAACTCATCACGCTGCGGGCATGTGTATCTTCGGCGTATTCCGCGTCGCGTTCATAACCGCCACCACCGTTGTATTTTCCGGGGTGTAGAAGGCCTATGGCATGGCCCAATTCATGCACAGTGACAAGTGGAAAAAAACTGCCCAGCTTTGGATTACTCTCCGCGCCCTTAGTACCAATGATTGCCGACACGGCGCTGAAGCTTTTATCCGGCACACTTGCTACGCCTCCGCTGCCACCAGGATTGCCTCTTATGGTTATTGACCCATCTGCGTTTTGCGCACTTTCCTGAAACTTTACATTGGCAAGATCGCTCCAAGACTGCAACGCCAACTTGGCCCGCTCCTTTTGGGCCGGTGTCATTCCTCCCTCAAAACGGTAAGCAATCACTGTTTCTCGATCGTTATTTTTATCGTGAAACTTATGCCCACTCCGAGTGAGATTTTTTGCGGCCTGATCCGTCGTAAACGATGGCTTCTTGGAACCACCGAAAGAAGTCGAACGTCCCAATTTATAAGTAGGCACAGGCGGCAAACCAGTGTCGATATAACAAGAAAACGATGACGACGTAGAAAGCTTCATAAATCAACCTTACTTTAATTTCCATGGGCTGATCACTCATATAATCAGCAACTAGCGGCCCCTTGCAACCGCCAGCCGCACGCAGCTTCCCACACAATTAAAAACCCAAAAAAATAATTAGAATCAGAAGTAAAATTCCGCCAACAAAATGATTTTATTTTTACAAAATCAAAACACATAAAATAAAACAATCGAGTTCAAGCCGATGTTCCGACTACAAAAAACATTAGGAAAAACACAACTTAACGTCTATAAGGAACTGAACCTTTCAGCACGCCGAAACACTTTCGACTGCTTATTAAACAAAGCCCGCTTATAAGCTTTCAGCCTTGAATAGAAATGACGATGCTTAGATAGCTCGGCCATCCCAAGCAATGGAAACATGCCGCGGCAACTCCCGGCGGTGCTCCAGCAACCATGCATCCAGCGTATGCCCCACATGGGTCAACACACCCAACTGAGCCCCTGTGTCCTCGATGCTCTGCAACGCCAGCGTCAGGTCATTGTGATTGCGCGGTGCCTGCGGTTGCGGCGGCATGGAGCAATCCAGCACCAGCACGTCCAGCGGTCCACGTTGCAGCCAGGCCAGGGTCGCCGGTGGCAGGCCGACGGTGTCGGTGAGGTAGGCGATGCGCCGCCCCTCGCCTTCCAGCAGGTAACCCAGGGTCGGCTTGGAATGCTGCAACGGCAATGCGGTGACGCTGAGTGGGCCAAACTGCCGGGTTTCGAATTCGCTGAATGGCTGGCTGAAATCCAGGATACCCGGATGCTTGTAGAGGTCGGATAAACCCTCCGGATCCGCAGGCCCATGCACCGGAATCACCAGCCCTTGGCCCCAGCGCAGGTGCAGCAGGCCCTGGGCATGATCGGCGTGGTAGTGGGTTTGCAGAATCCCGTTGAAACTGCGCGGCGGGAAGCGTTCGGTGAGGTCGGGCAAGCCGCTGTCGATCAGCCAGCGCTGGTCGCCGCATTCGACCAGCGCACTGCAAGGTCGGCGGCGCAGGCTGGCATCGCTGCGCGCCAAACCGCACGCGGGGCACTCGCAGCCATACACCGGGACTTGCCGCGCGTCACCGGTGCCAAGCAAGGTCAGGCGCATGCCGAGTGCCCGTGGTCCAGGCAGCACAGCAGGCGTTCGACGGTATGTGCCAGCGGCCCGGAATTGTCCAGGACAAACAACCCCGCGCCATGACCGGCGATCAAGTCGGCCGTGAAGCGCGCATTGCGCGCCAGGCGCGCTTCAATGTCGGCCAACGCCTCACGGCCTCGTGCGATCAAGCGTTGGCGTAACACGGCCTGGTCAACCGTCAGCAGCAACACCAGCAACGTCGGGTAACGTTCGCGCGTCTGCGCCAGGTGCGCGCGGGAGCCGTTGACCAGCACGTCGTCACCCGCCGCCAGCCAGTCGTCGATTTCCCTGGGAATGCCGTAGGACAAGCCATTCGCCTGCCAGCTGAGGGCAAACGCGCCCTCGGCCTGCATCGTGGCAAACTGCTCCGGGCTCACCCCCTGCGCCGCTTCACCCACCGCTTCCGCCGAGCGGGTGATAACGCGGCGCACGATGCGGCAACCGCGCTCGGCCAAACGGGGGCGTGCGGCATCCAGCAGGCTGTCCTTGCCCGAGCCGGAGGGCCCGATGAGATAGATCAACCTGCCTGCCATCAAAACACCCTCTTCGCTTGTCGCCATACTTGTTGCACTACAGGAAGCCCTTGGCGGCTGCGGGCTTGGACCAGGTCGGCGCGCAGGCCAATGGCAATTTCACCGCGATCCTTCAGGCCTGCCGCTTGCGCGGGCGCCAGGCTGATCATCTTGACCGCCCGCGACAGGTCGCCGCCGTCCTGCTGGTCGGCCAGCACAAACGCAGCCTGCAACAGGCTCGCCGGGTAGTAGTCACTGGAAAGTATATCCAGCAACCCCTCGGCCGCCAGGCCCGCCGCGGCCACATTACCCGAGTGCGACCCACCGCGCACCACGTTCGGCGCGCCCATCAAGACTTTCATGTTCAGCGCCTGGCAGCCCTTCGCGGCTTCCAGGGTGGTGGGGAATTCGGCGATGGTCATGCCGTAGCGCGCCGACTCTTCCACGTGGGCCAGTGTCGCGTCGTCGTGGCTGGCCACCGACAGGCCACGCGCCAGGCAATGCTCGACGATGGCCGCGCGATAGCGGTCGCTGTAGGCCAGGGAGTTGGCTTTCTGCAACACGATGAACGCGTCCATGGTCTCGTCGTTCAGGTGGTACTTGCCCATGTAGTACTCACGGTATTTGGATTCGAGCACGAACTGGCGCTGGCCCGGCGAATGGTCCATCACCGACACCAGCCGCACCAACGGGTTTTCCACCAGGTCGCGGAACACGCTGAGGGTATCCGGGTGGCACAGCTCGCAGCGCAGGTGCAGGTGGTGCTCGGCGCGAGTCAGGCCGGCACCTTCCGCCTGGGCGATGGCCTCGAGCATCGCCGGCAGCTTTTTCATGCGGTTGCCCTTGGGGTTCACGTCGCCGATGGACACCGCGTCGAACACCGTGGTGATGCCCGCCGCGATGATCTGCGCATCATGGCTGAGCACCGCGGAGGTCGACGGCCAGTCCACGCCGGGGCGCGGGGTCATGTGTTTTTCCAGGTTGTCGGTGTGCAACTCCACCAGGCCCGGCAACAGGTAATCACCGCCGAGGTCCTGGGCCTGGGGCAGCTGGCTGCGGCCCTCGGCGAGGTCGACGATAGTGCCGTCGCGCAGCACCACCGAGCCCAGGAACATGCGATCAGCCGTGACAATCTGGGCATTACTGAGGATTTGTTCAGCGGGCATGGGCGTATTCCTCTGTGGCGACGGACGTGGGGGTCATGTCGAAATGGCGGTCGGCGACCGCTTCACGGGCAGCACGGTCGTGGAAGATGCCGATCAGCGCGGCGCCCTCAGCCTTGGCTTCGTTCATCAGTTCCAGCACCACCTGGCGGTTGTTGTCGTCCAAAGACGCGGTGGGTTCGTCCAGCAGCATCACCGGCCAGGCCACCATGAAACCGCGGGCGATGTTGACGCGCTGTTGCTCGCCACCGGAGAACGTACCGGGTGCCAGCTGCCACAGACGCTGCGGGATGTTCAGGCGGGTCAGCAGGTGCTCGGCGCGGGACTGCGCATTCGCCTTGGACCAGCCACGCGCCAGGGCCGGCTCCATCACCACATCCAGGCAAGCCACACGCGGGATCACCCGTAGGAATTGGCTGACATAGCCAAGGGTCTGTTGACGTACCTGGAGAATGTCACGCGGCTCGGCGCCGACCAGCTCCAGCCATTCGCCAGCATGGCGCACGCGGATGCTGCCGCCCGCCGCTAGATAATTGCCGTACAAGGTGCGCAGCAAGGTGCTTTTACCCGCACCGGACTCGCCATGCAGCACCAGGCACTCACCGCCCTGCACGCTGAATTCCACGCCGCGCAACACGTTGAGCACCACGCCGTTCTGCTGGTGCAGGGTGAAGGTTTTCGAGAGGTCACGGACCTCGATCAAGGCATTTGTCATGGCTGCAATACCGAAGACACCAGCAGTTGAGAGTAAGGGTGCTGTGGATCGTCGAGGATCTGGTCGGTGAGCCCGGTTTCCACCACCCGCGAGCGGCGCATTACCATCAGGCGGTCGGCCAGCAGCCGCGCCACGGCCAGGTCGTGGGTGACGATCACCACCGCCAGGTCCAGCTCACGCACCAGGCCGCGCAACAGGTCGAGCAGGCGCGCTTGCACCGACACATCCAGGCCGCCGGTGGGCTCATCCATAAACACCAGGCGTGGGCTGGAGACCAGGTTGCGGGCGATTTGCAGGCGCTGCTGCATGCCGCCGGAGAAGGTGCGCGGCAAGTCGTCGATACGCTGGGGGTCGATTTCCACCTGGCTCAACCAGTCCAACCCGGCGCCGCGCAGTTGCTCATAGTTGCGCACGCCTTGGGCCATCAGACGCTCACCGATATTGGCGCCCGCCGACACGCCCATGCGCAGGCCGTCGCGAGGGTTCTGCTCGACGAAACCCCATTCGGTCCGCAGCAAGGTGCGGCGCTCGGCTTCGCTGGCGCTGTAGAGGTCCAGCCATTCGCCGTCCTTGCTGCGATAGCCAATGCTGCCCGCTTGCGGTGGCAGACGCCCGCTCAACAACGAGAGCAAGGTGGACTTACCCGAGCCGGACTCGCCGACGATGCCCAGCACTTCGCCGGGGTACAGATCGAAGCTGACGTCCTGGCAGCCCTTCTCCGGGCCGTACAGCAGGGACAGGTCGCGCACTTGCAGTAGCGGTGCGTCGGCTTTTTGCGTCAAAAGAACCTGGCTCATTGGTTGTTCTCCAGAACCCGTTGGGCGCAATACCAGGTATCGGAGCACACGAAACGCTGGGTCCCGGCGTCATCCAGAATCAGCTCATCGAGGAACGACTCATGGCTGCCGCAAATCGCGCAGTCGTGCTCCCACTGCTGCACGGCGAACGGGTGGTCTTCAAAGTCGAGGCTGGTGACCTGCGTATACGGCGGCACCGCGTACAGGCGCTTTTCGCGACCGGCGCCGAACAGCATCAGCGCCGGGCTCATGTCGAGTTTCGGGTTGTCGAATTTGGGGATCGGCGACGGGTCCATCACGTAGCGCTCGTCGACCATCACCGGGTAGGCGTAGCTGGTGGCGATATGGCCGAAGGTGGCGATGTCTTCGTAGAGCTTTACGTGCATCACCCCGTAATCATTCAGGGCGTGCATGGTGCGGGTCTCGGTTTCCGACGGTTCGATGAAGCGCAACGGCTCGGGGATCGGCACTTGGTAAACCATGATCTGCCCAGCCTGCAACGGTGTTTCCGGGATGCGGTGGCGGGTCTGGATCAGCGTGGCGTCCGGCGTGGCTTCGGTGGTGGCAATGCCCGCAGTGCGTGCGAAAAAGCGGCGGATCGACACCGCGTTGGTGGTGTCATCGGCGCCCTGGTCGATGACCTTGAGCACGTCATCCGCGCCGAGGATCGCGGCGGTCAGTTGCATGCCGCCCGTGCCCCAGCCATACGGCAATGGCATTTCGCGGCCACCGAACGGTACCTGGTAACCGGGGATCGCCACCGCCTTGAGCAACGCGCGGCGGATCATGCGTTTGGTCTGTTCGTCGAGGTAGGCGAAGTTGTAGGCCGTGTCATTCATGGCGGGAGCCCTCGGCGGATTGGCGCAGTTTGCGGATCAGCTCCAGCTCGGACTGGAAATCCACGTAGTGCGGGAGTTTGAGGTGCGAGACAAAACCGGCGGCCTCAACGTTGTCGCAGTGCGCCAGCACGAATTCCTCGCGCTGGGCCGGTGAGACGATCTCTTCGTTGTATTCCCCGGCGCGCAACGAGCGGTCGACCAACGCCATCCCCATGGCCTTGCGCTCGGCATGCCCGAACGCCAGGCCATACCCGCGCGTGAACTGCGCCAGCTCAGTGGCCGAGCCAACGAACTGGTTGACCATCTCGCACTCGGTCACTTCGATGCTGCCCAGGCAAATGGGGAAACCCAGCTCTTGCGGATCGATCCACACGTCCACATCACCGATGCGAATCTCACCGGCAAACGGGTGATTGCGGCCGTAGCCACGTTGGGTCGAGTAACCCAGCGCCAACAGGAAGCCTTCATCGCCACGGGCCAGGGCTTGCAGGCGTTCGGCACGGCTGGCGGGGTATTCCAGCGGGTCGCGAGTGATGTCGGCGACCGTGGCGTTGTCGTCGACTTCGGGCTTGATCAGGCCTTCTTTGGCGAGCAGGCCGAGGACGCGCGGGCAGGCTTCCAACGTCGCCTCCGGCGTGGTCTGCGGCCCTGGATATTCACCTTCGGCCAGCAGCGCAAAATCCAGCAGGCGATGGGTGTAATCGAAGGTCGGGCCGAGCAATTGACCGCCCGGCACGTCCTTGAACGTGGCCGACAAACGCCGGCTCAGCGACATGTGCGCGGTGTCGATCGGCAGGCTCGGGCTGAAGCGCGGCAACGTGGTGCGGTAGGCGCGCAGCAGGAAGATCGCTTCCACCAGATCCCCCGCCGCTTGCTTGATCGCCAGCGCGGCGAGTTCTTCGTCGAACAGCGAACCTTCAGTCATCACCCGTGCCACGGCCAACGGCAGTTGCTCGCGGATTTGCGTCACGCTCAGTTCCGGAATCGCGGTATCGCCACGGCGTTTTTTCGCCAGCAGGCGGTGGGCATTGTCGATGGCCTGTTCGCCACCTTTGACGGCTACGTACATCAGGCTTGCTCCTGTGCAATGCGGCTGCTGCGTGGCAGGCCGATCAAGTGGTGGCCGGCAGCGAACACAACGTCCAGCCCGCGGGGGAAGGCTTCGCGGCGCTGACGTTCGTGCCAGAAGCCTTGGGGCACTGGCAGGTGCACCTGGCGCTGGGCCTTGATGCCGGGGCCGCGCCAGAGCAGGCCGCGACCGCCTTCCAGGTCGGTGAGCTGCACGAGCAGGGTGCAGGACTGATCGGGGTAGCGGTCATTGCCGTGATCGAAGCCACTGAGGTCGAGCAAGTCCTGTTCGCCGAGCAGCGCGAAGACCGCGTCTTCGCGCTTCGACGTCAACGGGCAGCCGCAATGGAAGGCCAGGTTGGCGCGGATCAGCGGCGTGTCGAAGCTCGGCGCCAGCCATAGCGGCGTGTCGGTATCCAAGAGCGCCAGGCACAAGGCGTAGGTGGCGGGCGCCAGGCCGTCGAGGCGTGGCGCGCACGGCAGGTGCTGGATCAAACCGGGCTCGGCGAGGGCCTTGAGTGCGGCACGAAAACCGCGCTGGGCATCAAGGACCGGGTCAACAAACGCCGGCTGCAACAGTGGCGCACTCATCAGTTTTCTCCTCGTACGAGCGTGAAGAACTCGACCTTGGTGGCGGCGGTATCGGCTTCTTTTTGTGCACGGCGGGCGGCCTGGGCATTGGCCAGCGCGGTGATCAAATCGCTGAGCCAGCGGCTCGGTTGCGTGCCTTGCAGATGGGCATCGGCCAAGGCGGCCAACTCGGCATGGACCTTGTCGCGCCCGGCCAGGTAGCTGTAGCCGGTGCGGCCATCGGCCAGGCGCACCACACAGCGGGTCACGCTCATTTCGCCGACGTTGAACGGCGCGCCATTGCCGCCCATGCGGCCGCGCACCAGGGTCATGCCGATTTCCGGGGCGCGGATCAGTTGGTATTCGGCGTCCTTCAACGCGGCTTCGTGGGGCTGCAGTTCACTGAGCTGGGCGCGAGCAAGCACGCCGATCCAGTGTTGACGCGGGGACAGGCTCATCAAAGGCTCCATCAAGTCATCACCTGGTACTGGAAGCGATCCGAACGGCTGGTGGACTGCGCCAGCTCCACCGGGTGGCCATCGCGATCGCGGGAAAGGGTGAATACGGTGAGCGCCGGCAAGTGCCGGGGCATCATCAGCAGCGCGGCTTCGTCACGGTTGGGCAAACGCGCACCGATCAGGCTGTGGGTGCGGGTCAGCGGCAGGTCACGCTCGCGCAGGTAGTGGCGCAAGGACCCGCCGGTGTAGTCGGCCAGCAACGGCGCGCGGCTGGCGCAGTAGCGATGGCGGATCAGGCTGACGGGCTGGTGGTCGAGCTTGCGCAGGGTTTGCAGTTCGATCATTGGCGCCATCTCGGCGATGCCTAAGTGCTGCGCCTCTTCACGGCTGGCGTAGCAGTAGCGGCGCTTGAGCAACAGCGCTTCCACCCCTACGCCCTGGGCCGACAACGATTGGCTATAGGAGGTCTCGGCGCCCATCGGGTAAATGAGCGGGCGGTCGAGCACCTGGGTGCCCTTGCCCTGGCGGCGTAACAGGCTGCCTTCGAACACCAGCTCGTCGATGGCCCGGCGCAGGGTGTGGCGGTTGACGCCAAAGCGCTCGGCCATGTGCACCTCGCCGGGCAGGAAGTCGCCGGCCTGGTAGCTGCTCAGTTCACGGCGCAGGATATCCGCGAGTTCGCGGTACACCGGCTCATCTTGTCTAGACAACTGCATGTTTAAAAAAAAGCGCCGCGTGGGCACCCCTCCGACGTCAGATGAACTGCTTGCGCAGGCGTTGGGACAACACGTCGATAGCGCTCACCACCACGATGATCACCAGCAACACCGCGCAGGTTTGTACGAACTGGAAGGCGCGGATGTTTTCCCAGAGGATCACGCCGATCCCGCCCGCACCGACCATGCCCACCACCGTCGCCGAGCGGACATTGGCTTCGAAGCGGTACAGCGCGTAGCTCACCCACAGCGGCATCACTTGGGGGATCACGCCGTAGATCACTTCCTGCAGGGCGCTCGCGCCGGTGGCACGTACGCCTTCCACCGGGCCTGGGTCGATGGCTTCGACGGCTTCGGCAAACAGCTTGGCGAGCACGCCGGTGGTGCTGATCCACAGGGCCAATACACCGGCGAAAGGGCCGAGGCCGACGGCGACCACGAACAACATCGCGAAGACCATTTCATTGATGGAGCGGAAGGCGTCCATCACCCGGCGCAGGGGTTGGTGGACCCACCAGGGGGTGATGTTGTCGGCGCACAAGATGCCCAGCGGCACCGAGCAGACGATGGCCAACACCGTGCCCCAGAGGGCGATTTGTACGGTGACGATCATCTCCTTGAGGTAGGAGCGCCACTCGTGGAAGTCCGGCGGGAAGAAGTCGGCAGCGAAGGTCGCCATGTTTCCGGAGTCGCGGTACAGCGCCAGCGGGTTCATTTCCGCGCCGTGCCAGGCCCAGGCGAGCAAGACCAGGAACAGGCCCCAGCCGAGGTATTGCGGCCAAGTGCGTTTGCCGACGGCTTCAGCGTGCAAGGTAGTCATGGGTCACTCTCGATCAATGTGTATGAGTGGGCTTTCTGTGGTGAGCCTGGCTTCTGTGGTGAGCGGGCTTGCCCCGCGCTGGGCTGCGCAGCAGCCCCAATGGCTCGGCTGTGAACCCGGAGGGGGACAAGCCCCCTCACCCCAAAAGCACTCCGCATACAGGCGGGGGGATTAGCCGTTGACCGCAGTTTTCTTGTCCAGCTCGGAAATGCGCTGTTGCAGCTTCGCCAGGTCGGCGTCGATGTCGGCAAGTTTCTTGGCCTTGTCGGCCGCGTCCAGCTTGCTGTCAGCGCTGATCGTGGTGCGCTGCTTGAACAGCTCCAGCTGGCGGATCGGCAACAGTTGGTCGTCGTTGGAGGCGAGGAACTTGCCCAGCTGCATGTTCTTCAGCACCGCCTTCTCTTCATCGGTGTCGCCATAGTTGGCAAAGAAATCGCGGATCTTGGTTTTCTCGCTGTCGCTCAGCGCCTTGCTCCACACCATCGGGTCGGCCGGGATCAGCGGCGATTTCCAGATCACCTTGAGCATCGCGGCTTTGTCGGGCTGGGTGACTTCCAGGCGGTCCCAGCTTTCGGTGTTGAAGGTGGCCACGTCCAACTGCCCCTTGGCCACGCTCAACGCGTTGACCTCATGGCTGGAGTTCAGCGTGCGTTTGAACGCGGTGGCGGCGTCCACATTGTTCTTGGCGAAGACGTAGTAGCCCGGCACCAGGTAGCCCGAGGTGGAGTTCGGGTCACCGTTGCCGAAGGTCAGGTTCTTGGCATTCTTGAGCATGTCGTCGACGTTGTTGATCGGGCTGTCCTTGCGCACGATCAGCACGCTCCAGTAACCGGCGGCGCCGTTGGCGGCAGCGGTCTGGGCGAAGATCTCGCCGTTGGAACGGTCCACCGCTTCCATCGCGGCCTTGTTGCCCAGCCAGGCCACGTCGACCTTGTTGAAGCGCATGCCCTGGATCAGGCCGGCGTAGTCGGAGGCGAAGGTGGCGTTGATGGTCAGGCCGGTCTTCTTGTGCATGTCATCCAGGAACGGCTGCCAGATGCTCTTGAGGTTCTGCGAAGACTCGGTGGACATGATGCCGAAATTGATCACCTTGTCAGCGGCGTGGGCGTTGCCCAGCGCGACACTGGCCAGCAACACGGCAGACAAAAACACATGGCCGATACGGTTCAACATGGACGGGACTCCTGTGGGTCGTGAGTAGGGTTTCAAGCGCGCGCCAGGGCCAGCCGAGGGGGCGCTTCGGCACGGCGGGTTTGGTCGGAACACATCAGGCTGGTGTTGACGTCGGCACCGTATAAATCGTTGAGAAACTGGCTGCTCATCGAACTGCCCTGCCCGTCGAAATGAATGCGCCCGCCTTTCAGAGCCACGGCACGCGGGCAATAACGCATGGCGTAATCGACTTGATGCAGGGTCACCACCACGGTCTTGCCGTCGCGGCGGTTGATGTCGGCGAGGATCTCCATGACCTTGCGCGCCGACTCCGGGTCGAGGGACGCGATCGGTTCGTCGGCCAGGATCACCTCGGCGCGCTGAGTCAGCGCACGGGCAATCGCCACGCGCTGCTGCTGGCCGCCGGACAAGGTCGAAGCCCGTTGCGCGGCCAGATCGGCCAGGCCGACGCGCGCCAGCGACGCCATGGCAAACGCCTTCTCCTCGGCATTGAACAGCCCCAGGTTGCCACGCCAGCGCGGCATGCGGCCCAGGCACCCGAGCAGCACGTTGTCGAGCACGCTCAGGCGATTGACCAGGTTGAACTGCTGGAAGATGTAGCCGATGTCCGCCCGCAACCGCCGCACCTTGCCATTCAAGCGTCCACTGGCCTGCACCTCCCGGCCCAGCACCTTGACGCTGCCGCCGTTACTCTTGTCGCAACAGGCCAGGCCCGCCAAATGGCGCAACAACGTGGACTTGCCGGAACCGGAAGCGCCAATCAGCGCGACCATCTCACCAGCGGCAATGGTGAGTTCGAGGTCGACCAACGCGGGCTTCTTCGCAAAGGTCTTGTTCAAGTGATCGACATGGATAGCGTGCGTCATGGGCTTCTCTGTCTTGTTTGAACAGCCAGGGGATGGCTGCGGTTGAGTTCAAACGACAGTAGGCGCGGGAGGTGTCAGTGCTATTACTTGCACATGACTGGAGGGGGTCGGCTGGATGAAGGTTTTGTGAAAGGTTGGAAGTGGATCTAAAAGCACACCCAGCTAAGTAGTGAATGGGCTTTTAGTGGTGAGCGGGCTTGTTGTGGTGAGCGGGCTTGCCCCGCGCTGGGCTGCGCAGCAGCCCCAATAGAAACCACCGCGTTGATTCAGACAGAACCGTCGCTAGGTTCTGGGGCTGCTTCGCAGCCCAGCGCGGGGCAAGCCCGCTCACCACTAAAAGCCCTGCTCACCACAACATATGCGATTTTTCCTACCTTCTCTGTCGGTTGCGGTTGCTATAACGCATCGCTAGCCTCTCGCAATCGCTGCTCATCAGCGATCAGGCTTGGTCGCCTGGATTAGAATGGCGCACAGGGCCGCGCAAGCGGCATTATTGTGCTCGCGTTATGGCGAGCTGTGCGTGGGAGGGCTTAGGCCCTGCCGGGTTTCCATTCCCTGGTCGACCAACCTGCGTACAGCTCGCCACCCTTCTGCTTGGTCGCGGATGGGGTGAGCTCCAACTGAATGGAGATTTACTGCATGAAAAAAGTTACTCCAAATCCCCCCCATCCTCCTCGGATGACACGCCTCAAACTCCACCCAACCTCATCTTCACCGTCCGCCCCGGCCTCAGCACTGAAGCTGCTTTGAGCAATGCAAGCGAGATGCTGGAATCCGCAACCGTGTGTGCTTACGACTGTGCCGAGCATCTGGATGGCTCGGGCCGCAAGCAGGTGCTGGCGGTGGTGCAGATGATTGAGATTGCGCAGTTGTGGGTGGATGAAGCGCTGAATCGGGCGTGTCCGGTGGCCTGACAGCCGATGAGGTCTCCTGTGGGAACTGGCTGCGATGAAGGTGTACCTGCAGCCTGACACACCGCCATCGCGGGCAAGCTTGACCCCACATTTGATCTTCATTGGCTTGGAGAAAGCGTTTCACTGGCAAGAAAAAGGCGACCCGAAGGTCGCCTTTTGTCATTGCGCGTACTGCTTGCTTAGCCCCGGTGGCACGCCCTGCACGTCGGTCTCTTCCCAAGGCCCGTTCGGGCTGATCGACCGGCTCCAACCGTTGCTCCAGCGGTAGTAGGTGCGCTGGCGGTAGAAGGTGTCGGGCTGGTCTTCCAGCACGTACACCTGCATCTTGCCGTCCCAGTGGCTGGCCGCGCCCGGTGGTGGGGCGAAGGTCGGCGATTTGGTCGGCACGGGTTTCGGTGGCGGGGTGACCGGGCCGGAGGGTTTAGTGCTCGGCTGGGTCGATGGGCCTGACGGTGGGATGGTCGGGCCGGTGGGCCCGGGAGGTGGGCGGTGGACCGCACAGGCGCTCAGGCCCAGTACCAGGCTGAGCAAGGTGATGCGTGCAAATGCGGTCATAGGCGTTTCCTCGAGTTACTTGTCCGGACTGTCGATGGTCAGCTGCTGCAAGGCAGTGGTGGTGCTGGCCAGGGGTTGGCTGCGGCCGATCCATTCGCCAGTGGTCGGTTGACCGGCCCGGGATATGCGCGCAACCAGTTGGACTTCAGGGAAGTTGGACAGTTTCAACTGCGGCATCATCGCGTCGGCGTCGCCGAGTTCGACGGTGATGGGCAGCTCGGCGACGGTGACGCGCTTGGCGGCCAGCGGTGCCGGCGGGCCTTTCACGGCACGGGCGAAGATAAATACGCTGTCGGTGGGCAGGGCCTTGGCTTTCACGTCGGCGGACAGGTCCACGCGGACGTTCATCACGGTTTTTTGAGGAGCAACGGTGCCGCCACTCTCTTTGAGCTTCTCGGCAGCGCGATCAATGCCACCTTGCAGCGCTGCGCGGGAGTTGTCTTGCGGCGGCAGCTGGGCCAACAGACGATTCCAGTAGTCGATAGCCTCTTGATAACGCTGGCCTTCAAAGGCAGCGATACCCAACAGGCCGAGGCTGGTGACTTCCTTCGGATCGAGCTTCAACGCCTCGTCGGTGAGCGCCTGCACCTTGGGCGACCACTGTTTGTTGTCAGCAAAATACTGCGCCTGGGCCCACTGGCCGAGCAGTTCCGGCTGGCGCCCGGCCAGCGCCACGGTGCGTTCGAACACCTTGGCGGCATCGGCGGAACGGTCCTGGGCCATGTAGGCGCGACCGAGGAAGTACAGGCCTTCCGGCGAGTCCGGTTGGGCAGCGGCGGCGCGTTCCAGGCGGTGGGTCATATCTTCCATGGACACCGGCGGCTGGGAGAATTCGCGGGTCAGTTCAACCTTGTCGCTGGCCCCGTAATGCAGGTACAACGCAACCCCCAGGACCGGCACCAAGAACGCCGCCAGAAATGGCAGTGGCTTGCCCAGGCGCGATTCACGGGGTTTTCCCACGCCTTCCGTGTCAGCCAACAATTCACGCGCCGCTTCGGCGCGGCCGGTGTCGAGTTGCGCGGCATTCAGTACGCCTTCGTCCTGCTGCACTTGCAGCTCGGCCACGCGTTCTTGGTAGAGCGCCACGTTCAGCGCGGTGCGATCCTCTTCACGCTGGGCGCGGCGGCCGCGCAGGACAGGGATCAACAGGAAACTCAGGGCAATCAGAAGCAGCAAGCCGGCTGCGAGCCAGAAATCAATCATCAGTCTTGGTGTCCAGCAATTGGTCGAGGCGTTTGCGCTCTTCGGGGGACAGCGCGTCGGAACCATCGGTCGGCGCAGCACGGCGACGGCGCACGATCACCGCCATCACCACCACGCCCGCCAGCAGCAGCCCGGCAGGGCCGAACCACAGCAGCGCGGTCTTACCGGTGAGGGCCGGTTTGTAGCGCACGAAATCACCGTAGCGGTCGACCATGAAGTCGATGATCTGCTGGTTGTCCTTGCCCTCCCCCAGCATGCGGAAGATCTCTTTGCGCAGGTCGGCGGCGATGGGTGCGTTGGAGTCGGCGATGTCCTGGTTCTGGCACTTGGGGCAGCGCAGTTCCTTGGTCAGTTCGCGGAAACGCTCGCGGTCCCCGTCCTTCGCGAATTCATAGGTGTCGATGGCGGCGTGGGCCACGCCGACCAGTCCAAGCGCCAGCAACGCAGCGGCTAACAGACGCTTCATGGCTTGGCCTCATCGACCAGTGCCTGGTATTTGGCGGCCAGTTGCTCGCGCCACACCACTTCGTCGATCACGCCGACGTACTTGTCGCGGATCACACCCTTGGCGTCGATGAAGAAGGTTTCCGGGGCGCCGTAGACGCCCAGGTTCAGACCGAGGTTGCCGTCTTCATCGCGGATATCCAGTTGGTACGGGTTGTGAAACTCCGCCAGCCATTTCAAGGCGGCCGCATTGTCGTCCTTGTAGTTGATGCCGTAGATCACCACGCCCTTCTCGGCCAGCGTGTTCAGCACCGGGTGCTCGACGCGGCAGGAAATGCACCAGGTGCCCCACACGTTGACCAGTGCCGGTTTGCCCAGCAGGTCGGCCTGGGTCAGGGTCTTGTCGCCCTGCACCGTTGGCAGGCTGAACGCCGGGAACGGCTTGCCGATCATGGCCGACGGCAGCTCGGCCGGGTCCAGATAAAGGCCGCGATACAGGAACACCGCCACCACCAGAAACATCGCCAGCGGTACGACCATCAACCAACGCTTCATACCGCCGCTCCTTGCAGACCGATGGCTTCACGCACCCGGCTCTTGACCTTGACCCGATACCGTCGGTCCAGCGCGGCCAGCAAACCACCAAAGCCGGTAAGCAAGCCGCCGAACCAGATCCAGCGCACAAACGGTTTCACATGCACCCGCACCGCCCAGGCACCCTCGCCCAACGGTTCACCCAGCGCCACATACAGGTCACGGGTGAAACCGGCGTCGATGCCGGCTTCGGTCATCATCGAACTCTGCACGGTGTACAGGCGTTTTTCCGGGTGCAGCACGGCGATTTCCTTGCCATTGCGCACGACACGCACGGTGCCTTTGTCTGACGTAAAGTTCGGCCCTTCGAAGTGCTTGGCACCTTCGAAGATGAAGTGGTAACCGGCCAGGTCCATGGACTCGCCCGGCGCCAGGCGCAGGTCGCGTTCGGCGCTGTTCTGGCTGGACAGCACCACACCCAGGGCGCACACGGCGATGCCAATGTGGGCGATCTGCATGCCCCAGTAGCTGCGGGTCAGGGTCGGGAGGCCTTTGACCAGGCCTTTGTGACGGGTCTTGTCGAAGATGTCGCGCACGCCGGCCAGCAACACCCAGGCGGCGAGCAGGAAGGTCGCGAGTACCGCCCAGTTGAAGTCGCCATAGGCAAACCCGGCGATCACCGCCAAGGCCACGCTGCCGAGCAGCACCGGCATCAGCATGCCGGCGAGCCATTTCACCGGGGTGTCTTTCCAGCGCACCAGCATGCCCACCGCCATCACCACCATCAGCAGGCCCATCAACGGGATAAACAACGCGTTGAAATACGGCGGGCCGACGGACAGCTTGGCGCCGCTCAAGGCGTCCAGCACCAATGGGTACAGGGTGCCGAGCAGGATCATCGAAGCGGCCACCACCAGCACCAGGTTATTGCCCAGCAACAGGGTTTCCCGCGACCACAGGTTGAAGCCGACCTGGCTCTTGACCACTGGCGCGCGCAACGCAAACAACGTCAGGGAGCCGCCGACCACAAACAGCAAGAAGATCAGGATGAACACGCCGCGCTCCGGGTCGGACGCGAACGCATGCACCGAGGTCAGCACGCCCGAACGCACGAGGAATGTGCCGAGCAGGCTGAGGGAAAATGCCGCGATGGCCAGCAGCACGGTCCAGCTCTTGAACACACCGCGCTTTTCGGTGACCGCCAACGAGTGAATCAGCGCAGTGCCGACCAGCCAAGGCATGAACGAGGCGTTTTCCACCGGGTCCCAGAACCACCAGCCGCCCCAGCCGAGTTCGTAGTAGGCCCACCAGGAGCCGAGGGTGATACCAATCCCGAGGAAGGCCCAGGCGACGATGGTCCACGGCCGCGACCAGCGCGCCCAGGCGGCATCAAGGCGCCCGCCGAGCAAGGCGGCGATGGCGAAGGCGAAGGCCACGGAGAAACCGACATAGCCCATGTAGAGCATCGGCGGGTGCACGATCAGGCCGATGTCCTGCAGCAGCGGGTTGAGGTCGTGCCCGTCCACCGGGATCTGCGGCAGGATGCGGGTGAACGGGTTGGAGGTCATGATCAGGAACAGCAGGAAGCCGATGCTGATCATGCCCATCACTGCCAATACGCGGGCCAGCATCACTTGCGGCAGCTGGCGCGAGAACACCGACACCGCGAAGGTCCAGCCGCCGAGGATCAACGCCCACAGCAGCAACGAACCTTCGTGGGCGCCCCACACAGCGCTGAACTTGTAGTACCAAGGCAACGCGCTGTTGGAGTTATTCGCCACATAGGCGACGGAAAAGTCGTCGGTCATGAAGGCGTAGGTCAGGCAACCGAACGCGAACGCCAGGAAGGCACATTGGCCCCAGGCGGCCGGCTGCGCCAGGCTCATCCACAGGCGGTCGCCGCGCCAGGCACCGAGCAACGGCACCACGGCCTGAACGATGGCAAAGCACAGGGCGAGGATCATCGCCAACTGGCCCAGCTCTGGAATAAACAGTGCGGACGTCATGGCTTAGCCCTCCTTGGCAGGCGTTGGCGCGGATTGGCCGCTGTCTTTCAGGGCCTTGGTCACTTCCGGTGGCATGTACTTTTCATCGTGCTTGGCCAGCACTTCGTCGGCCACCACCACGCCGTCGGCGTTGAGCTTGCCCAGGGCGACGATGCCCTGGCCTTCGCGGAACAGGTCCGGGAGGATGCCGCGATAAGTAATGGTCACGGCTTTGTTGAAGTCGGTGACGACGAAGGTCACGTCGAGGGAGTCGCCGGAGCGTTTGAGCGAGCCCTTCTCCACCATGCCGCCGGCACGGATGCGCGTGTCGATCGGCGCTTCGCCATTCGCGATCTGCGTGGGCGTGTAAAACAGGTTGATGTTCTGCTGCAAGGCGCTCAAGGCCAGGCCGACGGCAATGCCGACGCCCACCAGAATCGCAAGGATGATCAACAGACGCTTTCTACGCAGCGGATTCACTTTTCGGTCTCCCGGCGCAGACGTCGCGCCTCTTGTTGCAGGTAACGCTTGCGGGCCAGGATCGGCGCGGCGACGTTGAGGGCCAGCACCGCCAGGCAGATGCCATAGGCCGTCCACACATACAGGCCGTGGTGGCCCATGGCGAGAAAATCACTGAAAGAAGCAAAACTCATCCGCGCGCTCCCAGGCTGTTTTGCACTTCGGCCTTGACCCAGCTGGTGCGGGCTTCACGCTTGAGCACTTCGAGGCGCATGCGCAGCAGCAACACGGCACCGAAGAAACAGTAGAAACCCAGCACCATCAGCAGCAGCGGCGCCCACATTTCCACGGGCATCGCCGGTTTTTCAGTGAGGGTGAAGGTGGCGCCCTGGTGCAGGGTGTTCCACCACTCTACCGAGTATTTGATGATCGGGATGTTGATGACGCCGACGATAGCCAACACCGCGCAGGCCTTGGCGGCACTGTCACGGTTGCTGATCGCGTTGCCCAGGGCAATCAGACCGAAGTACAGGAACAGCAGGATCAACATGGACGTCAGTCGTGCATCCCACACCCACCACGAGCCCCAGGTCGGCTTGCCCCAGATCGCGCCGGTGACCAGCGCCACGGCGGTCATCCACGCACCGATGGGCGCAGCGCATTGCAGGGCCACATCGGCGAGTTTCATCTTCCACACCAGGCCGACGATGCCGCACACCGCCAGCATCACGTAGCAGGACTGCGCCAGCATCGCGGTAGGAACATGGATGTAAATGATGCGAAAACTGTTGCCTTGCTGGTAGTCCGGCGGCGCGAAGGCCAGGCCCCAGACCAGGCCGATGCCGATCAGCAACACGGCGGCGACGCTCAACCACGGCAGCAGTTTGCCACTGATGCCATAGAACCATTTGGGCGAGCCGAGCTTGTGAAACCAGGTCCAGTTCATTGCTGTTTCCATCACGGTTGCTTCTTGTCGTTGCAAGAAGCGTAGGGTCTTTACTGACTAAAACATAACGTCTTGGTCAGACCTCATTATTCGCCGACGCTGATCTTCAGGCCGGCCGCTATAGCAAAGGGTGTCAGGGTTACCGCCAGGGCGGTCAGGCTACCCAGCCACAAGAGGTAACCGGTCGCCGGCATGCCCATGAGCGCGGCTTGCAAGGCGCCGCTGCCCAGGATCAACACCGGGATGTACAACGGCAGAATCAGCAGGGCCAGCAATAGGCCGCCGCGCTTCAAACCCACGGTCAACGCCGCGCCCACCGCGCCCAACAGGCTGAGGGTTGGCGTGCCGAGCAACAAAGACAGGAGCAACACCGGCAGGCACTCGGTGGGCAACCCTAGCATCATCGCCAGCAACGGTGAGAGCAGCACCAGCGCCAGGCCGGAAAAAGCCCAGTGTGCCAGCACCTTGGCCAGTACCAGAAGTGGCAAAGGGTGCGGCGAAAGGACCCACTGTTCGAGGGAACCGTCTTCGAAATCACTGCGAAACAGCCCGTCCAGCGAGAGCAGCACTGATAAAAGCGCCGCCACCCACACCAGTCCTGGGGACAAGGTTTGCAACAGTTTAGTCTCTGGGCCCACCGCCAACGGGAACAGCGCGATCACAATCGCGAAGAACACCAGCGGGTTGGCCAATTCGGCCGGACGACGGCACAACAACCGTGCTTCGCGGGCGACCAGCAGGGCAAACACGCTCATGCTGACCACCGCCCCAGGTCCAGATCACGGTAACCGATGGGCCTGCGATTGAGCGTGTGATGGGTGGTGAGGACAACCAGGCCACCCTGTTCGCAATGCTGGGCCAGGTGTTCTTCCAATTGGGCGACGCCTTGCTTGTCGAGGGCGGTGAAGGGTTCGTCGAGGATCCACAGCGGCGGGCCCGGCAGGTACAGACGCGCCAGGGCCACGCGGCGCTGTTGGCCGGCGGACAGGGTATGGCAGGGTACGTCTTCAAATCCCTTGAGGCCGACAGCGGCCAGGGCCTGCCAGATGGCCTCGCGGGAAGCGGGATGATGCAGGGCGCTGAGCCAGCTGAGGTTTTCTTCAGCGGTGAGCACGTCCTTGATGCCGGCGGCGTGGCCGATCCAGACCAGGTTGCGCGCCAGTTCAGTGCGTTGTGCGTTGAGGGGCTTGCCGTTTAACCGAACTTCACCCGCCGTCGGCTGCATCAAGCCGGCCAGCAGGCGCAGCAAACTGGTCTTGCCGCTACCGTTGGGGCCGCTGACCTGCACCATGTCGCCGCCGGCCAGGCGCAGTTCGAGGTGCTCGAACAGCAGGCGCAGGTCGCGTTCACAGGCAAGCGCTATGGCTTCAAGAAGAGGGCTGGTCAAAAGATCGCGGGCCTTTACGGTTCAAGTCGGCGGTGCAGCGGCCGTTAAAGAGAAATGCACAATAACGGCTTTGGCGACCGATTTTAGAGAGCTGGATCAAATAGTTGTGAGGTTTTTAGCGCTCTCTTTGCAGACGGGCGGCATTATACATGTGATGCCCTACTCTAAAGAGGGCAATTTCCCCAGAGACGACGCGCGCGATGACCGGTGAGATCAACCTTCCTACGCTTCCACCCGCCCCGGCGGCCGGGCCCGGCCCTGCGCCTGCAACCGGCGAGTTGCTGAAACTGCTGGAGCCGCAGATCGGCCTGATCGACCCTGGGAAAACCGCGAGCGCCGAAGTCATCGCCCTTAAACAAGGCGGTGAAGCCTTCCAGTTGCTGCTCAAACTGACCCTTGAAGGCGGCCGCCAGACCCTGGTACAGGCGACCAGCCCCCAGCCGCTGCCGTTGGGCAGCAATGTGGCAGTGAGCCAGACGTCTACTGGCAACCTGACCCTCAGCCTGCAGCAGGCCTTGAGCGCCAATGTCGCCGCCCTCACCCGTATCGACACCAACCAGATGCCGGTGGGCACGCTGTTGCAGGCCAAGGTGCTGACCACCCAGATGCTGCCCCAGGGCACGGCGCAACCGGCGATCTACCGCTCGCTGGTCACCGTGCTCAACAACGCCCTGGCGGGCGCGACCCTGACTGTGGAAAGCCCGCAACCCCTGCGCGTCGGCAGCTTGCTCAGCGCCGTGGTGCAGAACGCACAGACCCTGAGTTTTGTGCCGCTGAGCGGGCTCAAGGATCAATTGGCCGTCACCCAGCAATTGTCGACCCAGCAAAGCCGCCAAGGCTCGCTGGATGCGGTGTTCACTGCGCTGCAGAACCTGCCCCGTGGCGACAGCACCTCCGCCGACCTGCGCGCCGCCGCCGACCGTCTGTTGGCCGCTTTGCCGGACTTGGCGCAAGTGAGCAATCCCAAGGTACTGGCGCAAGTCATCCAGAACAGCGGCGCGTTTCTTGAAGCCAAACTGCTTGCCGGGCAAAACCCACAGATCCCACCGCTGGACATGAAAGGCGCGCTGCTGCGCCTGGTCGCCGACTTACTGCCCGCCCTGCCCGCCAGCACCAATATGAATGCCATCCTCGCCGCCAACACCCTGGCCCAGGTGCTGCCCAACTTCGTGCGCAGCCCCCTGAACACCCTCGGCCAGGTCAGCGCCCGGCAGATACCCGCCGGTTTCCCGTTGCCCGAGCGGTTGATGGCGAAACTGGAAGGCGAAGGTGACCTGGAAAACCTGCTGCGCCTGGCCGCCGGGGCGATCTCACGGTTGCAGAGCCATCAGCTGTCGAGCCTGGAGCAGACCGGCACCACCGCCGACGGCCGCCTGCAAAGCACCTGGCAGTTGGAAATCCCGATGCGCACGTTGCAAGACATCGTGCCGCTGCAAGTCAAGTTCCAGCGCGAGGAACCGCCGCCGGATAAGGACCAGCCCGAACGCAAGGACAAGAAGGACGCCAAGCAGATGCTCTGGCGCGTCGAACTGGCCTTCGACATGGAGCCGCTGGGGCCGTTGCAGGTCCAGGCGCAACTGACGCAGGGCAGACTGTCCAGCCAGCTGTGGGCGACGCGGCCGTTTACCGCCAGCCTGATCGAAAGCCACCTGGGCGCCCTGCGCGAGCGCCTGGTGACGTCGGGCCTTAACGTCGGCGACCTCGACTGCCACCTCGGCACCCCGCCACGCGGGCCAAAAACCGGATTGGAGCAACGCTGGGTGGATGAGACCGCATGAAGAACGCCAACCCACCGCGCCAGGCGATTGCCCTCAAGTACGACGGCCAGCAGGCGCCCACCCTGACGGCCAAGGGCGACGATGCCCTGGCCGAAGCCATCCTGAAGCTGGCGCGGGAAAATGAAGTGCCCATCTATGAAAACGCCGAGCTGGTGAAGCTGCTGGCGCGGATGGAACTGGGGGACAGCATTCCGGAAGAGTTGTACCGCACAATTGCCGAGATCATTGCGTTTGCATGGACGCTGAAGGGCAAGTTTCCGGTGGGGTATGACCCGGATGCAGGGCCGGTGGAGCGCGACATCACCGAGCGCGGCGACGATTACTGAGGCCTATGAAGATCTCAATGTGGGAGGGGGCAAGCCCTAATGCCAGTCGGCTGAGGGTGAGCACCGTACCCGTGGCGAGGGAGCTTGCTCCCGCTGGGTCGCGAAGCGGCCCCAGCTCTTTGTTTCAAAAGACTGGGACTGCTGCGCAGTCCAG
>NZ_LKEG01000028.1:0-21438 GCF_001645105.1 Pseudomonas marginalis
CCGAAAGGGAGCTGACAGTTGTCGTGAAGGTCGCCTAGCAAGACGGGAGACACGACAACTACCTTGAAAAACGCCGCATCAGGTAGATATCAGCCTGCTTTTGATCTGCTTTTGATTTTGATCTTAGGCGCCCCGTCAAACACGCTGGCCGAACGCAGGCTTGAATCCGTGGGTAACCCGGCAGGACGCCGGGTTAGCCGCCCCGCGCCATGGATGGCGCGTGGCGGCGGCCCACGGATTCAAGCCGGAGTGAGGGTATGCCGAGCCTAGGCGAGGCACCGAGTGTTGGGGCAAGAGCCTTTTGGTTACTTTTGGGCTCCTTTCAAAAGTGACCCGCTGTAAAAGCGGAACCAATATCAGCCGTTACCCAAACAACGGATATGTACCCCGTCCACCCAACGACAATCTCAAAAAGACATTATTTGTATGAATAAAAATGTTCATTAATAATAAAAGTAGAGAATATTAGCTTATACCCAAATAGCATTATATTTTCAAAACCCATTCCGTTATGTTTGATCGCAACAGCCTACCCCTGACCTCGGATGGTACCCAGCGTAATCAAGATTCTGCGCGCCATAACCGGGCGACAAGCCCACGGCAGAATCGTTGGAAGGGAGCTCAACGTATGTTGCCAACTCAATCCCCACACTCGCCGCACACCTAGTCCTCAATCGCCGCAACACCCCTGAAAAAATCGAGCACCGCGCCCGCCCGCGTGCCTGCCCGACTTCGCGATTTGGACTGTCTGGAGTGGCTATGAAGCAAGTCTTACAACCGACCGCCGTACTGGCACTGGCCTTCCTGGCCAACACCGCCCAGGCCCAGGACGACAAAACCCTGTCCACCGTGGTGGTCACCGGTAACCGGGGTGCCGAACAACGTACCGTCACCAGCAGCCCGGTGCCGATCGATGTGGTCAGCGCCAAGCAACTGCAAAGCACCGGCAAGCCCGGCCTGATGGAAGCGTTGAGCGCGGTGATCCCGTCGCTGACCCTGCCGGAAAAAACCGGTTGGGACGCCAGCGGCATCGCCCGCGCGCCGAACCTGCGTGGCCTGAGCGCCGCCGAGGTGCTGGTGCTGGTCAACGGCAAGCGCCGTCATACCGCCGCCACCTTGAACATTAACGGTATCAACACCGGCGCGGCACCGGCCGACCTGGACCTGATTCCCATCAGCGCCATCGATCATGTCGAGGTCCTGCGCGACGGCGCCGCCGCCCAATATGGCTCCGATGCCATCGCCGGGGTGATCAACGTCATCCTCAAGGCCGACACCAGCGGCACCTCGGTGACTAACGCCGGCCTGGGCTATGACGGCAAGAAACAGACCGTGCAACAAAGCCTCAACAAGGGCTTCGAAATCGGCAACGGCGGCATCGTGCAGCTGGCCCTGGACGCCCGCAGCCAGAATGATGACAACAAGGCCAGCGCCAACGGCTACACCTATGAGCAAGCCTATGGCCTGGCGGGCAAGTCCACGTACGGCGGCTATGGCACGCCCAAGACCAACCTGCTGACCCTGGGCTACAACGCCGAGCTGCCGATCGACGACAGCCTCAGCCTGTATTCCTTCACCACCTATTCGCGACGCAAAGCCGAGCAAGGCCAGAACTTCCGCCTGCCGACCATCACCAACACCATCACCACCGGGCCCAACGGCTACCCGTCGGGCTACACGCCCACCTGGTTTATCGACGAAGACGATTTCCAGGCTGCCTTCGGTGGCAAAGGCACCGTCGGCGAGTGGGACTGGGACCTGTCCACCACCTATGGGCGCAACGCGGCGGAGCAGGGCACCACCCACAACCAGAACCCGTCGCTGGGCGAGGCCACGCCGAATCACTTCACCTCCGGCACGTGGATTTCCACCGAGCTGACCACCAACCTCGACTTCAAGCGCGGCTTCGACATCGGTCTGCAAAAGCCGCTGGACCTGAGCTACGGCTTCGAGCATCGGCGCGACACCTATGAGGTGCAGGCCGGTGACTACGAGTCCTACGCCAACGGCGGCTACTGCGTGGCACCGGGCAATTGCGCGTCGTCCGGGGCGCAGGTCACCAACGGCATTTCGCCGGATGAAGAAAGCAGTGCCTCGCGCAACAGCCTCGCCGGTTATGTCGACGTGGGCTTCAACCCGGTGCCGGATTGGTACGTCGGCACCGCGTTCCGCTACGAGCACTACAACCAAGGCGTCGGCGCCACCCGCAGCGGCAAGCTGACCACCCGCTACGACTTCACCCCCGAATTTGCCGTGCGCGCCACCGTCAGCAACGGCTTCCGCGCGCCGTCCCTGGCCAACAGCCTGTTCAGTGCGCGCTCCACCACCTATGGCGTGGTCGACGGTGTGTACCAGTCGATCAACTACGGCGTACTGCCGGTGGGCTCGGCGGCGGCCAGGGCCTTGGGGGCCGAGGACCTCAAGCCCGAGCGCTCGACCAACTTCAGCCTCGGTTTCACCCTCACGCCCACCGACCGCCTGAGTTTCACCGCCGATGCCTACGTGATCAACCTGCGCGATCGCATCACCCTCACCGGTACCTTGCTCGGTCCCGAGATCACCCAGGTGCTGCAGAACAACGGCATCAACTCCACCTCGGGCGGCCAGTATTTCATCAATGGCGCCGACACCCGTACCAAAGGCCTGGACCTGGTCAGCAACTACAGTCAGGACCTCGGCCAGTACGGTTCGCTGAAGTGGACGGCGGCGTTCAATTGGAACCAGACCAAAATCCTCAACTACAAGGAGTCGACCAACATCCTTGGCACCTCCTATGAGTTGATGAACCGCGAGGCGCGCAACCTGATCACTGGCGTGCAGCCCAATACCAAGCTGATCCTGGGCGGCGACTGGAGCATCGACCGCTTCCACCTCAACCTGGCTCTGACCCGCTACGGGTCCTACAAGGAAGTGAATGCATCGGCCAATCGCGACCTCGACCGGGTCTACAGCGCCAAGTGGATCACCGACCTCGACCTTGGCTACAACCTCACCAAAGACCTCAACGTGGCCATCGGCGCCAAGAACCTGTTCGACATCTACCCCAAGAAACAAGGCGTGCCCAGCAGCACCATGGTCAGCAGCTACGGCACCTATTCGCCCTACGGTTTTACCGGTGGGTACTACTACACCCGCTTGACCTATGCCTTCTAAGGCCGAGGAATACACCATGCCCATCGTCGCCAAATCCTATGACCTGATTGACTCACCCAGCCCGGTGCGCCAGGCCCGTGTCTCCACGCCGATCAAGGCCCTGCAAGTGGTGCCCGCGCGGCATCCCTGGCGCTGGGCCGGGTCGATCTTCGCCGCGCTGGTGCTGCTCGCCATCGTGCATTCCCTGGCCACCAACCCGCGCTGGGAGTGGGGCGTGTTCGGCCAGTGGTTCTTCTCCCCATCGGTGCTGCGCGGCTTGGGGCAGACGTTGTTGCTGACCCTGCTGAGCACCGTGTTCAGCATCATCCTCGGCACTGCGCTGGCATTGGCGCGGCTGTCGGGCTCGCCGCTGCTGGCGGCGTTGGCCTGGGGCTATATCTGGTTCTTCCGCTCGATGCCGGCGCTGCTGGTGTTGATCATCCTCTACAACTTCGCCTACCTGTACGACCACATCGTGCTCGGCGTGCCGTTCACCGGCGTGGTGTTCGCCGAATGGTCGACGGTGGATGTGCTCAGCCAATTCACCGTGGCGGTGTTGGGCTTGAGCCTGATGCAGGCGGCGTACGCGGCAGAGATCATTCGTGGCGGCCTGATCGGTGTGGATGCTGGCCAGCATGAAGCGGCGGCGGCCCTGGGGTTGCCGGCCTCGAGACGCATCTTCCGGATCATCCTGCCCCAGGCGCTGCGTTCGATCCTGCCGTCGGGGTTCAACGAAATCATCGGCCTGGTCAAGGGCACGTCCATCGTCTACGTGCTGGCGCTGCCCGAGCTGTTCTACACCGTGCAGGTCATCTACAACCGCACCCAGGCGGTGATCCCGCTGCTGATCGTCGCCACCGTCTGGTACCTGATCATCACCACCGTGCTCACCAGCGCGCAGTACTACGTCGAGCGCCATTTTGCGCGCGGCACCGCACGGGTGCTACCGCCCACGCCGCTGCAACGCCTACGCGGTTGGTTGAAGGAGAAAACCCATGGGTGAGGCACGCGCCGGGCGCATTCAGATCCAGGGCGTGGGCAAGCGCTTTGGCAACCAGCAGGTGCTAAAGGATATCGACCTGACCATCGATCCAGGCAAGGTCACGGTGATCCTCGGGCCGTCCGGCTCGGGCAAGTCCACCTTGTTGCGCACCATCAACCACCTGGAGAAGATCGACAGCGGGCATATCACCATCGACGGTGAATACGTCGGCTACCGCCGCAAGGGCGACCTGCTGTACGAGCTCAAGGAGCGCGAAATCCTCAAGCGCCGCATCGACGTGGGTTTCGTGTTCCAGAACTTCAACCTGTTCCCGCACCTCACCGCCTGGGAAAACGTCGCCGAAGCACCGCTGGCCCACAAGCGCTGGAGCAAGGCCGACGCCCAGGCCAAGGCGCAAGAACTGCTGGCCAAGGTCGGCCTGGCGGACAAGGTCGATGCCTACCCGCGCCAGCTCTCCGGCGGCCAGCAACAGCGCGTTGCGATTGCCCGCGCCCTGGCGCTGGACCCGAAAGTGCTGCTGTTCGACGAGCCCACCTCGGCCCTCGACCCCGAGCTGGTGGGCGAAGTCCTCGACGTGATCAAAGGCCTGACCCAACTGGGTGTGACCCTGGTGATTGTCACCCACGAGATCGGCTTTGCCCGCGAGGTGGCCGACCACGTGGTGTTCCTCTGCGACGGCCAGTTGATCGAAGAAGGCCCGCCTGAACAGATTTTCCGCCAACCCCGACATCCCCGCACCGTGGCTTTTCTCGGCAAGGTGCTTTAGTTAACGGAGTGACTGCCCATGTTTACCTCTACTGCTCGTATCGCGCTGTTGGCGATCGCCGTCGGCACCGCGCAAGCCGCGCTCGCCGTGCAACAGGTCGACCTCAGCCCCGACCGCCCGCGCATCCATGTGCCGCGTAACGAGGCGGCCATCGCGCAGATCCCGCCAGGCTTCAAGTTCGCCCAGCCGGGCAAGTTCACCGTGGCCGTGTCCGGCGTGGCGGGGCCACCGCTGGCGCTGCTGGCCAGCGACGACAAGACCACCATCGGCAGCGAGGCCGACACCGCGCAGCTGGTCGCCGACAGCCTCGGCCTGCAACTCAACGTGGTGCAGACCAGCTGGGAGGACTGGCCCCTGGGCGTCAGTTCGGGCAAGTACGACGCGGTGATCAGCAACGTCACCGTGACCGAGGCGCGCAAGAAGCGTTTTGACTTCGCCACCTACCGCCAGGATGTGCTCGGGTTTTATGTGAAGAGCACCAGCAAGATCAGCGAGATCAAGGAAGCGGCGGACATCGCCGGTTTGAAGATTATCGTGGGGTCCGGCACCAACCAGGAAAAAGTCCTGCTGGCGTGGAACGAGGCGAATGAAAAGGCCGGCCTCAAACCGGCGCTGCTGCAGTATTTCGACGACCAGGCCGCCGCGCAATTGGCGGTGCAGTCCGGTCGCAGCGATGCCCTGTTCGGTCCCAATTCGGTGTACGCCTATTCCGCCGCGATCACCGGCGGCATCAAGCGTGTCGGCACCGTCAACGGCGGCTGGCCGTTGCAGGCGGACATCGCCGTCACCACGCGCAAGGACAACGGCCTGGTCAAGCCGATCCACACCGCCCTGGAAGGCGCGATTGCCGGCGGCCAATACGAACAGGTGCTGCAACGCTGGGGCCTCGACGTAGAGCGTGTCGACAAATCGCTGATCAACCCACCGGGGCTGCCGGATTAAGGAGGCATCGACATGGGACTGACACGACGTGAAGCGCTGTCGAGCATCGCTGCGGTAGGCGGCGAGCAGGCCGCCAAGGATGCGCTGGCGGCATTGGGCCTGGGGCCGTCGTCACACCGTCGCCCGCAACCGCTGAAACTCAAGAGCGGCCTGGGGCAGGGCACTCGCGTGCTGGTACTGGGGGCCGGAATCGCGGGGCTGGTGACGGCGCTGGAACTGACCCGCGCCGGGTTCGACGTGCACGTGCTGGAGGCCCGTGAGCGGGTGGGCGGCCGCACCTGGACGATCCGCAACGGCGACCGCGTGGACTACAAGGACGGCCGCACGCAAACCGCCGCATTCGACCCTGGGCATTACTTCAATGCCGGGCCTGCACGGATTCCCAGCCAACACCGTACGATCCTCGACTATTGCAGTGAGTTGGGTGTGCCGCTGGAAGTGCTGGTCAACAGCAGCCATGGCGCCCAGGTGCGGCCGGATGTGCAAAAGCCGGCGTTCACCGTCGGCCAGGCGATCAACGATGCGCGGGGGCATGTGTCCGGCTTGCTGGCCAAAGCCGTGCAGCGCGATGCCCTCGACGATCTGTTGAGCGCTGAAGAACGCACGCGATTGTTGGCGTTTTTGCAGGTGTATGGCGACCTGTCACAAGCGTTGGCGTTCGACGGCACGCTTCGTTCGGGGCACCTGGAATCGCCTGCGCATCCCGGTGCCTTACCCGCCAGCCGCGGTCCGCTGAAGCTCGACCAATTGCTGCACCCGGAACTGTGGGGCGCGCTGCTGCACACTGAATTCCCGGAGTTCTCCGCCACCATGTTCCAACCGGTGGGGGGCATGGACCGCATCACCGATGCCTTCTACCAGCGCGTCAGAGGTCACGTGCAACTGGGCGCCCAGGTGCGGCGGATCCGCCAGTTGGAAGACGGCGTGGCGGTGACTTACCACGACACGCTCAGCGGTCGCGAACAGGTGGTCCGCGCCGATTACCTGATCTCGACGTTGCCACTACCGCTGCTGGCCAAGCTCGACACCGATTTCAGCGACCCGATCAAGGCCGCTTTGCTCAGCACCCGCAGCGACCAGGCGACCAAAGTCGCGTGGCAGTCGCCGCGCTTCTGGGAAACCGACTACCGCACCTACGGTGGCCTGTCGTGGATCGAACACCCGGCACGCCTGCTGTGGTACCCGAGCAACGAGCTCAACACCCGCGAAGGCTTGCTGGTGGCGGGCTACGTGACCGGGGAGGGCGCCGACGTGTTTGGCGCGCAGCCGTTCGACAAGCAGTACGCCACCTCCAAGGAGGCCGTGGAACTGTTGCATCCGGGCTATTCAAAACACCTGCGCCACCCGCTGGCGGTGTCCTGGGAACAGATTCCCTACAGCGAAGGCCCTTGGCTGCAACGTGAACACTTTCCGGCCGACGCCAGCGCCTTGCTCGAAGCCGGGCATGGCCGGGTGTATTTCGCCGGCGACGGCCTGGTGCAAAGCGGCGTCGGTATCTGGCAGGAATCGGCGGCCAACTCGGCGCGCCATGTGGTCGGGCAACTGGCCGAACGGGTCACCCAACAAACACACCTTGCGGCACTTGCCGCCTCGTAAGGAGCTTCATCATGAGCGACAGCATCCAACGCACCCGTGTCGGCGATTTCCCGATCTCGCAGACCGTCACCGTACCGGCTTCAGCCAGCCTGATCTTTGTCAGCGGCACCTTGCCTGACGTGCACGACGCGACCGCCCCGGCAGGCACGCCGGCGGCCTATGGCAATACCGAAGTGCAGACGGTCTCGGTCTTCAACAAGCTGCGCACGATCCTGCGCCAGCAAGACCTGGACCTGGGCGATATCGTGCAGTTACGGGTGTTCCTGGTGGGCGCCGAAGAGACGGGTGGCAAGCTGGATTTCGCCGGCTTGCAGGCGGGCTACACCCAGTTCTTTGGCACGCCTGCGCAGCCGAATAAACCGGCACGCACAGCGTTGCAAGTGGTGGCATTGCCATTGCCCGGTGCGTTGGTTGAAGTGGAGGCGATCGCTGCCAGAACAGTGTGATGCGCATGGGGGGAGGTGCAGGCGAGCGGTTGTCGGGCTCAGTCGACCGCTCAGCTCAACATCACCGACTTTTTGCAATCACACCGCTCATGTACTGATGTAAATCGCGAAAGTCGTTAACGCTCCACGCGTGCGGTGCCAGCTTTACACCATTCTCTCGCAACGTTCTTGGAATCAAGTCTCCATTGGGGCGCAGTATTACCGAAGACACAATGACGCCTGGGTAATCATGCAGGCGTTGTTTGAACGTAGCTGTTGTCAGGTCGGGTGTAGGCGGGGTGCTTTTGTTGGCCAGGGGCCCGGTTCCTTTGATATCGGCGCCGTGGCATAGCGCGCAGCGCTGTGAGTAGAGCGTTTTCCCGTTGACGTTATCCGCGAAGCAGAGTGATGTTTGAGTCAGCGATAAAATGCCCAGTGTCGCGATGACTGATATTTTCATTGTTATACGTCCTTGTCATAACGGCTTTGTTTCATCTCAACCGTTTGATTTTACTGAGTAAATTACTATCTGGCTGATGGTGAGGCCGCCATTCTCCTGCGGGACATCCTTGCACGCAAGGGCGCCCGCTCTCCCTGTGCGTTGCCTAAGGTTACGCATTTTTTTCGAGAAAACTCCTACATGATGGTGGGATTTTTCATTCTTTATGCTCGTCTTTTTCCTCCTAGGATGTGGCGCGATCGCTTGAACGCAAGCGAGACGGCGAGGGCTGTTTCTACCCGTCCCGTAGCCATCAGTAAATGCTTAGGAGTCAACACATGAAAATGACCAACGTGAGCAAACGCCTGTGCCGCTCGGCCTTGGTTGTGATCGTCACCGGTGCATTGGCAGGTTGTGCCGCGACGCCGCTGCCAGCGACAAAAATCTCCATGGCCCGTGATTCGGTTGGGCGCGCCTTGTCGGCGCAGGCCACCCAATTCGCACCGCTGGAGATGAAAACAGCCCAGGACAAGCTGGCGCGCATGGAGCAAGCCATCGGCGAGAAAAATTATCTCCAGGTCGACGCTTTGGCCGAGCAGATCGAAGCCGATGCCAGCCTGGCCGAAGCCAAGGCCAATGCCGTGCGTAAACAACAGGTCTTGACGCAGGCGCGAGAGGGCATCCAGGTGCTCAAGCAGGAAATGCTCAACGCCCCCGCGACTACCCACTGAGGATCCTTCCATGCGTGCCACTTTAGTCATTCCTGCTCTTTCGGCCCTGGGCCTGGCATTGGCCGGCTGCGCCACCCCGCCGGAAAACCCGCAACTCCTGCAAGCGCGCAGCCAATTCTCCAGCCTGCAGCAAAAGCCTGAGTCCAACACCCTGGCGGCGGTTGAAACGCGCATTGCTTCCAATGCTGTGGACCGTGCCAACCAACTCTCCCTGCACAACCGTACCGACCCACAAATCGACCAGCTCGCGTACTTGGCGACGCAGAAAATCGCGCTGGCCGAGCAGACCATCGTCAGTCGCAAAACCGACGCCCAGCTCGATAACATTGCGGTGGACCGCACCCAGGTACAGCTCGACGTGCGCACCGCGCAGCTCAAGGCATTACAGGCGATGAAAGCCCGGCCGACCGAGCGCGGCCAGGTCGTCACCTTTGGCGACGTGCTGTTCGACACCGGCAGGGCCGAGCTGAAACCGGGCAGCCAACGCGACTTCCAGGGGTTGGCAACCTTCCTGTTGCAGAACCCGGAGCGTCAGGTACGTGTAGAGGGCTTCACCGACAGCACCGGTGGCGATGCTTTCAACCAGAGCTTGTCCGAGCGACGTGCGCAAGCGGTCGCCCGTGGCCTGCAACAGCTCGGCGTGGGGCCTCAGCGCATGGCGGTGATGGGTTACGGCAAGCAGTTTCCGGTCGCCGATAATGTGAGTGCGCAGTCGCGCCAATTGAATCGCCGGGTGGAAGTGATTGTGTCCAACGACGGTTCAGCGGTCAGCGCCCGGCGCTAAGCCGTGCCAGTGATTGTTATGCGAGTTATGCAGGTATGGATTTTTTTAGATCAATAATTTTAATAATTAGCATAGATCTATAAAGCCTTTCACAAGCCCCGCCCACGGGCATTAAGGTCATCCTCCCCAGGCCAGCACCGCTGCCATCCACGGAGGAATACCTTGATGCCCACCTTGCCTCGCCAACTCAAATTCGGCGCCATTCTCACCGGCGTCGGCACCGCACAAAACGAATGGCTGCACCCGCAAATCCCAGGTGATGCCAGTGTGGATATCGACTGGTACCGCGCGCAGGCACAACAGGCGGAAGCGGCCAAGTTCGACCTGGTGTTCATCGTCGACAGCCCCTACATCACACCGGACTCCGCACCGCACTTCCTCAACCGCCTGGAACCGTTGACGCTGCTCTCGGCCATCGCCGGCGCCACGTCGAACATCGGCCTGGTGGCGACCCTCACCACGTCCTATACCGAACCTTTCAACGTGGCGCGGCAGTTTGCGTCCCTGGACCATATCAGCGGTGGCCGCGCAGGTTGGAACGTGGTCACCACCGGCCTGGAAGGCGCAGCCGGCAACTTCGGCCGTGAGCAGCATATCGACCACACCGAACGCTATCGCCGGGCGGCCGAACACCTGGAGGTGGTGCAGGGGCTGTGGGACTCCTACGAAGACGATGCCTTTGTGCATGACAAGCAAAACAAGGTGTTCCTCGACCCGCAACGCCAGCATCGCCTCGATCACCACGGTGAGTTTTTCTCCGTCACCGGGCCGCTGAACATCGCGCGTTCGGCCCAGGGCCAACCGGTGATTTTTCAGGCGGGGATTTCCGAATCCGGGCGTGGCCTGGCGGCCAACTATGCCGAGGGGATTTTTGCGGGGGTGGGCAATTTCGAAGACGCCCAAGCTTATTACAGCGACATCAAAAAACGCACCGCCGCCGCCGGGCGCAACCCCGATCATGTGACCATCCTGCCCGGCATTTCGCCGATCATTGCCGACACCGATGAGCAAGCCCAGGCCATCGACCGCGAGCGTAACGGCGAGCTGGACCTGAACAAGGCGCTGGTGCAATTGGGGCGGCCGTTCAACTACCACGACTTCAGCCAATACCCCCTGGACGAACCGTTCCCGGACCTGGGCGACCTGGGCAGCAACGGTTATCGCGGGCATGCCGAAAACATCAAGCAAGTTGCCCGTGACCAAGGGCTCACCTTACGTCAGGCGGCCTTGCGTTTTGCCAAACCGTTTTCCAGCTTCGTCGGCTCGCCCAAGACCGTGGCGGACGAGATTGAGCGCTGGTTTGTCGAGGGCGCGGTGGACGGGTTCAACATCCACGTGGGCGCGCCGGAGGACTTCGCGCGGTTTACTGATCAAGTGTTGCCGCTGTTGCGGGCGCGAGGGTTGTTTCGCCGTGAGTACAGCCACAGCACGCTGCGCGGGCATTTGGGGTTGCCGGTGCCGGTGAATCGGCACACTGCGGCGCGGGCGGCAGCGGCGTAACGGGTCACCACCACTTCCAGCGACCTTGTTTTTTCAGGGTCGCGATGATGGCTTGGCGCTTGTGGCGGATTTCGACTGATTTTTGCCGAAGTTCGCGGCAGCGGTTGCAGTTGAGGATCAACAACCCGATCAATGGGCCGAGGATGGCCATCGAGTAGAGATACAGGTCGGGGCGGTAGGCGATTGTGGGAAGCGCTATCAGCAGGCAGATCAGGTATATCGCGACGTTCAGCCAGACCCAGTAGGTGCGGCCGTACAACACTTCGTATTTGGCAAGGGCAAACACTGCGCCAAGTCCTGCGGCGCCGAAAAGAGCGGTTTTGGCAGCAAAACCTACGGGGTACGTTGAGAGATAAGTGAGCATTGTCAGCGTTGCCGTCAATCCTAGTGAGGTACATGCGATAAGCATGTCTGCCCCGATTACAGGCATGTACCGCTTCAGAAGCTTCCAGGGATCTTCAATAAACACAGTTGAGTAGTATTGGTTTTTTATCTCCTCCTGCCCACTCACTGGCTGACCTCCTCGTAGATGCCTATCGCAATCGTGCTGATGTTTCCGTTAGTTGCACTGCTGGTGACGCTCAACGATGCAGCCAATACGTCGATTATGTGGGTAGCCGTCGCACGCTGCATATTCGTAGCGCTGATACGCTTGGGGGCTCTACCCATAGCTTTCTCCAACTTGAGCAGTTTGGACGTCAACCTCGGGTCTCGAATTCTAAGCATCTCGTCATTCAGTTTTGCCCTCTCTTGCCGCGTCAGGCCCTTGAGCACTAAACGAAGGGGTTTTCCGGTTACTCGTGTGGTTGTACTGACTGCTTTCACTGTGACCAACATAGAAGTGGCAACGCCCAGTAAAGAAATGCCGTCCAACACTGCCGTCGCGTCCTGATACCAGGATTCACTATCTAAATAGTCATTGACCTGCGGGAACACCGCTTCTGATCCGGTTCGGATAACGCCAGCCATACACTGAACGGAACCCGCCACCGCTGCGGCCTTACCAATGAACGAAATCAACGCACTCGTACCTGCCGTAAACGGCATCAGCACAACCCCACTTGTAACCACCAGCCAACTCAGCAGCGCCCCCGCACACGTCACCGCCGTATTCACCGCCTCCGCCACTAACCTCGACTCCCGAGGCTCATGCTCCAGCATCCGCTTGAACTCCACCGGCCCCACGTGCCGTGGCGCTTCACGCAGCACGACCTTGATCGGCTGTACGCTGCAGATCGCCTGGAATTCACGCAGCACCACCACATTGAACACCTCATCGATATACACAACCCCCGCGCCAATCAGCGCCGGGTCGCTGTCAATCACGGAAAACAATCGACGCAGGTCAATGCTGCCTTCAATGCGTTGGCGTGTGGTGCGGTGAGCCGAGGGGAATCCATCTTTAAGCAGCGAGGCCGTCATTCCTTAACTCCTGGGTATTCGCGGAGTTGAGAGGTTAAAGACGCAGCGAAGCAAATTAATGTCAGACGTTTCGCCTTTTGGAGACGGGCCCTTCCCGATCTTGCTTGACCACCTTGTGAGTACCACCCCGATTCAGGAACAGTGCGCCCCGCGTCACTCACGGCGCAGCACAGGACAGGGAGCCAACATGGCAGTCGATATGTTTTTGAAACTGGGCGATATCAAGGGTGAATCACGGGACCAGGCTCACCGTGACGAGATCGATATCACCGAGTGGGCCTGGGGGCTGTCGCAGACGGGATCGATGCACTCCGGTACGGGCGGCGGGGCAGGCAAGGCCGATTTCGCCAACCTGAACCTGACCAAACCGCTGGATAAATCCAGCCCCAACCTGATGATGGCCTGCGCCAGCGGCAAGCATTACCCAGAAGCAAGACTGGTGGTGCGCAAAGCGGGAGGCACCAGCCCGGTGGAGTACCTGGTGATCACCTTGAAGGAAGTCATGGTGGTGTCCTACGGCACCGGTGCCGACAGTAAAGATGACCTGCTCTACGACCGTATCGCCTTGAATTTCGCCAGCGTCGACATCAGCTACCAGCCGCAGAAAGCCGATGGCGCCAAAGACGGCGGGCCGGTGAAATTCGGCTGGAACATCCGGCAAAACATCAAAGCGTAATACCTTGGAAGGCCATAGGCGCCGAGTGGTGGGGCGTGCGTTTGGTTACTTTTGGCGCTTTCCAAAAGTGACCCGCCGTAAGGGCGGTACCCATAGCCGCCGTTACCTAAACAATGGATATGTACTCAATCAGATCCAACATCCTGTAAATCACATAGCAGCAGTTGATACCCGTCACGAGGGCCCCACAAGAAATCATGTAGCTCCCCAGAACTCACTCACCAAACCCAATAATCGCCTTAGTCTCCAAATACTCCTCAAACCCCTGTACCCCATACTCCCGCCCATTCCCTGAACGCTTGTAACCCCCAAACGGCGCCATCGGGTTCCAAGCCGGATGGTTCAAGTGCACCTGTCCTGCCCGTATACGCGAAGCCACCGCCCGCGCAAGCTCCAAGTCCTGACCCTGAACGTGAGCACCCAACCCATACACCGTGTCATTGGCAATCGCCACCGCCTCATCCACCGAGTCATACGCAATAATGCACAACACCGGTCCAAATATTTCTTCCTGGGCAATGCGCATCCCACTCTGCACCTCAGAGAACACGGTCGGCCGGGTATAGAAGCCCTTATCAAAACCCGCCACCCGCCCAGGCCCACCGCACACCAGTTTTGCCCCCTCGTCGAGGCCGGCGGCGATCATGGCTTGGACGCGATTGAACTGGGCCTCGTTGGCAATCGGACCCAGCACCGTGTCTTCCGACTGCGGGTCGCCCACGACGATTGCCTCCACGGTGGCCGCCGCCAGCGCCTCGACTTCGGCCAAGCGGTGTTTCGGCACAATCATCCGGGTCGGTGCGCTGCAGGATTGCCCGACATTGCGAAACGCCGACATCACGCCCAACGGCACGGCCTTGGCGAAATCCGCATCGGGCAACAGGATATTCGGCGACTTGCCGCCCAACTCCTGGGTCACGCGTTTCACCGTCGGCGCCGCGGCTTGTGCAACCAGCGCGCCGGCGCGGTTGGAACCGGTGATTGAAATCATGTCGATATCGGAGTGCGCCGCCATGGCTGCACCGACCTCGGCACCGCTGCCGTTGACCAGGTTGAAGACCCCAGGCGGCAGGCCCGCGTCGTGCACCAGTTGGGCAAACAACAGGGCACTCAGCGGCGACAGTTCGCTGGGTTTCAACACCACGGTGCAGCCGGCGGCGATGGCCGGGGCGACTTTTGCGGTGATCTGGTACAGCGGCCAGTTCCACGGTGTGATCAGGCCGCAGACGCCGATGGCTTCGCGCTCGATCGCGGTGCCGCCTTCAACGGTCTGGAATGGGTAGCTGGACAGCAGGTCACGTGCGACCCGAACGTGTTCAGCCGCCAACGGCACCTGCATCGCCCGGGCAAAACTGATCGCCGCGCCCATTTCCAGGGACAGCGCCTGGGCCAACTGCTCTTTGCGCTCAAGGATGAGCGCGTGGATGTTCCCAATCACCTGCGCGCGCACGGCGGCCGGGGTCGCAGACCAACCCGCAAACGCCGCGCGTGCTGCTGCGACGGCGCGGTCCACATCCGCGGCCGAGCCACGCGCCACCTGGGCGACTACCGTCTCATCGGCCGGATTGACCACCGGTAAACTGGCCGGGATGACGGGCGAAACCCACTGGCCGTCGATGTAAAACCGCTGGGATGTGTGCGGATCGATGCTGTTGCTATGCGAAGAGTGTGTGGTCATCCAACGAGCTCCCTGGAGCGGTAATGGCGCTGCGAACAGCACGGCCCTGTCTTCCCGATAAACTAGCAAAACGGCCCCACCCAAAGATGCCGTTATTCAAGCCTGCAAGGGATAATCTGCTGAATCCGACATCCCCGCAGCCCACTAGATTCTCTGTAGTGAGCGGGCTTGCCCCGCGCTGGGGTGCGAAGCGCCCCTGAAACCATGCGCCTCCGTTTTGCCTGGAGGAATGCATTGGCCCGTATTGGGGCCGCTTCGCACCCCAGCGCGGGCGATGCGGCGACCCGACAAGCCCGCTCACTACATATCCTCTGCCGCAGATTGTGCTTGCTAGCCGATTGCTTGCGTTACCAGGGCAAACTGCTGGACGCCGTCGCGCGATTGCGGGGGCACGCCCAGCACCATGCGTGGTGCTCTGTCCACGCACGGCAGCCCCAGGCTTTCCAGCCAGCCGGCCAAGCCGCAATCGGCCAGAATGTCGAAGCGCACGAAGGCTCCGGGAATCAGCCACAGCAGGTGGGTGATCAACTGTCGGGCCTGGTCCGGGTTCTGCGCGACCACCGGGCCGATGATATGCCCGCGACCAAATCGACGCAGCAGGGCGCAACCCTGCAGTTGCCCTTGCACCTCGAGGCCGGCCACGTGCTCGGCCGTGGGCAGCAAATCATTGAGCACCCCGGTGCGGTCCAGGCCACTGCCTGCATTGGCGAGTTCAATCACCTGCGGGTAATCGGCCAGGCTCAGCGCGCGGCATTGCGTGTGCTCGACCAAGGGCTGTGGCGCTGGCGTCTGCGGCACGCCTTGATGTTGCTGGATGCGCGCGAAATCGACGAAGCCCATGCTTGCGTAAAGCGGTGCGCCGGATTCGGTGGCGTTGAGGATCGGCGTGCGCGGCGCCGCAGCCTCCAGGCACAGCTGCATCAGCCGGCGTCCGATGCCTTTGCCTTGGTGCGCATCGTTGACGATCACTAGGCCGATGGAGGAGTAAGCACCCTGGTGACAGGCGAATGCCACGCCCACCAGATGGCCGTCATGCTCGGCGACGAAGCCTTCGGAGGTGCGCTGCACCATGGCCCAATCTTCCTCGCGGTGAGGCCACTTCAGGTGTACGGACAGCGCATGGGCGGCGGGTATGTCGGCGGCAGTGGCCGAGCGATAAACATAGGCGTGGCTCATATCAGTTTTCCTGTGGTGGGCGCGCTCGCGGGCACCGTCGAAGGTTGGGTAAACCGCCGGATATCAAAGGGGCTGATCAGGGTGCTGGTGCTGCCGGTGCTGATCAGTTCGGCCATTACGTCCCCCACGCCAGGGCCAAGCTGGAAGCCGTGGCCGCAGAAACCAAAGGCATAAAACAGCCCGTCCACGGCGCCACTTGGGCCCATCACCGGCAGGGAGTCCGGGGTGTAGCTTTCGATGCCACTCCACACGCGGATGATGTTCAGCTTTTCGGCGCCGGGCAGCAGTCGGCGCATCTGGCGCATCTGGTTGAGCAGGCTCTCGGGCTTGAAATAGGCGCGTCGATTGGTCATGTCCGGGGTGCAGCGATTGCCGCCGCCAATGATGATGTTGCCGCGCGGGATCTGCCGGAAGTAGATCACCTCTTCCTTGATTTTGGTAAACACGCCGATCACGGTCGGCAAGGCATAGGGCACCGGTTCGGTGACCGACATCTGCGGGCCGTTGGGCTCCAGCGGTACCGGTTCACCGAAGCGCTCGGACAACCGCGCCGCCCAGGCACCGGCGGTAATCAACAGTTGCTCGGCAACGAACAATTGCCCATCGGTGGTGGTGACGTGGAACAGGCCGTTGACCTTTTCCACGTCGGCGACTTCGGTTCTTTCCTCGATGCGCGCACCGAGACGCCGTGCCGCGCGGGCAAACGCCGGGGCTGCCAGGCGCGGGTTGGCGTGACCATCATGAGGCGCGTAGGAGCCACCTTTTACGTCCGGTCCCAGAAAGCCGAAGCGTTTGTGCAACTCGGCGCCGCGATAGATTTGCAGGTCCAGCTGCGCCGCTTCCGGCGCGGCGGCGTAGGCCTCCAGTTCGGCAATTTCATCTTCGCGGTAACACACACGCATATGCCCGCTGGGGATGAATTCAAGGTCGTCGTCGATCAGTTCCGGCAGGCGTTTCCACAGCGCCCACGAACGATTCGCCAGCTCCAGCTGCCCCAGGTAGCGTCCCTGGCGGCGCACGTTGCCGAAGTTGACGCCGCTGGCGTACTGGCCGATCTGGTCACGTTCCAGCAGCGTGACCGAACAACCGCGCCGCCGCAGGAAAAACGCGGACGACGCCCCCATGATGCCGCCGCCGATGATCAGCACATCGCTTTTTGATCCTGCTTGATTACCAGCCATGGAGGCGGCTCCAGGTGTGCACGCCACCGTCGGCGTCCAGGGCGTGATAGTCCGGGAACTGCGCGCCGGTGGCACAGGCATGGTTGGGCAGGATGCGCAGCCGACTGCCGATGGGGAAGCGTTCGGTAATGTCATCACCGTCGACGGTGTGCAGGGTAATGATGCCGTGTTCCTGGTTGGCGCCGGTGACGCGCGCGCCTTCGAGCCAGACGCCGGCTTCGCTGCACACTTGGCCATAACCAAAGTCCTGACGCTGACGCTGGGTACCGCGGTCCCGGCTCATCGCCATCCAGCCGGCGTCGGTGATGACCCAGCCTTTCTCCGGTTGATGGCCGATCACGCTGGTCAGCACGCTCAGCGCCAGCTCGTCCGGCTGGCACACGCCGATGTTGTGCATGACCAGGTCGAAGAACACATAGACACCGGCGCGCACTTCGGTGACGCCGTCCAGGTTCAGCGCCGACAGGGCCGTGGGGGTGGAACCGATGCTGACGTCGGGGCATGCCAGCCCGGTCGCGCGGATTCTTTGCGCGGCGCGCACGCACAGCGCACGCTCCTGTTCGGCCAGCACTTGCAGGGCTTCAGGCGTGTCGAGTTCGTAACTGGAGCCGGCGTGGGTCATCACGCCACGCAGGTGCATGCCGCCGTCGCTGAGGATTCGCGCCACGTCCAGCAGGGCCTCGTCTTCAGCGGCCAGGCCGGAGCGATGGCCATCGCAGTCGATTTCAATCCAGACATCGAGGCGCTCGTCGTGTTGCTGTGCGAACGCGACGATGGCTTGGGCACCGGCGACGCTGTCGGTGAGCAGGCTCAGGTTGCAGCCTTGGCGCCGCAGGGCCAGGGCTTGGGGCAGTTTGCCCGGCGCGACGGCCACGGCATAAAACACATCGAGGATGCCTTGGCTGAAGCAATGCTGCGCCTCCTTGAGGGTCGACACCGTGACACCGCTGGCGCCCGCAGCGAGCTGCGCCTGGATCACCGGCAGGCATTTACTGGTCTTGATATGCGGGCGTAAACGCACGCCGAGGGTATTCATACGTTGCTGCATGCACTGGATATTGTGCTGCATCCGCGGGATATCGATCAGTGCGGCGGGGGTGTCGAGGGCGGCAATCGGCGTGGGCATGGCAGGGCTCGAATGGCGGGGTTCAGGTTGCACTCTACTCAGGCATCCTTAAGGTGTGGTTCAATCGAAGCTAATCAATCATTAAGTAAAATTGAATGATCTCCATCGAAGACCTGCGCCTGGCCGCCACACTTGCACGCTGCGAGTCGCTGAGTGCTGCCGCCAGAGTCCTGAATGTGTCGCCGCCGGCGCTGTCCATGCGCCTGCGTAAGTTGGAGACGCTGCTGGGGCTGACCTTGGCCAACCGCGATGCGCGGCGCCTGAGCTTGACCGCCGACGGCGAACGTTTTTCCCGCGAAAGTGCGCTGCTGCTGGAGCAGTTGGAAGCGCTGCCGGAGTCTTTCAGGCAAAAGGACGAAACACTGGTGGGCACACTGAGGCTGGCCGCGCCGTTTGGCTATGGCCGCCAGCGCATCGCGCCGCTGTTGGCACGGTTTGCCAGAGTGCATCCGCAGCTTTGCCTGCAGCTGGATCTGCGCGAGACCCCTTGGCCGGACCGGCATGACAGCGATGCGGTGATCCACATCGGCCATCTCAACGACAGCCTGTGGACCGGTCGGCAACTCACGCCGAACGAGCGCTGGTTATGCGCGAGCCCGGCCTATCTGCAAGCGCACGGTGTGCCGTCCTCCCCGGACCAACTCGCCGAGCATCGCTGCATCTGCATTCGAGAAAACGATGAGGATGTGACGCTGTGGCACCTGCGCAAGGGGCAGGGTCGCAAGACGTTGCGCGTGGAGCCTGCGTTGCTGAGTAACGACGGCAGCGTTGCCCGGCGCTGGGCCGAGCAAGGCTTGGGGTTGGTGCTGCGTTCGCAGTGGGATGTGAGTGACGCCATCGCCAGCGGCAGCCTGGTACGTGTGTTGGCGGACTGGAGCTTTGACAGCGCACCGATCGTCCTGCTGGTGCCGTCACGCAAACTGCGCAGCCCGCGCGTCCAAGCTTTGGTGGCGTTCCTGGAAGAGGCGCTGAAAGCCTGATTTATTTCACCGCGTAGACCTTGCGCACATACACCGTGCTGTTCCAGGCACACGGCGCGCCTTTGGCCACAAACACGCTGTCACCGGTGTTGACCGTCACCTCGGCACCGCTGTCATCCTGCAGGGTGACGCGGCCTTCGAGCAGGTGCATCAACTCATGCAGTTTGTGCGGGCGGCCGTGGCGGGCGTAGGGCGTGGAGTCCCAGATGCCGATACGCAGCTCGGTGACCGCATCGTCGAACAGGTTGAACGCACGGCACTGCGGCGTGGGACCGATCAGGATCTGCGCTTCCGGCGCGGCCGAGGGGTTAAGCAGGGTGCGCGGGTCGAGCAGGGTCAGGCCGGGGCGGGCGGGGGCGTCGGCCTGATCGTAGGCGCAGAACGCCCACTGGCTGCCTGCGCTCGCCTGCACGGTGAGGCGTGTGCCACGACCGATCACGGCGCTGGCGCCGATGCCCAGTTCCAGCGTTTGCTCGGCACTGCTGAGCACCACATAGCCTGCGTGCACCACCAGTGTTTCGCTGTGGGGGAAGTCTTCGATCACGGTGTCACCGCTGAACCCTACAAGGCCTGCGGACACACCATCGTCGCCTCGCCAAGCGAGTTGACGGGTGTCGCCGAACGGGTCCAACGCGCTCAAGGCGCCCGTGTTGAAGGACGTGGCAACGCGGCTGCCGTCGGCACGCGCCAACAGCAGGATACGGGGAGATGACATGGGGAGTGCTCCGGGAGGAAAAGTCAGCCGATCGCCTGGGTGATCAGTGCAAAGGGGTGTAGGCCTTGGCTGGCCTGGGGCGGCGTGCCTCGGGCCATCTGCGCGACGGTGTCGACGTTCTTCAGGCCCGCCTGTTCGAGCCAGTCACTGAGGCCGCAGGCGACGGGAATGTCGATGCGCACAAAGGCGTCCGGCACCTGGACCAGCAATGTGCCGATCAGGTGCTTGGCCTGCTCGATGTGCTCGGCCACCACCGGGCCGATGCACCGCCCACGCCCAAACGGTCGCAGCAGGGCGAAGCCGCGTAGCTGCCCATCGCGCTCGATGCCCACGGCGTGCTCCACCTGCAGGTCGCGTAAAACGTCGCGGCGGTCCAGGCCGCTGGCGGCTTTGGCGAGTGTCAGCAGGGCGGTGTGATCATCGGTGTGCAGGGCGCGGCAGGTTTCGCCGTTGGCCAGCGGCGGCAGGGCAGGCACCTGCACCTGGCCCTGATGCTGCTGCACCCGACCGAATTCGACAAAGCCCTGGCTGGCGTACAACGGCGCACCGGCGAGGGTCGCGTTGAGGACCGGGGTGCGTGAGCCGCAGGCGGCGAGGGCTTTTTCCATCAGGCGTCGGCCGATGCCCTGGCCCTGGTAGTCATCACTGACGATCACCAGGCCGATGGTGGCGTAATCGCCTTGGGGGCAGGTGAAGGCGCTGCCGATCAGCCGCTCGCCGTCCGTCACCACGAAGCCGTCGCTGACCCGGTGCAACATGGCCCAGTCTTCCAGGCGGTGGGGCCATTTGAGTTGTACCGACAGGGCGTGGGCGGCCGGGAGGTCGTCTGTGGTCATAGGGCGGTAGGTATAAGCGGGGTGTGGCAGGGCGGACATGGCATGCCTCCATAGAACGTGGTTTTTTGCGGCGTCAGGGTGCTTGTATCCCACCTGGGTTGGGGGCTGGCAAGGGGGGTGGGGATATTCGGTAGATTCCTTGGGCTGTGGGTTGTGGGGCCACAGGTACTACTTAATTTTTGTGGGGCGGCGGTAGTAAATGCTATGAGGGGGGTGAGTGTAGATCCGTTATTTGGGTCGCGGCTGGTATGGGTTCCGCTCTTACAGCGGGTCACTTTTGAAAGGAGCCCAAAAGTAACCAAAAGGCTCTTGCCCCAACACTCGGCACCT
>NZ_LKEG01000028.1:21479-36257 GCF_001645105.1 Pseudomonas marginalis
TTCCAAATGTGGGAGGGGGCTTGCCCCCGATTGCAGTGTGACAGCCAAAGATGGATCAGCTGACACACCGCCATCGGGAGCAAGCCAGCTCTTACACGTATCTGCTTTTGACCCAACCACTCAGGTCGGCTTTCAGGCCGCCGTGCTTTTGCTTTTGATCTTGATCTTAGGCGCCCCGTCAAACACGCTGGCCGGAGTGAGGGCACACCGAGCCTAGGCGAGGTGCCGAGTGTTGGGGCGAAGGCTTTTTGCTTACTTTTGGGCCTTTCCAAAAGTGAGCCGCTGTAAGAGCGGAACCCTAGGTGGCCCTAACCTAAATAACGGATATACACCCAATCCCCCCGGCCACACTTTCTGCCGCCCCAACCCCCCGTCCTTAAGCCCTCACCCCACAAAATCCCCCCAAAAGCCCCCTAAAAGCGCACAAACAAAGGCCCTGCCCAAGCCTGGCGCGCACCGCAAAGTCTGCTGAGCCCAGCCACCAAAACGGTGGTTTGTATTGAGCACAGGTCTTTTTAGACGGCATATGCTGATTTCACAGTGGTGTAATGAACCTGTGCTGCAACGAGGCCGACGCGCCGCCAGGGCAGCGAACGCTTGCCACACTCAACTGACTTCAGGACCGCACTCAATGAGCTTTCTTCGTCCCAAATTCATTACGTTCGACTGCTACGGTACGCTGACCAACTTCCATATGGGCACCATGACCCGCGAGCTGTTCGCCGATCGCATCAAGCCCGAGCAGATGGACCAGTTCGTCAAGGACTTCTCAGCCTATCGCCTCGACCAGGTGATGGGTGACTGGCGTCCGTATGACGAAATCCTCAAGACCGCCCTGGCCCGTACCTGCAAGCGCTGGGGTATCGATTATCGCGAAGAAGGCCAGCTGTATTACGACGCCGTACCGACCTGGGGCCCTCATGCGGACGTGCCGGCCGGTCTGTCGAAGATTGCCGACAAGATTCCCCTGGTGATCTTCTCCAATGCCATGGACAGTCAGATCATGTCCAACGTCGACAAGCTCGGCGCGCCGTTCCATAAGGTGTTCACCGCCGAACAGGCCCAGGCATACAAGCCGCGCCTGGCGGCCTTTGAGTTCATGCTCGACAACCTCGGCTGCGGCCCGGAAGACATCTTGCATGTGTCGTCCAGCTTCCGTTATGACCTGATGTCGGCCCATGACATGAAGATCAAGCACAAGGCATTCGTTGCCCGTGGCCATGAAGTCCCGGCCAATGCCTTTTACGGTTACCAGCAGATCACCGATATCGGTGGGTTGCCGGCGTTGGTCGGTCTGTAAACGCGCACCTTGAGGGTAAGACATGGGCAGTGAATCCTATTGGCTCGACACCGCACCGGCTTTTACCGGTGCCCAGCTGGGCGGCTTGCCCAAGCAGGTCGATGTGGCTGTGGTCGGCGGTGGGTTCACCGGCCTGGCGGCGGCGCGGGCGTTGGCGCGTAAAGGCGCGAGTGTGGTGGTGCTCGACGCCGGCCGTGTGATCGGTGAAGCCTCGGGGCGTAACGGTGGGCAGTGCAACACCGGGGTGGCCCAGGACTATGCCGGGCTGCACGCCAGCCTCGGTGCCGCCAAGGCGCGTGCCTATTACCAAGCCTATGAAAGCGCGGTGCAGAGCGTGGTTTCGCTGGTCGAGCAGGAAGGGATTGCCTGTGACTTGGTGCGCAACGGCAAGCTCAAGCTGGCGGCCAAGCCGATGCATTACGAAGGCCTGGCCCGCACCTGCGAGCTGATTCGCCAGGAGGTGGATGCCGATGTCGAGCTGCTCAGCGCCGAACAGACCCATGCGGAAGTCAATTCGGCGCAGTTCCATGGCGGCTTGCTGCAACGCAACGGCGTGCAGATGCACGTCGGCCGCTTTGGGGTCGGTTTGGCCGAAGCGGCGGCGCGGCGTGGCGCGATGATTTACGAGCACACCGCCGTCAAGGACTGGAAGGCCCAGGCCGGTGGCTATCAGGTCAACACCGTCAAGGGCTCACTGCACGCCGGGCAAGTCCTGCTGGCGACCGGCGCTTGCCAGCATGGCGACCTGGGCTGGTACCGTCGCCGGATTGTGCCGGTGGGCAGTTTCGTCATCGCCACCGAAGTCTTGCCCCAAGCGCTGATCGACCAGTTGCTGCCCCGGCACCGGGCTTATGTGACCAGCCGCATGATCGGCAACTACTTTCGCCTGACCCCGGACAACCGTCTGCTGTTTGGCGGGCGTGCCCGGTTTGCCATGTCCGACAGCGTCTCCGACGCCAAGAGCGGCAAGGTGCTGCAGGCGGCGATGCTGAACATGTTCCCGCAGTTGGCGCACGTGAAGATCGACTACTGCTGGGGCGGCCTGGTGGACATGACGTCCGACCGCCTGCCACGCGCCGGCCAGCATGGCGGCGTGTTCCACTCCATGGGCTACAGCGGCCATGGTGTGCAGATGTCGGTGCACATGGGCCAGGTGATGGCTGAGGTCATGGCGGGCAATGCGACGGCCAACCCTTGGCGCGAACTGGAATGGCCGGCGATCCCCGGGCATTTCGGCAAACCCTGGTTCCTGCCGTTCGTGGGGGCGTATTACCGGTTCCAGGATTATTTGCACTGAGTTGCCGTTGTTGCGTCACCGTCGTTTGTGTTTCCAGGACGCTCCGGACATCCGTGAGCACTCGATTCTTCCGATTATCGACAGGTAGCCTTGATATGACTGACAACAAAAATACACCCGAGCTCATCTCCGGCCATGACAGCCTGCGGGTGTTCGAAAGCCTCAACCGTGGCATGTCGCGCCGCAATGCCCTGCAAATGCTCGGGGTGGCCGGTGTGGCAGCGGCCGGGGCGGGCAGCCTGTTTGGCGCCGCCGGCAAGCTGTTCGCCGATGAAGCGGCCGCCGAGGGCAAAGGCAAGCCAGGCGGCAAGATCCGCGTGGCGGGCATGTCCAGCTCCACCGCCGACACACTCGACCCGGCCAAGGGCGCGCTGTCCACCGACTACGCCCGCCACTACATGTTCTACAACGGCCTGACCCGCTTCGATAAGCACCTGGTCCCGCAACTGGAGCTGGCCGAGCGCATCGACAATACCGACGCCACCGTCTGGACCATCACCCTGCGCAAAGACGTGACCTTTCACAACGGCAAGGCCCTGACCGCCGCCGACGTGGTGTTCTCGCTGAACCGCCACAAAGACCCGCTCACCGGCTCCAAAGTCATGCCGCTGATGGAGCAGTTCGCCGAGATCAAGGCCAGCGGCCCGAACGAAGTACAGATTCGCCTCAGCGCGCCCAACGCCGAGCTGCCGTCGATCCTGGCGGTGTCGCACCTGCTGATCGTGCCCGAAGGCACCACCGATTTCGGTAAAGGCATCGGCACCGGACCGTTCACCGTGGGCGAGTTCAAGCCAGGCGTGCGTTCGATTGCGGTGCGCAACAAGAATTACTGGAAACCGGGCCTGCCGTACCTCGACGAAATCGAATTCATCGCCATCGCCGACGAGCCCTCGCGAGTCAACGCGCTGCTGTCGGGCGACGTGCACATGATCAACGAGGTCAACCCACGCTCCACTACGCGCATCGCCGCCAGCGCCAAACACCGGGTCGTGGATGCACCGTCGGGCAACTACACTGACTTGATCATCCGTCAGGACCAACTGCCCGGCAAAAGCCCTGAGTTCACCCAGGCGATGAAACTGTTGCTGGACCGTGAGCAGTTCAAGTCCGCGGTGTTCCGTGGCTTTGCCGTGGTCGGCAACGATCACCCGATTGCACCGGGTTCGCGTTACTTCAACACCGACTTGCCGCAGACGGTCTACGACCCGGAAAAAGCCAAGTTCCTGCTGAAGAAGGCCGGCATGGAAAGCATCACCATGCCCGTCATGGCCTCGCCGGCCGCCACCGGTTCGGTGGACATCGCCGTGCTGCTGCAGCAATCGGCGAAACAGGCCGGGCTCAAGCTCGACGTGAACCGCCTGCCCAGCGACGGCTACTGGTCCAACCACTGGATGAAGCACCCGTTGAGCTTCGGCAACATCAACCCACGGCCGAATGCCGACGTGATGTTCTCGCAGTTCTTCCAGTCCAAGGCACCCTGGAACGAGTCCGGCTGGCAGAACGACCAGTTCGACCAACTGCTGATGCTGGCCCGTGGCGAAACCGACGACGCCAAGCGCGCCAAGATGTATGGCGACATGCAGACCCTGGTCCACGACCATTGCGGGATCGGCGTGCCGGTGTTCATCAGCAACATCGACGGTGTAGACCAGCGCATCAAGGGCTATGGCAGCAACCCGCTGGGCGGTTTCATGGGCTACATGTTCGCCGAGCAGGTGTGGTTGGACGCGTGAGGAGGGCAGTGCGATGAATAGCAATACACTGTGGTTGATCGGCCGGCGCCTCGGCGCCGGTGTCGTGACCTTGTTGATCGTGTCCATGGTCGTGTTCGCGATCACGGCCGTGCTGCCGGGGGATGCGGCGCAACAATCCCTCGGCCAGTTCGCGACCCCTGAACAGGTGGCGGCACTGCGCCTGAAACTGGGGTTGGACCAACCCGGTGTGCTGCGTTACCTGCACTGGTTGATGAGCCTGCTCACCGGCGACATGGGCGTGTCGGTCTCCAACGCCATGCCGGTGGGTGAACTGATGGCCGGCCGGGTGCCCAACACCCTGATGCTGGCGGGCGCTACGGCGCTGGTCTCGGTGCCGGTGGCGCTGGTACTCGGCATCGGCTCGGCGATGGGCCGGGGCGGGCGTATCGACAGTTGCCTGAGCTTTGTCACCTTGGCGATGGTCGCCGTGCCGGAGTTTCTGGTGGCGACCCTGGCCGTGCTGATTTTCGCGGTCAACCTCGGTTGGCTGTCGGCGCTGTCGTACGCCAGTGACATCACCTCACCGCTGCAATTCATGCGCACCTACGCCTTGCCGGTGATGACGCTGTGCTGCGTGATCGTCGCGCAAATGGCGCGCATGACCCGCGCGGCGGTGATCGACCAACTCGACAGCCCCTATGTGGAAATGGCCCGCCTCAAAGGCGTGAGCCCGATCCGCATTGTGCTGCGCCATGCCTTGCCCAATGCGATCGGGCCGATCGCCAACGCCATTGCCCTGAGCCTGTCGTACCTGCTGGGCGGGGTGGTGATCGTCGAAACCATCTTCAACTACCCCGGCATCGCCAGCTTGATGGTCGATGCCGTGACCAACCGTGACATGGCCTTGGTGCAGGCGTGCACCATGTTGTTCTGCGCGGCTTACCTGGGCCTGGTGCTGCTCGCCGACCTGTGCGCGATCCTCTCCAACCCGAGGCTGAGAAACCAATGAACAACCTCATTGCGAAGTCCAAGCCTGTGTCTTCCGCCCTGGCCCTGGCCAAGGTGTCCAGCGGCCCGTCCTGGCTGGGGCTGTTGGGGGGCGCGGTCTGCGTCGCCTGGCTGCTGGTGGCGCTGCTCGGCCCCTGGCTGGCCCCCCACCCGGTGGGTGAAGTGGTGTCCGACAACATCTTCGAAGGCTTCAGCCTCGCCCACCCGTTCGGCACCGATTACCTGGGCCGCGACATGCTCAGCCGCGTGCTGGTCGGTGCGCGGTTCACCGTCGGCCTGGCGCTGGTAGCGGCGTTGCTGGCCAGCTTCTTCGGCACCGGGTGTGCGCTGCTGTCGGTGGTCTCGCCCAAATGGCTGGACGAAATCATCAGCCGCATCATGGACGCGTTCATCTCGATCCCGAGCAAAATGCTCGCGCTGATCATGGTCTCGGCCTTTGGTTCATCGGTGACCCTGCTGATCTGCACCGCCGTGATCAGCTACATCCCTGGCTCGTTCCGCGTTGCCCGTAGCATGGCGGTCAACATCGAGGCCCTGGAATACGTGCAGGTCGCGCGTACCCGTGGCGAACGCCGGTTGTACGTGGCGTGCATGGAGATCCTGCCGAACATGCTCAACCCGGTATTGACCGACCTGGGCTTGCGTTTCGGCTACATCGTCTTGTTGCTCAGCGGCATGAGTTTTCTCGGCCTTGGCGTGCAACCGCCGGACGCCGACCTCGGTTCGCTGGTGCGGGAAAACATCGGCGGCCTCAACCAGGGCGCGCTGGCTATCATCATTCCGGCGCTGGCCATCGGCACGCTGACCATCGGTGTGAATCTGCTGATCGACTATATGTCGTCCCGACGTAGTCGACGCACGGGAGGCCATTGAAATGACCGAATTGATTCGCGTCGAAGACCTGCGCGTGGTCGCCTGTGGCGAGCACGGCGAGGTAGAAATCGTCAAAGGCGTGAGCTTTTCCCTGGAAAAAGGTGAAGTGCTGGCGCTGATCGGTGAGTCCGGCTCGGGCAAGACCACCATCGCCCTGGCATTACTGGGGTACGCACGGCGTGGCTGTCGGTTGTCTGGCGGTGTGGTGCAGGTGGGTGAGCACGACATGCTCGCCTTGAGCGAAAAACACCTGCAAGGCCTGCGTGGCAACCGTGTGTCTTATATCGCGCAAAGCGCGGCTGCGGCGTTCAACCCGGCCAAACGACTGATCGACCAGGTGGTGGAGGGGGCCCTGATCCATGGCCTGGGTACCCGCGCCGAATTGCATGCCAAGGCTATCGGGCTGTTCCGCGACCTGGCCCTGCCGGACCCGGAACGCATCGCGCGACGTTACCCGCACCAGGTGTCCGGTGGGCAACTGCAGCGGGTAATGGCGGCGATGGCGCTGATCAGCGACCCGCTGCTGGTGGTGCTCGACGAGCCGACCACGGCGTTGGACGTGACCACCCAGATCGACGTGCTGCGCGCCTTCAAGCGTGTGGTACGCGAGCGCGGCGCCACGGCCGTGTACGTCTCCCATGACCTGGCGGTGGTCGCGCAAATGGCCGACCAGATCGTGGTGCTCAACGGCGGGCAGGTTCTCGAGCACAGCGCCACGGCACCGCTGCTCAAGGCTCCCGCCCACGAATACACCCGCAGCCTGCTGGCGGCCGCACGGCCAGACACCACCATTCGCCCGCCCTGCGGGATTGCCGAAGAGGTGCCGCTGCTGACCATCACCGGCCTCACCGCCGGTTACGGCAACAAAAACATGCACGGCATGCCGTCGATCCGGGTGCTGGAAGACATCGACCTCACGGTGCGCCGTGGCCAGGCGATTGGGGTGATCGGCGAGTCGGGCTCCGGCAAGTCGACGCTGGCGCGCGTGGTGGCCGGGCTGTTGACCCCGGCCCTTGGCGGTCTCACGTTCGACGGCCAGGCCCTGGGTGGCAGCCTGTCGGAGCGCACCCCGGAACAATTTCGCCGGATCCAGATGGTGTTCCAGAATGCCGACACCGCCCTCAACCCCATGCACAGCGTGGCGACCATCCTCAGCCGCCCGCTGAAGATGTATTTCGGCCTCAAGGGCGCCGCGTTGAAGGCGCGCATCGATGAGTTGCTGGACCTGGTACGCCTGCCGCGCGACATGGCCGAACGCCGCCCGAATGAACTGTCCGGCGGGCAAAAGCAGCGGGTCAACCTGGCACGGGCGCTGGCGGCCAAGCCCGACTTGATCCTGTGCGATGAAGTGACCTCGGCCCTCGACACCGTGGTCGGCGCGGCAATCCTCGAACTGCTGCGCGACCTGCGCCAGCAACTGGGCGTGTCCTATCTGTTTATCAGCCATGACATCTCCACCGTGCGTGCGCTGTGCGATGACATTGTGGTGATGTACAGCGGCCACAAAGTGCAGGCCGGCAGCCGCCAGTCGTTTGCCGAACCGCCGTTCCACCCCTACACCGACCTGCTGATCCACTCGGTGCCCGAGTTGCGCCAGGGCTGGCTGGAAACCTGCGGCACAAGGTGCGAAACGCTGCCGGCGATAGGCGAGCGGGCCAACGTGCCGGAACTGTGCACCTTTCTCAATCGCTGCCCGGTGCGCGTCGATGGCCTGTGCAATCGCACCGCACCGAAGCGTCGCACCCTGGACAACGGCAGTGAAGTCCTCTGCCACCACGACAGCGCCCAGTTGCTGAATACCCAGCAGGGCGTCACTACCCTCACGTTGGGAGCCTATGCATGAAAGCGCGTTTTGTGAGGCTGGCCGAACAGGGCCGGCCGACGGTCAGCCTGACGGTGGATGGCGCACCCATCCAGGCCCTGCAGGGCGATACCCTGATGGTCGCGCTGCTGACCCAGGGCAACGCGTTGCGCCAATCGGAATTCGACAGCGGCCGCCGCGCCGGTTTCTGCCTGATGGGTGCGTGCCAGGACTGCTGGGTATGGACCCGCAGCGGCGAGCGCCTGCGCGCCTGCTCCAATGAAGTCCGGGATGGGCTGGACATCGTTACCACACAACCGGAGGCGACATGGCCACTGCACGGGTAGTTATTGTGGGCGCCGGACCTGCCGGCGTGCGCTGCGCCGAAACCCTGGTGGCGGCCGGAATCAAGCCGATCCTGATCGATGAAAACCGTCGCGACGGTGGGCAGATCTACCGCCGTCAGCCAGACGGTTTTACCCGCGACTACACCACGCTGTACGGCAGCGAAGCCCCCAAGGCCCAGGCCCTGCACCAGAGTTTCGACCGCCTGCGCGACGCCATCGACTACCGGCCCGACACCTTGGTGTGGAACCTCACGGCCGGGCAATTGTGCTGCGTGAGCCAAGGCCGCCACTGCACCGTGGATTACGACGCGCTGATCCTGTGCACCGGCGCCACCGACCGCTTGATGCCCATCGAGGGCTGGCAACTGGCGGGCACTTACAGCCTGGGCGGGGCGCAGATCGCCTTGAAAAACCAGGCCGTGTCCATCGGTCATCGCGTGGTGTTCATGGGCAGCGGGCCGTTGCTGTACCTGGTTGCCAGCCAATACGTCAAAGCCGGTGCCGAGGTGGCGGCGGTGCTCGACACCTCACCCCTGAGCCTGCGTCTCAAGGCCTTGCCGAAACTGCTGGCGCGGCCGGCCGTCCTGTTTACCGGGGTCAAGCTGCTGGCGCAGCTGTACCGCGCCAAGGTGGCGGTGCACCTGGGGATCAAGCCGCTGCAAGTCATGGGGGATGCCGCCAATGGCGTGGGGGGCGTGCGCTTCATCGCGGGCAACGGGCAGACCGTCACGGTGCAGGCCGATGCCGTCGCGCTGGGGTATCACCTGCGCCCGGAGACGCAATTGGGCGACCTGGCCGGCTGTGCCATGGCCTTTGACCAAGCCTCCAGCCAATGGTGGCTGGCCACGGACGAGGCCGGGCGCACCTCGGTGAAGGGGGTGTATGCGGCGGGTGACGGCGCGAAAATTCGCGGTGCGGATGCCGCCGAGCATGCCGGGCGCCTGGTGGCGCTGGCGCTGCTGGACGATCTGCAGCAACCGGCCGACAGCGGGCTGCGTGACGAACAAAAGCAAGCCCTGGCCGTGATGGACCAGTTTCGCCTCGGCCTGGCCCAGGCGTTTCCCTGGCCCAGCGCGCAGGCCAAGGCGTTGCCCGACAGCGCCATCGTGTGCCGCTGCGAGATGATCAGCGCCGGCGAACTGCGGCGCACCGTGAACGAGAAGGGCGCCTGTGAAGTCAATCGCGCCAAGGCATTCAGCCGCGTGGGCATGGGCCGTTGCCAGGGGCGTTATTGTTCACAGGCCGGGGCCGAAGTGATTGCCGCCGAGGCCGGGGTGCCGGTGCAGGAAGTCGGTCGCCAGCGCGGTCAGGCACCGGTCAAACCCTTGTCGATGCTGATCACCGAGGAGGTGTCGTCATGAAGGTGCAAAAAGCCGATGTGGTGATTGTTGGCGGTGGTGTGATGGGCTCGGCGGCGGCGTTTTTTCTGCGCCGTCGCGGCCAGTCGGTGATCCTGCTCGAGCGCGACCAGATCGGCCAGTACGCCAGCGGGGTGAACTTCGGCAATGTGCGTCGGCAGGGGCGCTTCCTCGGCCAGTTGGCCTTGGCCAACCGCTCCTGGGCGCTGTGGAAGCGCCTGCCGGAACTGATCGAGGATGACCTCGAGTTCATCCCCAGTGGGCATATGCGCGTGTGTTACCGCGAAGATGAAATCGCCGAGCTGGAGGCCTATGCGGCCGCGCCGGAAGCGGAGCAACTGGACCTGAAGATTTATCGCGGCGCCGAACTGCATCAGCGCTTCGGCTTCCTCGGCCCGGACGTCAAGGGCGGTTCCTATGCGCCCCACGATGGCCACGCCAACCCGCGTCTGGCCGCACCGGCGTTTGCCCGCGCCGCACGGCGCCTGGGGGCGCAGATCGAAGAACGCACCGAAGTCGCCGAGGTGCAGAAGGTCGGTGCCGACTTCCACGTCACCAGCACCGACGGTCGCCAGTTCCAGGCCGCACAACTGTTGATCACCGCCGGTGCCTGGGGCCAGAAGCTTTCGGCGCAGTTCGGCGAGCCGGTGCCGCTCGACACCCACGGCCCGCAGATGGCAGTGACTGAGCCTGTGCCCTACGCGCTGCCGACGGTGATCGGCGTGTACACCAAAATCCCCGAGGAAGTGATCTACTTCCGCCAGATTCCGCGGGGCAATATCGTCATCGGTGGCGGTTACCGCAGCAAGCCGGACATGCTCAACCGCCGCGCCTACGTGGAGCCGCGCAGCATCCTCAATCAGGTCAGCCAGATGCGTCGACTGCTGCCGGGCGTCGGTAACCTGAACATCATCCGCGTGTGGAGCGGCATCGAAGGCTACCTGCCGGATTCGCTGCCGGTGATGGGCCCCAGCGGCACCGTCGACGGCTTGTTCTATGCCTTCGGCTTTTGCGGCCACGGCTTCCAGCTCGGCCCGGGCGTCGGCGATGTGATGGCCGAGCTGCTCGCCACCGGCAGCACCAGTACCCCGATCGAGCCGTTCTCCATAACCCGGTTCGCCCCACCTGCCGAGCAACGGAGCCAGGCCTGATGAAACCGCGTGTTCTTGAGATTCTCAAACAGCTGATGGCCTTCGACACGGTGTCGTCGGAATCGAACCTGGCCCTGATCGACTACGTGCGCGACCTGTTGCTGACCAAGGGCATCGACTCCTTGATCGTCAAGGACCAGAGCGGCAAGAAGGCCAACCTGTTCGCCAGCACCGGGCCCAAGCAACAGCCCGGCGTGTTGCTGTCCGGGCACACCGACGTGGTGCCGGCGGCGGGGCAGGCGTGGACCTTTCCCGCCTTCGCCGCCACTGTGCAGGACGGGCGCATCTACGGGCGTGGCAGCTGCGACATGAAGGGCTTCATCGCCCTGGCCATCGACGCCCTGCTCGATGCCGCCGACCACACCTTGAACCGCCCGCTGCAATTGGCCCTGTCCCATGACGAGGAGATCGGTTGCGTCGGCGTACGGCGTCTGCTCGATGTTTTGCACCTGGCGCCGGTGCGCCCGTTTTTGTGCGTGATCGGCGAGCCGACCAACATGCAGTTCGTACTCGGCCACAAGGGCAAGGGGTCCTACCGCACCTACTGCCGTGGCCAGGAAGCGCATTCGTCGTTGGCGCCGCGTTCGGTCAACGCCATCCATGTGGCCTGCGACTTTATCGCCGCCCTGCGTGAGAGCCAGCAGCAATTGCAGACGCGTGGCGCCCAGGACTCCGACTACGACGTGCCCTACAGCACCGTGCATGTCGGGCAGATTGTCGGCGGCAAGGCGCTGAACATCGTGCCTAACCTGTGCAGCCTGGATTTCGAAGTGCGCAACCTGCCGGCGGACGATCTGGATCAGTTCCTGGACCAGATGCGCGAGCGAGCCGAGGTGATCGTGCGCGAGGCGCAGAAGCTGTCCAGCGCGGCGGCCATCGAGATCGAAACCATCAACGTCTACCCCGGCCTCGACACCCACCCCAGTGTCGAAGCGGTGCGCTTTCTCAAGCAATTCGCCGCGCCGGGTACCGGCACCGCCAAGGTATCGTTCGGCACCGAAGGTGGCCTGTTCAAGCAGCGCCTGGACGTGCCGGTGGTGGTCTGCGGGCCGGGTTCCATCGAGCAGGCGCACAAACCCGACGAGTTTATCGAGATCAGTCAGATGGACGCGGGCGAGCGCTTTTTGCAAGGTTTGCTCGGCTCATTGAAGGCCTAGCAGAGCCTGCCGTCCTGCGCCGAATTACAGCACGGCACGCTGCTTTAACCGCGCTTTCGGCATCCTCGTCCGTGGCACCTCCCTAGACTGGAGCGTGTCTCGGATCAGGACTCGACCATGCTCAAGAATCGCTTGCAAGACCCCAGCCTGCTGGCTGAACTCGCCTACGTAGATGGCCAATGGATCGCTGCCGACAGCGCGGCCACCCTGGACATCCGCGACCCTGCCACCGGCCACGTGCTGGCCCAGGTCCCGGCCATGGACGTGGTGGACACCCGCCGCGCCATCGAAGCCGCCGAGCGTGCCTGGCCCGCCTGGCGCGCCCGCCCGGCGGCTGAACGCGCGTCGCTGCTGGAACGCTGGTACCAGGCGATGATCGACAACCTCGACGACCTGGCGCTGATCATGACCTGCGAGCAGGGCAAGCCGCTGAACGAAGCCCGTGGCGAAGTGCGCTACGGCGCCGGTTTCGTCAAATGGTTCGCCGAGGAAGCGCGGCGGGTCTACGGTGAAACCATGCCGGCCCCCAGTGGCGACAGGCGCCTGCTGACCCTCAAGCAACCCGTGGGCGTGTGCGCCGCCATCACCCCGTGGAATTTCCCCAATGCGATGATCACGCGCAAATGCGCGCCGGCGCTGGCCGCCGGGTGCCCGATCATCGTCAAACCGTCGGACTTGACGCCGCTGTCAGCACTGGCCCTGGCGGTGCTGGCCGAGCGCGTCGGCATTCCTGCGGGCGTGTTCAATGTCATCACCGGCTTGCCTGCGGGCATCGGCGAAGAGCTGACGGGCAACCCGGCGGTGCGCAAGATTTCCTTCACCGGCTCGACCGCCGTCGGCCGCCTGCTGATGCGCCAGAGTGCCGAACACATCAAGCGCCTGAGCCTGGAATTGGGCGGCAACGCGCCGTTTATCGTGTTCGACGACGCCGACCTTGAGCAGGCAATCGCCGGGGTGATGCTGAGCAAATTTCGCAACGCCGGGCAAACCTGCGTGTGCGCCAACCGCATCCTGGTGCAAGACGGCATCTACGCACGTTTCGCCGCGCGCCTGGTGGAAGAGGTGGGCAAGCTCAAGGTCGGCAACGGCCTGGAAGACGGCGTGACCATCGGCCCGCTGATCAACCCGGCGGCGGTGAACAAAGTCGCGCGGCATATCGACGACGCCCTGAGCCAAGGCGCCCAGCTGCTGTGCGGCGCGATCCCAAGTGGCGACAGCCAGTTCGTGCAACCCACGGTGCTCGGCGACACCCACGCCGGGATGTTGCTGGCCAATGAAGAAACCTTCGGCCCGGTGGCGCCGCTGATGCGCTTTACCGACGAGGCCGAGGCGCTCGCCCTGGCGAATGCCACGCCGTACGGCCTGGGCGCCTACTATTTCACCCAGGACCTGCAGCGCTCGTGGCGCTTCGGCGAAGCGCTGGAATTCGGCATGGTCGGGCTCAACACCGGGATCATCTCCATGGAAGTCGCGCCGTTTGGCGGCATCAAACAATCCGGGCTGGGCCGCGAGGGCAGCAAGTACGGCCTGGACGAGTACCTTGAAGTCAAAGCCTTCCATATCGGCGGCTTGAACTGACAATGAGCGAGGCGGAATCGATGAGCAAGGCATTCAGAATCGCCGCGATTGCCGGCGATGGCATTGGCAAGGAAGTATTGCCCGAAGGGCTGCGGGTACTGGAACAGGCGGCCAACATATGGGACCTGAACCTGAGCATCGAAGTGCTCGACTGGGCCCACTGTGATTATTACCTGGAACACGGGCAGATGATGCCCGAAGACTGGTTCGAACAGCTCAAGGGCTTCGACGCGATTTACTTTGGCGCGGTGGGCTGGCCGGACAAAGTCCCGGACCATATTTCCCTGTGGGGCTCGCTGCTCAAGTTCCGCCGCGACTTCGACCAATACGTGAACATCCGCCCGGTGCGCTTGTTCCCCGGCGTACCGTGCCCGCTGGCCGGGCGCGGGCCGGGGGACATCGACTTTGTGGTGATCCGCGAGAATACCGAGGGGGAGTACTCGTCGGTAGGCGGCAAGATGTTCGAAGGCACCGCGCATGAGTTTGTGCTGCAGGAGTCGGTGTTTACCCGGCGTGGGGTTGACCGCATCCTCAAGTTCGCCTTTGACCTGGCGCAGACCCGCCCGCGTAAAAAACTGACGGCGGCGACCAAGTCGAACGGGATCTCCATCAGCATGCCTTACTGGGACGAGCGTACTGCGCTGATGGCGGCGAATTATCCGGAGGTGGCGTGGGACAAGCAGCACATCGACATCCTGTGCGCGCGGTTTGTGCTGCAGCCGGACCGGTTTGACGTGGTGGTGGCGTCGAATCTGTTTGGCGACATTTTGTCCGACCTGGGGCCGGCGTGTGCGGGGACCATTGGGATTGCGCCGTCGGCGAACCTGGATCCTGAGCGGCGGTTTCCGTCGTTGTTTGAGCCGGTGCATGGGTCGGCGCCGGATATTTATGGGCAGAATATTGCGAACCCGATTGCGATGATTTGGTCGGGGGCGTTGATGTTGGACTTTTTGGGGAATGGGGATGGGCGGTATCGGGCGGCGCATGATGGGATTTTGCGGGCTATCGAGGGGGTGATTGCGCAGGGGGTGGTTACGCCGGATTTGGGGGGGATGAGGTCGACTCAGGAAGTGGGGGATGCGGTTGTGGGGGGGCTGTTGGTTTGAGTGGGTTTGATTTGAGTTGAGTTGAGTACATATCCGTTATTTAGGTAACGGCGGCTTATGGTTCCGCTCTTACAGCGGGTCACTTTTGGAAGAGCGCCAAAAGTAACC
>NZ_LKEG01000028.1:36283-36594 GCF_001645105.1 Pseudomonas marginalis
AAGCACGGCGGCCTTAAAGCCGACCGGGGTTGTGTGTGCGGTACTGGGTTAAAAATGTGGGAGGGGGCTTGCTCCCGATCGCGGTGTGTCAGCTGATGCAGCTGTGGCTGTCACACTGCAATCGGGGGCAAGCCCCCTCCCACATTTGGACCGCGATCAACAGACGCAACTCCGGTCGGCTTTAAGGCCGCCGCGTTTGCCTTTGCTCTACACCACTCAAGCCGGCTGTCACCCCCGGTGTCAGGGTAGTTGTCGTGTCCTCCGCTTTTTAAAAGTATTCCGGGGGCGGCAAGAGTAAGGTCATGCCTTTC
>NZ_LKEG01000029.1 GCF_001645105.1 Pseudomonas marginalis
CTACGCCTACACGCTGTAACGGCGTACACCGCTTCAATGTGGGAGGGGGCTTGCTCCCGATAGCGGTGGATCAGTCAACGCAATATTGACCGGTCTACTGCCATCGGGAGCAAGCCCCCTCCCACATGGGGTTCCGGGTAGACGTCCAACACCGCGTTCTCGATGGACGCCTACACCGTGGTGGACTTGCTCAGCTACTACAAGGTCAACGACAAAGTGCGCCTGAACCTCGACGTGAAGAACTTGTTCAATCGCGAGTATGAAGAAGGCGCGTTCGGCAACGTCTACGCCTACACGCTCTAACGGCGTACACCGCTTCAATGTGGGAGGGGGCTTGCTCCCGATAGCGGTGGATCAGTCAACGCAACATTGACCGGTCTATTGCCATCGGGAGCAAGCCCCCTCCCACATTGGGNATGAAGAACCTCTTCAATCGCGAGTATGAAGAAGGCGCGTTCGGTAACGTCTACGCCTACACGCTGTAACGGCGTACACCGCTTCAATGTGGGAGGGGGCTTGCTCCCGATAGCGGTGGATCAGTCAANCATTGACCGGTCTACTGCCATCGGGAGCAAGCCCCCTCCCACATGGGGTCCTGGGTATGCCTTGGAGTCAGAGCGGCGTGAGCACGTTCATCACCGTATCCAACGCCACCCGCGTGTCATCCAGCTGCACCAGCGACGCATGCCGTGCCCCGAGGGCGTCACGGTTCTGGATCGCGGTGAGGATTGCCTTGTGCCGGGGCAGGCTCAAACCCTGGATATCCGGGCGGCGGTTGGTGATGTTGATCGACTCGCGCAACGGCAACGACAGCATGTTGCACATATAAGCGAGCAGGTCGTTGCGGGTGGCATCGGCAATCGCGCGGTGAAAATCCAGGTCGGCCTGCAACAGGTCTTCGTGAGTCTTCGCGGTTTCCATGCCCCGGTAGGCCTGTTCGATGGTGGCGATGTCTTCATCGGTGGCGGTAGTCGCGGCCATGGCGGCGATTTCCGGTTCGAGGATGCGCCGCACACCCGCCAAGGTATTGAAGAACTCACTGTGGGGCGTGGACTGCATCAACCAGGACAACACGTCCGGGTCGAGCAGGTGCCATTTCAACCGTGGCCGCACCACCGCGCCCACCCGAGGCTTGGAATACACCAGGCCCTTGGCGCTGAGCACCCGCGTGGCTTCACGCAGCACCGAACGGCTGACCTTGTACTCCTCGCAGAGCGTGGCCTCCATGGGCAGCCGCTCTTCAGGCTTGAAGCGACCGGAAACGATGTGCATGCCCAAGTCCTGAACGATCTGGGCATGCTGGCTCTTGCGCGGCTTGGACGGCTGGTGATCCATAACGACAGGGAGGCTCTGACTTAAATTCGCGGCATCATAGCATCCCAATTAGTGGGAATGCCGGGGGACTTCGGCCCCACGGCACCCTACCAGGAAGTCAAAGTCACAGCCCTGGTCGGCCTGCAGCACATGGTCGATATACAGCTGGCGATAGCCGCCGACGATCAGGTTTTGTGGCGGTTTCAGGTCGGCCATGCGCGCCGCCAGCTCTGCGTCGGGGATGTCCAGGTGCAGGCGGCCGTTGGCGCAGTCCAGTTCGATCCAATCACCTTCCTTCACCGTGGCCAACGGCCCGCCGGCAGCGGCTTCGGGCGCCACGTGCAACACCACCGTGCCGTAGGCGGTGCCGCTCATGCGCGCATCGGAAATTCGCACCATATCCGTTACGCCCTGGGCCAGCAGCTTGGCCGGCAAGCCCATGTTGCCGACTTCGGCCATGCCTGGGTAGCCCTTGGGCCCGCAGTTTTTCATCACCAGGATCGAGTTGGCGTCCACGTCCAGCTCCGGGTCGTTGATGCGCGCCTTATACATGTCGAAATTCTCGAACACCACCGCGCGGCCACGATGCTGCATCAGCTCCGCGCTGGCGGCGGACGGCTTGAGCACCGCGCCCAACGGGGCGAGGTTACCGCGCAACACGCAAATGCCGCCGTCGGCGCGGATCGGATTGTCGAGGGTGCGGATCACTTCGTCCTGGCCGTAGATTGGCGAGTCCTTGGTGTTCTCGCCCAAGGATTTGCCGTTGACGGTCAGGGCATTCGGGTGCGGGATCAGGTTGGCTTCACCGAGGCGACGCAGCACGGCGGGCAGGCCGCCGGCATAGTAGAACTCTTCCATCAGGAAACGCCCTGACGGTTGCAGGTCGACGATGGTCGGCATGCCACGGCCGATCCGGGTCCAGTCGTCCAGGTCCAGTTCGACGCCGATGCGCCCGGCGATGGCTTTCAAGTGAATCACGGCGTTGGTCGAGCCGCCGATGGCCGCATTCACGCGGATCGCGTTTTCAAACGCTTCTTTGGTGAGGATCTTCGACAGTTTCAAGTCTTCGCGCACCATCTCTACCGCACGCATGCCGGACATATGCGCCAGCACATAACGCCGTGCATCCACCGCCGGGATCGCCGCGTTGTGGGGCAGGGAGGTGCCCAATGCCTCAGCCATGCAGGCCATGGTCGACGCGGTGCCCATGGTGTTGCAGGTGCCCGCCGAACGCGACATGCCGCCCTCGGCCGCGAGGAAGTCGTCCAGGGTGATGGTGCCGGCCTTGACCTGTTCACTTAATTGCCACACCACGGTGCCGGAACCGATGTCCTGGCCCTTGTGCTTGCCGTTGAGCATCGGCCCACCGGTCACGACGATGGCCGGTACGTCGCAACTGGCGGCGCCCATCAGCAGGGCGGGGGTGGTCTTGTCGCAGCCGGTCAGCAGCACCACACCGTCAATCGGGTTGCCGCGAATGGCTTCTTCCACGTCCATGCTCGCCAGGTTGCGCGTGAGCATCGCAGTGGGGCGCAGGTTGGATTCGCCATTGGAGAACACCGGGAACTCAACCGGGAAGCCACCGGCCTCGATCACGCCACGCTTGACGTGCTCGGCGATCTGGCGGAAATGCGCGTTGCACGGGGTCAGCTCCGACCAGGTGTTGCAGATACCGATGATCGGCTTGCCATGGAACTGATGGTCGGCAATGCCCTGGTTCTTCATCCAGCTGCGGTACATGAAACCGTTTTTGTCGGCGGTACCAAACCACTGGGCGGAGCGTAGGCCGGGCTTTTTATCAGACATGATCGATTCTCTTATTGTATGACTATATGTTCTATGCGTGCTTAAACATAAGCGCAAAATCGATGCTTTGGAAGAGTTGTTTTGCAAATAGTCCTACTATATAGTCGGTCTCAACTGAGGTATGACCCTGGCGGATTTTCGCGAGAGGCGTCCCCCGAGCTTCTATAAAAACAACAATCGGAGATCGACCCCCATGAGCCAGGAACTGCGGCTTATTCGGCGCATCACGCTGAAACTGATTCCCTTCCTGATCCTGCTGTACCTGATCGCCTACGTGGACCGCTCCGCCGTGGGCTTCGCCAAATTGCACATGGGCGCTGACGTGGGTATCGGTGACGCCGCCTACGGCCTGGGCGCGGGGTTGTTCTTCATTGGCTACTTCCTGTTCGAGATCCCCAGCAACCTGATGCTCGACCGCTTCGGCGCGCGGCGCTGGTTTGCGCGGATCATGATCACCTGGGGCGCCATCACCATCGGCATGGCCTTTGTACAGGGCCCGCACAGCTTCTACGTGATGCGCTTTCTGCTCGGCGCGGCGGAGGCGGGGTTCTTTCCGGGCGTCCTGTACTACATCACCCAGTGGTTCCCGGTGCGTCATCGCGGCAAGATCCTCGGGCTGTTCATCCTGTCGCAACCCATCGCGATGATGATCACCGGCCCGGTGTCCGGCGGTTTGCTGGGCATGGACGGCATCCTTGGCCTGCACGGCTGGCAGTGGCTGTTCATCGTCATCGGCACCCCGGCGATCCTGCTGACCTGGCCGGTGCTGCGCTACTTGCCGGACGGCCCCAAGCAGGTCAACTGGATGAGCGATGACGAAAAGGCTTGGCTCACCGGCGAACTGGCTAAAGACCTGCAAGCCTACGGCCAGACCCGTCACGGCAACCCGCTGCATGCCCTGAAAGACAAGCGCGTGCTGCTGTTGGCGCTGTTCTACCTGCCGGTGACCCTGAGCATCTACGGCCTGGGCCTGTGGCTGCCGACCCTGATCAAGCAATTCGGCGGCAGCGACCTCACCACCGGCTTTATCTCGGCCGTGCCCTATATCTTCGGCATCATCGGCCTGCTGATCATCCCGCGCAGTTCCGACCGATTGAATGACCGCTACGGCCACCTCGCCGTGCTCTATGTGCTCGGTGCCATCGGCCTGTTCTTCAGTGCCTGGCTGAGTGTGCCGGTGCTGCAAATGGCGGCGCTGTGCCTGGCGGCGTTCGCGATGTTTTCCTGCACGGCGGTGTTCTGGACCCTGCCGGGGCGCTTCTTTGCCGGCGCCAGTGCGGCGGCGGGCATTGCCTTGATCAACTCGGTGGGCAACCTCGGCGGCTACATTGGCCCGTTCGTGATCGGCGCGCTCAAGGAATACACCGGCAACCTGGCTTCGGGCTTGTACTTCCTGTCCGGGGTGATGGTGTTCGGGCTGCTGCTGACCTTCGTGGTCTACCGTGTGCTTGAGCGCAAGCACGTATTGCCTGCCGACCAGTTCGCCGCCAGCGCCCGTGGCGCCACACGTACTTAATCTGGGAGAAGTTTCATGCGTTTAGTTCAGTTCGAATTGCACAACGGTGAGCGCCGCGTCGGCGTGGTGGAAGGCAGCACATTGCGCGAAGTGAACACGGCGCGCAGCGTACGCGAACTGGCCCTGGCCGCCATCGAGGCCGGTATCAAGTTGCAGCAGCAGGTCGATACCCTCGGCCTGGGCGACAGCCATGACTACGCCGCACTGCTGGCCGACCTGAAAGTCCTGCCGCCGCTGGATCACCCGGACCCGGCCCATATGCTGATCAGCGGCACCGGCCTGACTCACTTGGGCAGTGCCTCGGCACGCGACAAAATGCACCAAGCCGGTGACGACACCGCACTGACCGACACCATGCGCATCTTCAAATGGGGCGTCGAGGGCGGCAAGCCTGCGGCCGGCCAAGCCGGTGTGCAGCCGGAGTGGTTCTACAAGGGCGATGGCAGTATCGTCGTGCGCCCTGGCGAAGCCTTCCCGGTGCCGCCGTTTGCCGAAGACGCCGGTGAAGAGCCGGAAATTGGCGGCCTTTACGTCATCGGCCCGGACAGCAAGCCCTATCGCCTGGGCTTTGCGGTAGGCAACGAATTCTCCGACCACATCATGGAGCGCAAGAACTACCTGTACCTGGCCCACTCTAAACTGCGCAGCTGCAGCTACGGTCCCGAGCTGCGCGTGGGCGAATTGCCCCAACATCTGGCCGGCACCAGCCGTATCCTGCGTAACGGCGAGGAAATCTGGCGGAACGAATTCCTCAGTGGCGAGGCCAATATGTGCCACAGCCTGGAAAACCTCGAATACCACCACTTCAAATACCGTCAGTTCCTCAAGCCCGGCGATGTGCATATTCATTTCTTCGGCACCGCCACGCTGTCATTCGCCGACGGTATACGTACCCAACCGGGCGATGTGTTCGAGATCAGCCAAGCCGAGTTCGGCGCGCCGCTGGTCAACCGTGTCGGCAGTGCCGATGCGGCCTTTGAACCCGGTAACGTCATCACCCTTTAAAGGAGACCCCCATGACCCAGTTCCTCGGCCACAACTACATCGGTGGCCAGCGCAGCGCCAACGGCAGCGTCAAGCTGCAAAGCGTCGACGCAGCCACCGGCGAAGCCTTGCCCCAGGACTTCTACCAGGCCACCCCGCAGGAAGTCGACGCCGCCGCCAAGGCCGCCGCGCAGGCCTATCCCGCGTACCGCGCCTTGAGTGCGGCGCGTCGCGCGCAGTTTCTGGACGCGATCGCAGACGAACTGGATGCCCTGAGCGATAACTTCATTGAACTGGTCTGCCGCGAAACCGCATTGCCGGCCGCGCGTATCAAGGGCGAGCGCGGGCGTACCAGCGGCCAGATGCGCCTGTTTGCCACCGTGTTGCGTCGCGGTGATTTCTACGGCGCGCGCATCGACAAAGCGTTGCCTGATCGCCAACCGCTGCCACGTCCGGACCTGCGCCAATACCGCATCGGCCTGGGCCCGGTCGCGGTGTTTGGCGCGAGCAATTTCCCCCTGGCATTTTCGACGGCGGGCGGCGACACCGCCGCAGCGCTGGCCGCGGGTTGCCCGGTCGTGTTCAAGGCTCACAGCGGCCACATGGCCACGGCGGAACAGGTCGCCAATGCGATCATCCGTGCCGCCGAGGCCACCGAGATGCCGGCCGGCGTATTCAATATGATCTTCGGCGGTGGCGTCGGTGAAGCGCTGGTCAAGCACCCGGCGATCCAGGCGGTCGGCTTTACCGGTTCGCTCAAGGGCGGTCGTGCGTTGTGCGATATGGCCGCGGCGCGCCCGCAACCGATCCCGGTGTTTGCCGAGATGTCGAGCATCAACCCGGTGATCGTATTGCCCCAGGCGTTGCAGGCCAGGGCCGACACCGTTGCCCGCGACCTCACCGCCTCGGTGGTGCAAGGCTGCGGCCAGTTCTGCACCAACCCTGGCTTGGTGATCGGGATTGCTTCGCCAGCCTTCACCGCGTTCACCCAACAGGTGGCGCAACTGATCGGCGAGCAACCGGCGCAGACCATGCTCAATGCCGGCACCCTGAGCAGCTACGGCAAAGGCCTGGAAAAACTCCTGGCGCACCCCGGCATCCAGCACCTGGCGGGCAATGCCCAGGCAGGCAACCAGGCGCAGCCGCAGCTGTTCAAGGCGGATGTGGGCTTGTTGATCGACGGCGATGACGTGCTGCAGGAAGAAGTCTTCGGCCCCACCACGGTGTTTGTCGAAGTGGCTGACCAGGCGCAACTCAGCGCTGCCTTGCATGGCCTGCACGGCCAACTCACCGCCACGATCATTGGCGAGCCGGGCGACTTTCAGCAGTTCGCCGAACTCACGCCGCTGCTCGAACAGAAAGTCGGGCGCATCCTGCTCAACGGTTACCCGACCGGTGTGGAAGTCTGCGATTCGATGGTTCACGGCGGGCCGTACCCGGCGACGTCGGATGCCCGTGGCACTTCGGTGGGCACCCTGGCCATCGACCGTTTCCTGCGCCCGGTGTGCTTCCAGAACTACCCGGACAGCCTGCTGCCCGACGCGTTGAAAAACGCTAACCCGTTGCGGATCCAGCGGCTGGTGGATGGCACGCCATCGCGCGATTCGCTGTAAAAAACCAGGAGGCGTCATGTCGTGTACCGCCGTCACCGCGCACCGCGCGCAACTGGGGGAGGGCCCGTTCTGGGACGTGCCCACCCAGGCCCTGTATTGGGTCAACATTGCCGGCAAACAGGCGCTGCGCCTGATGGGCGGGCAGTTGCAGATCTGGCAGTTGCCCGAGCATGTCTCGGCCTTTATCCCGTGTGAAAGCGGCGATGCGTTGGTGACCTTGAGCAGCGGCGTGTACCGGCTGGACCTGGCCACCGAGGCCCTGACCTTGCTGTGCGTGGCCGACCCGCACACGGGCAACCGTGGCAATGAAGCGCGCTGCGATGCCCAGGGCCGGCTGTGGCTGGGCACCATGCAGAACAACATCGGCGAACACGGTGAAGACGTGCCGATCACCCGACGTTCCGGCGGCCTGTTTCGCATCGATGCCGATGCACAGGTGACGCCGTTGCTGAGCGGGCTGGGCATTCCCAACACCTTGCTGTGGAGTGATGACGGCCGCCAGGTGCATTTCGGCGACAGCCTGGATGGCACGCTGTACCGGCATGCGATCCACGCGGACGGCCAGCTCGGTCCGGCGCAAACGTGGTTTGGTCCACACGAGCGCGGTGGGCCGGACGGCTCGGCGATGGACGTTGAAGGCTACCTCTGGAACGCGCGCTGGGACGGCAGTTGCCTGCTGCGCCTCACGCCCGCAGGAGAGGTGGACCGCATCATCGAACTGCCCGTCAGCCGTCCCACCAGTTGCGTATTCGGTGGCCCCAACCTCACCACCCTGTATATCACCAGCGCTGCCAGCCCATTGGATCACCCCCTGGATGGTGCGGTATTGGCCATCGAGGTCGACGTGCCAGGCAAACCCTGTCACCGCTTTGCCGGATAACCCTAATGGGAGTGGGGTCCTTGCCAGCCCGCTTCTAGAGTTCTACCTAAAAACAACAACAAGGAGTCACCCGTATGAATCGTCGTCGTGGTATCCGTTCCCTGTGCTGCGCCGCTGTGGCGGTCTCGGCCATGAGCCTGAGCGGGCTGTTGCTGGCCGCTGAAGAAGTGAAGATCGGTTTTCTGGTCAAGCAGGCTGAAGAGCCGTGGTTCCAGACCGAGTGGGCGTTTGCCGAAAAAGCCGGCAAGGAACATGGCTTCACCGTGATCAAGATCGCCGTGCCCGATGGCGAGAAAACCCTCTCGGCCATCGACAGCCTGGCGGCCAACGGCGCCAAGGGTTTTGTGATCTGCCCGCCGGACGTGTCCCTCGGCCCGGCCATCGTCGCCAAGGCCAAAGCCAATGGGCTGAAAGTCATCGCCGTGGACGACCGCTTTGTCGACGCCAAGGGCGCCTTTATGGAAGACGTGCCGTACCTGGGCATGGCCGCCTTCGAAGTGGGCCAGAAGCAGGGCGCGGCCATGGCGGCTGAAGCGAAAAAACGTGGCTGGGACTGGAAAGACACCTACGCCGTGATCAACACCTTCAACGAACTCGACACCGGCAAGAAACGCACCGACGGCTCGGTCAAGTCCCTGGAAGAAGCCGGCATTCCCAAGGATCACATCCTGTTCACCGCCGCCAAGACCCTGGATGTACCGGGCAGCATGGACGCCACCAACTCGGCCCTGGTCAAGCTGCCCAGCGGCGCGAAAAACCTGATCATCGGCGGCATGAACGACAACACCGTACTCGGCGGCGTGCGCGCCACCGAAAGCGCCGGCTTCAAAGCCGCCAACGTGATCGGTATCGGCATCAATGGCACCGATGCCATCGGCGAACTGAAAAAACCCAACAGCGGCTTCTTCGGCTCGATGCTGCCTAGCCCGCATATCGAGGGCTACAACACGGCGCTGATGATGTACGAGTGGGTCACCAAAGGCACCGAGCCACCGAAGTACACCGCCATGGACGAAGTGACCCTGATCACCCGCGAGAACTTCAAGGAAGAACTGACCAAGATCGGGTTGTGGAACTGAGTGTTTGGCGTGGCGGCCCCCAAAACGGGGCCGCCGGTTTGGTGTGACGAGGTGGTTATGCACGCGCAATTACAGACACACAACGCCGCTGCCCAGTTGAGCTTCAACGGCATCGGCAAAACCTTTCCTGGGGTCAAGGCGCTGGATGGCATCAGCTTCACCGCCTACCCAGGGCAAGTGCACGCCTTGATGGGCGAAAACGGCGCGGGCAAGTCGACGCTGCTGAAAATCCTCGGCGGCGCCTACATCCCCAGCAGTGGCACGCTGCAGATCGGCGAGCAGACCATGGCTTTCAAAAACGCCGCCGACAGCATTGCCAGCGGCGTGGCGGTGATCCACCAGGAACTGCACCTGGTGCCGGAAATGACCGTGGCNCGAGAACCTGTTCCTCGGGCATTTNGCCGTCGCGTTTCGGTGTGGTCAATCGCAGCCTGTTGCGCCAGCAGGCACTGGCCTGCCTTAAAGGCCTGGCCGATGAAATCGACCCGCAGGAAAAGCTCGGCCGCCTGTCCCTGGGCCAGCGTCAACTGGTGGAAATCGCCAAGGCGTTGTCCCGTGGTGCCCATGTGATCGCGTTCGACGAACCCACCAGCAGCCTCTCGGCGCGCGAGATCGACCGCCTGATGGCGATCATCACGCGCCTGCGCGACGAGGGCAAAGTGGTGCTTTATGTATCCCACCGCATGGAAGAGGTGTTCCGCATCTGCAACGCCGTGACGGTGTTCAAGGACGGCCGCTATGTGCGCACCTTCGATGACATGAGTGCGCTGACCCACGACCAGTTGGTCACCTGCATGGTCGGCCGCGATATCCAGGACATCTACGACTACCGTCCGCGTGAACAGGGCGAAGTGGCGCTCAAGGTCGACGGTTTGCTTGGCCCAGGGCTGCGTGAGCCGATCAGTTTCAATGTGCGCAAAGGCGAGATCCTCGGCCTGTTCGGGCTGGTGGGCGCCGGACGTACCGAGTTGTTCCGCCTGCTCAGCGGCCTGGAACGTGCCAGCGCCGGTCAGCTGGAACTCTGCGGGCAAGCCTTGCAACTGCGCTCACCGCGCGATGCCATCGCCGCCGGTGTGCTGCTGTGCCCGGAAGACCGCAAGAAGGAGGGCATCATTCCGCTGTCCAGCGTGGCGGAGAACATCAATATCAGCGCGCGCGGCGCCCATTCGGCGTTTGGCTGGCTGTTGCGCGACGGCTGGGAAAAACGCAACGCCGACCAGCAGATCCAAGCGATGAAAGTCAAAACGCCGAATGCGGCGCAGAAAATCATGTACCTGTCCGGCGGCAATCAGCAGAAGGCGATCCTGGGACGCTGGCTGTCGATGCCGATGAAAGTCCTGCTGCTGGACGAACCCACGCGTGGCATCGATATCGGCGCCAAGGCCGAGATCTACCAGATCATCCATAACCTCGCGGCCCAAGGCATTGCGGTCATCGTAGTGTCCAGCGACCTGATGGAAGTGATGGGTATCTCCGACCGCATCCTGGTGCTGTGCGAAGGCGCGATGCGCGGCGAACAAACCCGCGAACACGCCACTGAATCCAACCTGCTGCAGCTGGCTTTGCCGCGTAGCCTGGCGAACTGAGAGACGATCATGACAATCCAAAACAATGCGCTGCCGACCGCGCGCAAACCCCTGGACGTGCGTGCACTGCTGGACAACTGGGCCATGCTGCTGGCGGCGGTGAGTATCTTTTTGCTCTGCGCCTTGCTCATCGACAACTTCCTCTCCCCGCTGAACATGCGCGGGCTGGGCCTGGCGATTTCCACCGTGGGCATTGCCGCCTGCACCATGCTGTTCTGCCTGGCGTCGGGGCACTTCGACTTGTCGGTGGGCTCGGTGATTGCCTGCGCCGGGGTGGTCGCGGCGATTGTGATGCGCGATACCGACAGCGTCATGCTGGGCATCGGCGCCGCGCTGCTGATGGGCCTGGTCGTGGGGCTGATCAACGGCATCGTGATCGCCAAGCTGCGGGTCAACGCGTTGATCACCACCTTGGCGACCATGCAGATCGTGCGCGGCCTGGCGTACATCTTTGCCAACGGCAAGGCGGTGGGGGTGTCCCAGGATCAGTTCTTTATCTTCGGCAACGGCCAACTGCTGGGCGTGCCGGTGCCGATCATCATCACGATCCTGTGCTTCATGTTTTTCGGCTGGTTGCTCAACTACACCACCTACGGGCGCAACACCATGGCCATCGGCGGCAACCCGGAAGCGGCGTTGCTCGCGGGGGTGAACGTCGACCGTACCAAGATCCTGATCTTTGCCGTACACGGTGTGATCGGCGCATTGGCCGGGGTGATCCTGGCGTCACGCATGACCTCGGGCCAGCCGATGATCGGGCAGGGTTTTGAACTGACCGTGATCTCGGCTTGCGTGCTGGGCGGGGTGTCGTTGAGCGGTGGGGTCGGGATGATCCGTCATGTGATCGCCGGGGTGTTGATTTTGGCGATCATCGAGAATGCGATGAACCTGAAGAACATCGACACCTTCTACCAGTACGTGATCCGTGGCTCGATCCTGCTGCTGGCCGTGGTCATCGACCGCATGAAACAACGCTGAGTCATGCCATGTGAGGATTAAATGTGGGAGGGGGCTTACCCCCTCCCACATGTTTAGTTTGCGGAGAATTTGAAGACGGTGCTCTGGGTGTAGGTTTGCCCTGGGTTCAGGCGGGTGGAGGCAAATGTCGGTTGGTTCGGCGCATCCGGAAAGTGCTGGGTCTCCAAGGTGAAACCACTCCAGTGCAGGTAGGTCTTCCCAGCCTTGCCCTTCACCGAACCGTCGAGGAAGTTACTGGTATAGAACTGCACCCCAGGCTCGCTGGTGTACAGCTGCAAGCGCCGACCTGACTCAGGATCATGCACCTCGGCGGCCAATTGCTTGACGTCGCCTTTGGTGTCCAGCGCCCAGTTGAAGTCAAACCCGCCTTGTTTCGGCTCGGCAAATTTGAGCTGCGGATGATCCTCCTTGATGTGCTGGCCGATCGGCGTCGGTTTGAGGAAGTCCATCGGCGTGCCCTTGACGGGGGCCAGTTCGCCGGTCGGAATCAAGGTGGCATTCACCGGGGTGTAATGGCTGGCATGCAAGGTGGCGACCTGCTTGAGAATGTCGCCATTCCCCGCGCCGGCGAGGTTGAAGTAGCTGTGGTTGGTGAGGTTGAGCACCGTGGGTTTGTCGGTGGTGGCCTTGTAGTCGATGTGCAGTTCGTTTTTATCGTTGAGGCGGTAGGTGACTTCGGTTTTCAGGTTGCCGGGGAAGCCCATTTCACCGTCCTTGGACAGGTAGGTGAGGGTGACGCCGACCGAGTCCTTGGATTTGACGGGCGAGGCCTTCCAGACATGCTTGTCGAAGCCTTGTGCGCCGCCGTGCAGCGAGTTGGGGCCGTCGTTGAGTGGCACCTGGTAGCGCTTGCCGTCGAGCTCAAAGGCACCGCCCGCGAGGCGATTGCCGAAACGCCCGATGGTCGCGCCGAAAAACGCGGTGCCAGCCTGGTAGCCCTGCACGTCGTCGAAGCCGAGTACCACGTCGTCGACCTTGCCGTTTTTATCCGGCACTTTCAGTGACTGCAGCACACCGCCGTAGGTGATCACCGTGGCTTGCATGCCGTGGCTGTTGCGCAAGATGTACTGTTCGACGGCGGTGCCGTCGTTGGTTTTACCAAACGGTTTGTGTTCGCTGGTGAGCCCTGCAGCCTGGGCGCCGCCACTGGCGATCAGCAAGGACATGGCCAGGCCCGAGAGCAGGTATCGAGGGTGCTTCATGATCGAACTTCCTTTTGTTGTTTTGAGTGGAATAGTTCTACTAATGTGCGATATTTTGTCGATAAGACAGCGAATTTATAGCCTTTAACGCCGTATTTGCAAAATAAAATAAGACTAATTGAGCGAGGCACCTGTTCTATGAGCACTCAACACGCCGTTTACCCCGACCTTGAAGGCAAGACCGTCCTGATTTCCGGAGGCGCCTCGGGCATTGGCGAATTCATGGTGCGCGCCTTCGCTGCGCAAGGCGCCAAAGTCGGGTTTGTGGACCGCGCGCAAAGCCAGGGCGAACGCCTGGCGGCGCTGCTCAGTTCGCGCGGGCACACCGTAGAGTTCGTGAACTGCGACATCACCGATGAAATCGCCTACAAGGCGGCCATCGGGCGTTTCGAACACTCCCTGGGGCCGATCACCGTGCTGGTGAACAACGCCGCCAATGACGTGCGCCACACCCTGGAAGAAGTCGACTCGGAGATGTTCGACCGGCTGATCTCCGTCAACCTCAAGCACGCCTTCCTGGCCGCCAAGGCCGTGGTGCCGATGATGAAAGGCGCGGGCGGCGGGGCGATCATCAACCTCGGCTCGGTCGGCTGGATGATGGCCTCCGCCGGCTACCCGGTGTACGCCGCCAGCAAAGCCGCCGCCCACGGCATGACCCGCGCCCTGGCCCGGGAACTGGGGCCGAGCCGCATCCGTGTGAACACGCTGGTGCCGGGTTGGGTGATGACCGAGAAACAACTGGCGATGTGGGTCGATGATGCGGCCAAGGAACTGATCAGCCGCAGCCAGTGCCTGCCGGGCAGTGTGCTGCCGGAGCACATCGCCAATATGGCGTTGTTTCTCGCCTCTGACGCCTCGGCGATGTGTTCGGCGCAGAACTTTATTGTGGATGGCGGCTGGGTCTGAGCCGGGCTGGACAGGCCGAATGTGGGAGGGGGCTTGCCCTAATGCCAGTCAGTTAAGAAGCAGCAAGAGCGAAAAGTACCCCGTGGCGAGGGAGCTTGCTCCCGCTGGACTGCGCAGCAGTCCCAGTCTTTTGAAACAAAGAGCTGGGGCCGCTTCGCGACC
>NZ_LKEG01000030.1 GCF_001645105.1 Pseudomonas marginalis
CATCTTTCGGTACCCCTGAATGAAATTTCAGGGGATTTTACTAAAGACCTTGAAAGGGATGGCCGTAAGGGCGGAACCCATAGTGGCCGTGACCTAAATAACGGATATGTACCCGGTCTGATCCAACATCCTGGTCGTCTGCCAGCCCGCCAGCGGGAGCAAGCTCCCTCGCCANGGCAAGCCCCCTCCCACATTTGGATCGCGGGGTAACCGTTAGATTATGGTCAGCTGTCAGGCCGCCAGCGGGAGCAAGCTCCCTCGCCACAGGTCCAGCGCCATACCCAAAATGGTGTAGATACCGAGGCCCCGATGGCGCTGAATCAGTCACCTGATGAATTGACTGACACACCGCTATCGGGAGCAAGCCCCCTCCCACATTTGGATCGCGGTCAGCTGTCAGGCCGCCAGCGGGAGCAGGCCTAACTCACCACAGGTCCAGCCCACACCTACAGGACAATCAATAGATCAAGCTGAGGCCCGCCAGATCCAAACGCTGCACGTGCAGCTCCTGGGTGAGAATGCCAAGGGCAGTGTCGAGCATATCAAGCCGAAACACCCCGCTGACCTCGCGATCCCCCAGCGCCGAATCCGCCAGCACCACACGCCCAGGACGATAGCGGTTAAGTTGCTCGATGACCTTGGCCAGCGGCTGGCGATCAAAGATCAACACACCGCGCCGCCAACTGGTGGCCCGCTCTACATCGAGCTGGTCGATGGGCACGATGCCTTCCTGGAGGTTGTAGCGTGCAGCCAGGCCCTCCTTAAGCACCCTGTCGGCCGGACCTTTTTTCGGGATAGCTTGCAGGGAAACCTCAACACTGTGCTCCAGCACCCCAACCCACGCCTGGCTATCGCCCTCGCGCGCCACCACAAACCGCGTGCCCAGCGCACGGGTTTGCCCCCCGGCGCTCTGCACCACGAACGGCCGGGTTTCCTGGCCCACCCTCGGCGCCACATCAAAGATCGCCGAGCCCTGGAGCAGACTGATACGGCGTTGCACACCGTCGTAGTCCAGGCGGATGGCACTGCCGGAATCCAGCTCTACGGTACTGCCATCGGCGAGGTGCACGGTGCGCACCTCGCCTTTCTGGGTGATGTAGTCGGCTTGCAGGCGCAACAGCACGTCCGGCCCGCGCACCCAGCCAACACCGGCCACCACCACGACCAGCGCGACAGCCGCCGCACGTTGCCATGGCCTGCGCCGCTTGGACCGGCGCACCGGCAGCGTCGCCGCCGGCGGGCGTTGACGCTGCAGCGGTTCGTCCTTGTACACCTCACCCAATGCCGCCCACGTCTGTTCGGCAAAGCGCAAGGCCGCTTCGTGGCGGCTGTCGCAGGCGATCCAATGCTGCAGCTCGGCCTGCTCCTGGTCGGTCAGGGCACCGGCGTGCAAGCGCACCGCCCACTCGGCGGCTGCCTCGGTAATGCTGTGCTGTTGCGGACCCTGGCTATTCACGTGTGAATCTCGAATTTTTCGTTATGTAACGCTGTGACGACTGACCTGGCATTTTTCGGTAATTCATTCGTCGGATGGCGCCACCTCGCCTTCCTGCAAGCGCTGCATCACGTAGGCCAACGCCTTGGCCAAGTGCTTTTGCACGGAACTGTCAGAAATGTCCAGGTGCCGGGCGACCTGGGCGTGGGTCATGCCTTCGATGCGATTGAGACGGAAAATCTGCTGGGTGCGTTCCGGCAACTCCGCCAGTGCCTGCTTCAATGCCTGTCGCTGTTGCTGCGCCATTGCCTGAGCCTCCAACCCGGCCACGTCATCTTCAATCTCGGCCAGCGCCTCATGGGGCACGGAGTCTGTCTTGCGCCGTGCTTCCTGGCGAATATGGTCGATCAGCAGATTGCTCGCCGTTCGATAGAGATAGCCCTGGGAGTTGTCGATGCGCTCGCCGGCCGGTTTTTCCGCCAGGCGCAGGAAGCTCTCCTGCACCAGGTCTGCGGCCAACTGCGGGTCCCGTACCTTGCGCGCCAGATACCCGCGCAGGGTATCGGCGTGCTTGAGAAACAGGCCTTTGAGATCCACGTCCGACAAACCGACTCCCTGGAATGTTAAGGAAACAGGCGGGCATCTTAAGCGTTGTCGAGAATGATTTTCAATTGATATCTAATCTGATTCCAGCGCGTGACGGGTCTGATTAACAGTTCGGTAATCGAACAGATCCGCTGCCATCAATTGACCAAATTAACTAACCAGTACATTTTATCCCCACAACGAACAATAACTGTGGAGACCCTCCCTATGCCGCCCATCGTGCTGGTGCTCAATGGCCCCAACCTCAACCTGCTCGGCACCCGTGAGCCCGCCACCTATGGCCATGAAACCCTGGCCGATGTCGCTGCCCTGTGTGGCCGCAGCGCCGAACAGCTCGGGCTGAAAATCGAATTTCGCCAGACCAACCACGAAGGCGAATTACTCGACTGGATCCACGGCGCCCGCGCCCGTTGCGCCGGTATTGTGATCAACCCGGCAGCCTGGACGCACACGTCGGTGGCGATTCGCGATGCACTGGTCGCCAGCGAAGTGCCGGTGATCGAAGTGCACCTGTCCAACGTGCATGCCCGTGAGGCGTTCCGTCATCACTCTTTCGTATCGCCCATCGCCAAGTCGGTGCTCGCCGGGTTCGGCAGCCATGGCTACCACCTGGCCCTGGAACATTTCAGCCACCTGCTCAAAGGGGCAGCCCGATGAAACCGCGCATTCTCGCCGGCTTGATCGGCAGCGGCATCCAGGCCTCGCGCACCCCTGCCCTGCATGAACAGGAAGGCGATGCCCAAGGTTTGCGCTACCTGTATCGCCTGATCGACCTTGAACCGCTGCGCCTGGACATCAATGCCCTGCCCGACTTGCTGGAAGCCGCCGAGCTGATGCACTTTACCGGGCTGAACATCACCTACCCGTGCAAGCAGGCAATCCTGCCATTGCTCGATGAATTGTCCGACGAAGCCCGGGGCATTGGCGCGGTTAACACGGTGGTGTTCAAGGACGGCAAACGCATCGGCCACAACACCGATTGCCTTGGGTTCGCCGAAGGGTTTCGGCGCAACTTGAACGACGTCGCCCGCCAACGCGTGGTGCAGATGGGCGCCGGCGGTGCAGGTGCAGCAGTGGCCCATGCGCTGCTGGCGGAAGGCGTGCAGCACTTGAGTATTTTCGATGTGGACGCCAGCCGAGCGCGCGATCTTGTGGATAACCTGGCTCAGCGCTTCGGCACAGGGCGTGCGCAGGTCGGCACACACTTGGAAAATGCGATGGCCGAGGCCGATGGCTTGGTCAACACCACACCGATGGGCATGGCCAAGTTGCCCGGCACGCCGGTGCCTGCGTCCTTGTTGCGGGCTGAATTATGGGTCGCCGAAATCGTGTACTTCCCGCTGGAAACCCAACTGCTGCGCGACGCCCGCGCCTTGGGTTGCCGCACGCTGGATGGCGGCAACATGGCGGTGTTTCAGGCGGTGAAGGCGTTTGAGTTGTTCAGTGGAGAAGCGCCGGATGCACAGCGGATGCTGCTGCACTTCCAAAGCATGAATACCTGACGGTAGAAACCGGAGCAAAATGTGGGAGGGGGCTTGCCCCCGATGGCGGTGGATCAGGCACCTTATCAGGAACTGGCCTGCCGCAATCGGGGGCAAGCCCCCTCCCACATTTGATTGCATTCCAACCTGAGTACTCAGGCCTGCAGGTACCGCATCACCGACTCACAAATCATCTCGCGGTGCCGCTGCTTGATCGCCTCATCCGACAGTTCGATCTGAAAGATCTCACTGAACGTATGGCGGTTGGACACCCGGTAAAAGCTGAACGAATTGATCAGCAAGTGAACATCCAGCGGCTCCAACCCTTCCCGAAACACGCCCATCTCGGCCCCACGACGCAACGTCGCACCCAGCGCCTCGAGGATGTTGCTGTTCATCGCCTTGATCGAATCCGAACGCTTTACGTATTCGGCATTGTGGATATTTTCGATGCTGACGATGCGCACGAAATCCACGTTCTGGTCGTGGTGATCGAACGTGAACTCCACCAGCCGCCGAATAGCATCACGCGGTTCCAGGGCGGTGAGGTTCATGCGGGTTTCGGTGTTGCGGATGTCACCGTAGAGCTTCTCCAGCACCTCGACGTACAACTGCTCCTTACTGCCGAAGTAGTAATAGATCATGCGTTTGGAGGTGTGGATGCGCTCGGCGATCGCATCCACGCGAGCGCCGGAAAGGCCCTGCTGGACAAACTCGACAATGGCTTCCTGGAGTATGTTTTCGCGGGTCTTTTCCGGGTTGTTCTTCCGGCTCTTGCGGGGTGCCTCGGAGGTCATGGTGCGCTCACGGCCAGTGTTATGCAGGCGCTGATTATGGGCCGCGAGGCCTCCCGAAGGAAGCACCTCGCCAGCCGTTATAAACGCGCCTGGCGCACCGCACCGCTGCGCGATTTGGCCATCGCCGCCAGGCGCACCGCCACGTTGGCCGCGCCGTAGCCGGCATAACCGTTCTTGCGCTGGATGATCTCGAAGAAAAACCGCCCTTCAAACGGCTCGGTGTACACGTGAAACAACTCACCGCCTTGGGCGTCGCGGTCGTAGAGCACGTTGTAGTACGCCAGCTCGCTGAGGAATTCGTCGTCGAAATCGAAACGCGCCGCCAGATCATCGTAATAGTTGAGCGGAATATCCAGCAGCGGCACACCCGCGTCTTTGGCGCGGCGCACTTCGGCGAAAATATCCGCGCAGTCGAAGGCAATGTGGTGCACGCCCGAGCCGCGATAGCTCGACAGTGCGTGGGAAATGGCCGTGTTGCGGTTCTCGGAGATATTCAGCGGCAGGCGGATCGAACTGCAGCGGCTGCGCAGGGCGCGGCTTTTCACCAAGCCGTAAGGGTCAGGCAGCACCACTTCGTCGTCGGCTTCGAAATCCAGCAGGCTCTTGTAGAACAGCACCCAACTGTCGAGGCTGTCGGCCGGCAACGCCATGGCCATGTGGTCGATGCGCAACAAGCCGCCGCTGGTTGAAGCGGCGGGCTGCAGGTTGAAGTCGGTGTCGTACAGCCCGCCTTCGCTCGGGTCCACCAGGTAAATCAGGCTGCCATCCGGCGCGCGCACCGCCGCCAGCTCCAACTCGTTGGGCCCGACCAGGCCGCGATACGGCTGGCCCTTGTACGCCACCGCCCGCTCCAGCGCCTTCGCGCTGTCCTTGACCCGAATCGCAGTGGCGCACAACGACGGCCCGTGGGCTTCGAAAAAGTTGTGGGCAAACGAATAGGGTTCACAGTTGAGAATCAGGTTGATATCGCCCTGGCGCAACAGGCTCACGCTCTTGGAGCGATGCTGCCCGGCCTTGACGAACCCCAGGCGTTCCAACCAATGAGTGAGCTTGGCGCCGAGGCTTTCGTCCACGGCAAACTCGAGGAACTCGATGCCGTCGTATTCGCTGGCCGCCGGGGTATCAAACAGAATCTCGGCAGGTTGCGCGGGCGCTTCCTGTTTCAGACGCTCGCGGGTTTTCTCTTCCAGGTACAGCAAGGAGCGCAGGCCATCCGCTGCGTTCGCCCGAGTTGGCGCGGCGCGGAAGCCGTCGTTGAAAATCTCCAGGGACAGTGGCCCGGTGTAGCCACTCTTGATGATCGGCGCGAGGAAACCCGCCAGGTCGAATTCGCCTTGGCCGGGGAAGCAGCGAAAATGCCGGCTCCACTCCAGGACGTCCATGGCCAGGACCGGCGCGTCGGCCATTTGCACGAAGAAAATCTTGTCGCCGGGGATGTCGGCAATGGCGCTCGGGTCGCCCTTGAGCGACAGGGTGTGAAAGCTGTCGAGCAACACGCCCAGGCTGGGGTGATCGACCTGACGCACCAGGTTCCACACCTGTTGCCAGGTGTTCACATGCTTGCCCCAGGCCAAGGCTTCATAGCCGATACGCAGGCCACGGCGGCCAGCATGTTCGGCCAGCAGGCTCAAGTCATCCAGTAGAATGCGTTCATCACCCACGCAATCGGCCGAGGCATTGCTGCACACCAGCACCAAGTCGGTGCCCAACTCCTGCATCAGGTCGAACTTGCGCTCGGCACGCTCGAGGTTGCGCGCCAGGCGGTCACGGCGGCAACCTTCAAAGTCGCGGAACGGCTGGAACAACGTGATAGCAATGCCGAGGTCGGCGCACATCTGCCTAACTTCACGCGGGCTGCCATCGTAATACAGCAGATCGTTTTCGAAGATTTCGACGCCATCAAACCCGGCGGCCGCGATGGCTTCGAGTTTTTCCGGCAGGGTTCCGCTCAAGGAAACGGTGGCAATAGAGCGTTGCATGGGCGACTCCCGGCATTTGAGGCTGGTCTTATTTACGGCAAATTATTGGCCGCTAAACTGTCGACAGCAATTAAAATGTACGAACCGGTTAGTTTTTGGTGCGATTATCGAACACTATGCCTGTTTGGCGAATTGACGATTTTTTAAGCGCTGCGCACCATCGATCCAGTAACAAAGACCCAGAACACACCATAAAAATTTCAAAAAACGGGTACAACCACATGCCTCTGCAAAACTCCGTCCTGGCCGACCGCCCGGGCAACCCGCACGCCGGCATCGGCGACAAGATCCGCGGCGCCCTGGCCGTGGGCAAAACGCGCTGGGGCATGCTGGCCCTGGTGTTTTTCGCCACCACCCTCAACTACATCGACCGCGCCGCACTGGGCGTGATGCAACCGATCCTGGCCAAAGAGATGAGCTGGACGGCGATGGACTACGCCAACATCAACTTCTGGTTCCAGGTCGGCTACGCCGTCGGCTTTGTGCTGCAAGGCCGCCTGATCGACCGGGTCGGCGTCAAACGCGTGTTCTTCTTCGCCGTACTGCTGTGGAGCCTGGCAACCGGCGCTCACGGCCTGGCCACCTCGGCGGTGGGCTTTATGGTCTGCCGCTTTATCCTCGGGTTGACCGAAGCCGCCAACTACCCGGCGTGCGTCAAGACCACGCGGTTGTGGTTCCCGGCGGGTGAACGTGCCGTGGCCACCGGCATCTTCAACGCCGGCACCAACGTCGGCGCGATGATGACCCCGATGCTGCTGCCGTTGATCCTGCATGTGTGGGGCTGGCAGGCGGCGTTCCTGTGCATGGCCTCGCTCGGTGCGATCTGGCTGGTGTTCTGGGGTTTGAAGTACTACAACCCGGAAGACCACCCTTCGGTCAAACAATCCGAATTGGACTACGTGCAGCAGCAAGTCGAGCCGGAACAACCGGGCGTCCCCTTCAGCCGTATCCTGCGGATGCGCGGCACCTGGGCCTTCGCCATCGCGTATGCCCTCACCGCGCCGGTGTTCTGGTTCTACCTGTATTGGCTGCCGCCGTTCCTGAACCAGCAATACAACCTGGGCATCAACGTGACCCAGATGGGCATTCCACTGATCATCATTTACCTGACCGCCGACTTCGGCAGCGTGGGGGGTGGGATTCTGTCGTCGTTCCTGATCGGCCGAGGCATGAACCCGATCAAGGCACGCCTGCTGTCGATGCTGCTGTTTGCCTGCTGCATCGTCGGCGTGATCATGGCCGCCGGTTCCAGCCAGCTGTGGGTCGCGGTGTTTGCCATCTCCCTGGCGATTGGTGCGCACCAGGCCTGGACCGCCAACATCTGGAGCCTGGTGATGGACTACACGCCCAAGCACATGATGAGTACGGTGTTTGGTTTCGGCGGCATGTGCGCGGCCATCGGCGGTATGTTCATGACCCAGATCGTCGGCCACATTCTCACCGTGACGAACAACAACTACACAGTGTTGTTCACCCTGATCCCGGCGATGTACTTCATTGCGCTGACCTGGATGTACTTCATGGCGCCGCGCAAGATCCCTACCGTAGACGTCTGAGCAACCGTCAGAGCTATCTGCGCCGCTGCTGCCAGGCAGCGGCCAACCCGCTCATGCAGATCACCCCGATGCCGACCACCGTGGTCACATCGGGGGTATGGTTGAACACCAGCCAGCCCAACAACCCCGCAAACACGATCTGGCAATAGCCGAACGGCGCCAGCAAGGCCGGCGCCGCGAAGCGGAACGCCTGGGTCAACATCAAGTGCGCGGTCATGCCGCACGTGCCCAGGGCCAGCATCAACACGCCATGCCACAGCGTGGGGATCTGCCAGAAGAACGGCACCATGGCGCTCATCACCAAGGTATTGCACAGCCCGGCAAAGAAGTTGCTGGTGGTGGGGGTGTCGAACTTACTCAGGATGCGCGTGAGCAGTTGGTAGAAGCAGAAGAACAGCGCCGAACACAGCGGCAGCAACACCGCCGGCGTGAAGAGTTCGCCGCCTGGATGGATGATCACCAGCACCCCGATAAAGCCACAGATCACCGCCAGCCATTGGCCGCGTGTCACGTGCTCACCCAGCAGCGGCACCGATAGCGCCGTCACCAGGATGGGCGCCAGGAAGTTCACTGCCGTGGCTTCGGCCAAGGGGATGTAATGCAGCGCCGCCGTGAAGAACAAGCTGGTGCCCAGCAGACACAGCGCCCGCACCACCTGCATCCCCGGCCGTTTGCTGCGCAGTACGCGCAACCCCGATTGCGGCAGGAAAATGCCGGCCATCAACAAGGTGTGCACCAGGTACCGCGCCCACACCACCATCACGATCGGGTAGAACCCGGCCAGGTATTTGGACAGGGCATCGTGGCTGGAGAACAGGAACGTCGCCAGTACAATCAGCAGAATGCCTTTGAAAGGATGGTTGATGCCGGAAAGGGGGGTACTGACAGTCATTGGATTCTCTTGCGTGGCGAGCTGAACGCTGAGCACTGAACGAAGCAGCGCTCAACCCGGTAATCTAGCAGCCGGGCCGGAGTCTGCCCCAAGAGCATAACCAAACACCGGGCGAACAGCGCACTAAATCACGGGATTCGAGTCCAACGCTGCACGATTGCCCTCGCGCTGTACACTTTTTAACCAAGGCCTTGCCGCTATGAAAAAAACGCTTTTTATTCTGTCTGCCCTTGCTCTGCTGACTGCCTGTAATCAGGAATCCAAGGAAGCGCCAAAACCCGCACCGGCGTCCGTACAAGCGACCCTCGTGCCGCAAACGCCGCCAACCGACAAATGGGTGGGCAAGTGGATCGGCGTCGAAGGCCTGTACCTGACCATCGCCAAGGATGACAGCATCGGCCGTGGTCACTACCTCCTCACCATGCAATACGGCCTCGACGCCGATGACGCCGGCACCTTCAAAGGTGAGGCCAATGAAGACGGCATCGCCTTCAACCGCCCGGACGGCCCGCAACTGCTGCGCGCCGGTGACGGTGAAGCCACCGGGCTGAAATGGCTGGCGGATAAAAAGGACTGCCTGATTGTCGATACCGGCGAAGGGTATTGCCGCTAATAACGGCCATACTCAACCAACATCCCTGTAGGACCGTTCATCAAGAGGATTGCCCCATGCTATGGAAAAAAGGCCGACGCAGCGACAACGTGGTGGATGCCCGCGATGACAGTGGCGGGGGTGGCGGCGGCATGCGCTTTGGGGGCGGTAAAGGCTTGAGCCTGACGGCGATTGTGCTGATCGTCGGCATCGGCTGGATGACCGGCCAGGACCCGTTGCAGATCCTCGGCCAACTGACCGGCCAGATGGAACAGGCGCCCTCGGTGAGCACCCAATCGCGCGAGGCGCCGCCGGCCAACGATGAACAAGCCGATTTTGTACGGGCCGTGTTGGGCGATACCGAGGACACCTGGGGCCAGGTGTTCAAGGAAAACGGCCTGGCGTACAAGAACCCGAAACTGATTCTGTTCCGTGGCCGGGTCAACTCCGCCTGCGGTGGCGCCACCTCGGCCAGTGGCCCGTTCTATTGCCCGGCTGACCAACAGGTGTACCTGGACCTGGACTTCTTCCGGGAAATGTCGCAACGCTTCCAGGCCGCCGGCGACTTCGCCCAGGCCTATGTGATCGCCCACGAAGTCGGGCACCACGTGCAGACACTGCTGGGCATTTCGTCGAAGATCCAGGCCGCACGCCAGCAAGGCCGCCAGATGCAAGGCGACGGCGGCCTGTTGGTGCGTCAGGAGCTGCAAGCCGACTGCTTCGCCGGGGTGTGGGCCAACCGTGCGCAAAAGCGCCTGAACTGGCTGGAACCCGGTGACATTGAGGAAGCACTGAATGCGGCCAACGCCATTGGCGATGACCGCTTGCAGCAACAGGGTCAAGGGCGCGTCGTGCCGGACTCGTTTACCCACGGCACCTCGGCGCAGCGCGTGCGCTGGTTCAAGACCGGCTTCGCCCAGGGCCAGATCACTCAATGCGACACCTTTGCCGCCAAGAGCCTCTAGATGAATAAACGATTGGGATTGCTGCTGGGTGCGCTAGTCACCTGTTCCGCCTTGGCCGCCGAGCCTGTCGTAAAAGAGCATGGCGTCAAAGAAGTCAGTCCCGATCGTTTCCACCTGGAGGCCGGCGACCTCAGCCTGGGCTTGAGCCAGGACTGGCGACAGCCACTGCCCACGGTCACCCGCGCCTTGATCATCGTGCACGGCCGCCTGCGCAATGCGCAGACCTACCTGCAAAGCGGTGAAGATGCCGCCGAGCATGCCGGGCTTACCGCCAGCACGCTGGTGATCGCGCCGCAGTTTCTCAACGCGTCCGACGTGAAGCGCAACCACCTGGGCAACTCGGTACTGCGTTGGAAGGGCAACGACTGGATGGCCGGCGAGCCCTCGACCGGGCCGGGCCAAATCAGTTCCTACGGCGCGCTGGACCAGATTATCAAGCACCTGGGCAACCGCACATTGTTCCCGGCGCTGAAAGAAATCGTGGTCGCCGGCCACTCCGGCGGCGGCCAGGTGGTGCAGCGTTTCGCCCTCACGGGCCACGACCACCCGATGCTGCAGACCGAAGGCATCAGCTTGCGCTACGTGGTGGCCAACCCGTCGTCCTACGCCTACTTCAGCCCGCAGCGCCCGGTGAAGTTCGACACCGCCAGTTGTCCCGGTTTCAACGACTGGAAATACGGCATGCAAAACCTGCCGGACTACGCCAAAGGTCAGAGCGCCGAGCAGCTTGAAAAAACGTACGTGTCACGCAACATCACCTACCTGCTGGGCCAGCAAGACACCGACCCGAACCATCCCGCGCTGGATAAAAGCTGCGCCGCCGAGACCCAGGGCGCGTATCGCCTGATTCGCGGGCACAACTATTTTGACTACCTCAAGCAGCGGCATCCGCAGTTGAGCCATAGGCTGGTGGAGGTGCCGGGGGTGGGGCATAACGGGGATGGGATGTTTACGTCGCCGGAAGGCCAGAAAGTACTCTTCGGGAAATAACTGCCGAAACCGGATTAAAAATGTGGGAGGGGGCAAGCTCCCTCCCACATTTGATTGTCAGCGTATGGGCTGGATCATCCGGCGCAGCACCGCACAATCCTCGGCATGCCAATCCGCCAATTCAGGCCAGGGATTTTCCGGCAGGTTCACCAACACCGTCCGCGCCCCCGCCGCCCGGCCACAGTCCAGGTCAAAGCGATAATCGCCGACCATCACCATCTCGCTGGGCGCCACGTCCCAGGCTGCTGCCAGTTTCAGCAAACCACCCGGGTCCGGCTTCGGCGGCGCATCGTCACGCCCCAGCACATCCTCGACGGCAAAGCAGTCCGCCAGGCCAATCGCCTCCAGCGTTATATGTGCCAATTCCCGCGCATTGCGGGTCAGGATACCCAGGCGATCACCCCGCCCGGCCAGCTCGCGCACCAGTTCCACGGCGCCTTCAGCCGCGACGGAACGCTGCGCCAGCTCCCGTTCATGCTCCAGCAGCCAGGCATGCTTGGCCGTCGCGACCTCCCCCGGCAATGCCGCCAAGTGAGTGAGGATGTCGTCCTCGGGTGGAATCTCCAGCGCCACGCGAATGGCCGCAAAGTCATGCACGGCCACCGTGAGGGTGCCGTCCATGTCGAACACCCAGTGCCTGACGTCCGCCAGGCTCATGCCCAATCCTTGCGATGACGAATCAAACCTTCCTGCGTCACCGAGGCCACCAATTGCCCGGCGCGGTTGTACACGCTGCCACGGGAGAACCCACGGGAATTGCCGGCCCACGGGCTGTCCATGGCGTACAACAGCCAATCATCGGCACGCAGGTCGGCATGGAACCACAACGCGTGGTCGAGGCTGGCGACTTGCATGTCTTTCTGCCACACGGTCTTGCCGTGGGGCAGCAAGGAGGTGGTCAGCAGGCCGAAGTCCGAGGCGTAGGCCAGCAGGTACTTATGCAACGCCGGCGTGTCGGCCAGGGCGCCGTCGGCGCGGAACCACACATATTTGACCGGGTCGGAGGGCTGCGGGTTGAACGGGTCTTTCTCGGTCACCGGGCGCACTTCGATCGGTTTGGGGCACAGCAGCTTGTCGCGCATGTGCTCGGGGATCAGGTGCGCCCGCTGCTGGGTCAGTTCCAGCTCCGACGGCAAGTTTTCCGGACCGACCACTACGGGCATGGTGGTCTGGTGATCGAAGCCTTGTTCGTCGTATTGGAACGAAGTGGTGCAGGTGAAGATCGGGTGGCCCTTCTGGATCGCCGTCACGCGGCGCGTACTGAAACTGCCGCCGTCGCGCACGCGGTCCACCGAGTAAACCACCGGCAACTTCGCGTCGCCAGGGCGCAGAAAATAACCGTGCAGGGAATGCACATGCCGCGCTTCTTCTACGGTCTGGCTGGCTGCCGACAACGACTGGCCGAGCACCTGGCCACCAAACAATTGGCGAAAGCCCAGGTCCTGGCTGCGGCCGCGAAAGAGGTTTTCCTCGATCGGCTCCAGGGTCAGCAAGTCCACCAGATCTTCCAATACTTGGCTCATAGAGCAACTCCTAAAATCTACGGGGCATTCCGGGCTGCCTATCCGTGCAGCGTGTCCAACCATTGGGCGCGGGTGATGCGATACAAAACATGATGGCGCAGCGGGTCATCGGCTGCGACCTTGGGGTGTTCAAAATCTGCCAGCGGATCGTAATGCATACCGATGGCCTGCATGACTTTTTGTGATGGCAGATTGGCTTCGGTGGTGAACGCGACGATTTCGTCCAACTGCAAACGGTCGAAACCACAGCGCAACGCCGTCCAGGCCGCCTCGCTGGCGTATCCCAGGCCCCAGTGCTCGCGGGCCAGGCGCCAGCCGATTTCCACCGCCGGGGTAAAGTCGGTTTCAAAGCTGACATTCGCCAGCCCGGTGAGGCCGATGAATTCACCCGTGTCCTTGCGCTGTAACGCCCACAGGCCAAAGCCGTATTCGGCGAAGTGGCCGCGAATCCGGCCGATCAAGGCGGCGCTTTCCAGGTGGCTCAACGTGGCCGGGAAATAGCGCATCACCTGCGGGTCGGCGCACATGCGTGCAAATTCCAGCAGGTCGCTGTCGCGCCATTGGCGCAGCACCAGGCGTGCGCTTTCCAATTCAAGTATCGGCTCCATGGGTCCCCTCCCTTGCCATGTGCGTGAGTGTACCGCGCTGTTAAGATCCCTCGCAGGTTCCCGTCAGAAAATCCCATGCCTTTGCCATTGATCTACCACGATGACTACAGCCCCGAGTTCCCGGCGGAACATCGGTTCCCCATGGACAAATTCCGCCTGTTGCGCGACCACCTGGTGGACAGTGGCCTGACCGAGGACAGCCAATTGCTGCGCCCGCAGCTGTGCCCAGCGCAGATTCTGGCCCTGGCCCATGACACGGGGTATATCGAACGCTACATGAGTGGCGAACTGTCCCGCGAAGACCAGCGCCGCCTCGGCCTGCCGTGGAACGAAGCCCTGGCCCGGCGCACCGTGCGTGCGGTCGGCGGCTCGATTCTCGCGGCAGAACAGGCGCTGGAACACGGCCTGGCGTGCCACCTGGCGGGCGGCACCCACCACGCCCATTACGATTACCCGGCGGGCTTTTGCATCTTCAATGACCTGGCGGTGATCAGCCATTACCTGCTGGCCAGCGGCCGGGTCAACCGCGTGCTGATCTTCGATTGCGACGTGCACCAGGGCGACGGCACCGCGCGCATCCTCCACGACACGCCGGATGCCATCACCGTGTCGCTGCACTGCGAAAAGAACTTCCCCGCACGCAAGGCCCAGAGCGACTGGGACATTCCGCTGCCCATGGGCATGGGCGATGCCGATTACCTCAAGGTGGTGGACGACGCGCTCAACTACCTGCTGCCGCTGTATCAACCGGACCTGGTGCTCTACGACGCCGGCGTCGATGTGCACAAGGACGACGCCCTCGGTTACCTCAAGCTGACAGACGCCGGCGTCGCCGCCCGCGACGAAAGCGTGATGCGCCACTGCCTGGGCCGCGATATTCCGGTGATGGGTGTGATCGGCGGCGGCTACAGCAAGGACCGCCCCGCCCTGGCCCGTCGCCACGGCATCCTGCACCACAGTGCGCAACGGGTGTGGACGTCATCAGGTTGTCATTGAACCGTGGGCGTTACCCACATTGCCTGTGGAACCACCTGTGGATAACTTGAGCGTAAGCCTCTGAAAGCAAGCAGCCGTAAGGCTTGTAGGAAAGTGTACGTTTTTTGATCAGGCAGCCACGCTGTCGTCGGGTAGAATACGCGGCCTATTCAAGCCACCAAAGCCCTGCCCATGCCCCAGACCTCACCTCACCACGTCACCCTGATCGGTGGCGGCCCTGCCGGGCTGATGGCGGCCGAAGTCCTGAGCCAAGCGGGCGTGCGCGTGGACCTGTACGACGGCATGCCCTCGGTGGGGCGCAAATTCCTGCTGGCCGGCGTGGGCGGCATGAACATCACCCACTCCGAGGCGTACCCGGCGTTTCTCTCCCGGTATGCCGAACGTGCGCCGCACATGGCGCCACTGCTGCGTGGGTTTGGCGCCGAGGCGTTGTGCGAATGGATTCACGGCCTGGGCATCGAGACCTTCGTCGGCACCTCCGGCCGAGTATTCCCTACCGATATGAAAGCCGCCCCGCTGCTGCGCGCCTGGCTCAAGCGCCTGCGCGAACAAGGCGTCGTTATCCACACCCGGCATCGTTGGGTGGGGTGGAATGCAGAGGGTGGTTTACTTATCCACAGCCCGGACGGCGATAAAGTTGTCCACAGCGACGCCGTGCTGCTGGCGTTGGGCGGTGGCAGTTGGTCGCGCCTGGGTTCCGACGGTGCCTGGCTCAAGTTGCTGGAAGACAAAGGCGTGCCCTACGCCCCCCTGCAACCGAGCAACTGCGGCTTCGAGGTGTCGGCCTGGAGCGAATTGATGGTCAGCAAATTCGCCGGCGCGCCGCTGAAGAACGTTGCCATTGGGCTGGCGGATGACAAACCTCGGCTGGGCGAATGCGTGGTCACGGCGACCGGTATCGAAGGCAGTTTGATCTATGCACTGTCGGCGCCGATTCGTGAGGCGATCAATCGCAACGGATCGGCCACCGTGCATATCGACTTGCTGCCGAGCAAGCCGCTGGACAAGGTCCAGGCCGCCTTGGCCAAGCCGCGCGGTTCACGTTCGATGAGCAAGCATTTGCACAGTCAATTGGGGTTGGAGGGGGTGAAGGCCGCGCTGTTGCGTGAGTTGGCACCGGCCGGGCACTTCAATGACCCGGCGCAACTGGCGGTGGATATCAAGGCCTTGCCGCTGATATTGGTGAAGACACGGCCGATGGATGAAGCCATCAGCACCGCAGGTGGCGTGCCGTTTGAGGCGTTGGATGAGCGTTTGATGCTCAAGCAGTTGCCGGGGGTGTTTTGTGCGGGGGAGATGCTGGATTGGGAAGCGCCGACCGGGGGCTACCTACTGACAGGATGCTTTGCCAGCGGAAGGGCGGCTGGGCGGGGGATGTTGGAATGGCTTAAGCGCTGAGATGTGCGGTGAATCCAGAGCCGGCATCGCAGGCAAGCCAGCTCCCACATTTTGATGTGTGAATACAGTCAAATGTGGGAGGGGCGGTGCGACGATTCGACTTGCCCCCGATGAGGCCATCAGCAGCGCCGAAAAATCACTTCTTCTTACGCGGCCCCGTATTAAACACAGGCACCTTGCGCACCGGCTTGATCGAAGGCTCCACCGGCGCCGCATCCCCGCTGTCCACCCACTTGCCCAGGTTGCGCTTACCGCCACCCCCTGACGCCTTAGGCTTCTTCGGTTTCTTCGGCTTCTTCACCACCTGCCCGCTGGCGTCGGTGTCCGGCACACGGTGCTCCGGTTCGAAGTCCGGCTCCATCTTGCGCGTCAGGGTCTGACGCGTGAGCATCTCGATCGCCGACAGCATGTTTACTTCATCGGCACACACCAGGGAAATCGCTTCGCCGGTGTTGCCCGCACGCCCGGTACGACCGATGCGGTGGATGTAATCCTCGGCCACGATCGGCAGGTCAAAGTTGACCACCAGCGGCAAATCTTCGATGTCCAGGCCACGGGCCGCCACGTCGGTGGCCACCAGGATCTGCACTTCGCTCGACTTGAAGCGGTCCAGCGCACGTTGGCGAGTGGCTTGTGGCTTGTCGCCGTGGATACCGTCGGCGTTGATGCCCAGGCCTTGCAACTTATCCACCAGCGCATCCACGCCGTTACGGGTCTTGGCGAACACCAGCACCTGCTTCCAGCGGCCTTTGCGCATCAAGTGCACAAACAGCTCCGGCTTGCGCTTCTTGTCCACCGGCACCACCCACTGCTTCACGGTGTTGGCGGCGACGTTGCGCGGGCTGACTTCGATGGTCAGCGGGTCGTTGAGCATCTGCCCGGCCAGCAGGCGGATCTCATCGGAAAAGGTCGCGGAGAACAGCAGGGTCTGGCGCTTTTTCGGCAACATGCGGTAGATGTTCGCCAGCTCTTCGGAGAAGCCCAGGTCGAGCATGCGGTCGGCTTCATCCAGCACCAGGGTTTGCAGCTGGTTGAGTTTCAGCGCGTTCTGGCGGAACAGGTCGATCAGGCGGCCAGGCGTGGCGACCAGAATATCGACACCTTTGCGCAGCTTCATCATCTGCGGGTTGATGCTCACGCCGCCGTACACCGCGTAGGTGGTGAGTGGCAGGTGTTGGGCGTACTCGGCGACGCTGGCATGAACCTGCTCGGCCAGCTCGCGGGTCGGGCACAGGATCAGCGCACGCGCCGAGTTGGCGGCGACTTTCGGCCCTTCGGTGGTCAGCAGTTGCAGCAGCGGCACGGCAAAACCGGCGGTTTTGCCGGTGCCGGTCTGGGCCGCGGCCATCAGGTCGCGACCGGCCAGCACCGCCGGAATGGCTTGCGCCTGCACCGGCGTCGGGGTCTGGTAGCCAAGCGTCTCAAGGGCGCGCAGCAAGGGTTCGATCAGGCCAAGGGAGGCGAAAGTCATGTGTTTACCGTAGGAAAAATTCAGCGCAAGGGCGTAATGCGCCGCAGTTTACCTTATTTCCGGCTTGGGCTTTCGCCACTGGGGCAAGCTGATCAGCAGCACCGCGCTGATGATCACCAACATCGCCAAGGCTTCTTCCAGGCCGATGGTCTCGCCGATAAACACGATCCCCAGCAACACCGCCACTGCGGGGTTGACGTAGGCATAACTGGTCGCCGCTGCGGGGCGTACGTGCTTGAGCAGGTACATATAAGCGTTGAAGGCGATGATCGAGCCGAACACGGCCAGGTACGCCAGGGCCAGCCAGCCTTCCAGCGGCGGCATGGCTTGCAGGCGTTCGCCGGTGAGCGCGCTGGCGATCAACAGCGTCACGCCGGCCACCAGCATTTCCGCAGCGCTGGCCATGGCTCCCGGTGGCAACGGCAGGCGCCGGCTCCACACCGAACCAAACGCCCACGACGCCGCAGCAAACAGCAGCAAAGCAGCACCCATCGGGCTCGATTGCAACGTGCTGCCCATATTGAGCATAGCGATGCCGATCATCCCCAAGATCACGCCCGCCCATTCCAGCCGGGTATTGCGCGCGCCCCAGAAATAACCGCACAACAACGTGAACAGCGGTACGGTCGCCACCGCCAGTGCCGCCACGCCGGACGACACGCCAGTGTGCTCGGCCACACTCACTGCGCCATTGCCGAAGGTCAGCAGCAAAATGCCAATCTTGGCCGCCGCCTTCCACTGCTCCCACGTCGGCGCCGGCGCTCCACGCCAGCGCAAAAACCCGTACATCGCCGCACCCGCCACCAGAAAACGAATTCCGCCCAGCATCAGCGGCGGCCAGTACTCCACGCCGATGCGAATCACCAAATAGGTGGACCCCCAAATCACATACAACGCAAAAAAGGCAGCGATCAACGGTAAGGGGAAGCGACGTGGGCCAGGCATTGGGTAGCTCTGCGGCAGGAGATAGGAGGCTTATTCTAAAAAAGCAGGTCGTTAAACATAAGTTACAAAACCTGTTTAAAACGCCGTTACACTTTTCAAAGCATGGTTATGAACGCTATAACCCGTGTTTTCGAAAGCCGCACGCAACTGGAGCCTTATCATGGACAAATACGACCGTATGCTCCTCAGCGCCCTGCTCGAAGACGGCCGCGCGTCCTACGCGCAATTGGCCCGCACGGTAAACCTCTCCGCCCCCGCCGTGGCCGAGCGCGTGGCCAAATTGGAGGCCAGCGGGGTGATCACCGGGTATCAGGCCAAGGTGGATTTATCCAAGGTGGGGTTGCCGATCCAATGCGTGATTGAGCTGCGGTTGACCAATCATGGCAGTCAGAAGGTGTACGACGCGCTGGCGGAAATCCCCGAACTGACGGAGTGCCATCGGGTGACCGGCGATCCGTGCGTGATCATGCAGGCGGCGGTGGGGTCGATGCCTGAGCTGGAGAATTTGATCAACCGGATCGCGAAGTTCGGGTTCAGCAAGACCTCGATTATTTTGTCGAGTGCGATAGAGCGGCGGGTGCCGTTGGGGCAGTTGGAGGGCAAAAATGGTGGGTAAGCTCAGCAAGGTCGTCAGCCTCAGTCACCCGATCAGTCCGCGTATCCCGCTGTGGCCGGGCGATCCCCCCGTGGCGTTCGAAGACGTCGCTTCGTTGGAAAAGGACGGCTATTTCCTACGGCGCTTCAGCATGGGTGAACACAGCGCCACGCATATGAATGCGCCGAATAGTTTCTATGCTGACGGAATGGGAATTGAAGGCTATCAACCCGAAGACTTGGTACGCCCTGCCGTGGTGATAGATGTGCGCGGTAGAACCCAAAGCAACCCGAATTACGAAATCTGCCCGCAGGATATTGAAGCGTGGGAACGCGTGCACGGCCTCATCGAAGCGGGTTGCGTGGTACTGATGTACACCGGCTGGCAGCATCTTTGGAACGATCCGACAGCGTTTTTCGGGCTGGACGCGCAAGGCTCCCACTTCCCGGGCATTGGCGAGGCGGCGATCCGGTTCTTGCTTGAGCAACGCCAGATTGCCGGAGTCGGGATAGATACTCACGGGGTTGATCCGGGACAGAGCGCTGCATTTGTGACAAACCACGCCGTGTTGGGCAGGAATGGGATTGTGCTGGAATGTTTGAGCAATCTCGACCGCTTACCGGCCAGGGGCGCCACCTTAGTGATCGGTGTACTGGGACTGGAGGGCGGTTCAGGATCACCCGCATCGGTGATGGCGTTTATCCCCTGACGACTCAGTTGCTTCAACGCTGCTATGAGCGCTGAACAATCAAATCGACAATCTGGTTGATCGTGGTGATGTGGTCCCAATCCGCCTGAGTGGCGTGTAGATTGAACTGCCATTTGATCTGCATGACAAAGCAGGTCAGGTCGTCATCAATGATCTTAAAGTCGTGAATAAAATCCGTTTGTTCCGACACCTGGCTTCGGTCGATGAAGCCGCAGATGTCGACAAACAATTGCATGACCTTTTCGCTGATATCGGCCCTCATTTACCCAGTCTCCTTCCCCCCTGAATAACTGAATAGATACCAGAGGGCAGTTTTTAATGGCCAGCAAGATCGATCGTATTCATATGCGGGAAATTTCCGAGTGAGGTTTGCCCCCCTTGTCCCGCTGAGACAGCACAACTAACCTGCCTCGCGTCATCGGCCTCTCGATGACCGGAAGTGCAAGCCGAAATTGACGGAAGGAGCGAGTTAAATATCCTGGAGGTCTCAACATGGTTAAAGCAACTTCCGCATCAACTGACAACGGCGTGGCCTTCCCCAGCGAAGACGACCTGCTCAACCGCCGAGCCATCGACTACTACCTCAAAGCCTGCGCCCCGGACGCACCTCATTTCGCCCTGAACGACAACCTGAGTTTCGAAGACGCCCTCGCCCATGCGGCGGATTTACTGCATTGCGCGGTGGAGACGGCGCATGCGTCGAGTGAAGCGATGAAGGCGCAACAGCGGGCGGTGAGCGGGCTTTTTGTGGTGAGCGGGCTTGCCCCGCGCTGGGCTGCGGAGCAGCCCCACTAAGGACGCCGCGTTCTGTCAGATAGAACGGAGTATCAGGTTTTGGGGCTGCTTCGCAGCCCAGCGCGGGGCAAGCCCGCTCACCACAGCAAGCCCGCTCACCACAGCAAGCCCGCTCACCACAAAAGCACACGCCCGCAGGGCATTGTGGCGAGGTCAGAACCCGCGATGCTTCTTCAGGTGTTCATTGATCTTCGCCGCCGGCACTTTCTGCAAGGTGCACAGCAGCTCATGGGACAGTTCGCGCAAGCCGTGCGTACGGCGCAGTTCCTGGGCCAAATGGGCTGTGAGGTTGGCCGCCATTTCCGCATCCGCCATCGCCCGGTGAGCCTTGCCGGTGTGGGGCAGTTGCGCGTAGGCGTTGAGGGTGCCGAGCTTGTGGTTGGGCGCGGCCGGCATGAGGCGGCGGGCCAGTAGCAAAGAGCAGGCGAATTTTTGCAGGCGGGTGCGGCGGATCAGGCCCAGTTCGTAGTCCCAGAACTTCTGGTCGAACGCGGCGTTGTGCGCCATCAGTGGCGTAGTCCCGACGAATTCGTTGACTTCGTTCATCACCCGCTCGGCCGGTGGCGCGCTGCGCAGCATGGCGTTGCTGATGCCGGTGAGTTGTTCGATAAAGCCCGGCACGCGCACGCCGGCGTTCATCAGGCTCTGGTAGCGGTCAACGATCTGGCCACGCTCAAGGATGACCACGGCGATCTCCGTGGCCCGGCAATGACTGTTCGGCGTAATGCCGGTGGTTTCAAAGTCGATGACCGCTATACGTTCCAAACCTGTTCCCACTCCGTCTAACTGTTTATTAAGCCGCCGCGCTCTATTTGAGCAGCAGCGCGCCTTCGATCGGCACGTAGCGGCTGGCCGCGCGTATCAGCGAGTTGGCCGTCAGCCCCGGTACGCCGTAGGCCACCGCTTCGACGCCATGCTTATTGATGATGCGGTCGAGCAGCATGTCGAAATCACCGTCGCCGGAAGCCAGCACGATTTCGTCGACGTGGTCGGCGGCGTCCATGATGTCGATGGTGATGCCCACGTCCCAGTCGCCCTTGGCCGAACCGTCGCTGCGCTGGATGTAGGGCTTGAGTTTTACCGTAAAGCCCAGGTTGCGCAGGATCTGCTGGAATTGCTGCTGCTTGCTGTCGCCACGGTCGATGGCATACGCATACGCCTCGACGATCTGCCCGCGCGAGCTGATATCAGCCCACAAAGCGGCGTAGTTGAAGTGGCAACCATAGGCCTGGCGGACGGTGTAATAGAGGTTCTGAACATCGGCGAACACTGCAATTTTCTTCACCGCACTTCCTCATGACAGCCAGGCGCCAGGGCCCGGAAAGGGTGCCAGTATGCCAGCCGCGAGTGAGTTGCCGGTAAAAATCAGACCGGGGCGACGAAGCGCCCCGGCCAAGATGCGTCAGACGAAGGAATCGTCATCGCCGAAAGAGGAAGAGTCGTCGGAATAATCGCTGTCGGCGAAGCTGTCCGAGCTGTTGCTGCCCCAACTGTCGTTACCGGCAAACTTCTGGTCATCATTGCCCCAGTTGCCGTTGTCACTGGCAGGCGCCGGCTCTTCGCGGATGATTTCTTCCACCACTTGCGGTTGTTGCGAGTTGTGGTTGAACAGGCTGCTGATACCTTCGGCCAGCAACACACCACCGGCCACGCCGGCAGCGGTTTTCATCGCGCCGCCGAGGAAACCGCTGCCCACTGGCGCTGCGGCGGGCGCCTGTTGCGGCTGTTGATAATTCTGCTGCGGCGCCGGCTGGCCAAAGGACGGCCGTGCCGGTTCACGCCAGCCACCGCCGGAGGACGTCGGCGCAGTTTGGGCGGGTTGCGGGTCACGGGAACCGCCGCCGCCAAAGATGCTCGACAAGAACCCCCCGCCACTCGAAGGCGCAGGTTGTGCTGATTTAGCCCGTTGCAGCTCATCCTGCAATTGCTGGATCTGCTGCGCCTGCTGTTTGTTCTGCGCGTCGAGACTCTTGAGCGCGTGTTCCTGCACCAAAATCGACTGGGTCATGTAGTACCCAGCGGCAGGTTGGCGAGTCATGTGCTCCTTGATCCGCGCTTCGGCCTGGGCGTCGCGGGGGGCTGAGTCCGTTTCGGCTTGTTGCAACCGTGAAAACAGTCCATCGATCAGGGTTTGCTCTTCGCTGTTCATGGCGACCTCGTTAGATTGCCGGTAGAAATCGTGGTGTCGCCTTTAATCAGGCGCCGTCCTAGTTATGGGGGTGTTACGAGTTGTTTCAATGGTCTTTACTCAAGGTTTACGTTTGCTTACCGCCAGTGATGATCGGTTAAAGTGTTGCCCTTGCTTTCAGGCCTGCGATGAACTTGATGAATCCGTTAGACGTATTGCGCGACTCTTTCCGCTTCACCCAACGCAACCTGGGCGCCATCGTCCAGCTGTGCTTGCCGTTGGTGATTTTCGAAGCCCTGCTGCAACAGGTGCTCAACCACGTGGTGGGCCCGGATGCGTTCCCCGGCTACAGCGTGGTGGTGGGGTTGCTGGTGTACCCGCTGTACACCGGCGCGCTGATCCTGTTTCTGGATGCTCGCACACGGGGCGAGTCGCCGCGCACTAAAGATATATGGGCCATGGCCCTCACCCTGTGGCCGCGCTTCGCCCTGCTGACGGCCATGAGCACGCTGCTGATCCTCTTGGGGCTGTCGCTGTACTTCCTGCCGGGCCTGTGGCTGATGGTGGTGCTGGCCTTTGCCGAGTACCTGCTGGTGCTGCGCGGCATGCCGGCGCTGGAGGCGATGAAGGAAAGCTTCCGCCTGAGCCGTGGGCATTTCTGGATGATCCTGGTGTGCCTGCTGTGTGTGATGACCCCCTTGTGGCTGCTCAAGGGCGCCAGTGTTGCGGCGTATCCCGAGCCTGCGCCGCTGCTGGGACTGTTGCTGGACAGCGCCCACAGCTTCCTGCAACTGTTTACCAGCGTGGTGCTGTTTCGTTTATTCATGCTGATCGGTGGCGATGCAGACGCACGGTGATATGCTCCGTGCCACTCCTGAAACGCTATAAGCCGAGCCGATGACCCGTTTATTGCGCATCACCCTGCTGGGCCTGTTGATCATCACAGGCCTGCTCGTCACCCTGATCTACAGCCTGACCTGGCGCCCCGAGCCGAAGGAAACCCTGCCGGTGAGCTGCGTTGCACCGCGTGCGCCCACGCTGCTGCCGGGGCAGGCGCTCAAGGTCATGACCTGGAACGTCCAATACCTGGCCGGCAAGAACTACGTGTTCTGGTACGACACCGCCGACGGCAGTGGCCCGGACGACCGTCCCACCGTGGAAGACATGGCCGCCAGCCTCGACGAAGTGGCACGGGTGATTCGCGATGAACAACCCGACATCCTGCTGCTGCAGGAACTCGACGAAAACGCCAAGCCCTCCCATTACCAGGACCAGCTTGCCCTGCTGCAAGAGCGCCTGGTCGACCTCTACCCCTGCAGCGTCCAGGCCTTCGACTGGAAGGCCGACTTTGTTCCCGACTGGCATATCTTCGGCAGCGTCGGTCGCAAGCTGGCGACACTGAGCCGCTACCAGATCGAGCACGCCGAACGCCTGCAGCTGCCGGCGCCCGAAGCCAATATCATCAGCCGCCAGTTCCAACCCAAGCCCGCCCTGCTGTTGACCTACCTGCCGCTGAGCGACGGTGGCCAACTGGCCGTGCTCAATACCCGCCTGGACGGTGACAGCCCTGGGCGCAGTGCGGTGCAGGAACAGGTAAAAACCACGGTCAAGCTGCTGGATAAATTCGAAGGCCGTGGCACGCCCTGGCTGATCGGGGGCGATTTCAACCTGCTGCCCCTGGGGCAATTCCTGCGCCTGGACGCCGGCAAGCGCGGGCAGTATTCGCCGGACAGCGAGCTGCATTTGCTGTGGGACAAGTACCCGATGATCCCGAGCAATAGCCAATCCAGCGGGATTGACCGTGAGAAATGGTTGACCCACTTCCCCAACGACCCGAGCGTGGACGGGCCCGACCGCACGCTGGACTACCTGTTCTACAGCCCGCGGATCAAGCGGGTGGAGGCGAAGGTGCGCCAGGAGGATACGTTGCGTATTTCCAACCATCTTCCGGTGATTGCCCGCTTCCTGCTGCCCGCCGCGCCATAACCAACACCGCAAAACCCATGTGGGAGGGGGCTTGCCCCCTCCCACATTTGGACCTGTGGCGTTACGACTTGCGAGGTTTTATCCGCGCAGTTGCTTCAGCCACCAACGGATCATCCGGCCAATAGTGCTTCGGATACCGCCCCTTCAAATCCTTCTTCACCTCGGCATAGGTACTGCGCCAGAAGTTCGCCAAGTCCTGCGTCACCTGCACCGGCCGACGCGCCGGGGACAGCAGGTGCAGCTTCACCACCTGGCGTCCGCCGGCAATGCGCGGTGTATCCGCCAGCCCGAACAATTCCTGCAAACGCACCGCCAGAATCGGCGGCTGCTCGCTGTAGTCCAGCCGCACCGACGAACCCGACGGCACTTTCACATGCTGCGGCGCCAGTTCGTCCAGGCGCTGGGGCAGCGGCCAGGGCAGCAGGTTATGCAGGAAGCTGGAGATATCCAGGCTGGCAAAGTGGCTCAGCCGCGAGACTTTGCCCAGGTAGGGCATCAGCCAGTGCTCGAGGCTGGCGAGCAACGCCTTGTCGCTGATGTCGGGCCATTCGCTGGTTTTACCGGCGTCCAGCTGGCGCAGCAGCATGACGCGGGCCTGCCACTGGCGCAGCTCCGGCGTCCACGGCAGCAGTTCCAGGCCTTTGCGGCGCACCAGGTTGACCAGCGCCTGGCTGCGTGCGGATTCGTCGAGACCGGTCAACGGCTCACGGCTGAGCACCAATTCGCCGACTTTGCGTTGGCGTTCGGCGCGCAGCACGCCTTCGCGTTCATCCCAGTCCAACTGGTCGACGTTGCACACTTGTTCGGCGAGCACCGTGTCGAACAGCATCGGGTCAAAATCCGCCGCCAGGTAGATGCGTTCTTCACGCTGGCCCTGGCGACTGCCCAGATCGGCGATGACCAGCCAGGGTTGCTTCATCAGGCTGTCAGCCTCGGCGAACACTGCAGCGCGGCCGTTGGCCAGGCGGTATTCGGCACCACCGGGGCGCCGTTGCTGGGCGACACGGTCCGGGTAGGCCAGGGCCAGCAAGGCACCGAGCCAGCGCGGGTGATCGGGGTCGGCAACGGGTTGAGCCGCCTGGCCTCTCAAGTAGCCACGATATTGTCGCGCCAGTTGCTTGGCCCGCTGCACGCCGCCTTGGGTGCCGCGTGCGCGCTCCTCGCCGGACAGAAGCGCCAGCCGACTGTGCAAATCCGCACCGCCACCGCGCAAGATATCGCGCTCTCCCAGCAAGGCGGCCACGTCGCATGCCGTCGCCGCCAACCCGAGATCTTGCCCGCGCAGCAACAAATGGGCGATACGCGGATGGGCCGGCAGTTCGGCCATCTTCTGCCCATGGGCGGTGAGCGTGTCGTCATTCAAGGCGCCGAGGCGCTGCAACAAATCCTGAGCCTGGGCATACGCAGCGGTCGGCGGCACATCCAGCCATACCAACTGCGCAGGCGTGACGCCCCAGCGCGCCAACTGCAGCGCCAGGCCGGCCAGGTCGGCCGCCAGAATTTCCGCACTGCCGTACGCGGCCAACCCTTCATGCTGGTCCTCGGACCACAAGCGATAACACACCCCAGGTTCCAGGCGCCCTGCCCGGCCGGCGCGCTGGGTGGCGCTGGCGCGGGAGATACGTTGGGTGTCGAGGCGGGTCATGCCGCTGCCGGGGTCGAAACGCGGCACCCGCGCCAACCCGGCATCGATCACCACGCGCACGCCGTTGATGGTCAGGCTGGTCTCGGCGATGTTGGTCGCCAGCACGACTTTGCGTTTGCCCGCGGGCGCCGGGTCGATGGCGGCGCGCTGGGCGTTGAGGTCGAGCTCGCCATGCAACGGGCACAGCAGCACATCGGTGCGATCGCCCAAGGCATCGGCCAACTGCTGGTTGACCCGGCGAATCTCCGCCTGCCCCGGCAAGAACACCAGCACGCTGCCGGTTTCGTCATGCAGGGCTTCGAGGATCGTTTGCACCACACGCGGCTCGATGAATTCACCCGGCTGGTACGGCCGCCCCCAGCGCATCTGCACCGGGAACATGCGCCCTTCGCTGCGCAGGATCGGCGCGTCATCCAGCAGGCTGGCCAGGCGTTCGCCTTCGAGGGTGGCGGACATCAGCAGGATTTTCAGCGGTTGCTCATCGCGAAACAGCTCGCGGCCGTTCAGGCTCAGGGCCAGCGCCAGGTCGGCATCAAGACTGCGTTCGTGGAACTCATCGAAGATCAGCAGGCCCACGCCGTCCAGCGCCGGGTCGTCCTGCAGGCGGCGGGTGAGGATGCCTTCGGTGACCACTTCGATGCGGGTGTTGGGGCCGACTTTGCTGTCCAGGCGGATGCGATAGCCGACGGTTTCACCGACCTTCTCGCCCAACTCGCTGGCCAAGCGTTCGGCCGCCGCACGGGCGGCGAGACGACGGGGTTCGAGCATCAGGATGGTCTGCCCGGTCAGCCATGGCTCATTCAACAACGCCAACGGCACACGGGTGGTTTTACCGGCGCCGGGCGGCGCTTCCAGCACGGCCTCATGGCGAATCGCCAAGGCGTCACGCAGGGCGGGTAAAACATCATCAATCGGCAACGAATTCATACTGGCTCCAAAGCAGAGCGGCGAGTATAACGGCGAACTGCCGAGTGCCGACGATGGTCTCAAGGCCATTGCCATAAGACCGTTGCTATATAGTCCCGTATCAACCGTGTTCAGGAGAGTTTCCATGCGTATCGCTTCCCGTGTCATCGGCGGTGTCCTCGCCGTCACCCTGCTGAGCCAACTGACGGCTTGCGGCTCGATTTTCTACCCCGACCGCCGTGGCCAGATCGACGGCAAGATCGACCCGACGATTGCCGTGCTCGATGCCGTGGGCCTGCTGTTTTATGTGATCCCTGGCCTGATCGCGTTTGGCGTGGACTTCGCCACCGGCGCAATCTATTTCGAACCGGGCAAGACCGCCCAGGTCGACCCGCAAAAACTCCACGAAGCCATTGGCGCCGACGGCAAGGTCGACAACGCCAAACTGCAAAGCATCATCCAGAAAGAAACCGGCCGCACCCTGCCGCTCGACGACCCGCGCATGATCCAGTTCAAGGGCAGCGTGCAACAACTCGCCAGCCTGGGCCTGCAACCCGCCGCTTAAGGACCGTCTATGACCATCAGCCCCGAACACGCCAGGCTCCTGCGCCTGGCCACCCGCGCGTCGGTGGGCGTGGCCTGTGCACTGATTATCACCAAGGCCATCGCCTGGTGGCTCAGCGGCTCGGTGAGCATGCTCGCCGGCTTGACCGACTCCCTGCTGGACGGCGTGACTTCGCTGCTGAACCTGGTCGCGGTGCATTACGCCCTGCGCCCGGCCGATGACGATCACCGTTACGGGCATGGCAAGGCCGAGTCGCTGTCGGGCATGGCCCAGGCGCTGTTTATCGGCGGCAGTGCGGTATTGATCGCGTTCCAGGCCTACGAGCGCCTGCAACATCCAGAGCCGGTGGGCGCGCCGTGGTTAAGCATTGGCGTGATCATCTTTTCCCTGGTACTGACGGTGGCGCTGTTGATGCTGCAACACCGGGTGATCCGCGAAACCGGCTCCAACGCCGTGCGTGCGGACTCGCTGCACTACCGCTCCGACTTGATGCTCAACGGCAGCATTCTCGTGGCACTGGTGCTGGCGGGCATGGGCTTTCATCAAGTCGACGCCTGGTTTGGCCTGGGCATCGCCGCCTACATTTTGTGGAGCGCGATCCAAATCGCCCGGGAAAGCTTTGCGGTGCTGATGGATGAAGAGCTGCCGCCGGACGTCAGCCAGCACATGCTGGAACTGGCCCGTGGCGTACCGGGGGTGTTGGGTGCGCATGATTTGCGCACGCGGATTTCCGGCAGCCACTGGTTTGTGCAACTGCACCTGGAACTGCCGGGGGAATTGACGCTATCAGTGGCCCATGGCATCAGCGACCAGGCCGCCGACGCCATTCACAAAGCCTACCCGCGCGCCGAAGTGCTGGTGCACGCCGACCCGCGGGAAGTGGTCACGGGCAATAAAACCTAGTACTGCACCTGATAACCGCGACTGCTCAGGCAGTTGCCCTGGGCCTGGCGGTAGGTTTGCACCACCGCCGGGTCGGGGGCGTAGGTCACTTGCTGCGGGTCGAAACCACTTTGCTGCACCGCCCAGCGATAACAGTCATAACCGTCCTGCTGCACCTGGGCCGGTGACTGGCCGTTGGCGGGATACGCCACCACGTCATAGCCATTACCTTGCGGCGTAGGCTGTGGCGACGGCACGGCGGTCGGCGGTTGCACCACCACGTACTGCTGGGAGCTGCTTTCGTAGGTGTAGTAAGAGCCCGCGGCGAGGAAGAACAGCGCACTGCCTATCCACACTTCACGCGCATAGTCCGGCAGGGAATGCACGCGGATGCCATACGGCGGCGTCACCACCACATAACGTGGGCCTTGCGGGCGGTACCAGTAGCCGCCCGAGTAGAAGTAATCCTGGCCACGGTAAGGCACGCGGTAATTGTGATCGGGGAAGCGGTCGACTACGTAGCCGGGGCGATGTTGCGGGCCTGGGCCCCAGCCATTGCCGTGCCCGTCGGGGCGGCCTGGCCAGCGGTTGTCACCGGGGCGAGAGCCTGGGCCGCCGGCTTCCCAGTGCGAGTTGCCATCATTGCGTCGAGGGATGTCGCGGTAATAACCCTGCCGGGGTTCCTGGGTCTGGCGCACGGTGTCGGGGCGACTCTGGATCGGCAGGTTATTCGACGGTTGCGGTTGCGGCGGTTGCACCGGTCGCCCCTGCTCATTGCCTTGGGGGCGCCCCTGCCATTGGCCACCACCATTCTGGCCACCGCGATCAAAATGCTGATTCTGTGGGCGCGGCTGATTGTTTTCGGGCCGGGCCTGAGTGTTTTCCGGCCGTTGCGGGGCATTTTGCGGGCGCGGTGGGTTGTTCTGCGGACGCGGCTGTTCATTTCCACCAGGCCGACCGCCCTCCGGCCCTCTTTCATGCTGACCACCGCCGTCACCGCGCGGTGCGTTGTCACGCTCGTCGGCGACTGCCTGGGCGCCAACGGTGACCATCAGCAAACCTACACCTGCCAAACGCCAGATGCGCTTCATGCTATTCCTCACTGCGGATTAGGGCCTGTCCATGAGACTGGAAAAGCCAGGCCCGGTTCTCGCACAGGTTATCAGCAGGCAAAAGAAAAGGGGTGACCCGTCGGCCACCCCTTGAGAACTTCGTCCTGGCTCAACGCTTTTGACGTTGGCTCACCTCACGCCGTCTTGTGGACAGTGTGCAGCCTGGAGGCCGGCTCAACCCTGCTGGGGTGGCGGCCGCAGCAGGCCTGATTGGGCGAGCTGCTGTGGACTGTTGTCCAGGCGGTGATTCTGTTGATAAAGATACCCGCCTGCGCCCGACAGATGATTGCGAAGATTGCGTCAATAAACAGTGCTTGCGCAATTTTTAACCCTTCATGGATAATTCACCGCAATAGTTACGACAAAGGCCATCCCAATGAGCAAGCTTGACCGATACGACCTGAGTATTTTGGCGGAATTGCAGCGCGACGCGAGGATCTCCAACCAAGAGTTGGCCGAACGCATCGGCTTGTCGCCGTCGCCGTGCTCGCGCCGGGTCAAGCAGTTGGAGGACGACGGCTACATCTCCCGTCAGGTCGCCTTGCTCGACCGCAAGATGCTCGGGCTGAGCCTGACGGCTTACGTGCTGATCGGCATGGACCGCCACACCCCCGAGCGCTTCGAGAATTTTGAAGCGGCGATCCGCACCCTGCCGCAGGTGCTGGAGTGCAGTTTGGTGACGGGGATGGATGCTGACTATCAGTTGAAAGTGGTGGTGCCGGACATGGATCACTACCAGAAACTGCTGCTGGGGCATTTGACCCGCATTGAAGGCGTGACCAGCGTGCGTTCCAGCTTTGTGCTCAATCAGGTATTGAACAGCACCGAACTGCCCCTGACCCACCTGCGCACTTAAGATCGGTGAAGGTCAAATGTGGGAGGGGGCTTGCCCCCGATGGCTGAGTGTCAGTCAGTTATTTATCAACTGACCCACCGCTATCGGGGGCAAGCCCCCTCCCACATTTGGATTGCACTTCGATCCAGGTCAATGTTGCGTCTGTAACGCTGCCGTATACTTCCCGCCTGCCCTGTCGGAAAAATACCCCGTGAACAACATCGACCCCGCCCTCTTCGAAGAATGGATGATGACCGGCCTGGTCACGATCCTGATCATTTTCATGGGCTTTATCGTTTGGGACCTGGCGAAGAAGTCCAAGGCCGGGCGCTTTGGCTCGTTCATCCTGTTCTTCGTACTGGGCCTGGGCGTGGCCGCGTTCATCATCAAGAGCGTGGTGATCGGCCTGATCGAGTCCGGCGCTTTATAAGCGCGCCGGCACTTCTTTCCATTGGCCCTGATCCAGGCCATCGATTGTCCAATCGCCAATTCGTACACGCACCAGGCGCAACGTGGGCAGGCCCACGGCCGCCGTCATACGCCGCACCTGGCGGTTACGTCCTTCACGAATCACCAATTCCAACCAATGGGTCGGCACGCTTTTGCGAAAGCGCACGGGCGGGTTACGTGGCCATAACGCCGGTTCTTCCAATAGCCGCGCTTCGGCGGGCAAGGTCTTGCCGTCGTTAAGCGCTACACCGTCGCGCAAGCGTTGCAGCTGCTCTTCGGTGGGCTCGCCTTCCACTTGCACCCAGTAGGTTTTCGCCAGTTTGTGCTTGGGGTCGGCAATCCGCGCTTGCAACTGGCCGTCGTTGGTCAGCAGCAACAGGCCTTCGCTGTCACGGTCCAGGCGGCCCGCCGGGTAGATACCGGGGATGTCGATAAAATCCTTGAGGGTCGCGCGCCCGCCTTCGTCGCTGAACTGGGTCAGCACATCGAACGGCTTATTGAACAGGATCAACTTCGGCTCGGCCGGTGGTGCCTTGGCGACACGCCGCGCAGCGGAATACGGGGGTTTCACACCAGGGCGGCGTGAATCGGGACGGGAGGGACGGGACATGGCAAAGGAACATCTAACGGTCAGGACCGACAATGCTAGTGGCCTGACCGTTAAATAACCATCCCAACCGCTTAGCGGAACGGCGGTTCGTCGAAGCTGCGCAGTTTGCGCGAGTGCAGCGAGTTAAGTTCGGTACGCAGCAAATCCACGGCCTCAATGCCGATCTTCAAGTGCTGGCTCACCGCACGTTCATAGAACGCGTTGGCCGAACCCGGCAGCTTGATTTCGCTGTGCAGCGGTTTGTCCGACACACACAGCAACGTGCCGTACGGCACCCGCAGGCGATAACCCTGGGCCGCGATGGTGCCGCTTTCCATGTCCACGGCGACGGCGCGGGACAGGTTGATCAGCGGGCGCTCCTGGGCCCAGCGCAGTTCCCAGTTACGGTCGTCGTAGGTCAATACGGTGCCGGTGCGCAGGCGTTTTTTCAGCTCTTCGCCTTTTTCGCCGGTGACATTGGCCGCCGCTTGCTGCAAGGCCATCTGCACTTCGGCCAAGGCCGGGATCGGGATATTCGGCGGCACCACCCGGTCGAGAATCCCGTCGCGGCGCATGTAGGCGTGGGCCAGTACGTAATCGCCGATGGTCTGGGATTGGCGCAGTCCGCCGCAGTGGCCGATCATCAACCAGCAATGCGGGCGCAGCACCGCCAGGTGGTCGGTGATGTTCTTGGCGTTGGACGGGCCGACGCCGATATTCACCAGGGTCACACCGTGGCCATCAGTGGCTTGCAGGTGATAGGCCGGCATCTGGTAACGGTGCCACACCACGCCTGCGGCAATCGCCGACGCTTCGCCGTGGTCCATGGCCTTGTCGATCACCACGTTGCCCGGCAGCACCATGCGGATAAAGCGCGGGTCGCTGCGCAGTTGCTCCAGGCCATGCAGGATGAACTGGTCGACATAACGGTGGTAGTTGGTCAGCAGGATCCACGGCTGGACATGGCGCCAGTCACTGCCGGTGTAATGCACCAGGCGACGCAACGAGAAATCCACGCGGGCAGCATCGAACAGCGCCAGGGGCAGCGGGTCGGTGTTTTCCCAATCGTAGAGGCCATCGGCGATGCCATCGGTGGCGGCCGACAGGTCGGTGCTGGGGAACACGCGCGCCAGGGTCGCGGCGGTCACGCCGGAGCCGGCCAGTTCGTCGCCCTGCTCCACCACGTACGGGTACGGGATGTTCTGCTGGCTGACGCCGACTTCCACCGTCACGGTGAAGTCGTGCATCAGCGGCACCAGTTGTTCCAGCAGGTACTTACGAAACGCTGCAGGATGGGTGACGGTGACGCTGTAGGTCCCCGGCAACTGGACCTTGGCATAGGCGCGGGTGGTCTGAGGGACTTCGCCGTGGCAGTGGTAGGTCAGGCGCAGTTCCGGGTAGCGAAACAGCGCACGTTGTGCGGCGTCGGGCTCGACGCGGTCTTTGAGGTATTGCTTGAGGGCTTGATTGAGCGCGCCGGTAGCACGCTCATGCAGAGCCGCCAGCCGATCGACGGCCTCTTCGGCGGTTTGAACGACAACAAAAGCTTCGGTCACGGTAAGCATCCTGTGTTCTGACTTGCAGGCCTTTATCTTGCCTGTATCCCGGCCGCACCGAAACACCAGAGTTGGAATGCAGTAAATGTGGGAGGGGGCTTGCCTCCGATAGCTGACTGTCAGCCAACACCTCTATCGCTGACAAACCGCTATCGGGGGCAAGCCCCCTCCCACATTTTTACCGCATTTACATCGATGGATTGGGGGTGGAGCGGGCGACGAGAGCCTCCACATCAACGCCTCGCGGTAAGGTGCCATACACCCGGCCGGACGATTCGCCCAACCGACTGGCGATAAACCCATCACTCACCGCCGCAATCCCCGCCTCGAGCAGCAACTTGGCCTGCAGCGCTACGGCAATGTCCTCGGTGAGCTGCCGCGCGCGGTATTGGATGTCCTGGGTGTCCATGAACGCCGACTTCAGCTGTTCGATATGCCGCGCCAACAGCCGGTCGCCATGTCCATCCCCCAACTCCACAAACAGCGCCTCCAACACACCCGGCTCTTTCGACAACGCCCGCAGCACGTCCAGGCACTGCACATTGCCGGAACCTTCCCACGTCGAATTCACCGGCGCCTCACGGTACAGACGCGGCAGTATGCTGTCCTCGACATACCCGGCACCGCCCATGCACTCGGCGGCTTCGTTGATCATCGCCGGGGCGCGCTTGCAGATCCAATACTTGCCCACCGCTGTCACCAGGCGGGAAAACTTGGCTTCCTGCTCATCACCCAGGTGATCCAGCGCCCGGCCCATGCGCAGGCTCAAGGCCAGTGCGGCTTCGCTTTCCAGCGCCAGGTCGGCCAGCACGTTTTGCATCAGCGGTTGCTCGCTGAGCACGCGGCCACCCACGGAACGATGGGCACAATGATGGCTGGCCTGGGTCAGCGCCTGGCGCATCAGGGCGCTGGAGCCGACCATGCAATCAAAGCGGGTCATGGCGACCATCTCGATGATGGTCGGCACGCCACGACCTTCCTCGCCGATCATCCAGGCCAGGGCGCCACGGAACTCCACTTCGCTGGAGGCATTGGAGCAGTTGCCGAGCTTGTTTTTCAGGCGCTGGATATAGAACTCGTTGCGCGTGTCATCCGGGCGGTGCCGGGGCAGCAGGAAACAGGTGAGGCCCTTGTCGGTCTGGGCCAGCGTCAGGAAGGCATCGCACATCGGCGCCGAGCAGAACCACTTGTGGCCCACCAGTTCATACGCCTGGCCGGGGCCGCCCGCGCCTACGGGGTAAGCGCGGGTGGTGTTGGCGCGCACGTCGGTGCCGCCTTGTTTTTCGGTCATGGCCATGCCGATGGTGGCTCCGGCCTTATGGGCGATGCCGACGTTGCGCGGGTCATAGTCGGTGCTGAGGATTTTCGGCAGCCAGGTCTTCGCAAGGTCCGGTTGCAGGCGCAGGGCCGGCACGCAGGCGAAGGTCATGGTCAGCGGGCAGCCGGTGCCTGCTTCGGCCTGGCTGTGCAGGTAGGTCATGGCGGCGCGGGCCACATGGGCGCCGGACTGCGGATGAGCCCACGGCAGCGACGGCAGGCCGTGCTCGACGGCCGTGCGCATCAGCTCGTGGTAAGCCGGGTGAAACTCCACCAGGTCGATGCGATGGCCATAACGGTCGTGGCTGCTGAACACCGGTTTGTTCTGGTTCGCCAGGAATCCGGCCTCCATCAGCGGCCCGCCGGCCAGCGCACCATACGCATCAATGCGCGCGTGTGCCCAGCCGGCGCCAAAGCGGCGCGACCATTCCTGCAGGGGCAAATCGATGCGGTACAGGTTGGTGCCGTCCAGGGACGGGGGCTGGTTGGTGACGTCGTGGGTTTCGGCGAACTGATGCAGGTTCATGACGGGCCTCCTGGAAAAGGCCACGTTTATTTGAGGCCTGAATTTCAGTTAAGCACCGTCATACGCCTTAAAACAGTGGCATACCCGCCGAATGTCCGGCGCTTTCGCCCTCTACCGTGCCCAGCAACCGCCGCGCCAACACCGCCTGCAAGGCCTCGAACCGTACGGGCTTGGCGAGGCGCTCGGAGACGCCGATGCCATGGCAGTGCTCGCGCTCCGACACATTCAGTGAGGTACTCAAGGCGATTACCGGCAACTCGCCACAGCCAGGCAGTGCACGGATCTGACAGCACAATGAGAAGCCACCTTCTGGAAGGTCCAACAACACCGCGTCGAAATTCCCACCCTGCAAGGCCGCCAGTGCATTCGGCCCACTGTCTACGGTTTTCACCCGATAGCCGAGCTTGAGCAGCATGCCGCGTACCACCAGTTGGCCGACGCTGTTGTCATCCACCAGCAGCACCGAGCAGTCCTGCGGGGCGCGCTGCTTATCCGGGACGGGGCTGGATTCGGCCGGCAGCGGGCTGACTTTCATTTCCAGCTGGAAGCGACTGCCTTTGCTCGGTTCGGAATGATGAGTGAGGCGCCCGCCCAGCAACTCGATCAGCTGCCGACAAATGGCCAGGCCGATACCCAGGCCACCGTATTCGCGGGTGGTGGAACCATCGAGCTGGAAGAAACGCTGATACAGCGTAGCCTCGTCGAGGAAAGCGAAGCCAATACCGGTGTCGGTGACGATAAAGCTCAGGCGCAAGCCACCGTCACTGTGGGGCACGCCGACCACCCGCAGGCGAACCGAGCCTTCGTGGGTGAACTTGAACGCGTTATCGAGCAGGCAATCGAGGCATTGCAGCAGTTTGTCGGCGTCACCCAGCACACGGTCCGGCAGTTCGTCCGCCACGTCGATGGAAAACGCCAGGCCTTTGCTCTGTGCACTGGCGCTGAACTGCTGGCGCAAGGTGTCGAGCGTACCGCGCAGGCTGAACACCTGGGGCTGGGCATTCAGGCGTCCGGCCTGCAATTCGGTCAGGGTGAGAATGCCGTTGACCATGCGCATCATGTCTCGCGCCGAACCGGCTGCGGTTTGCTGGTACTGCGCCAGGTCCGCGTCCAGGGGCACGGTTTGCATCAGCTCAAGGGAGCCAATCACACCGTTCATGGGGGTGCGCAGTTCGTGGGTCAGGGTGGCGAGGAATTCATCCTTGAGCCGGTTGCTGCGGGCCAGTTGCGCGTTGAGCACCTCGAGCTTCTGGCTGGCATCGAAGAGGATCTGCGCCTGTTGTTCGCGCATGGCGTTGATGCGGTCGGCCAGGGCCAGGGACAAAAGCGCCACTTCAATGGCGGAGCCGATCTGGCTGGCGTACATAGTCAGGAACACATTGGGCAGGTAGCCCAGCACCATCAGGGTATTCACCACCCCACCCAGCAGGAACGCCGACCAGGCGATGATGAAATAGCGCGCCACCCGCTGGCCGCAATACCAGGCCTTGATGGCGGCGACAAAGATGGTCACGGTAAACACCAATGCCAAACCGGTGGCCAGGCGCAGCGCCAGGGCGTAGCTGGTCATCAACGACAACAGCATCACTACGCCACCACCCGCCACCAGCGCCAGCAGCAGACGGTTGATCCAGCGGCTGTGCTGGGCGGTGTGCAAAAAGCTGCGAGCAAACAGGCTGCCGAAGAGCGCTGCCGCAACGATCAGGAACGGCGTCGCGGCATTAGCCCACCAGGGGTTGTTCGGCCAGAAATACTCCACCGCCGCGCCATTCACCGACAGCTGATACATGCCGAACGAAGCGATATACAAGATGTAATAAAGGTAGCTGGTGTCGCGCACGCTGAGGTAGATGAACAGGTTGTAGACCAGCATCCCCAGCAACACGCCATAGATCAGGCCCAACACATACAGGCGCAGCGGTTGTTGTTCCAGGTAGGCCGTGCTGGACCAGAGCGTCAATGGCGCCTGGATCGAACCCTCGCTTTGCAGGCGCAGGTAGACGGTTTTTGTCTCGCCCGGCGTGAAGTCGACCTTGAACAGGTAGTTGTTCTGGCGAATCTCACGGGCGGAAAACGGCAGCGCATCCCCCGTGCGCCCGGCCAGGCGGTAGGTGCCGGCGCTGTCGGGCAGGTAGAGGTCGAGGTGGTCGAGCGGCGGGTACGCCAGCTCCAGCAACCAAGTGCGTTGCACGTCGGGGTTTTGGGCCAGGTAATGCAGATTGACCTTCAGCCAGAACACCGAGCGCGAGTAGCCGGCGTTGAGCGTGTCTTTATCGTGGCGTTTGAACTGCGTGGCGGCGGAAGGCGCGCTGACGTCGGCAATCGTGAGGGCGTCGGTCGGGTCTTCGAGCACTTGCATGGCTCGGCCCAGCGGCAGGCTTCGCGTGTCCTGGTTGAACTCGATGGCGCTGGCGAGCATCGGCAGCCCGCACAACAATAAAATCAGCAAATAGCGCATAGAGCCCCAGCGTGGCCTGTCCGGTTATGTCAAAAAGCCCCCCCATTCCTTTTGAGATGACGTACACCGGTCATACAGTTAGTCGTTTGGATCCACTCTAGCATAGCCATTAAAGGCTATTGGACACCATTGAAATAATTTTTTGAAAGGCTCTAGAACAAGCGTCCCAGACGGTTTTAACGGCCAGCACCGTGCCAAAAAAGCGCGGTAATCCGGACAAAATTCAACCATCGCCAGACGGCCCCGCCAAAAGCGTTTGGTGGTAAGCTCGCGCACCATGAATACCTACAGCTCTCGCCCCGTTGTCCTCTGTCTCTCCGGCCATGATCCCAGTGGTGGCGCCGGCTTGCAGGCAGATATCGAAGCCCTGCTCGCCCAGGGTTGCCATGCGGCCCCGGCCGTCACCGCCCTGACCGTGCAGAACACCGTCAATGTCAGCGATTTCCGCGTGCTCGACCGCGAGTGGGTACTGGCCCAGGCCAATGCCGTGCTCAGCGACTCGGACGTGGCGGCGGTCAAGCTGGGCATGCTCGGCTCCACCGCGATGGTCGACACCGTGGTCGAGCTGCTGCAGGCGCATCCGCATCTGCCGGTGGTATGCGACCCGGTGCTGCGTGCCGGCGGCGGCGGCAGCCTGGGCAAGGACGAAGTCGGCTATGCGATGCGCGAGCGGCTGTTACCGCTGTCGCTGATCGCCACGCCGAACCTGCCCGAAGCGCGCATCCTCGCTGAACTGCCTGAAGGCACCGCGGACGAATGCGCCGAGAAGCTGCTGCCGTATATCAAGCACCTGCTGATCACCGGCGGCCACGGCGACGAGCACGAAGTGCACAACCGCTTATACAGCCGCGACGGCACGCGCCAGACCTTTACCTGCCAGCGCCTGCCCGGCAGCTATCATGGTTCGGGCTGCACGCTGGCCAGTGCATTGGCTGGTCGGATTGCCCACGGCGAAGGCTTGGTCAGCGCCGTGCAATCGGCACTCAACTACACTTGGCGCACCCTGCGTGACGCTGAACAACTCGGCCAGGGCCAGTTTGTACCGCGCCGGTTGCCGCTGGATTTCTGCTCTTAAAAGCACGAGGCCTGCCTGATGAAACTACGTGGCCTTTACGCCATTACCGACAGCCAACTGTTGGCCGGCAAATTCCTCGCCTACGTCGAAGCGGCGTTGGACGGTGGCGTGACCCTGCTGCAGTACCGCGACAAAAGCAGCGACGAAGCCCGCCGCCTGCGCGAAGCCGAAAAGCTGCGGGAGCTGTGCTCGCGCTACAAGACCCAACTGATCATCAACGACGACGCTGAACTGGCCGCGCGCCTCGGCGTCGGCGTGCACCTGGGCCAGACCGACGGCCCACTGACCCCGGCCCGCGCACTGCTGGGCTCCAAAGCCATTATCGGCTCGACCTGCCACAGCCAGATCGAACTGGCCGAGCAGGCCGCCAAGGAAGGCGCCAGCTACGTCGCCTTCGGCCGCTTCTTCAATTCCAACACCAAGCCCGGCGCTCCGGCTGCCACGGTCGAGATGCTGGCCCAGGCCCGTGCGCGCGTGCAGCTGCCAATCTGCGTAATCGGCGGCATCACCCTGGAGAACGCCGAACCGCTGGTGGCGCACGGCGCCGACTTGCTGGCGGTGGTGCACGGCCTGTTTGGCGCCGACAGTACGCAGGAAGTCACGCGCCGCGCTCGCGCGTTCAACGATCTGCTTAAAATTTCAGTTTAGAGAGCCCCCTCATGTCCCGTTCCGAAACGCTGTTTGCCAATGCCCAGAAACACATCCCCGGCGGTGTGAACTCCCCCGTGCGTGCGTTCAAGAGCGTCGGCGGCACGCCACTGTTCTTCAAGCATGCCGAAGGCGCCTACGTCACCGACGAAGATGACAAACGCTACGTCGACTACGTCGGTTCCTGGGGCCCGATGATCCTCGGCCACAGCCACCCGGACGTGCTGGACGCGGTGCGCAAGCAGCTGGAACACGGCCTGTCGTACGGTGCGCCGACCGCCATGGAAACCGAAATGGCGGACTTGGTGTGCGCCATCGTGCCGTCGATGGAAATGGTGCGCATGGTCAGCTCCGGCACCGAAGCCACCATGAGCGCGATCCGCCTGGCCCGTGGTTTCACCGGCCGCGACAGCATCATCAAGTTCGAAGGCTGCTACCACGGTCACTCCGACAGCCTGTTGGTGAAAGCCGGCTCCGGCCTACTGACCCAGGGCGTGCCGAGCTCGGCCGGTGTCCCGGCGGCGTTTGCCAAACACACCCTGACCCTGCCGTTCAACGACATCGCCGCTGTCGAGCAGATGCTCAATGAAGTGGGCCAGGACGTGGCGTGCATAATCGTTGAGCCGGTGGCCGGCAATATGAACTGCGTACCGCCGGCGCCGGGTTTCCTCGAAGGCCTGCGCGAGCAGTGCGACAAGCACGGCGTGGTGCTGATTTTCGACGAAGTGATGACCGGTTTCCGTGTCGCCCTCGGCGGTGCCCAGGCTCACTACGGCGTCACGCCGGACCTGAGCACCTTCGGCAAGATCATCGGCGGCGGCATGCCAGTGGGCTGCTTCGGCGGTAAACGCGAGATCATGCAGCACATCGCGCCGCTGGGCCCGGTGTACCAGGCCGGCACCTTGTCCGGTAACCCGCTGGCGATGGCCGCCGGCCTGACCACCCTGCGCCTGATCAGCCGTCCAGGCTTCCACGCCGAGCTGACCGACTACACCACGCGCTTGCTCGACGGCCTGCAACAGCGCGCCGATGCCGCCGGTATCCCCTTTGTTACCACCCAGGCGGGCGGTATGTTCGGCCTGTACTTCAGCGGTGCCGACGATATCGTCACCTTTGATGACGTGATGGGCAGCGATGCCGACCTGTTCAAACGCTTCTTCCACCTGATGCTGGAAGGCGGCGTGTACCTGGCGCCGAGCGCCTTCGAGGCCGGCTTCACCTCAATCGCCCATGGCGACGCCGAGCTGAAACTGACCCTCGACGCCGCTGAACGCGCCTTCGCCGCACTGAAATAATTGGCCGCAAAAATCAGACACCGCCCAAACGGTGTCTGATTTGCTACTTTGCCTACAGAGCTTTCCGAGTTTTTTCGAGAAATTACCTGCAATCCGGCAGATAACTTGCCCAACCAGCAGAAAAACGAGTAAAGACTTTGTAAGCAGAGGCCTGCTTATTTCATAATGCGCGCTTATTGGATCCCACGAGGGTCCGCGTGCCCCGTCAGAGGTAAGTCGATTCCCATGAAACGCACCGGCCGCACCCTGGTTCTGGGCTGCCTGTTGCTCCTTCAGCCGCTGCTGGCACATGCACAAGCAGGCGGCAACTCGTTGTTAATCCCAGCGATGGGTCGCTGCACCCTCAATACCCAGCCAGACAGCCAGGCCGAATCCCTGAGCGCGTGCCAGAAACAGGCTGACGGCGGGGATGCGCAAGCGCAATACGAGTTGGGCGAGTACTTCCACGACAGCAAAAACCCTGCACGCGACCTCAACAAAGCCTTGAGCTACTTCGAGAAAGCGTCGTTGCAGGGCCATGCGCAAGCGCAATTCGAGCTGGGTAACATGTTCTTCAAAGGCGAAGGCGTACCGGCCAATAACGTCCAAGCGTATATCGTGCTGAAAATGGCGGCGGTCAACGGTGCGGAAGATGCGCTGGATACGGCCGACGAAGTGGCCGAGCACATGCAGCGCGATGAACTCGAAGTGGCGACCCAGGTACTCGGCCAGATTTTCCGTAATTACCTGCAAGAACTGCAGAGCGCGGATGGGCGTTCGCCCTTCTCCCCCCTGCCCTGATTATCAAGGCGACAACAGATACCCCTGCCGGTAAGCCTTCGTGCCTGCGACATGGGCAATCGTCATACCCGCAGTCGCCATTCGCCGCACGGACCTGACATACAAAAGCCCTTCACGCCTGCACGCAATGGGCGTCACGCGGTCGGTGATCGGATCGATAATCTCCGCCAGGACTTGCCCCGCCGCCAGGTAATCCCCCACCTTCGCGCAAAACACGATCAAGCCTCCCACCGGGCTCATCACCGGCTCAACGCCCGCCAGCGGTGTGGGCGGGCTGAGCAATGGCGGTAGCTGCGGCGCCTGGCCATCAATGGCACCGCGCTGAATCAGGTAGTTGATCAACGCCTGACAATCCTGACGCGCCAGCCCGTGGTCCACATCGGCAACACCGCGTAATTCCAAGGTCACGGCGAACCCTGGCTCCGCAAAGCGCCCGGCAAAACGCGCCTGCATCTGCGCCCAAAACAACGTAAAGCACTCATCGAACGATTGCCCACCGGCTTCTTTTGCCAGAAAGCAGGCTCTAGCCCCCAGGTAGCGGGCCAAGGGCTCCACCTGTGGCCAGAAATCCGGTGAAAGATACAAGTGCTGTACGGCTTCGAAATCACAATGCAGGTCCAGCACGATATCGGCGTCACAGGCTAGCGCCTGCAGGGCCAAGCGCATGGATTGCAATGACGTCGCCGGCACTTGGCGGGTAAGCGTCTGCCTCAGGACCGAACGGATCAATTGCAGATTGCCGGCTGGCTCATCAGTCAACAGGCTTTGCACGCAATCACCGACCTGCTGGCTGACATCCACGAAGAACCGATTGAAGTTCTCCCGGCTGTCGTTATCGAAGCGTCCCTGCGGTACGTCCATCAACACTTGCTCCAACCCCAGCGGGTTGGCTATCGGCACCAGTACGACCGACCAGCGCAACAACCCGGCCGCCTCCAGATACGCGAGCTGCTGCTTGAGGTGCGATAAAACCAGCATCCCCGGCAGTTCATCGGCGTGCAGCGCCGCCTGGAGGTAGACCTTGCCCGCCGCATGGAGGGGGCCGTAATGAAAGCTATGGATCTGCCGCGCCGTACCCGGCACAGCCGCCAGTAATGCGTGCACTTGAGTCTGCATATCGGTCCCCTATCGGCCGGGATCAAGAAAGCGCAGCCAACGCCGTTCAGCCAGGCGGAACAGACCGACCAAGGCAAAGGTGATGCACAGGTAAAGGGCTGCGGCGAGGCCAAATGATTGGAAGGTCAGGAAGGTAGCGGCGTTGGCATCCCGGGCCACTTTGAGGATGTCCGGCACCGTGGCCGTGAACGCCAACGTGGTGGAATGCAGCATGAAGATCACTTCATTGCTGTAATACGGCAATGAGCGGCGCAAGGCCGAGGGCATGATCAGGTGGACATAGAGCTTCCAGCCGTCAAACCCCAGGGATCGCGCGGCCTCGATTTCACCGCGCGGCATCGCACGAATGGCGCCCGCCAGTATTTCCGTGGTGTAGGCGCCGGTGTTAAGGGCGAACGCCAGCAGCGTGCAGTTCAGTGCTTCGCGGAAAAAACCATCCAGCAGCGGCTGCTCACGCACCGCGGCAATACTGTAGATACCGGTGTAGAAGATCAGCAACTGGATATACAGCGGCGTGCCGCGAAACAGGTAGGTAAAGCTTTGTACCGGCCAGCGCAGCCAACGCCGGGACGACACCCTGGCAATGGACAACGGCAATGCCAGCAGCAGGCCGAAACACAGCGAGGCACTGGTCAGCCACAAGGTCATGGCCAGGCCGGTCAATTGTTGACCGTCGGAATAGAGGAATGGTCGCCAGTATTCCTGGATCAGCTCAATCATTATGATGCCTCCTGCACACCGGCGCCGTAGCGGCGCCCCAGCCAGCGCAATGCGGCGTTTGAAACACTGCTGAGCACCAAGTAGATCAACGCTGCGAGTAGCAAAAAGGCCAACAACTGCTGGCTGCTTTTGCCCGCCACTTGGGCCACTTTGACCAAGTCCGCCAAGCCGATGATCGACACCAACGCAGTGGCCTTGAGCAAAACCATCCAGTTATTGCCCAGCCCAGGCAGGGCGAAGCGCATCATTTGAGGGAATATTACGTGCACAAAACCCTGGCTGAAGGTCATCCCCAAGGCCTTGGCGGCCTGGTACTGGCCGCGGGGCACGGCCAGCAAGGCGCCGCGAAAGGTTTCTGTGAAATAGGCGCCGTAGATAAACCCCAGGGTCAGCACGCCAGCGCTGAAAGGGTCGATCTCGATGTAGACCCAGCCCGCCGCCTTTGTCAGACGACTCAAGCCTGTTTGCAGCCCGTAGAAGATCAACAACATCAACAGCAGGTCCGGTACCCCACGGATCAGGGTGGTGTAGAGCTGTGCGCAGATGCGCGAGGTCCTGACCTTGGACAACTTGGCGCCGGCCCCCAGCAAGCCGAAGACCAGCCCCAGCAGCAGTGACAGCAACGCCAGTTGCAGCGTGACCCAGACACCGCGCAATAACAGCGGCGCAAAACCGTCCAGGGTCGCGGCGAATTGCGTAAAAGTGGGTAGCATTTTGCGCCCTCGCCGGTCATTGGCCGCTGAACATGCTCACACCCGGGAAATACTGCTCTTGCAGCCGGGCATAAGTACCATCAGCGTGTAGCGCCGCCAGCCCTTTATCCAGCAGGGTTTTCAAGGCCTGATTGCCTTTGGCGATGCCGATGGCACTTTTGGAAGGCATCAGTTCGCTCTCAATCAACGGCCCCAGTACAAACTTCGCACCTTGGTCGGAGTGTAAAAAACCGCTCTGCGCCTGCTGGGCATCCTGCAGTGAAGTGTGCAAACGACCCGCCACCAGATCGGCATACACCTGCTCCTGATCGGCATAAGCCACGATCCTCATGCCTTGTTTGGCGAGCACTTGCCGGGCGTAGGCTTCCTGGGTGCTGCCCTGCAAATAGCCTACGGCCTTGCCCTTGGACAACTCGGTGCCTGGGCGGAACACCATGGCGGTGGGGCTGGAAAAAACCTCCGAGGAGAAATCGATCACCTTCTGTCGTGCGTCAGTGACCGTCATTGAAGCCAGGATCGCATCGATCTTGCCGGCGTTCAGGCTGGGGATCAGGCCGTCGAAGTCGCTTTCGACCCATTGGCAACGAACGTTGAGGTTACTGCAAATGGCAGTGCCTACATCAACTTCGAAACCTGTCAACGCTCCCTTACTGTCCTTGTAAGCAAACGGGGCGTAGTTGGGATCAACACCGAAACGTATTACCGTATATTCGTTGGCAAAGAGAGGCGTGTTTATAAACAGTGTGACGAATAACATCAGGAGTATTTTTTTCATTATTGTATTCCTCGTTATTAATGAAACAGCAGGACTGACTACACTTCGATAAAAGGAATCTCTCGACGTACAACTAAGGAATCAGCAGGCATATCAAACTCTCGTGCCATGCGATGCCCTGAATACACCGCTGCTGCAAGGGTGCCCGGCGCCACGCAGTCGCCGATCAACGTCAGCGTGGTGATACCGGCCGCGCGCATCTGTTCGGGGGCGTTATGCAACGCCTGATACAACGCTTGCTCGGGCGCTCGCGAGGTGACCAACAACAAGGACGCTGCGGGAATGAAGCGGGTTCGCTCGGTGTAGACACACCCGGCGATCACGCCTTCCGGCATGCCGCCGACCAGCGTGTGGGACGCGAGGATCGTGACATCCAACTCCAGCAGGCGACGCTGGATGCGATGCTGCTCAAGGGTGTTATGGGTCCAGGTCGCCACATCCGCCGCCGGCGTAACGAAGATCACCTCCACACCCCGCGCCACCAAATACTCGGCCAGCACGCTGCCCATGTAATAGTGATCATCGTCGAACAGCAGCACCGGTGACGGCGGCAACACACCGGCCATCACGTCGTCCGGCGTCAGCACGGGCAGGCACTCCAGGCCCGGTAACGGATGACGCAGGGCGCGTCCCAAGCCGTCCCGCCGCCAGTGTGAGCCGGTGGCGATAAACACGTGCTCGGCCGCGAAATCGAGCACGTCCTGGACTTGCAAGGGGCTTTCCCGATAAATCTCGACCGACGCCAGGCGGCTCAGGGCATCCAGTCGATAGTCGATAACCCGTGCCCAACTCGCCAGTCCGGGGAGGCGAGCCTCCAGCGCCACACGCCCACCCAGCGTGCGCAGGCTGTCGGTCAGCGCTACATCCATCCCCCTCGCTCCCAGTACCCGTGCGCACTCGAGCCCTGCGGGCCCGGCGCCGACCACCAGCGCGCGCCCAGGCTGATGCGCTCGCTGGACCGACTCGGGGTGCCAGCCGCGTCGCCACTCCTCGCCCATGGTCGGGTTCTGGGTGCAACGTAAAGGCGTGCTGGTGTGGTCGCTGCTGACACACACATTGCAGCCTATGCACTCACGAATTTCCTCCGCGCGCCCCTCTTCAATCTTCTTCGGCAAAAAAGGATCGGCAATCGAAGGGCGGGCCGCGCCAATCAGGTCGAGTACGCCGCGGCGGACCAGGGAGACCATGGTGTCCGGCGAGGTAAACCGCCCAACACCGACCACCGGCTTGCGGGTCAGCGCCTTGAGCCCCAACAGGAAGGCCTCTTGGTACCCCTCCGGGGCAAAGCGCGACGTCATGCTGTCGTTGGACCAATCGGCGACATTCACATCCCATAAATCCGGCAAGTCCGCCAACATCGAGAAAATCTCAGCGCCTTCGCCCTCGCGACTCAAGCCACCCGCTGTCTGCTCATCCACCGCCAGGCGGACCGCCACAGCACACCGGTCTCCTACCGCATCGCGGGTGTCTTCAATCAGCTCGCGCAGCAGCCGCACGCGGTTCTCCAACACCCCGCCGTACTCATCGGTCCGCCGATTGTTGCGAGGCGTGAGGAAATGGAACGGCACGCTCAGGTCATGCCCGGCATACACATAAATGATGTCAAAACCTGCCTCCCGCGCCCGCAGTGCGGCCGCGCGGTGCATGGCGCGCAACTGCTGGATATCGGCACGCGTCATGGCCCGCGCCTGTACGGGGTCGTAACCACGCACCGGCGTATGGGAGGGTGCCCAGGGGATTTCACGGCTGTAGCGGTTGGGGGCGGAGTAGCCATTGAACGCCAACTCGACACCGGCCAGCGAACCGTGCTGGTGGACCGCCTCACACATCCGCGCGAGTGCCGGGATGTCGCGTTCATCCCACAAGCGCGCCTCTATGTAGGGAGAGAACTCGCTCAGCGGGCTGATTTCACACTCCTCGGTACAGACCACGCCCCACCCGCCTTCGGCTTTTACCCCACGCATGCGTGCCATGGCCAATGGATGCACATGGCCCATGCCATTGCAGTGGGGAACTTGATAAAAGCGATTGCGGGTGCGAACCGGGCCGATTTGTACCGGTTCAAACAGGATGTCATAGCGAGGATCGCGCACAGGGCTACTCCCGAACAGGTACGTTCGTAAATGACTGCGTGATTAAGAAACTCGGTGTTAACTAATGGCGAGATGTAACTGTGCTGAAGTAAGGGAAACTTCGAGGCGTTTTATTATTAATGCATCTATGACGCCCTCGGCGCACAGACGAAAACTGCTACTTTTCCAGCAGAATGTCCATGCACAACAGGAACATTTCAGAAGCGTCCTACAAATTTACAATGAACTTTACTTATCAGGCATCGGCATCGGAAACGGCATCACATTGCTGGTGCCCCGCGCCTCGCTGATCTTCGGCGTGCCCAGGCGCTCGACTTCATCGATGCGCACAATCGAATGCATCGGCACAAAACTGCGCACCACGCCTTCAAACTGAGCTTTGAGCTTCTCCTCGCCCGGGTCGACGACCAACTGGGTGCGCTCGCCAAAGACGAATTCTTCCACCTCCAGGAAACCCCACAGATCGCTCTGATAGATCTGCTTGGCGTACATTTCGAACACCTGGCCCTGGTTGAGGAAAATCACCTTATAGATTGGAGCTTCACGTTTGGTCATGGTGGGCGAGGAACACATGGGGGATATAAAAGAGGGCGCGAACTATAGCATGGCACCCGATGCACAGCGCTAGGAACCGATGGGCATGACCCCTATAATGCGCGGTTCTTTACCACCAGTTGACGATTCCCATGGCCAAGAAGCTTTACATCGAAACCCACGGTTGCCAGATGAACGAGTACGACAGCTCGCGCATGGTCGACTTGCTGGGTGAACACCAGGCCCTGGAAGTCACCGCCCGCGCCGAAGATGCCGACGTGATCCTGCTCAATACCTGCTCGATCCGCGAGCGGGCCCAGGACCGTGTGTACTCGCAGCTGGGCCGCTGGCGCGAATTGAAGCTGGCCAACCCGGACATGGTGATCGCCGTCGGCGGTTGCGTGGCCAGCCAGGAAGGCGCTGCGATCCGCGACCGCGCGCCCTATGTCGACGTGGTCTTCGGCCCGCAGACCCTGCACCGACTGCCGGAAATGATCGACGCCGCCCGTATCACCAAGCTGCCGCAGGTTGACGTCTCGTTCCCGGAAATCGAAAAGTTCGACCACTTGCCCGAGCCGCGTATCGACGGGCCGAGCGCCTATGTGTCGGTGATGGAAGGCTGCAGCAAGTACTGCACGTTCTGCGTGGTGCCCTACACCCGTGGCGAGGAAGTCAGCCGGCCATTTGACGACGTGCTGTCGGAAATCATCCACCTGGCCGAAAACGGCGTGCGCGAAGTGACCCTGCTGGGCCAGAACGTCAACGGCTATCGCGGCCTGACCCAGGACGGCCGCCTGGCCGACTTGGCGGAGCTGATCCGCGTGGTCGCAGCGGTGGACGGTATCGAACGGATTCGCTACACCACCTCGCACCCGTTGGAATTCTCCGACAGCCTCATCCAGGCCCACGCCGAAGTGCCGGAACTGGTCAAGCACCTGCACTTGCCGGTGCAGTCGGGTTCGGACCGCATTTTGTCAGCGATGAAGCGCAACCACACCGCACTGGAATACAAGTCCAAACTGCGCAAACTGCGCGCGGCGGTGCCGGGCATCTGCATCAGCTCGGACTTCATCGTCGGCTTCCCCGGTGAAACCGAGAAAGACTTCCAGCAGACCATGAAGCTGATCGAAGACGTCGGTTTCGACTTCTCCTACTCGTTCGTCTACAGCCAGCGCCCCGGCACCCCGGCGGCCGACCTGGTGGATGAAACCCCGGAAGCGCTGAAAAAAGAGCGTCTCAACGCCTTGCAACATCGTTTGAACCAGCAGGGTTTCGAGATCAGCCGACAAATGGTCGGTTCCACCCAACGCATCCTGGTCACCGACTACTCGAAAAAAGACCCGGGTGAACTGCAGGGCCGTACCGAGAACAACCGAATCGTCAACTTCCGTTGCGACAATCCGACCCTGATCGGCCAGTTTGCCGATGTGCACATCGATGCGGCTCAGCCCCATTCGTTGCGTGGGTCGTTGTTGCAATAATGACCTGATTAACACCGAGTCAATGTGGGAGGGGGCTTGCCCCCGATGGCGGCGAATCAGATCACACATTTATTGCTGACACATCGCTATCGGGGGCAAGCCCCCTCCCACATTTGAACTGCATGGCATCAGGGTTAGATAAGTGCTTTCGTACCCGCGCCTCTGGCGTTATTCTCTATTTCACCTCAACAGCCAAAGGGCGGCTAAAAGCGACCTTGAACGCACCCATAGTAGAACCCCATCGTTTTCTCCTCGAGCCTTTTGAAGCTCGCCGTTTCGCCAACCTGTGCGGACAGTTCGACGAGCACCTGCGCCTGATCGAACAACGCCTGAGCATCGAGATCCGCAACCGCGGCAATCAGTTCGAGCTCATTGGTGAACCTCAACACACCACGTCCGCAGAAAACCTGCTGCGCCGTCTCTACCGCGAAACCAAAGGCAGTGAACTGTCGCCGGAAACGGTGCACCTGTACCTGCAGGAATCGGCAGTGGAAGACCTGGCCAACAATCCTGTGGCCGAAGCCAGCGTGGCCCTGCGTACCAAAAAAGGCATGATTCGCCCGCGCGGCTTGAATCAGCAGAAGTACGTCAAGGAAATCCTCGGCAACGACATCAACTTCGGCATCGGCCCCGCCGGTACCGGCAAGACCTACCTGGCCGTGGCCTGCGCGGTCGACGCACTGGAGCGCGAGCAAGTGCGCCGCATCTTGCTGGTGCGCCCGGCGGTCGAGGCGGGCGAAAAGCTCGGCTTCCTGCCCGGCGACCTGGCCCAGAAGATCGACCCGTACCTGCGCCCGCTCTACGACGCACTCTACGAGATGCTCGGCTTTGAATACGTGGCCAAGCTGATCGAGCGCCAGGTGATCGAGATCGCCCCGCTGGCCTACATGCGCGGGCGCACCCTGAACAACAGCTTCATCATCCTCGACGAAAGCCAGAACACCACGGTCGAGCAAATGAAGATGTTCCTCACCCGGATCGGTTTCGGCTCTACCGCCGTGATCACTGGCGACGTCACCCAGGTCGACTTGCCCAAGGGCACCAAGTCGGGCCTGGCCCAGGTGATCGAGGTGCTCAAGGACGTACCGGGCATCAGCTTCACGCACTTCATGCCCAAGGACGTGGTCCGCCATCCGCTGGTGCAGCGTATTGTCGAAGCCTACGAGCGCTTCGACCATCGCGACGATGCGCCGGCCAAGGACGTGCGCCGCGATGCTTGAGCTAGACCTGCAGCTGGCCACCGAAGCGCCCGCCCCCAGCGAAGCACAGTTCCGTGAATGGTGCGCCCTGGCCCTGCGCCAGCGCACCGCCGACTCGGAACTGACCATTCGCCTGGTCGACGAGCCCGAGGGCCGCGAGCTGAACCACACCTGGCGCCAGAAGGATTACGCGACCAACGTGCTGTCCTTCCCCGCCGACGTGCCGGATGAACTGCTGGATATCCCGTTGCTGGGCGACTTGGTCATCTGTGTCGAGGTGGTGGAGCGCGAAGCGAAGGAACAGGGCAAGGAACTTGAGGCCCACTGGGCTCATCTAGTCATCCACGGCTGCTTGCATCTCTTGGGTTACGACCATATAGACGATGACGAAGCCGAGGAAATGGAAACACTGGAACAAACGTTGCTTGCAGAATTGGGTCATCCGGACCCGTATGCAGACGACGACGCTTAAAAACACTCAACTGTAACAATAAAGGATTCAGAGTAATCGCTATGAGCGAAGACCGATCGAGCAACGGGCAGAAGTCATGGCTGGGTAAACTGACCCAGGCTTTTGCCCACGAGCCGAAAAACCGCCAGGAGCTGCTTGAGCTGCTGCGCGAGGCCCATCAGAACAAGTTGCTGGACAGCGAAGCGCTGGCCATTGTCGAAGGCGCCATCCAGGTGGCTGACCTGCAAGTACGGGACATCATGGTCCCGCGCTCGCAGATGATCAGCATCAAGGCGACCCAGACTCCACGGGAATTCCTCCCGGCCGTGATCGACTCGGCGCACTCGCGCTACCCGGTGATCGGTGAAAGCCATGACGACGTCATGGGCGTCCTGCTGGCCAAGGACCTGCTGCCGCTGATCCTCAAGGAGAATGGCGACAGCTTCAACATCAAGGACCTGCTGCGTCCGGCCACCTTCGTGCCTGAGTCCAAGCGCCTGAATGTGCTGTTGCGCGAGTTCCGCGCCAACCACAATCACATGGCCATTGTGATCGACGAATACGGTGGCGTGGCGGGCCTGGTCACGATTGAAGACGTGCTGGAACAGATCGTCGGCGACATCGAAGACGAACACGACGTTGAAGAAGACAGCTACATCAAGCCACTGCCCAGCGGTGACTTCCTGATCAAGGCATTGACGCCGATCGAGACCTTCAACGAGTTCTTCGACAGCGAATTCTCCGACGACGAGTTCGACACCGTCGGCGGCTTGGTGATGAGTGCGTTTGGCCATCTGCCAAAACGTAACGAAACCACCGAAATCGGCGCTTATCGCTTCCGCATCCTGAATGCCGATAGCCGCCGGATTCACTTGATCCGCCTGACACCTATTGCTCGCTAAGGACTGAAATGCGCCGTCTCACCGCTCCCGGCTGGCCCGGTAATGTGCTGGCCGTGGTGGCCGGTGCTATCACTACACTGGCGCTGGCGCCGTTCGATCTGTGGCCATTTGCACTGGTAGCGGTCGGATTCTTCTATGTAGGGCTGCGTGAATTGAGCCCTCGGCAGGCGCTGGGCCGTGGCTGGTGCTTCGGTTTTGGCCTGTTTGGCGCTGGCACCAGCTGGATCTACTACAGCATCCACCATTTCGGCGGCGCCTCGGTGCTGCTGGCTGGCTTCTTGATGCTGCTGTTTACCGCCGCGATTGCCTGGTTCTTCGCCCTGCCCGCCTGGCTGTGGGCGCGCTGGTTGCGCCGCAATGAGGCGCCGTTGGCGGATGCGCTGACGTTTGCCGCGTTGTGGGTCGGCCAGGAAGCATTTCGCGGCTGGTTCCTTACCGGTTTCCCGTGGCTGTACTCCGGTTACAGCCAACTCGACGGCCCCCTCACTGGCCTGGCGCCCGTGGGCGGCATGTGGCTGATTTCCTTTGCCTTGGCGCTCACCGCAGCGCTGCTGTGCAACCTGCCGCGCCTGTTGGCCACTAAGCGCAACGCGTTTATTGGCGCAGGCCTGGTGTTGCTGGTAGCGCCCTGGGCGATCGGCCTGGCACTCAAGCATCACGCCTGGACCAGCCCGTCTGGCGCGCCGCTGAGCGTGGCGGCCATTCAGGGCAATGTCGAACAAAGCATGAAATGGGACCCGGAGCAGCTCAACGCGCAGCTCGCGCTGTATCGCGACATGAGCTTCAGTTCCAAGCGTGTCGATTTGCTGGTGTGGCCGGAAACAGCGGTGCCGGTGCTCAAGGAGTCCGTCGAGGGCTACCTGGGCATGATGGGCAAGTTCGCCGCCGACCGGCACACCGCGCTGATCACCGGCGTACCGATCCGCCAGGAAGTGCACCACCAGAAGCGCTACTTCAACGGCATCACCGTGGTCGGCGAAGGCGACGGTACCTACTTGAAACAGAAGCTGGTGCCCTTTGGTGAATACGTGCCGCTGCAGGACATGCTGCGCGGCCTGATTGCCTTCTTCGACCTGCCGATGTCGGACTTCGCGCGCGGCCCGTCCGACCAGGCGATGCTCCAGGCCAAGGGCTATCAGATTGCGCCGTTCATTTGCTACGAAGTGGTGTACCCGGAATTCGCTGCCGGGCTGTCAGCCCAGAGCGATTTGCTGCTGACCATCAGCAACGACACCTGGTTCGGCCGCTCGATCGGTCCCCTGCAGCACCTGCAAATGGCGCAGATGCGTGCGCTGGAAGCCGGACGCTGGATGATCCGTGCCACCAACAACGGCGTGACCGGCCTGATCAACCCTTTTGGGCAGATCACCGCGCAAATCCCGCAATTCGAGCGAGGCATCCTCTACGGAGAAGTCGTGCCAATGCACAACCTCACGCCGTACCTGCAATGGCGTTCATGGCCGTTGATCATCGTGTGCCTGGGGTTGTTTGGTTGGGCATTGCTGGCGGGCCGGATGGCCAAAACCGTCTGACAGAATCAAATCGAGCTTAATGTGGGAGGGGGCTTGCTCCCGATAGCGGAATGTCAGTCGGTACCTCCGATACTGATAGACCGCGATCGGGAGCAAGCCCCCTCCCACATTTGGATTTGCGGTGTTATCGGTAAAACAACCGGTAGCCTATCTGCCCCACCGCTTCATTGATCAACTGCCCGCTCTGCCACACCGACTTGAACTCCGGCATCCACCCGCCCAGCGGCCTGGCGTTGTCCACGCCCAGGAAACCCACGGGTGCCGGCACCACGGTAAAGCCGGCCTTCTCAAAGCTCCACACCGAACGCGGCATATGCCAGGCTTGAGTAACGACCACCACGCGCTTGATACCCTCGGGCAGTAGGATCTCGGCGCTCATCTGCGCATTTTCCCAGGTCGTACGGCTGCGCTCTTCTTTCCAGCGCACCGTCACGCCAAAGTCATCCTGCATCGACACCGCCATCAACGCCGCCTCACTGGGCGGCGTGCCGTAATGCAGGCCGCCGGTGGTCAGCACCGGCAGCCCGGACGCCTTGGCCAATCGTGCGGCATAACGCTGGCGCTCCAGGCCGATACCCGTGGGCTGGTCGGTGCCCCAGGCCGGATCACCGCGTTCACGCCCCGAGCCCAAGACCACGATGGCATCGGCGCGCTGGGCCAGGGTCGACCAGTCCTCACGGGCCAACGGCGGCTCGCTTTCCAGCGCCCGTGCGCCCCATTCCACCGCCACCGGCAGGCTGATCAGCCACATGCCCCCCAAACCCAGGGCGAAGCAGCCAGCCGCCAAGCGCGGGCGGCTGCGACGAAACCACCAGGCAAACGCCAGCAGCAGCAAGAAAATGCCGGGCGGCAGCAGCAGTTGTTTGATGAAATAACGAATAGGCATCGGGCATCTCCATAGATGCCCGAAGCCTAAGGTGTAACGGGGTTTAGCGACAATCTTTACAGTGAAATGGCGGTGATGCCGTTCAGGGGGGCAATGAATTACTTGTAGCGGGCGGACCGGAGCTTTTCCGGGCCACGACCGGCCGACAAGTCCTTGAGCCACACCACCTTGGCTGAATGCGTAGGCTCCTTGATGGGCGGGGTTGCCACCCAAGGAGGCGCGCTGCACCCATTGCGTTCCAGATAAGCCTTGATCAGTTCCAGCTCCGCACGGCTCAAGCCGCGCAGTTCCAACTCGACAGGTCGTTCATCACGCAATCGGCCCGCCGTCCTCGCTGCATCCAATGCACGACCCAATCGGTCGATCAGTCCTTCGTAGATATCCGGTTTCGATACGATTCGCTGCGATTCAACCATCCCCTCACCTCATTGAAGATATGACTCACTCCCCAATAAACAGCGTAGCCCCCGTGGCTGTACCTGCCTGGCGCCGCGACAGACGGCCCTGCCTGCGCAATCAGGGTTTCCCTCGATAGAGTGGGGTCATGTATGCTACGGCGCTTCCTGTAACTCCACTTCCCGCAGGGTTTGGGCACGGACGCGCCGCTTTTTGGTGTCGATCAACCCGAGCCATGCACCGAAGAGGATTAGGCCACCCCTATTCAGTTCAAAAGTAGCCATGCACGAACAATATCAGCCCCGTGAAATAGAAAATGCCGCCCAAACCTTCTGGGACGAGCAGAAGTCCTTTGAAGTCAGTGAACAGCCAGGCAAGGAGACTTTCTATTGCCTATCGATGTTCCCTTACCCCAGCGGCAAGCTGCACATGGGGCACGTGCGCAACTACACCATCGGTGACGTGATTTCGCGCTACCAGCGCATGCAAGGCAAGAACGTCCTGCAACCCATGGGTTGGGATGCCTTCGGCATGCCGGCGGAAAACGCCGCGATGAAAAACAACGTGGCCCCCGCCAAGTGGACCTACGAAAACATCGCCTACATGAAGAACCAGCTGCGCAGCCTGGGCCTGGCGGTGGATTGGTCCCGCGAAGTGACCACCTGCAAGCCGGACTACTACCGCTGGGAACAATGGCTGTTCACTCGCCTGTTCGAAAAAGGCGTGATCTACAAAAAAAGCGGCACCGTGAACTGGGACCCGATCGACCAGACCGTCCTGGCCAACGAGCAAGTGATCGACGGGCGCGGCTGGCGTTCCGGCGCGCTGATCGAAAAGCGCGAAATCCCGATGTACTACTTCAAGATCACCGCCTACGCGGATGAACTCTTGTCGAGCCTTGACGACCTGCCGGGCTGGCCCGAGCAGGTCAAGACCATGCAACGCAACTGGATCGGCAAGTCCAAGGGCATGGAAGTGCAGTTCCCGTACAACGTCGACTCGATCGGCGAAGCGGGCGCACTCAAAGTCTTCACCACCCGTCCGGATACCTTGATGGGCGCGACCTACGTCGCCGTGGCCGCCGAACACCCGCTGGCCACCCAGGCCGCCCAGAACAACCCTGAGCTGCAAGCGTTCATCGCCGAATGCAAAGGCGGTAGCGTGGCCGAAGCCGACGTCGCCACCCAGGAGAAAAAAGGCCTGCCGACCGGGCTGTTCGTCGAGCACCCACTCACCGGTGAAAAGCTGCCGGTCTGGGTCGCCAACTACGTGCTGATGCACTACGGCGATGGCGCAGTCATGGCTGTGCCGGCCCACGACGAGCGCGATTTCGAATTCGCCACTAAGTACAGCCTGCCGATCAAATCCGTGGTGCGCACCAGCTCGGGCGACACCAACCCGGCCCCGTGGCAAGACGCCTACGGCGAGCACGGTGAGCTGATCAATTCCGGCGAGTTTGACGGCCTGGACTTCCAGGGCGCCTTCGACGCCATCGAAGTCGCACTTATCAAGAAAAACCTCGGCGCCTCGCGCACCCAGTTCCGCCTGCGCGACTGGGGCATCAGCCGCCAGCGCTACTGGGGCTGCCCGATCCCGATCATCCACTGCGAAAGCTGTGGCGACGTGCCAGTACCGGAAGACCAATTGCCGGTCGTCCTGCCGGAAGACGTGGTGCCGGACGGCGCTGGCTCGCCACTGGCACGCATGCCCGAGTTCTACGAATGCAGCTGCCCGAAATGCGGCCAGCCTGCCAAGCGTGAAACCGACACCATGGACACCTTCGTCGAGTCCTCGTGGTACTACGCCCGCTACGCCTCGCCGCACTATGAAGGTGGCCTGGTGGAAAAATCCGCGGCCGACCATTGGTTGCCGGTGGACCAGTACATTGGTGGTATCGAACACGCCATCCTTCACCTGCTGTACGCGCGTTTCTTCCACAAGCTGATGCGCGACGAAGGTCTGGTGAGCTCCAATGAGCCGTTCAAGAACCTGCTGACCCAGGGCATGGTAGTCGCCGAGACTTACTATCGCCGTGAAGCCAATGGTGCGTACACCTGGTTCAACCCGGCCGACGTCGAGCTCGAGCGCGACAGCAAAGCCAAGGTCATCAGTGCCAAACTGATCGCCGACGGCCTGCCGGTGGAAATCGGCGGCACCGAGAAGATGGCCAAGTCGAAGAACAACGGCGTCGACCCACAGTCGATGATCGATCAGTTCGGCGCCGACACCTGCCGCCTGTTCATGATGTTCGCCTCGCCGCCCGACATGAGCGCCGAATGGTCCGACTCCGGCGTCGAAGGCTCGCACCGCTTCCTCAAGCGCGTCTGGCGCCTGGCGCACGCCCACATCAGCCAGGGCCTGCCAGGCAAACTGGACGTGGCCGCATTGAGCGACGAGCAGAAACTCATTCGCCGCAGCATCCACCTGGCCATCAAGCAAGCCAGCCAGGACGTGGGCCAGAACCACAAATTCAACACCGCCATCGCCCAAGTGATGACGCTGATGAACGTGCTGGAAAAAGCGCCACAAGCCACTGAACAGGATCGTGCGCTGGTGCAGGAAGGCCTGGAAACGGTCACCCTGCTGCTGGCCCCGATCACGCCGCACATCAGCCACGACCTGTGGAACCGCCTGGGCCACAGCGACGCCGTCATTGATGCGCGCTGGCCGGTGCAGGATGACAGCGCCCTGGTACAGGACACGCTGCAACTGGTGATCCAGGTCAACGGCAAACTGCGCGGCCAGATCGATATGCCGGCCACCGCCAGCCGCGAAGACGTCGAGGCGGCTGCCCGCGTCAACGAAAACGTGCTGCGCTTTACCGAAGGCCTGACGATCCGCAAAGTGATCGTCGTGCCTGGCAAACTGGTCAATATCGTCGCTAGCTAATCGGATCGGGCGCGGGGCTTGAGCCCTGCGCCGAACAAAGCCTTCAGGGCCTCGATAAGGCCCACATGGTTTCAAGGGGAGCAACAAAATGATCAAACGCAATTTGCTGGTGATGGGCCTTGCCGTGCTGTTGAGCGCTTGCGGCTTCCAGCTGCGCGGCACCGGCACCACTGACCTGACGATCAAGGAATTGGACGTCAGCGCCCGCGACGCCTACAGCCAGACAGTCACGCAGCTGCGTCAGGTCCTGGAAAACAGCGGCGTTCACGTCTACACCGGCGCGACGTACAAGTTGTTCCTGGTCAATGAAAAAGAAACCCAGCGCAACCTGAGCTACGCCAGCGCCGGGCGTGCGTCCGATATCGAACTGAGCACCCAGCTCAACTTTGAAATCCAGGGCCGCGACCACCTGCCCTTGATGGCTGACAACATCCAGGTGCAGAAAATCGTCAGCCACGACGGCAACAACCTCGTGGGTTCGGATTCCGAAATCATCCAGGTGCGCAAGGAAATGCGTCGTGAGCTGGTACAGCGCATGGTCCTGCGCCTGTCGATGATCACCCCGGAACAACTCGAGACCTTGCAGCAACGCGCTGACGACAAGGCCAAGGCGGATGCCGACGCACTGAAAGCCGCGCAAGAGTATGAAAACAACACGCCGAAACAATCGCCTGTTGAAGTACCTGTCGAGTAAGCCAGACGGGGCGCTTCAAACGCCCCGTTCGCCCTGCCTATGAAACTCGCCCCCGCCCAACTCGCCAAACACCTGCAAGGTGGCCTCGCGCCTGTCTACATCGTCAGCGGTGATGATCCGCTGCTGTGCCAGGAAGCCGCCGACGCAATTCGCACCGCCGCGCGCCAGCAAGGTTTCGATGAACGCCAGGTGTTCAGCGCCGACGCCAGTTTCGACTGGGGCACGTTGCTGCAAGCTGGCGCGAGCATGTCGCTGTTTGCCGAAAAACGCCTGCTGGAACTGCGCTTGCCGTCGGGCAAGCCGGGTGACAAGGGCGCGGCCGCCTTCATTGAATACTGCTCACGGCCTGCCGAAGACACGGTCTTGCTGATCAGCCTGCCCAAGCTTGACGGCAGCGCGCAGAAAACCAAATGGGGCAAGGCCCTGGTGGAAGGGGCGCAAACCCAGTTCATCCAGATATGGCCAGTGGACAGCAACCAGTTGCCGCAGTGGATTCGCCAACGCCTGTCTCAGTCAGGGCTGTCGGCCACCCAGGACGCAGTGGAACTGATCGCCGCCCGAGTCGAAGGCAACTTGCTTGCCGCCGCCCAGGAAATCGAAAAGCTCAAGCTGATGGCCGAAGACGGGCAGATTACCGTCGAGACCGTCCAAGGCGCCGTCGCGGATAGCGCGCGCTTTGATGTGTTCGGACTGGTGGACGCGATCCTCAATGGCGAACCCGCCCACGCCCTGCGCATGCTGGAAGGCCTGCGCGGTGAAGGCGTCGAGCCACCGGTGATTCTCTGGGCCCTGGCCCGGGAGTTGCGGGTGCTGGCCAACATCGCCCTGCAATACAGCCAGGGCACGCCGCTGGACAAAGCCTTCAGCCAGGCCAAACCGCCGGTGTGGGACAAGCGCAAACCCTTGATGAGCAAAGCCCTGCAACGGCATTCGGCGCAACGCTGGGCGCAGCTTTTGCTTGAAGCGCAACGCATTGATGCGCAGATCAAGGGCCAGGCGGCCGGTTCGCCGTGGATGAGCCTCAGCCGTTTGTCGCTGTTGATGGCCGGCCAGCGCCTGACACTTCCCGCCGAATAACCCCTCTCTCAAATCACTGAAAATCCACTGTGGGAGGGGGCTTGCCCCCGATAGCGGTGTATCAGTCAAAGATGTATTACTGACACTCCCTCATCGGGGGCAAGCTGAACTGGCCTAATGATTTTGGACACTTCAATCGGGCGCTATGATAGCGCTCAAATCTGAGGTGTTTGGATATGCGT
>NZ_LKEG01000031.1 GCF_001645105.1 Pseudomonas marginalis
TTGATTACTCTAACGAGCATCAGATTGCGGTGTGTGAAGACGAAATGAACCGAAAGTTCGACGCTCACAAAACACCGAAAGCTATCACATACCCAATTTGCTGAAGCGAGGCCAGCTGGCCGCGATTCAGTACCCGAATTTCTTGACGACCATAGAGCATTGGAACCACCTGATCCCATCCCGAACTCAGTAGTGAAACGATGCATCGCNACGGGCGTGACAATTCCATGCTTCCTCTGTTGGCTTCAAGAACCCACGCCTACCCGTTACGGCCTACCAAATCATGCTCCAACCTGCCGTTGGGCAAATGGATACAAAGTGTTTCTGCATTTTTGGTATGGTGCAGCACATTTTCACAGGGATTGATCTTTCATCCGCAGGACGCGGCGTCGACCTTCTTCAACGAGATGCTGTAGAAATGCCTGAACCGATAACGATCAAGGATCACGAAAAAGAGAACCGCCTGGTCAACAAGCGCCTGCTCGCCTGCGCGTTGCTCGTGATTGGCATCACCTGTGCCCTGGTGGGGCGTATGTACTTCCTGCAGGTCGTACAGTTCGACTACCACTCCACGATTTCCGAGAACAACCGCGTTCACGTGCTGCCCATCACGCCGACGCGTGGGTTGATCTATGACCGTAATGGCGTCGTACTGGCCGATAACCGTCCCAGCTACAACTTGACCATCACCCGTGAGCGCACCACCGACCTCAAGGGCGAACTGGACGCCATCGTCAACTTGCTGCATCTGCCCGCCGAAGACCGCGCTGTATTCGACAAGGCGCTGAAACAGGCGCGTCACCCTTTCGTGCCTGTGACATTGTTTTATGAACTTACCGAAGAGCAGATCGCGCTGCTGGCCGTAAACGAATTCCGTCTGCCTGGGGTAGACGTAGAACCGCAATTCGTTCGCCACTACCCCTTGGGCGCTCACTTTGCCCATTCGATCGGTTACGTAGGACGGATCAACGAGAAAGAATCCAAAGCCCTCGACTCGGTGGAGTACCGCGGTACCCAGTCCATCGGCAAGACCGGTATTGAGCGCTTCTACGAGTCCGAGTTGCATGGCCACGTAGGCTATGAGGAAGTCGAGACCAATGCCCAGGGCCGCGTACTTCGCGTGCTCAAGCACACCGACCCGATTCCCGGCAAAAACATCGTCCTGAGCCTCGACGTCCATCTCCAGGAAGCGGCAGAAGAAGCCCTGGGTGATCGCCGAGGTTCGGTGGTTGCCCTCGACCCGCAAACCGGTGAAGTATTGGCGATGGTCAGCAAGCCGAGCTTTGACCCGAACCTGTTCGTTACCGGTATCAGCTTCAAGGAATATGCTGCGCTGCATGATTCCATCGACCGACCGCTGTTCAACCGCGTTCTCAGAGGGCTCTATGCGCCTGGCTCGACCATCAAGCCGGAAGTCGCCATCGCCGGCCTGGACAGTGGCGTCGTCACCGCCCAAACCCGCGTGTTCGATCCCGGTTACTACCAACTGCCGGACTTTGACCACAAATACCGCAACTGGAACCACAGCGGTGACGGCTGGGTAGACATGGACGCGGCGATTATGCGCTCCAACGACACCTATTTTTACGACCTCGCCCACAAGCTCGGCATCGACCGCCTGCACGACTACTTGGCTGAGTTCGGCCTGGGTCAGAAAGTGTCGCTGGATATGTTCGAAGAGTCAGCTGGCCTGATGCCTTCCCAGGCATGGAAGCGTGCCACCCGCCGTCAACCCTGGTTCCCGGGTGAAACGGTGATCCTCGGCATCGGCCAGGGCTATATGCAGGTCACGCCGCTGCAATTGGCCCAAGCCACCGCGTTGATCGCCAACAAGGGCGTATGGAATCGACCCCACCTGGCCAAGACCATTAATGGCGTGCCGCCGGTGGACGAAAATCCCATGCCCAACGTAGTCCTCAAGAACCCGCACGACTGGGAGCAGGTCAACCACGGCATGCAGTTGGTGATGCACGATCCTCGCGGTATTGCGCGTGCCGCCGCACAAGGCGCGCAATACCGCATCGCTGGTAAGAGTGGTACGGCGCAAGTGGTGGCGATCAAACAGGGCGAGCGTTACAACCGTGAGAAGACCCTGGAACGACATCGTGATAACGCGTTGTTTGTCGGCTTCGCGCCAGCTGAACACCCGAAAATCGTGATTTCGGTAATGATCGAAAACGGCGAGGCCGGTGGGCGCGTTGCAGGACCGGTCGTGCGCCAGATCATGGACGCCTGGTTACTCGATCAGGAAGGCCACTTGAAACCGCAATATGCGACCCCGGCCAAAGCGCCTGGAGACCCAAAGGTTTAAATCAAACCGTCCACTCGTCCCACCGCTCTACGTCCTCATAGACAAGCCAGGGCACATCATGGGCTGTCCAGATGTGCGCGGTGGGCCTGGCGCCCGGATCATCATCCAGCGTCGCCACCCGCACGATGACGTGCGGTTGATGCCCACGCTCCGCCATCAGATGTGAGCCGCAGCGCGAGCAGAAATGCCTGAATTTACCCGGCGACGATTCAAAGGACGCCAACAGCTCCGCGCCCTGGGTCCAGCGAAAGTGCTCACGCATCACGCCGGCTGTCGCCACGAATGCCGCCGCATGCACCTTGCGGCAGCTGTTGCAGTGGCAGTGGCTGATGGGCATGTCGAGGCCGTCTACCTGGTAGCACACGCCTTTGCAGAAGCAACTTCCATTCAATGGGTCAGTCATAACGTATTGCCGGTTCAAGGATGGGGTCATCATCATTGCTTACAACCTAAGGTTGCGCATTATTTGATGTCGCCTACTGTCAATGGAGGAGGTGATTTATGCACGTATTAGATCGCATAGAACGAAAAGTCCTGCTCAACGCGTCACGTAAAAAGGTGTGGGAAGCCCTCACCGATGCCGAGCAATTCGGCAGCTGGTTTGGTATCGCTCTAAAAGGCAAAACCTTCGTGGCTGGGCAAACCCTCGAGGCGCCTATCACTTATCCGGGGTACGAACACGTGATCTGGAAGGCCAAAATCGAACGCATCCTGCCGCAAACGCTGTTCTCTTTCTGGTGGCACCCCTTCGCGGTCGAGAAGGGCATCGACTACGACCAGGAAACCCCGACACTGGTGGAATTCACCATTGAAGACCGAGCGCCGGGCATTCTGCTGCGAGTGGTCGAATCGGGCTTTGACGCCGTGCCTCAGGCCCGTCGGCAAAAGGCCTTCAAGATGAATTCCCGTGGGTGGGACGAGCAGATGGGCAACATCGAAACCTACCTGAACCAGGCCCGCCAGGCCTGACCCCGATGGGCATCAGGGTTGATGCCCGTTTTTCCTGTCGAAGCCTCGCAACAAATTTACGAGATTAAGATCTGCGCACGCGGATGCCGAGTAGAATCACGCCCTGAAAGCGATTCCTGAGGTGCGGTACGGTGGATTTACAGCAGGGTTTTGTCCTGACCCGGCATTGGCGCGATACGCCGACGGGCACGGAGGTCAGTTTCTGGCTGGCCACCGACCAGGGCCCGAGGTTTATCCGCCTACCCGTGCAGACCTCCGTGATGTTCGTCCCCGAAGCCCATCGCAAGCCGCTGGATTGGCTGCTCAAGGGGGAGCGCGATATCGAATTGCGCCCGTTGCAGCTATGCGATTTCCACCACCGTCCCGTCCTGGGCTTGTATACGCGTCAGCATCGCCAGGCGATGGACGTGGAAAAGCGCCTGCGCGCCGCGGGTGTCGATGTCTACGAAGGCGACGTGCGCCCACCCGAGCGCTACATGATGGAGCGTTTCATCACTGCGCCCGTGTGGTTTGGCGGCACGCCCGATGTCAGCGGTGTGCTCTGCGACGCACAGATGAAGCCCGCACCCGACTACCGCCCGCCGCTGAAACTGGTGTCTCTTGACATCGAGACCACCGCCCAGGGCGATCTCTATTCAATTGCCCTCGAAGGCTGCGGCGAGCGCCAGGTGTATATGCTCGGCCCGCCGAACAAAACTGACGCGGTGGACTTCAAGCTCGACTACTGCGACACCCGCGCCCAATTGCTCGAGCGCCTCAACGAGTGGCTCGCCCAGCATGACCCTGACGCGATCATCGGCTGGAACGTGGTGCAATTCGACCTGCGCGTCCTCCACGAACATGCCCAGCGCCTCAACGTGCCGCTCATGCTCGGGCGTGGCGACGAGCCGATGGCCTGGCGCGAGCACGGCAGCCGCAACCATTACTTCGCCGCGGCCGCGGGGCGGCTGATCATTGATGGTATCGAAGCCCTGCGCTCGGCCACCTGGAGCTTCGAATCTTTCAGCCTGGAAAACGTCGCGCAAACCCTGCTGGGTGAGGGCAAGGACATCTCCACACCGTACCAGCGCATGGACGAGATCAACCGCATGTTCGCCGAGGACAAGCCCGCCCTGGCGCGCTACAACCTCAAGGATTGCGAACTGGTTACGCGCATTTTCGAGAAGACCGAACTGCTCAAATTCCTGCTGGAACGCGCCAGCGTCACGGGATTGCCGGCCGACCGCAACGGTGGCTCCGTCGCCGCGTTCACCCATTTGTATATGCCGTTGATGCACCGCCAGGGCTTCGTCGCGCCGAACCTGGGCGACAAACCACCCCAGGCCAGCCCCGGCGGCTTTGTCATGGACTCACGCCCCGGTCTCTACGAGTCGGTGCTGGTGCTCGATTACAAAAGCCTCTACCCGTCGATCATCCGCAGCTTCCTGATCGACCCGGTCGGCCTGATCGAAGGCCTCAAGTACCCCGATGACAGCAACTCGGTGGAAGGCTTTCGTGGTGCACGTTTTTCCCGCACCCGGCACTGTTTGCCCGCCATCGTCGCGCGGGTCTCCGAGGGCCGTGAAGTGGCCAAGCGCGAACACAATGCACCGCTGTCCCAAGCCCTGAAAATCATCATGAACGCCTTCTACGGCGTACTCGGTTCCAGCGGGTGCCGCTTCTTCGACACCCGACTGGCCTCGTCGATCACGATGCGCGGCCACCAGATCATGCGTCAGACCCGCGAACTGGTCGAAGCCCAGGGCTACGAGGTGATCTACGGCGACACCGACTCCACGTTCGTCTGGCTCGGCAGCGCGCACGCCCAGGAGGAGGCCAGCCGCATCGGCCGAGGGTTGGTGCAGCACGTCAATGACTGGTGGCGCGAGCACCTGCACACCACATTCGGCCTGCAAAGCGCTTTGGAATTACAGTACGAAACCCACTTCACGCGCTTCCTCATGCCGACCATCCGTGGCGCGGAGGAGGGCAGCAAAAAGCGCTACGCCGGCCTGGTGGTTCGCAGCGATGGCAGCGAAGACATGGTCTACAAAGGTCTGGAAACCGTACGCAGCGACTGGTCACCGCTGGCCCGCCGGTTCCAGCAGGAACTCTACCAGCGCATCTTCCATCGCCAGCCCCATCAAGACTACATACGCGACTACGTACGCCGCACCTTGAGCGGCGAGTTCGATGAGTTGCTGATCTACCGCAAACGCCTGCGCCGCCGGCTGGATGATTACGAACGCAACGTCCCGCCCCATGTGCGCGCTGCGCGCCTGGCCGATGAGTACAACGACCGCTTGAACCGGCCGCGCCAATACCAGCGCGGTGGCTGGATCAGCTACGTGATCAGCGTCAACGGCCCGGAACCGTTGGAAGTGCGCCAGGCGCCTATCGACTACGACCACTACGTCACCCGGCAATTGCAGCCGGTGGCCGATGCGATCCTGCCGTTCGTGAATGACGATTTCAGCACCCTGGTCGGTGGGCAAATGGGCCTGTTTTAAAACGCTTGCCTCGTTTGTGTGAGTGCCTGCACTCTTGGGCACTGACGACCCAGACACGGCGCCGCTTCCATGACCCAGATCACACTGACCGGCACCACGGTCGAACTCCTGCCCCTGCAAAGGGCACACAAGGCCGCCTTGCTTGAGGCCGCCGCCGATGGCGAACTGTGGAACCTCAAGGTCACCCACGTACCGGGCCCGGACACCGTCGATCAATACATCGACACCGCCTTGGCGGGGCGCGACGCTGGCACCGTGATCCCCTTCACCCTGGTGCGCCGCGATACCGGCCAAGTGGTCGGCAGCACGCGGTTCTGGAAGGTCGACCGGGTCAATCGCAAGCTGGAAATCGGCCATACCTGGCTGGCGCTGTCCACGCAGAAAAGCGGCATCAATACTGAAGCCAAGCTGCTGTTGCTGACCTACGCTTTCGACGTGCTCGACTGCGTGCGCGTGCAATTCACCACAGACGAACTCAACGAAAAATCCCGCGCGGCGATCCTGCGGCTCGGTGCCGTGCAGGAAGGCATCGTGCGCCACGAACGCATCATGCCCGACGGCCGCAAGCGCAACTCGGTGCGCTTCAGCATCATCGATTCGGAATGGCCGCAGGTGAAAGCCAACGTGCAGGCCAAACTGCAACGCTAGGAGGAAAAGCCCATGTACACGCTTTATGGCATCGACGAGTCCGGCTCCTGCATGATCGAAATCGCCCTGCAGCGCTGTGCGGTGCCGTGGCGCCGGGTAGACGCAGCCTCCTGGGCCGACGGCGAGGGCAGCGACGAACTGGCCCGCATCAACCCGCTCAAACAAGTGCCCACCCTTGTCACCCCCGACGGCCAGGTGCTGTCGGAAAGCGCCGCGATCCTGATCCACCTGGGCCTGGAGTTTCCCGCTTCTAACCTATTGGCCGGCAACCGCGCGCAGATCATTCGCGGCCTGGTGTACATCGCTGCCAATTGCTATTCGGCGATAGGCATCATCGACTACCCGCAACGCTGGCTGGGCGACGTCAATGAAACGGTGCAGGCGCAACTGGTTACCGGCAGCCGGCGCTACCTGCACCAGGCCTGGGTGGTGTTCGCCGATCAGTTTGCCGACCAGTTGTTTGCCGCCAACAACGCACCCAATGCGCTGGGCTTGATGGCGGCTGCAGTGTCGCGCTGGGACGAGGCGCGGGAGGCGTTGAATGGCCTGGCGCCGGGCTTTGCCCAGACACTCGCGCAAGTGGATGCCGACCCCCTCGTAGCGCCCGTATTTGCTCGGCATTGGCCGGAATGGAAGGTCTCATAATGTTTCCGCAATCAGTGGAAACAATGACAGCCACATCCACCAAACCCTTGCGTAGCGGGCGTCCTGACCTACGCTTTCTTAAAGTGGTGTAGGAATCATCCTTGAATTTGACTGTCGCAGACATGAAACTCAAGAACCCTGCATGGAATTTAAAGGAGGTGCGCATGCTCATCCGGTCGCTGACCCTGGCTACCTTGATGGCTTTTACGGGGCCGCTGTTGGCTGCTGATGATATCAACCCGCTCAAGCAGGACTTGGGCAAAGCCCGGCCGCTGGTGGTGGTGGAGCTTGATGCCGGCAACGACACCTTGGCGACCCTCAAGAAACAGTTGGACGAGCCTGCGACCAAGCAGTCCTTTGAAGAACGCAGCATGGTGTTCTACACCGTGAAGTTCGGCAGCATCGGTGCCGAAGGCGAGAAGTTCGCCAAGGACCCCAAGGACAACAAAAAGCTCACGCCGCCAGAAACCAACGCGCTGATCCGCGCCCTCAAGCTGGGTGCGGGCAGCGGCACCAAGGTGATCCTGGTGGGCAAGGACGGCGAGAAGAAACTCGAGAAGACCGTGCCACCGGATACCCTCGACCTGAAGGAATTTTTCAGCGCTATCGACCAGATGCCGATGGCTGAAAAAGAAGCCGCCGCCGCCGCGGAGCCTGAACCAGCAGCACCGCCGCCAGCCAAGGGCGCCAAGCCTGCCAAGCACGGCAGCAAGCCAGCCCCTCAGCCCCTCGACGACTGAAATACAAATCTCCAGGTGGGAGCTGCGGCGCCGCTCCCACAGTTGGATCTGCTGCGTCCTTAAGTCGGTGCCTTTTCCCCAACCGCCTTACGCACCGGAAACGGAAAGTAGAAAAACCGCAGGAACGCCACCCGCTTGATCACTTCCCCGATCAACAACGGCACCACCACCGCCACCACAAAACCGATGCAGGCCGCGATAAGCGCGGGCAGCCCCATGCGCTCCATCAGGTCGAAGGTCTTGTGTTGGATCTCACCGTGGAAGATCAGCAGGATCAGCGTCGACTGGCCGATGTAGGTCATCCCGCGCGTGATCAGCGCCGACACCATCAGCACCCGCGCCAGCGCCCAGCACGCATACACCCCAATCACCGCCATCAGGCTGGTCCACAGCCAGTGATCGTAGCGACGCTGCGCCAGGTCCATGGTGTCACCTCGGTAGAGGAACACGGCGGCAAACAGCACGACCGACACCAACAGGGTCAGCAGTGAACCCGCATGGGGGCGCAGCCAGTCCCGCAGCAGATAGCCGTAGATGAAACAGGTGCTGCTGATCAGGGTGATATCCAGGCTGAACGGTAGGCCCGGCAGTACCCAAGTGCTGCCGCCCAGGGTCACCGGCCGTTGCCAGAACCACGGCAGCGTCCAGATGCCGATCAGCAAGGGCACCAGCATTACCAGGCAACTCACGGCCAGCGGCAGGCGCTGGATCAGTCGGAGCACGACCCAACTGAACAGGATCGCCACCCAGAAGTGCGGCAAAAACCACAGCGCCTGCCACGGGATGGTGTCCACCGAGGCATACAGCACGCCGCCAATATCCGGCAGCAGCGGCTGGCCACGCAGGATACTGCGCACGATCACATAGGTGAGCATGGTGAAGAAAAACGGCTTGAGCAGGCCGTCAGCCTTGCGCACGGCCATCTCCACAAAGGGTTGTTCAGGCTTGAAGAACACCCCGGACAAAAAGAAGAACAACGGCAAGATGAACGACGCCAGTATCGGATACAGCACGTCCGGCGAGGTGGCGACGAACCAGCTGTGTGCATACACGATCACCAGGATGCCGATGCCTTTGGCGATATCCATTTGAATCCAGCGATGTTTCATCTGAGTCGTCCCGATCGATCGTTCATGCCTTGCGCCACGGCTTCAGCCACAGCCCCATCCCGAGCAACACCACGGCGCCGGCCAGGGTGCTCAGCCCCAATTGCAGCCACACGCCCTCAATCCGAAACAGCGCCAACGCCGCTGCGCCCATCAGCACGCCACTGAGCAACCATTGCCGCGCCCAGGGCAGGGCACCCAGCAAGCCCTGGCGTTGCATCAACAGCAACGCGGTGCAGAGCACTCCCGCCAGGGCCGCCAACGGAATGCCCGCCAGCCCGAATACAAACGGCAATACCCCCAGCAACAGCACATTGACCAGGCTGCCGAGCAGCTCGCACCGCAGTGGTTGGCGCGTGTCACCGGCGGCGTAGGCATAACGTGCGAGCAGGGCGTTCCAGGCGCCGAATACCAGCGGCACGGCAAACCAGGCCAGCAGCAGCGGCAACGGTGAGTCCAGCGATTGCGCGGGCAGCAGCAACGCCACCAGGCTCGGGGCCGCCGCCACCAGGCCGACGCCGGCGGGCAGGGTCAGCACGCTGGCGGTCTCCAGGCCACGCTTGAGCAGGGCCAGGCGCTCATCGCCCTGGCGGCGGCTCATCATGCCCAGCAGCACCTGGTTGAGGCTCATCAGCGCAATCAGCGGCAGGTTCATCAACTTGCGCGCCAGGTTGACCCAGGTCACCGCGCCTTCGCCCAGTAACGACGCCACCAGCCGTTCGATCAACGCCAATCCCTGGCTGGCACCATTGCTCAATAACAAGGGACCGATGCGTTGGCCCAATTCCCGCAGCGGCGCCAACGACAGCTGCCAATGCCACGGCCGCCAGCCCTGGCGCCACATCGATGGCAACAGCGCCAATGGCATCAACAGGCTGCCCGCCAGACAGGCCAGCGCCAGCGAATGCGGTTGGGTGGCGGTGCCGGCCAGTGCGAGGTAGGTCACCGGCGGCAGGTTGAACAACAACGAGCCCAAGCCTGCCAGCACAAAACGTTCGCTGGCCTGCAAAGGAATGCTGAACAGCGCATGCAGCATCAGCCCCGGCACGCACCAGGCGACAATCTGCAAGTTATTGCTGGCGAGCGCCGTGGCACTGGCCGCCAGGCCCGGCCCGAGCAATTGCACCAGCCACGGCGCCAACAGTGTCAGCAGCAGGCTGGTGACCAGCGCGATCAACAGCAACGCCGGGAACAGTACCGCCAACCAGCCTAGTCGCTCATCGTCCTTGCGCGCCAGGTACAGCGGCAGCGCGGCGGCGCTCAGCACGCCGCCGGCCAACGACATGCGCAGCGCCTCCGGTAAAAACAGGGCGATCAGGAACGCATCGCTGCGTTCTCCTGCGCCCCAGGCCGCCACCAGCAACCATTCACGGGCAAAGCCCAGGCACAGGCCGAGCAGCGTCGCCAGTGTCAGCCAGACGGCGGAGCCCAGCATCAGGGCTGCGCGCCATCGAGCACGGATTCGCGAACGGCCACGCTTTTCACCTGCGGCAGCCGCGCCGGAAACAGTCGCCGCGCCTCCAGCACATTGATCCCGACCATCAGCCAGAACAGCGCAACCATCACCACCGCAAAGCTGAAGTAATGGTCGAACAGACCGCTGACCAGCGCCGAGAGAATCCCGGCGGTGGTGCCCAGCCACAGTGCATTGTCCTTGGTCAGGCGGATCGGGCCGCTGTCCGGGCGCGCTTCACGCCACCAGCGTACCGTCACCGCCACAAAGAACAGCATGCCGACGATGCCGGTCTTGTAGATGAAGTTCAGCCACAGGTTGGAGATGCCCAACAAGTCGGTGCCCGGCACCGGCGGGTCGACCTTGAAACCGATGCCGAACGGATACGCCAACACCGCCTGCGGGAACATGCGGTATTCGTCGAAACGCACTTCGGTACTGGCGTTGCTCGATGAAAAAATCGTCGCCAGGCGTTCCTGCAACGGTGGATACGCGATCACCAGCGCCACCGTCAGCGCCGCGCCGATCATCAGCAAACGCCCGGTGTACGGCACCCGGCGCGTGGCCATCCACAGCAGCACCAGCGCCAGGCTGACCATCGCGCCACGGCTACTGGCCAGCAGCAACGCCGCCGCGCCGAGGCAGGCCACGCTCAGGCCCAATGCGCGTTTCCAGCCTTGCTCGGTCATGCCGAAGCAAAAGGCCAGGGGCAGCAGCAACGCCATGATCCCGCCGATGGCATTCGGGTGCATCCACGGTGAGCCCATGCGCGAAGACATGGCCTCCAGGCCGAATTTCAGCATGTCGAAGTTGCCGTAATTGAACAGCGCCAGGATCGGCGCAATACCGGCCCCGGAGTGCGTGCGCACGAACACCGCGATCGACAGCACCAGCATCGCCAGGCTGCCCAGCAACAAGGCGATCACCAGGGATTCGCGGTGCTTGTGGTCCACCAGCAATTTGGCGCAGAGGAACACCGACGACAGGCTCAGCAACCAGCGCAACCAATTGGCCACGCCGCTGGTGTCGGCGTGGATGGTGACCTGGCCGACGATAAACGGGAACACGCTGAACAGCATCAGCCACAACAGCATCTGGTCGGTGGGGCGGCGGGTGAGGCTCGGTGGGTCGGGCAGGCGTGTCAGCAAGTTGTGCCACAGCACCGCGCCCCAGGTCAGCGCCAGGATGGCTTCGCTGACGGTGCTGCGAATGCCCAGGTTGACGGTGGAGTACGGCATGAACGTGGCGACCAGGGCAAACAGCAACAGGCCCCAGAACGGAAAGCGCAGGATGGTCACTGCCCCGGCCAGGCCGATCACGGCGAGGAACGCCTTGGCCGGTGACAGCAGCAGGGCGAGGGCGCCAAACAGCAGCCCAAAGAGGATCGCGACGAGACTGGGCAGGTTCACGTTCACGTCAGCTCCTTGATCAGTTCGGCCAGGCGCCGTTGATAAGCGTGATGGTTGAAGCGTTCGGCCCATTGCCGGTGTTGCTCGGGCGATGCTTCATCGGCCTGTTCGCTCAGGTTGACCATCAACTGCGTTAACGCCGGGCCATCGGTGGGCGAAAAACGCGGTGCCGACGGTGGCGTGATCTCATCCAGCGACGTGCCGCTGGCCACCGCCACCGGGGTGCCGACGCTCAGGGCTTCGATCACCGGCAGGCCAAAGCCTTCGGCGTACGACGGTTGCCACAGGCGCGAGGCCCGGCGGTACAGCGCGTGCAGTTCGGCATCCGACACGCCAATCAGCGCGCGAATGCCCGGCAGTGCGCGCTGTGCTTCAGGCAGATGGTCGAGGCTGCCCACCAGCACCAACTCCGGCACGGCGGGGGACTGACGCCGCGCCTGTTGCCAGGCCTCCACCAGGAACGGCACGTTCTTGCGCAGCTCGCGGGTGCCCACCAGCAACCAATAGCGCTCGGGCAATTGCCGTGCGCTGAGGTCCGCTGCCAGTGCGGAAAAACCATCGACCTGATTGGGCAGCACGCGAATCTTGCCGGCTGCCTTGGGGAACAACCGCGCGGTTTCATCGGCGCTGTACTGCGACGGCGTCCACACCCGGTCGGCGCTGTGCACCGCGTAGGCAATCGACAGGCGATCGCTGGTCTTGTAGATCAGCGCCTTCAAACGGTTGGCGTGGTAGTTGTTCAGGGTGATCTGGAACAGGTCGTGCAACAGCACCACGGTGCGCAGCCCCTTCGGCTTGGGCGGCAAGGGCAGGCCCATGTTGAAGGTGCTGATGTACAGATCGATATGCTGCTCACGCAAGGCACGCGGTAGAAAACCGGCCTCGAAACGCAGGCGATTCTGCGGCTGGTGCATGGCGGTCTTGGCACAGCCCCAGGCCGGGCAGTGGGCCTGCAAGCGGGTTTCATCGCCCAGGGGCGCCACGGTAAACCGCTCAAGCTCAATGCCCGGCAAGCTGTGCAGGGCGCTTTCCAGCGCGTACACCTGGCGGCTGATGCCCGATTGCGGCGAGGTGCCGACGGTGCGGTAATCCAGGCCTACACGCATGCGGGCTCCTTTTGATTTTGCGGTGAAAGGGCGGCGTACACCGTTTCCAGTTGGCTGGCGGCGACGCTCCAGTCATGGGCGCGACGCACATAGGCGCGGCCGGCTTCGCCCATGGGCGCGGCGGCGTCGGGAAATTGCAGCAGGCGCACCACGGCATCCGCCAGCTTGGCGGCGGTTTGGCCGCCGAGGTAGTCCAGGCCTTCCACCAGGTCCAGCCCCGATACACCTTGCTCGGTACTCGCCAGCGGCAAGCCGGCCGCCAGCGCTTCGAGCACCTTGAGCTTGGAACCGCCGCCATGGCGCAACGGCGCCAGAAACACCGAGGAACTCGATTGCAGGCTCAGCAGGTTGGGCACAAACCCCTGCCACTCAATGCGCGGGTCCTGCCAGCGTTCCCGCCAGCTGTCGGGCATGCCGAAGCCGCACACGCTCATGCGCGCGTCCGGGCAACGCTCCCAGACCTTGGGCAGGATCTCGTCCAGGGCCCACTCGATGGCGTCCACGTTGGGGGCGTATTCATAATTGCCGAGGAACAGCACGCGGCGTGCCGACGGGTCAGGGCGGGCGGCAGCGAAGTGGTCGCAGTCCACGCCATTGACCACCACCGACACCGGTTTGCCGGCGATCTTTGCCAGGGTCTGTGCGTCGCTGTCGGTCACTGCCACCACCTGCGTGGCCTGGCGCATCACGCGACGTTCCCAGCGGGTGTAGCGCCATTGATCGTAGCGAATGAATGGCAGCGACCAACCCGGCAAGCGGTCGTAGGTGGCGGCGCCAAGGGCTGATTCAACGTTGTGTTCCGTCAGCACAAAGGGTTGGGATTTACGCGCCAGCGCCGCTTCGTACGGCTGAAAGCTGTAGCTGTGCTCGATCTGCACCACGTCCCAGCGCTCACCCAGCAACCAATTGAAAGTGTCCTGCAATTCACCCGACAGCCCATTCACGCTGGCCAGCAGCGGGTAGGGCGCGAACAGCCCGGCCAGCAGCGTTGTGGCGCTGCGCAGCGGGCGGCGCGGCAGTATGATCAGTTGTTCGAGAAACGCTTCCAGCACCTTGCGGTCGGTGAGTGACACCGGGTGTTTGTCCTGCAGCAGCAGGGTGATCTGGTGCCCACGTGCGGCCAGGCTGCGCAGCAGATGGAACTGGCGCGTCTTGCCGCCGCTGGTGGCGGGCCAGGGTGAGTAGGGCAAAATCCACAGAATGCGCATGGCAGGCCTCACTCCCATAACAGAATTTGCAGGTTCGACTTGACCGGTACGGTCAGGCCATTGGTACCGCTCACCGGCGTTTGTGTGCCGCGCAGCGGGTCGTACAGGGTGGCGCTGGCCAGGCCCGGCAAGTGCGCGTTGCCACCCTGGGCTGACCAGAAAAACCACAGCTTGCGGCCGTCGGCGCGGGTCCAGCCGATGCTGAACAGGCCGTCCGGCAGTTGGTCGGCCACCGGCGGATCGCCCGGCGTGAGCTTCGGTCCGCTGACGTCGAGGAAATTCTTCAATGCGGTGTAGACGGGCTTGGGGTTAGTGTCGATATCCAACAAGCCATAGGACTGATCACGGATGCTGGCGCGCTGGTCCAGGTCGCTCAAGGTGAACAGGAAGATCTTGTCGTAATCCATCGCACTCATCAGCGCCAGGCGGCGAACCACGTAGTCGGCCTGTGCCTGGGGCGTGATGATGTCCTGGGCGTCTTTGGGCCCCTTGTAGGTTGACCAGCCCCACTCGGTGCTCCACAGGGTATTCACGCCGCCGTTACGCAGGGCCTGGTTGAGCTGGGTGGTCTTGGCGATGAAGTCCAGGTTGGCCGGGTCGTTGCCTTCGGGCAATTGGGTGTAGGGGTGATAGGACACCACCGTATTCAGGCTGGCCACGCCCAGCGCGCCCAACGCGTCGAACATGGTCTGGCCGTTGGGCATTTCGCTGAAGAACGCCATGCCGGCGGCCACCACGGGCTTGTTCGGGTTTACCACCCGCAACGCTTGGGTGGTGGCGGTGAGCAGTTTGGCGTAACCCGCCGGGTCTGCCGCCGGGCGCCAGAAGCCCAACAGGTTCGGTTCGTTCCAGACTTGCCAGGCATCGACGCTGGGGTAGCGCTGGGACAGCAACGCCATGCGGTTGGCGAACACGTTGGGGTCTTTCGGTGGGTACTGGTCCGGGTACATCGACAGCGGCGGGGCACTGGTGATAAAACGCGCCGAACCAACCAGGTAAAACACCGACTTGATCTGGTTCTGTTGCAGCTTGCCTACCAGTTCATCGAGGGTGGCGAGCTTGTATTGATTCTGCGCAGTCTCCAGCTGATCCCAGTGCAAGTCCAGGCGTACCCACTCCAGGCCCAGAGCCTTGAGACGGTCGATCTGCTTCTGGTAGCGCTCGGGGCTGAACCACAAGAATTGCGCGTTCACCCCCAGGAAATCCTTCCACACCACCTCCTTGCTGCCCTTGAGCACATGGCTTTCGGCGTCCGCCTGGCGACCCCACAAAAATGCGCTGAGGCCCAGGGCCGCGACCACCGCGAAGGTGGCAAGGTAGGTGCGTTTACGTGCCATAGGTCGACCCTGCAATGGCCTCTTCGAAGAGCTGCTTGAATTTCTGCGCCGTCAACGGCCAAAGACGTTCGCGGCCAATCTCCCCGGCGCGTTCGGCCCAGTCCCTGGCCAATAGCGGCGTGCGTGCCAGGCGTAACAGCTGTTCGCTGAGCGCGGCCACATCACCTTCGGGGTAGATCGCACCGTTGCCGCTGGCGACTTCCTCGGCGAACGCGCGCGCATCGGAGGTGATCGCGCCGCGCCCGCAGGCGGTGGCCCAGGACAACGCGCCGCTGGTGCCGCGCTGGCGCCCCAGCAGGCCGAGTTTTTTCGATTCGCGATACGGCAGTACCATCACATGGTGCGCCTGGATGGTCTGGGCAATTTCATCGGCGGGCAGGTTCAGCCGCCAGTCGATGCAGCCGGTCAGGCCCAGCGCGGCGATCTGCGCGGTCAACTGCTCCAGGTAGTTACCGCCCGCGCCAAACGCCATTTCCGCGGCGGTGCCACCGGCCAGGGTCAGGCGCACGCGGTCGCGCAATTCGGGGGCTTGCTTGAACACATCCGCCAGGGCCTGCACCAGGTCTTCGATGCCTTTGCCACGGTAGATAAACCCAAAGTACAGCAGGTGCAGCGTGTCGAGCGACGGCAACGGTGCCGGTGGAACGGCGAGGTTGGCGTGGTTGATCACCGCCACTTTGCCGGCAGGCAATTGCATGCGCTGGCTCAGGCAGTCGGCGCCCAGGCGGGTGAGGGTCACCAGCCGGGTCAGGCCCTTGGCAACCTGGCGTTCTTCGCGCAAGGTCAGCGGGTCGGCCAGCACCACGGCGGCCTGGGGCAACGGGCTGGGCAGGCGCTCCAGCAGGTTCAGCGGAAATGGCAGGTGCTCACGCCGCCACACCATGCGCTCCGGGTCATGCACGGTGGCCGTCAATGGCAATCGGGGGTACGCCTTGCGCAGTTCACGCAAGGCCAGGAATTCCCCCAGACGCCCACCGCCCAGCTCTGCGTGTACCAGGTCGACGGCTTGCCAGTCGAACGCGCGGATGGCTGGCTGGATCGCCTCGGAGTTGCCCGCCACACCGGCCAACGGCGTCAGCACCGTCACACCAAGGTGTTCCAAGGCCGTGCGGAAATGGTTCGCGTAGTCGGCGATCCCGTTTTTCTCCGGCGGCAAGGGTGCGAGCAGGGCGATCCGCATCAGAACGCCCCCCGGTATTTACCGATGGTCTGCAGCACCTTGCTCGGCACTTCGAACTTGCGCCGATTGATGATGATGCCGTCCACCTTGCCGAACGCGGTGTTGAGGATCGACAGCGCATGCTCGACCACCGGTACGGTACTTTTGCGCGCTTCCACCACCAGCCCGATTAGGTCGGCGCGGCGCAGCGCGATAAACGCTTCGCGGTTGTCCAGCAGGGCCGAGGCGTCCAGCAGCACCACTTCACCCGGTGCAGCCGGCTCCAACCCGCCGACGCGCACATTGACGCCATTCTCACGCAGCAGTTGGCGCAGTTGCTCGACCACAAAGGTCACCCCTTCGCCGTGGCGTGCCGACGTCAGCCCCAGCACCAGGCCCTCTTCGGCGATGCGGTCGGGCTGCAGCAAACTGTACAGCCGGTAGATGCTCGCATTGAACGCGTTGGCGCTTTGCGCGGTGGTGGTGTCCAGCTCCGGCAGGGTGGTCCACAGCGGCAGGCCGAACTTGCGTTCCACCAGGCCACCGTCGTGAATGCGCTGGTCGAGCAAGTAGCACAGGTAGATCACCAGCAAGCCGACGACGATGGCAAACGGGATCGCCAGGAACAGCATCACCAGGGTTTTCGGGAAGATCCGGCCCGGGTTCAGGGTGGCTTCTTCGATCACGGCGATGTTGCTGATCTGGCTGTTGTCCAGCTCGCGGTCGATGCGCGATTTTTCCAGGTTGTCCACGTACAGCGCGTAGTTGCGCTCGGTGGTGTTCAGCTCGCGGGAGAGGCGCGCCAGTTCGGGTTCGATTTCCAGGGCTTGCTTGCGTTCCGCTTCGAGGTTCAGCAGTTGTTTTTGCTGTTGGACCAGTTGGGTACGCAGCGCCTGGTTGTTGCTGGTTTCGTCCAGCAGCACGCGCTGCAAGTGGATCTCCAGGGTGTTCGGCGCACGGTTCTCCGAGGCTTGCACCGTGTTGCTCTCGCTGTTGACTTGCACCTGCATCGCACGAATCGACGCGTCCAGGGCTTTGACCGGCGGCGCGTTGTCGGTGTAGGTGCGCATCATGTCGGCCTTCTCCAGCAGCTTCTGGTTGAGCAGGCGACGTAAATCCTGCTGCTGCGGGTTCAGTGCGATCTGGCGCACCGTGGTGACTTCCTTGGGCTGGCCCTTTAGCTGGCTGCGCGTGCTCTGGATGGCGCTGTCGGACGAAGCGATCAGTCGCGTGGTGTTGAAGGTCTCGCCGCGCAGCACGTTGATGCGCTCGGACAGGTCTTCCAAACGGTCGGTGATGCTGGCTGCGCCGATCTCATTGAGGTGGATGAGGATCTGCTGCTTGTAGCTCTTGATCTCAGTGGCGCTGTTGGCCGCCTGGCCTTCGTAGAAGGCGTACAGGCTCTTGCGGCCCAGGGCCTGGGTGCGTTCGTTGATGTAGGTTTCGACCCAATCCTTGACCACCGCCTGGGCGATCTCCGGGTCGCCCCACTTGAAGCTGATGTCCATCACCGTGGAACCGGCGGCGTGGCTCACCTCAAAGTTCTTTTCCAGGCCGGCGGCCAGGCGTTCCACCGGGGTGGTTTTCTCAACCACACCGACGGTTTCCAGCACCACGCGGATGCCGTCGAACACCGCCCCCACGCCGTTCTTGACGTAGTATTTGGTGCGCTTCCAGAAGCCTTCCGGCGGCGGCGCGTTGTCGATCACTTCCAGGTAATGTTCAGCCACGGCGCGCACGATGGGGCGACCGGTGAGCAAACGCTCCTCGTCGACAATCGGGTCACGCTGGGTGCTGGGCATCACCAGCGCCTGGCGGTTGCTGATCTCGATCGGCAGGGTCGAATCACGCCCCGGTTTCACCAACAGCCGCGCAGTGGATTCGTACTTGGCCGGCAGCAGGAACGCCCCCAGCAGGATGATCACCAGCGCGGCAATCGCCGCCAGTTTGAACTCGTGCCGGAAGATGAAGAACAAGCGCAGAAGATCACGAAAAGAACGGATCTCGATCATTGGGATGTCGCTCCTTTAGTTGTTGCCGCCGCTGGTTCGGGTGTAGTTGTAGCCAACCCCAATGGACTTGGTGAACGGGATCAGTTGGTTCATGTAGGTGTCCACCCCTTGGATCCGCTCGCCCACGTTCGACTTGGGCACGAACACCACATCGCCACGTTGCAGGTGCACGGGTTTGCGGCCATTGGGGCCGGTGTTGAGCAGTTGGCTGAAGTCCAGGAAATACGCGCGATACGCGCCCTGGGCGTCTTCGCGCAGCAGGGCGACCATGCTGGCATTGCCTGCCGGGCTGACCCCGCCGGCACCGATAATCGCCTGCTCCAGGGTGTTGGCCGTGGCGATTTGCACCGCCGTCGGGTTGTTCACCGCGCCGCCGACAATGATTGAACTGGCGGGCGCCTGGTTGATGTTCACCGTCACGCGTGGCTCGCGGTACACCGGGGCGAGCTTGCTGGTCAGCTCCGTGGCCAGCTCCGAAGGCTGGCGCCCGGCGACCTGGATCGGCCCCAGGAACGGGTAGTTGATCTTGCCGTCGGTCTGCACGGTGTACAGCGTCAGCTCGTAGATGGTGCTGACGTTGAACGCCGACAGCGTCGGCATCTCGCCGGCATCGCGCACGATGCGCAACTGGTCGCCGATGCGGATGCGCTCCACCGCCGGTGGCAGCTGGGCAAGCTGGTCGAGGGCGCGCTTGCCGGCCTCGACGGTGTCGCTGTCCGGCGGGACGATGCGCGCCGGTGTATTGCAGGCGGCCAGGGCCATCATGGCCACGACGAGCAGGGTTCGTTTCATCAAGGGGGACTTCCTGTAGGTCATGATGCTCACCTCCAATAACCGGGAAACATGCTGATGCGCCGCTTGAGGGCGAGGGGGAGGCGACGCTCCAGATGGCCCAGCCGATAGCCGAGCAGTTTGAACGCACTGCGCACCAGCACTTCGGGGACGCGGTGCAAGGCGCCGGCCTTACGCAAGGCTGCGAGTTCGGCCAGCACATAGCGCTTGCCTTCGCCCCCCGCATCGCCAAAGGCCTGCTTGATCCACGGCTCGCGGCCATAGAACACACCAATGTCGAAGTAGCGGTGAAACTCATCCATGAGCTTGTAATCGTGGGAGTGATGCACCAGCGCCGTGGCGGCGTAGCGCACCTTGTAGCCGTCGAGCAGCATGCGCGCCGCCACGAAAGCGTCTTCGCTGCCGATCACGTCGGCGGGGAAACCGCCCACCGCTTGCAGCACGCTGCGCCGGTACACGGAAAACGAGTCGGAACTGAAGCAGGTCTTGATCCCCAGTTCCGGCGCATCGGCCAGGCTTTTGCTGCGGCTCTGTTCCGGGTAGTTGAAGTGCCGCGATTGCGCGCCTAGCACTCCCGCATCGGGGTGGGGCAACTGGCGCCCGTAGGCCACGCCGTTGAGTGGGTCCTGCTGCAACTCCGCGAGCAGGTTGGCGAAGGTTTCCGGGGTGGCGGGGATCGCGTCCTGGGTCATCACGATCAACGCGTCGCCGCTCACCTGTTCGCTGGCCCAGCGCCGGGTGCCGCCGTGGTTGAAGTCGCGTGCGTCGATCACCTCGACCCGTGCACCAAACGCGCGAAAGCGCGCCACGGTGTCATCGCTGGAGGCGCTGTCCACCACCAGCGTTTCGTCAGGTTGCAAGGTTTGCATCTTCAGCGCCGGCAGCAAGCGGGCCAGGTGGCTGGAGGCGTTACGGGTCGGGATGATCAGTGAGGTGCGCATGTCATTTTTTCACGTCTGCCGGGGCGCGCCCGTAGATGTCGTCGAAGCGCACGATGTCGTCCTCGCCCAGGTACTCGCCGCTCTGCACCTCGATCATCACCAGGTCGATGATGCCGGGGTTGGTCAGCCGGTGTTTGTGCCCGGCCGGGATGTAGGTGGACTCGTTGGCGTTGATCAAAAACTCACGCTCGCCGTTGGTGATCTGCGCCGCGCCGCTGACCACCACCCAGTGTTCGCTGCGGTGGTGATGCATTTGCAGCGACAACGACGCCTGGGGCTTGACCACGATGCGCTTGATCTTGAAGCGACTGCTTTCCTCCAGCACGGTATAGGTGCCCCACGGCCGTGTGACGGTGCGGTGCAGGCTGTACGCCGGATGGTTCTGACGCTTGAGCTCGGCAACGATGTAGCGCACGTCCTGGCTGCGGTGGGCGTCGGCGATCAATAGCGCATCGGGGGTGTCGACGATGATCAGGTCGCGCACGCCCACGGCGCCGAGTACGCGCTTGGGCGAGTCGATGTAGCAGTTGTGCACGTCATGCAAAATCGCTTCGCCATTGACCTGGTTGCCATGCGCATCGCTGGGGGTGAGCTGGCGCAGGGCCTCCCACGAGCCGATATCGCTCCAGCCGATGTCGCAGGGCACCACGGCGACTTGCTTGGACTTCTCCATCAGCGCCACGTCGATGGACACATCCGGCGCACTGCCGAATGCTTCCGAGTCGAGTTCACGCTGGCGTGAGGTTTTGTTTTGCAGGCTCTGGCTGTGGTCCAGCGCGGCGCGGGCGGATTCCAGCACGTCGGGGGCATGGGCGGCGAGTTCCTCCACCAGGGTGCTGGCCTTGAAGCAGAACATGCCGGCGTTCCACAGGTGCTTGCCGCCGTCGAGGTAGCCCTGGGCGGTGGCCAAGTCGGGTTTTTCCACGAAGCGCTTGACCCGGTTGCCGGTGCTCAGCGGCTCGCCCTGTTCGATATAGCCAAAGCCGGTTTCCGCATGATCGGGCTGGATGCCGAAGGTCACCAGGTAGCCGGCTTCGGCGAGGTCGCGGGCCTGGGCCACGGCCTCGGCGAACGCCACTTCATTGAGGATCAGATGGTCGGCGGGCATCACCAGCAACTGCGCCTCACCGCCGAAATGTTCCTGCACATGCAGCGCCGCCACGGCAATCGCCGCTGCCGTATTACGCCCGAACGGTTCCAGCAGCAGGTCCAGTGGCAGGTGGGCTTTGTTGACCAGGCGGTAGTCATCCAGGGTGCGGAACAGCAGGTCGCGGTTGGTCACCGTCAACACGCTTTCCACGCCGGGCAGTTTGGCCGCGCGCTGAAAGGTTTTCTGCAGCAGGCTCATGCCATCGCGCATGCGCATGAACGGCTTGGGCATGTTCTGCCGCGACACCGGCCACAGCCGCGTGCCCGAACCACCGGAAATGATGCAGGGAATTAATCCGTTGAGTGTGTTCATCAATACACTTCCTTGGTGGAAAGGACGGCGGGGACCGTCATGAAGACGATGTACAAGTCAAACCACACCGACCACTTGGAGATGTACTCCAAGTCGTACTCGACACGTTTCTGGATCTTGAACAGGGTGTCGGTCTCGCCCCGGTAACCATTGATCTGCGCCCAGCCGGTGATGCCCGGTTTTACCCGGTGCCGTGAGCTGTATTCGCTCACCGCCACCTCGAAGGGGACGCCTGCCGCCTTGGTCGCGGTGGCATGCGGGCGAGGGCCGACCATGGACATGTTGCCCAGTAGCACGTTGAACAACTGTGGCAGCTCGTCGATGCTGGTCTTGCGGATGATGCGGCCCACGCGGGTGATACGTGGGTCTTCGCGGGTGGTCTGGCGTTCGGCGGTGAAGTCGCTCTGGTCGGTGTACATCGAGCGGAATTTGAACACGCGGATTTCGTTGTCGTTGTAGCCATAGCGGTTCTGGCGAAACAGCACCGGGCCCTTGGAGTCGAGCTTGATCGCAATCGCCGTCGCCAGCATCACTGGTGACAGGCACACCAGCGCCAGGCTGGCCAACAGTAAGTCCTCACAGCGTTTGATCACCGGCGACCAGCCGCGCAGCGGCAACTGCGAGGTGTTGAACATCAAGATGCCGCCCACATCGGTGATCTTGCTATGGCCGTAGCGCAGGGCAGCCATGTCCGGCACCAGCATGACATTCACCGACAGCTGCCGCAGGCGGTTGACCAGCCCGTGGATGCGCTGCTCGGCGGCCCAGGGCAGGCAGATCATCACTTGGTTGACCTGCTCGGCGCGGATCAGCTTTTCCAGGTCGCGGGTGTTGCCCAGCAGGGGCAGGTTGCTCAGTTCCTTGGGAATGCGCTCGGTGCGGTCGTCGATAAACCCCACCAACCCAGAGCGGATATCACCGTTGCGCTGCAGGTGATCGGCGACATGCACGGCGGTGTCGGTAAACCCCAGGATCACCGTGCGTTGCAGGTATTTGCCGGCGCGCATCAGCCGGCTGTACAGGCGCAGCATCACCAGGCGCTCAAGGCAAAACAAGCCCAGGCTGGCGATGTACCAGACCACCAGGTTACGCGGGGTCAATTGCGGGAAAAACTGCAGGATCTGGTACATGAACAGCAGAATGCAAAACGCCGCAGTCCAGGCCTTGATCTTGATTTTCAGGCGCAGGCGGTTGCTGAACAATTCCTCGGAATAGATGCCCAGGGCCTGGAACAGAATAATGGTCAGGACCGCGAAAAAAACCAGCAGGCCCAGGAAGTGGGCGCGCAGCTCGGGGTCCAACGGGTCCAGGACGAACACCAGGACCAGTGGGGGTAAAATGGCACTCAGGCCGTGGATCAACTTGACGAATACAACAAAGAACTCAACAAAACCGGCGCGCGTTAAAAACAGGCTGTCGACGGACGACTTATCTCGCATATAAACATCCCTCATTGCACTCCAGATTCCACTGTTCGCCTATTGGCTCAATAAGGCGGCGAGCCGCTTTAGAACGTAGGCCGAACGACTACTCTGGGTAATACGCAACTTTCCAATTCAAATGCATGATTCAAAAACAACTATCCATTTGAATTGATCTTGCGGGGGTAGTGACTAAAGGAGTGTTCCTTATGTGCTTAGTCAACGAATTGACGATGATGCGGGAGTGGCGTGCTAGATAGGTTAACCGGTATTTTTTGAGGCATTTTATTGACGTTCCTTGTCTGGACACTCAGTCATTGGGTGTGTTTTTGAGTGTAGGAACAAATGCAGGATTTTGCCTGCTTAAAGGCAAAACCTTTTTCGAAACGAGGTAGAAAGGGGGGACAAAGAGGGTGTGGCAGTGCGCACTTAGTGCCCTGCCACCGGGGCTTTCGCCGGATCAGAAGTTGCCTTTCAAACTCACTGTAAAATTGCGTGGTTCACCGTAGAAGTTGCCCCAAGAGGCGTTGCCGACCGTGTTGTAATAGCTTTTGTCGAACAAATTGTTGCTGTTGAGTGCCACGGTCCAGGCATCCTAGCGCAGCCGTCTTAATTGATAATGTTTCGCATCACATGGTCGTTGGGCGTAACCCTTCGCAAGTGCCGCAGCGCAATGTATCCAGCACAATTTTTTGTCCGCCCTCGGTGCACGGACTAATCTGCAGGCTTTTCCCGTTGGAAGGCTTGAGCATGATCGACCTGGCGACCCTGGCGGTTTTTTCCGGTGCTGTGCTGTTGTTGCTGTTGTCCCCGGGGCCGAACATGGCCTTTGTGATCAGCCATGGCGTCACCCACGGTTGGCGCGGGGGGATGGCATCGGCCCTGGGTATCGGCGTGGCCGACGTGCTGTTGACGGCCTTGACCGCTACCGGGGTGACGGCGTTGGTTGCCAGTTGGCCGCCATCCTTTGACGTGATTCGGTATGCGGGGGTGGTCTACCTGTTGTGGCTGGTGTTCAAGACCTTGCAGAAAAGCCCTGGGTCGGACGCGGCGCACATCAACCGCGTGCCCTTGGGCCGGGTGTTTCTGCAGGCCATGCTCAATAGCCTGCTCAACCCCAAGGCGTTGTTGTTTTTTGTGGTGTTTTTGCCGCAGTTTGTACGTCCGGAAGCAGGGGCCATTGCGGTGCAGTTGATGGTGCTTGGGGGGGTGTTGACCTTGATTGCAGCTGTATTTCATATGCTGCTGGGTATTTTTGGGGGGGCGCTGAGGCGGTTTTTTGCTGGTCGCTCAGAAGGCGCCTGGCTACAGAAATGGGGCTTGGCGACGGTGCTGACGTTACTGGCGGTGCGTTTGGCGGTGATGTCTCGGCCTGCGTGACTTGAGAGCACGGCTTATCCAAATGTGGGAGCAACTGGCTAGCCTGCGATGTGGGCACCTCGGTGTGTGAGGTTCACCGTGGACCTGTGGCGAGGGAGCTTGCTCCCGCGGGCCGACCGCAATCTGACTGTTGCACCGCGATCAAAATGTGGGAGTGGGCTTGCCCGCGAAGACGGCCTGGCAGGCTATGTGGGTGTTGGGTCAGACCGGGTACATATCCGTTATTTAGGTCACGGCTGATATGGGGTCCGCCCTTACGGCGGGTCACTTTTGGAAAGGCCCAAAAGTAACCAAAAGGCCTTCGCCGGTATGACTCACCCACATGGGTTACAAATCAGTTCACGCACATAGGTAACAGTTTTTAACTAGCAGGGTCGATTTCGCGA
>NZ_LKEG01000032.1:0-503 GCF_001645105.1 Pseudomonas marginalis
TCAACCCCGAAAGGGAGCTGACAGTTGTCGTGAAGGTCGCCTAGCAAGACGGGAGACACGACAACTACCTTGAAAAACGCCGCCCGCTGTAAAAGCGGAACCCATAGTGGCCGTTACCTAAATAACGGATATGTACCTGGTCTGATCCAGCATCCATGTCAGCTGTCAGGCCGCCACGGGAGCAAGCTCCCTCGCCACAGGTCCTGCGCCATAGCCAGAATTGTGTAGATACCGAGGCACCGATGGCGCTGAATCAGTCGCCTGATGAATCGACTGACACACCGCTATCGGGGGCAAGCCCCCTCCCACATTTGCATCGCGGTCTAACCGTTAGATGGCGCTTGGCTGTCAGGCAGCCAGCGGGAGCAAGCTCCCTCGCCACAGGTCCAGCGCTATACCCAGGGTGGTGTAGACACCGATGCCCCGATGGCGCTGAATCAGTCACCTGATGAATCGACTGACACACCGCTATCGGGGGCAAGCCCCCTCCCACATTTGGATCG
>NZ_LKEG01000032.1:531-112754 GCF_001645105.1 Pseudomonas marginalis
AGCGGGAGCAAGCACCTACACGTCACAACAGTGTCCGAGCCAGTGCCTTTTTCCACGCTGAATAACGCCCCGCCATCGCGCAATCATCCTGCGGCTCAAACCGCTCCCGCTGCCGCTCCAGCGCGCCCAGCGCTTCATCACTCACCCACACCCCCAACGCCCGCCCCGCCAGGTGCGCCGCGCCCAGCGCCGAGACCTCCGGCGACAGGCTGCGCACCACCGGGCGTTGCAACAGGTTAGCCAAAAACTGCATCAACCAACGGTTGCGCGTCGCGCCGCCGTCCACCCACAGCTCCTTCAACGGGCTGCCGATGTCCTGCTGCATGGCCTCGAAGACATCCCGGATCTGATACCCAATCGACTCCAGCGACGCCCGCAGGATATGCGCGCCGGAAGTGGCCTCGGTCAGCCCGCAGATCAAGCCACGTGCATCCGCCTGCCAGTGTGGCGCGCCCAGCCCGGACAGCGCCGGCACAAAATACACGCCACCGTTGTCGGGTAGTTGCGCGGCCTGCTCGGTGAGCACATCCAGGGATTCCCCCGCCACCAGGCGCGAAGCCCACTGCACGGCGGCGCCGGTGTGGACGATGTTGCCTTCCATGCCGAACGTCGGTTGGCCGCCGTCATGCCAGGCCAGGGTGGTGGACAGCCCGTGCGTCGAGGCAATCGGGCCGCCCATGGGCGTCATCAACGACGAGCCGGTGCCGAGCGTCGCTTTCACCAGCCCCGGCGCGAAACCGCCCTGCCCGTACAGCGCTGCGTGGGAGTCACCGATCATCGACATCACCGGGATGCCGGCGGGCAAACCACCCGCCGCGACGGTTTCCGCAAAAAAGCCGGCGCTCGGCTGGATGGGCGCCAATGCGGCCAGCGGAATCTGGAACAGGTCCAACAGCACCGGGTCCCAGGCACAGGTGTGCAGGTTGAACAGTTGAGTGCGCGCCGCGTTGGAGTAGTCGGTGGCGAACACCTGACCGCCGCTGAGCTTCCACAGCAGCCAGCTGTCCACCGTGCCCAGGCAGATATCGCCGGCGGCGGCGCGTGCGTGGCCATCCTCAAGGTGGTCGAGAATCCAGCGGAACTTGCCTGCCGAGAACATCGGGTCCAACGCCAAGCCGGTTTTGTCCAGAATCAGTGCCTCATGCCCCTGCTCATGCAACTGGGCACACAACGCGGTGGAGCGTCGGCATTGCCAACTGATGCACGGCGACAGCACTTCGCCGGTATGCCGGTCCCAGGCCACCACCGATTCACGCTGGTTGCTGATCGCCAGCGCGGTGATCGGCCGGTCCACTTGGGCCAGGCATTCTTCGATGGCGGCCAGGGTGCTGTACCAGATCAGCAGCGGGTCCTGCTCGGAAAACCCCGGCTGCGGATGGGTGATGCTCAGCGGCCGCGAGCCCCGTGCAATCACCTGCCCGCGTTCGTTGACCAGCACCGCCTTGGCGTTGCTGGTGCCTTCATCTATCGCCAGGATCAGCGGAGTGTTATTCGTCATCGCCTTCACCGCAACCGAGTGGCAGCCGCCACAATCCCAGCCGCGTCGATGTTATGCAAGGCGCGGGTCGGTTCGCGGGCGCCGGCGGCGGCATATTCGCCATCACCAATACCCAGGCGCACCAGGGCAATTCCAAGCCCGGCTTCGGCCAGCACTTCGGCGACCAGGCTGCCGACGCCACCGTTGATATTGTGTTCCTCGACGGTGATGACCGCCCGCGTGCCACTCAGGGCGCTAAGCAAGACGTCACGCTGCAACGGCCGGATCGACGACAGGTTGATCACCTGCACCTGGATGCCCTGCTCCGCGAGAACCCGTGCCGCGTCCACCGCTTCATGCACCACCGAGCCCAAGGCGACGATGCTCACGTCCGCGCCCTGGCGCAGGATATCCACCTGCCCCGGCACGAATTGATAGTCGCCCGTATGCACATCCGGCAAGGCCTTGCCGTCGAGACGGATATACACCGGGCCGTGGTAGCGCAGCGCATAGTCGACGATCTGCCGGCATTCAATCGCGTCGGCCGGTGCGAAAATCTGCACATTGCCAAAGCCACGCATCACCGAGATATCGTCGAGGCTGTGGTGCGTGCTGGCCAACGGGCCATAACTGGCGCCGGCATTCAGGCCGAACATTTTGACGTTGGCCTGGTTGTAGCAAACGTCGACTTTGATCTGCTCGTTGGCGCGCGAAATCAGGAACGGCGCCGCGTTGCAGGTCGCGGCGATCTTGCCGCCCAGGGCCAGGCCGGCGGCGACGCTGACCAGCGACTGCTCGGCAATGCCGACATTGATCAACCGCTCGGGAAAACGCTGCGCAAACGGGCCGATCTTGGCCGTGGAGGTGGAGTCGCTGACCACCGGCACCACGTCCAGTCCGGCATCGACGGCGGCAATAAAGGCCTCCACCATGACGCTCGCCAGATGTTCACTCGCCATGACTCAACTCCTCCAGTGCCGCGTTGATTTCATCACCCTTGGGCACGCGGTGGTGCCATTCGGGACGGGCTTCGATAAACGACACGCCCTTGCCTTTGATGGTGTGCGCGATCAGCACCTGGGGCACGCCGGTCTTGGCCTGCATGCTTTCCAAGGCTTCGATCAACTGGCCCACGTCGTTGCCGTCGCACTCGCTGACACGGAAGCCGAAGGCCGCCCATTTCACGTCCAGCGGGTCGAGGGGCATGATCTCGGCCGTCAACCCCGCCAGTTGCAACTTGTTCTTGTCGACGATCACGAACAGGTTATCCAGGCCGTACTTGGCGGCAGCCATCGCCGCTTCCCAGTTGGAGCCTTCGGCCAGTTCACCGTCGCCGGTCAGCACGTAGATGCGTTTTTTGCTGCCGGACATCTTCGCCGCCAACGCCAGCCCTACCGCCACCGGCAAGCCGTGGCCGAGGGCACCGGTGTTCAGTTCGATGCCGGGGGTTTTCTGCCGCACCGGGTGGCCCGGCAGGTGGGAGTTGAAGTGTTGGTAGGTGGGCAGCCAGTCCACGGGAATGTAGCCCGCCTGCGCCAGGCAGCAGTACAAGCCGCCGACACCGTGGCCCTTGCTCTGGATATAGATATCGCGCTCAGGGTCTTCGATACGCTCCGGCCCGGTATTGAGAATGCGGAAATACAGGGTGGCGAGGATATCGGTTTCCGAAAGGTCGGCCCCGGTGTGGCCGCCGGCCGGTGAGTCGGCATTCAGGCGGATCACATGGCGCCGGATCAGGCGGGCCTGTTCTTTGATCTGGTGGGCGTCGTACTGGAAGGCATTCATGCAGCGGCTCCTTTGAGGCTGACCACGCGGGGGTGAACGTGTGCAAAGCTGTGTTTGAATATTTATTCAGCAATGACAATATATTTCTATTTAGACGCCGAACGTTCAGCAGGTCAAGTGAATGACCGGTGGAAAAATGAAATAAAAACTGGAAATACCCCTCGGACAAACGGCCAAAATCCTACGCGCGCTTATCTATCCCGTGGCTTTGCGCGGGGTGAAAGTGGCGACCTAGAGGCATATTGGAAAAATTAAGCGCTTGACTTTGACACGGTGTCACTGGAATCTGAATTAACAGTCAAGCACGCATAAATATTCAAAGCGCTTGAAAGCACTCCAAAAAAAATAAATCAGGAGAACACTGTGGACGCCAAAGCTATTGTCCAGCACCCGGCCGAACTCAAGCCGCCCCACCGCCCACGGTTGGTGAAACTGCTCCCCAGCAATATCGGCGGCCCGCTGATCGGCCTGGTGCTGCTGGTGCTGGTCTTCTCCTTCAGTTCCGAATTCTTCTTCTCGCTGCGCAATGGCCTGAACATTCTTGATCAGGTCACGGTGCTGGGCATCCTCGCGATCGGCATGACCGCCGTGATCGTGATCGGCGGCATCGACCTGTCGGTGGGGTCGGTGCTGGCCTTCTCGATGATGATGCTCGGTTGGCTTTACCAGGATCAGGCGGTGCCGCTGGGCTTTGCGATTCCCATCTCGATTGCCAGCGGCATGCTTGCGGGGCTGGTGTCCGGCGGCTTGATCACCTACGCCAAGCTGCCCCCCTTCATTGCCACGCTAACCATGATGTCGGTGGCGCGTGGCCTGGCGAACATCCTCACCGAAGGCCGGCAGATTGTCGGCTACCCGGACTGGTTCACCAGCCTGGCCACGGTGCGTCACTTTGGGTTTCTGTCGGCAACCGTCGGGCTGTTCCTGGTGATGCTGGTGGTGGCCTGGGTGTTCCTGCGCTTTCGCGCCGGCGGCCGTAACCTGTATGCCATGGGCGGCAGCCCGGAAGTGGCACGCCTGTCCGGCATCAAGGTGCGCGCGATCACCCTGTGGGTGTACGCCATCAGCGGTGCGCTGGCCGGTATCGCCGCCGTGACCCTGGCGGCACGCCTGGACTCTTCGCAACCCAGCGCCGGGCTGAGCCTGGAACTGGACGCCATCGCCGCCGTGGTGATTGGCGGCGCCAGCCTCAGCGGCGGCGTCGGCAGCATCGGCGGCACCCTGGTCGGTGTGCTGATCATTGGCGTGTTGCGCAATGGTCTGAACCTGCTCGGTGTTTCGCCCTTTATTCAACAAGTGGTGATAGGCGTGGTCATCGCCCTCGCCGTCACCATCGATACCCTGCGACGCCGCTCCAGCACTGCCCGTTAAACCTGTTCGACAGTTGACACCCTCCAACAATAAAACCAGGAGTCACCGACATGTTCAGCCCCAAGAAACTGCTGTTGGCCACCGCCCTCGCGGCTGCCACCCTCACCGCTGCCGGCACCACCTGGGCCAAGGACCTGACCATCGGCCTCGCCGTGGCCAACCTGCAGGCCGACTTCTTCAACCAGATCAAGCAATCGGTGGAAGCCGAGGGCAAGGCCAAGGGCATCAAGGTGATCACCGTGGATGCCCAGGGCAACTCCTCCACCCAGGTCAGCCAGATTGAAGACCTGATCACCCGCCAGATCGATGTGCTGATCTACATTCCGGCCGGCGCCACCGCCGCCGGTGTGCCGGTGAAAGCCGCCAAGGCCGCCGGGATCCCGGTGATCGCCGTCGACCGCAACGCCCCCGATGCACCGGGCGATACCTTCATCGCCAGCGACAGCGTGGCCGGTGCCAAGACCCTGGCCGAATACGTCGGCAAGCTCACCGACGGCAAGGGCCGCATCGCGATCCTGCAAGGCCAGCTCGGCACCACCCCCGAGAATGATCGCGCCAAGGGTTTCGAAGAGGGCTTGAAAGCCTTCCCGGACCTTAAAGTCGTCGCCCAGCAACCCGCCGAATGGGCCCAGGACAAAGGCTTCGCCGTGGCCCAGGACCTGCTCCAGCGTGACCCGAACATCACGGTGTTCTTTGGCCGTGCCGATGCCATGGCCTTGGGCGCCGCCCAGGCGGTGAAGGTCGGCAACCTCGATCACAAGGTGGTGGTGGTCGGTTTCGACGGCGATGTGGCCGGGCTCAAGGCGGTGCAAAGCGGTGTGCTGAACGCGACCATGACCCAGCAGACCCAGAAAATGGGGCGTCTGGCCGTGGCGTCCGCCATCGACCTCAAAGCCGGTAAAGACGTGCCTAAGGAACAACTATTGCCGACTGTGCTGACCACCAAAGAAAACGTCGCGCCGTTCCTGCAACAGCACCCGTAAGCCTTGGAGGTCGTCATGCAAGCAGCAGCCCTGGACACCGACCGCGCCGACGCGGTGCTGTGCCTGCGCAATATCAGCAAGGCCTACGGGCCGGTGCAGGTACTGTCGCAGGTCAACGTGGACATTCGCCCCGGCGAAGTGTTGGCCCTGCTCGGCGAGAACGGTGCGGGCAAGTCGACCTTGTCGTCGATCATCGCCGGGCTGGTACAGCCTGAAGCCGGGGGCAGCATGACCTGGCTTGGCGCGCCTTACGCACCGGCTTCACCGGGTGCGGCACTGGGCGCAGGGATCGGCCTGATCCACCAGGAAATCCGCCTGCTGCCGCAATTGTCGATCGCCGAGAACATCTTCGTCGGCCGCCTGCCCATGCGTCACGGGCGGGTGGACCGCGAGTACATGGAGACCCAGGCGCAGATCCAGTTGGAGCGCCTGGGGCTCAAGGTGCCGGCGTCGCGCAAGGTCGAAGGCCTGAGCGTGGCGGCCCAGCAATTGGTTGAAATCGCCAAGGCGCTGACCCTCAAGGCCAGCCTGTTGATTCTCGACGAACCCACCGCTGCCTTGGGCGGGGAAGAAACCGAGTTGCTGTTCAAGCAGGTGGAACGGCTCAAGGCCGAAGGCGTGTCGTTTATCTATATCAGCCACCGCCTGGAAGAAATCGCGCGCATCGCCGACCGCGTGCTGGTGCTGCGCGACGGTCGCCAGATCGCCTTGCACGCCACGGCGCAAGTGCCGGTGCGCGAACTGGTGGAGCAGATGGTCGGGCGCAGCCTGGAGCGGATTTTCCCTGCCCTGCAAGCGCCACAAGAGCAGGTGATGTTGCAGGTCAAGGATTTGAGTTGCCGCGAATTCGCCTTGCACGGCATCGACTTCAGCGTGCGTGCCGGTGAAGTGTTCGGCATTGCCGGTGTGGTGGGCGCCGGGCGCACCGAACTGGTCCGCACCATTGCCGGGGCGGCCCAGGACATCCAAGGACATTTAGTGCTGGATGGCGAAGTGCGCCACTTGCGCTCGCCCTTTGAGGCGATCCAGGCCGGCGTGGTGCTGGTGCCCGAAGACCGCAAGCAGCAAGGCGTGGTGGTGGAACATCGCATCGAAGACAACCTGATCTACGGCAACACCGACCTGCTGGATAAACGCGGCTGGGTGTTCCCTGCCCCGCTGCGCGAATTCGCCCGCACGGCGGTGGCGCGGCTGGGGGTGAAAGGTGCGCCGCAGTCGCGAATTTCCAGCTTGTCGGGCGGTAACCAGCAGAAGGTGATCATTGCCAAATGGCTGGCGCGCAATCCCAAGGTGTTCATCCTTGACGAGCCGACACGCGGCATCGACGTGGGCGCACGGGCGGCGATCTATGAAGTGATCGCGGACCTGGCGGCCAAGGGCATGGCGGTGATCGTGGTCAGTTCCGATCTGGATGAAGTGCTCGGCCTGTCCCATCGGGTGATGGTGATGAGCCGGGGGCGGCAGATGGGGATTCTGGAGCGTGGCGAGGCCACCCCGGTGTCGGTGATGGAAATGGCTACTGCATAACCCACAAACAATGAAGATCCAATGTGGGAGGGGGCTTGCTCCCGATGGCGGTGGTTCAGTTGAAAAAGTATGACTGATACACCGCTATCGGGAGCAAGCCCCCTCCCACAGGGGATCCACTGTGATTTCAAGAATGGAGTTATTCATGCAACTTTTCAGTCTTCAGGGCCAAGTGGCCTTTGTCACCGGCGCCGGCAGCGGCATTGGCCAGGCGATTGCCGTCGGGCTCGCCGAAGCCGGCGCCGATGTCGCCTGCTTCGATCTACCAGGCAGCCCCGGCATCGCCAGCACCGTCGAACGCATCCAAGCCCTCGGCCGTCGCGCCCTGGCCTTGAGCGGCACCGTCACCGAACGCGCCGCACTGGATGCCGCGGTCGCGCGCACCGAATCCGAACTCGGCGCATTGAGCGTCGCGGTCAACTGCGCCGGCATCGCCAATGCCCAGGCCGCCGAAGACCTCGAACTGCAACGCTGGCAAACCACCCTGGACATCAACCTCACCGGCATCTTCCTCAGTTGCCAGGCCCAGGCGGCGGTGATGTTGCCCCGAGGCAAAGGCGCCATCGTCAATATCGCCTCAATGTCCGGCAGCATCGTCAACCGTGGCTTGCTTCAAGCGCACTACAACACCTCCAAGGCCGGCGTGATTCACCTGAGCAAAAGCCTGGCGATGGAATGGGCCGACAAGGGCTTGCGGGTTAATTGCATCAGCCCTGGCTACACCGCCACGCCGATGAATTCGCGCCCGGAAGTCGCCGACCAGGTGAAGATTTTTGAACAGACCACGCCCATGGGCCGCATGGCCAGCGTCGAAGAAATGGTCGGCCCGGCGATTTTCCTGGTCAGCCAGGCCTCGTCTTTCTGCACCGGTGTCGACCTGTTGGTCGATGGCGGCTTTGTGTGCTGGTAACCATGGGAACCCTTGTCATGTCGCAACGATTCAGCGGTAAAACTGTGGTGATCACCGGCGCCTGCCGGGGCATCGGCGCCGGCATTGCCGAGCGCTTCGCCCAGGAAGGCGCCAACCTGGTCATGGCCTCCAATGACCTGGAGCGCGTGAGCTTCACCGCCGACCAACTGGCCCAGGAATACAAGGTAGACACCCTCGCCCTGGGCATCGACGTCACCCGTGAAGACGACATCGAAAAGCTCTACCGCGAAGGTCACGCGCGCTTTGGCAGCATCGACGTGTCGGTGCAGAACGCCGGCATCATCACCATCGACCACTACGACAAGATGCCCCGCGCCGATTTCGACAAGGTGCTGCAGGTGAACACCACCGGCGTCTGGCTCGGCTGCCGGGAGGCGGCCAAGTACATGGTCAAGCAAGGCAGCGGCCGGCTGATCAACACCTCTTCCGGCCAGGGCCGCCAGGGGTTCATCTACACGCCGCACTACGCCGCGAGCAAGATGGGCGTGATCGGCATCACCCAGAGCCTGGCACTGGAGTTGGCACGGCATAACATCACGGTGAATGCGTTCTGCCCCGGCATCATCGAAAGCGAGATGTGGGACTACAACGACCGGGTATGGGGCGAGATCCTCAGCACCGACGAGAAACGCTACGGCAAGGGTGAATTGATGGCCGAATGGGTCAAGAACATTCCTCTGCGTCGCGCCGGCAAACCCTCGGATGTGGCGGGATTGGTGGCGTTTCTCGCCTCGGACGATGCGGCGTACCTGACCGGCCAGGCGATCAATATCGACGGAGGCCTGATCATGTCGTAAGGGTTTGGTATCCTCACGGCCATTGTGTCATGCCTTTTACTATAAAGAGCCCTGAGGCCTTCATGAGCCAGATCGAAGAACAGCGCCTGATCACTAAGATCGCGAGCCTCTATTACGAAGAAGGGCTCAAGCAGTCCGAGATTTCCGCGCAACTGGACCTGTCCCAATCCTTTATCAGCCGTGCCCTGCGCCGGGCGCTGCAGGAAGGCGTGGTGAAGATCACGGTGATGCGCCTGCAAGGCCTGCACCTGGAACTGGAAACCCAATTGCAGCGCCGCTACGGCGTGCGCCGGGTGATCGTGGTGGAAGCCACCGAGCCCGGCAATGACGAGAGCATCAAGCAGGCCATCGGTTCGGCTGCCGCCCACTACCTGGAAACCAGCCTGTCGCCCCAGGACCATATCGGTATTTCGTCATGGAGCAGCACCATTCGCGCCATGGTTGGCCACTTGCATGCGCAACCCGGCAAACAGGCCGCCCAGGAGGTGGTACAACTGTTGGGCGGCGTCGGCCACAAGGGTGCGTTTGAAGCCACCTTGCTCACCCAGCGCCTGGCGACCCTGCTCAACTGCCCGGCGTTTTTGCTGCCGTCGCAGAGCATCGAGCAATCGGTGCAGAGCAAGCAGCGCATCGTTCAGATGGAAGAGGTCAAGGAAGTGCTGCAGCGCTTTGACAGCATCACCCTGGCGATTGTCGGCATCGGCGACCTGGAGCCCTCGCAACTGCTGCGCAACAGCGGTAACTACTACACCGAGGACATGCTGCGCCTGCTCGCCGAACGCGGCGCGGTGGGCGATATCTGCCTGCGCTACTTCGATGCCCAGGGCAAACCGGTGCTGGAGGAAGATGAAGAATTCGTCGTGTCAGTGGCGCTGCCCAAGCTGCGCGCCATCCACCGTGTGCTTGGCCTGGCCGGTGGGTTGAACAAGGTCCAGGCCATTCGTGGCGCGCTCACGGGCGGCTACCTGGACATCCTGATAACCGACCTGGACACCGCACAGGCCCTTAACCAATAACTTTTTTGGAGACCGCCGCTCATGACGTCCAAGCTCGAACAACTCAAGCAATTCACCACCGTGGTCTGCGACACCGGCGACCTGGAAGCCATCAGCCGCCTGCGCCCGGTGGATGCCACCACCAACCCGTCCCTGCTGCTCAAGGCCGCCGCCATCCCGGATTACGCCGAGCTGCTGCGCAGTGCGGTGAGCCTGTCCAAGGGTGATGTGGACCTGGCCTGTGATCGCTTTGCGGTGTCGGTGGGCTGCGGCATTCTTAACGTGATTCCGGGGCGCATTTCCACCGAAGTCGATGCGCGGCTGTCCTTCGACGAAGACGCGCTGTGGGCCAAGGCCAACCAGTTGATCGCGTTGTACGACCAGGCCGGCGTCGGCCGCGACCGCGTGCTGATCAAACTGGCCTCCACCTGGGAAGGCATCCGCACCGCCGAACGCCTGGAAAAGGCCGGCATCCAGACCAACCTGACCCTGCTGTTTTCGTTCGTCCAGGCCGCCGCCTGCGCCGACGCCGGGGTGTTCCTGATTTCGCCGTTCGTAGGCCGCATCTATGACTGGTACCGCAAGAACACCGGTCTGGATTACACCGGCGCAGAAGACCCAGGCGTGCAGTCCGTGACGCGGATCTACAACTACTACAAAGCCAACGCCATCAAGACCGTGGTCATGGGCGCCAGCTTCCGCACCCTCAGCCAGATCGAGCAACTGGCGGGCTGCGATCGCCTGACCATCAGCCCCGAGCTGCTGCAAAAGCTCGATGAAGACCAGGGCCTGCTGGAGCGTCAATTGAATCCGGGGGCGGCCGGCGAGTCGCGCCAGACCCTCACCGAAGCGCAGTTTCGCTGGGGTTCCAATGAAGACGCGATGGCCACCGAAAAACTGGCTGAAGGCATTCGCCAGTTTGCCCGCGACCAGGAAAAACTCGAGGCGGTCCTCGCGGCACTGTAGGCCCCGCCCTGCCCCGGTCAATCCCGAGCGCCCGCCGATGATCGTCAGGCGGGCGTTGGTTTGTCGCCGTCACCCAACGACCGCGCCGCCCAGGCGCCCATCACCCCACCCACCACCGGCGCCAGCCAGAACATCCAAAGCTGCGCAATGTACTCCCCACCGGCAAACAACGCCGGCCCGGTGCTACGAGCGGGGTTCACCGACGTATTGGTCACCGGGATCAGCACCAAGTGGATCAAGGTCAGCGCCAGGCCGATGGCGATCGGTGCAAAGCCCGGCACCGCGCCCGGTGCGGTCACGCGCATGATGATGAATACGAAGAAAAACGTGGCGATCAGCTCGGCCAGCAACGCGGCCTTCACGTCGAAGAGCCCAGGGCTCAATGGGCCGTAACCGTTGGCGGCGAAACCACCCACCGCGAAGTCAGGCTGCCCGTTGGCGATCAAGTACAACGCCGCTGCGGCCACTATTGCGCCGCAGACCTGCGCCGCGATGTACGGCAACACCTCTGCGCCGTCAATGCGCCGCCCCGCCCACAGGCCAATGGTCACTGCCGGGTTGAAATGCCCACCGGAAATACCGCCTACCGCATAGGCCATGGTCAGGACAGTGAGACCAAACGCTAGCGAAACACCGACAAAACCAATACCCAAACCCGGGAATGCAGCGGCCAAGATGGCGCTGCCACAGCCGCCGAACGTCAGCCAGAACGTACCGATAAACTCTGCGGTCAAACGCTTTTGCACAATCGACTCCATTGCTGTTCAAGTGCCGTCGCCACGGGAAGTGGGCGGTCGCGGGCGACGGTAGCAATGGGTATCAAAATGTTGTGTAAGACTTATCCTGTATCAACCGTTTACAACGCCCTGGCCAAATTTCCTGATCGCCAGGCAATACCCAATCAACGCCACCGCTGCCAGCAAACCGCCCGCTGCACCGATCCAGGCGAAGCCGAACTGGCTGCCGACCCAGCTGCCCATCAGGGCGCCGCCGCCGATGCCGATGTTGTAGATGCCGGAGAACATCGCCATGGCCACGTCGGTGGCATCCGGCGCCAGCACCAGCACCTTGGATTGCATGGCCAGGCCGAAGCCCATGATTGCCATGCCCCAGAAAATGCTCAGGGTCACCAGGTACGACTCGGCGCCGCTCAACGGCAGCATCAGCGCCAGGCACGCGGCCAGGATAAACACGGCGCCGACCACGAACAGGTGGGGGTTGAAGCGGTGCACCAGGCTGAACAGCAACGAGCCGATGATGCCTGCGCCGCCGAACACCAGCAGGATCAGGGTCACGGCGCTGCCGCTCATGCCGGCCACCCCCTCGACGAAGGGTTCGATGTAGCTGTAGGCGGTGAATTGCGCGGTGACGGTCATGGCGGTGAGCACATACAACGCCACCAGCGCCGGGCGCTTGAACAGCAGCGGCAGGCTGCGCAGGGAACCGGAGTTCTGGCTCGGCAACAGCGGCAAGGTGCGCGCCAGCCAGAACACCAGTGCGGCGGCAAAGGCGCCGATGACCAGGAAGGTGGTGCGCCAGCCCATGGCTTCGCCCAGCAGGCGGCCGAGCGGAATACCCAGGACCATCGCCAGCGAGGTGCCGGTGGCCAACAGGCCGAGGGCTTGCACCTGCTTGCCTTCCGGCGCCAGGCGTACCGCCAGGGACGCGGTGATTGACCAGAACAAGGCGTGGGACAAGGCAATGCCGATACGGCTGACCATCAGCAGCCCAAAGCTGGTGGCGACGCTGGAGAGGATGTGACTGACGATAAACATGCAGAACAACACGATCAGCAGCTTGCGCCGTTCGACGTTACGGGTCAGCAGCATCACCGGCAACGAGGTCAGGGACACGATCCAGGCGTAGATGGTGAGCATCAGCCCGACGCTGGACACCGGCATGTCGAAGCTGGCGCCGATGGCGCTGAGCAGCCCGACGGGCACGAATTCAGTGGTGTTGAATACAAACGCGGCCAACGCGAGAGCGATGACCGGTTGCCAATTGGCTTGGGGCGTTGCGGCTGAAATGCTCATTGAACGGCGCGGTACTCTGGCGTTGATGACGCGGGGGCGGTGATCAAGCGGCTACCCGGGACCAGCGCCGCCGCCGAGTATTCTATAGGTTTCTGGCCCCGCTGTTGATGCGGATCGTCGCCCGAGGGCTCAAAGCACCGTCAGCGTGATCACGTAGTTACCCGACTGAATCCGCTTACCGGCGCCATCCACCAGCACATACTGCTGGTCGTAGTAACGCCCGCTGACGCTGTCCGCCACCAGCCGCACATGGGCTGCGTTGACACTGGCGACCGGCGCCATCTCGCGCACCTCCAGGCGACTGCCGAGGTTGGCCTGGGCGCAGCCTTTCAACTCCACGACGGAGCCGCTGCGCGCATTTGTCGCACACCCTGGCTCGACAATACTGCCCCTGAATTCAATCGTGCCCTGCCCCACGGTTTGCGCCGCATCGCTTACCCCCGCCCATAGGCACAGCAGGCTGGTAAACATCGAAATACCTTTACTGCTCATGGCGACACTCCTGACTGGGCGCTTACCCACTAAGTCGTCTGGCCGAGCATTTACTTGAGGTTATTTGGTAACGGCTGTGACATTGATCAAGGATCCACCTGCCCCATCAGCTCTGGAATGCTCTCCGGTCGCTTGGCATAACGCTGGGCCAACGCCGCGCAGACCATCAACTGGATCTGGTGAAACAGCATCAATGGCAGGATCAGCACCCCCATGGTCGCCCCGGCGAACAGCACCTGGGCCATCGGCACACCAGTGGCCAGGCTCTTCTTCGAACCGCAGAACAAAATGGTGATGCGGTCTTCCTGGTTAAAACCAAAAGCCTTGCCCAGCACCGTGGAGGCCACCAGCACCAAGGCCAGCAACACGCAGCACGCGACCACCAGGCCGCCGAGTTCCCACAACGGGATCTGGTGCCAGATGCCTTCGTTGACCGCCTCGCTGAATGCGCCGTACACCACCAGCAGGATCGAGCCTTGGTCGACGAACTTCAGCCAGGATTTATTGCGCCCCACCCACTCCCCGATCCAACGGCGGGCGATCTGCCCGGCGATGAACGGCAGCAGCAGTTGCACGCTGATTTTCAGGATCGCGTCGACGGTCGAGCCACCCTCGCCGTGCACGTTGAGCAGCAGGGTCACCAGCAGCGGCGTGAGGAAGATGCCGAACAGGCTGGACGCCGCCGCACTGCAAATCGCCGCCGGGATATTGCCCCGCGCCAGCGACGTGAAGGCAATCGCCGATTGCACCGTGGCCGGCAAGGCGCAGAGGTAGAGCATGCCCATGTACAGGTCTTTGCCGATCAGCGGCGACAACACCGGCTTGAGCGCCAGGCCCAGCAGCGGGAAGAGCACAAAGGTCAGGCTGAACACCAGCAGGTGCAGGCGCCAGTGGCCGGCGCCGGCGACGATAGCCTGGCGCGACAGCTTGGCGCCGTGGAGGAAAAACAGCAGCGCGATGGCCAGGTTGGTCACCCAGCCGAACGCCACGGCGGTCTGGCCGCTGGCGGGCAGCAGGGAGGCGAGGATCACCGTGGCGATCAGCGTGAGGGTGAAGTTGTCGGGCAGAAAACGGGGGCGAGTCATAAGCAGGATCTTCCGGGGGTTGCCAAGAGCGTCATCGCGACTCTAACGTAACGACCTGTTACCGACTAACGCCAATGAGCCAACAAATGCCGCCTAAAGGACATGACAAGACCGTCCGCCGCAGCGTGCCCGGGCTTTCCAGCCTGCCACGACCGGTGTATGGGCGCACTGAATCCTTGCCTAATCGTGCGCTGACCCGCCGGCACAGCCACCCGTGGGTGCAATTGTCCTACGCGATTTCCGGGGTGCTGGAGATCCAGACCAGCGTCGGCCGCTTCGTCGCGCCGCCCCAGCGCGCGGTGTGGATTCCGGCGGGAGTGCCGCACCGGGTGTTCAGTTCGCCGCATACCGAAATGCGCAGCCTGTACCTGGATTGCAGCGTCACCACATGGGCGACGCAGCGCTGCCATGTGTTGGAGGTGAGCAGTTTGCTGCGCGAGTTGATCCGCAGCTTCAGCGCAGTGCCGGTGGCATATGCCGAGGACGGCCCGGATGGGCGCTTGGCCCAGGTGCTGCTGGATCAGTTGGCGGCGGCGGCGCAAATCGACTTGATGTTGCCTTTGCCCCTGGACCCGCGCTTGCGGCAGATCTATCGCAGCCTGAACCTGCACCCGGAGCAGCAGACCACGTTGGGGCAATGGAGCCAGAAGCTGGGGGTGAGTGAGAAGACACTCAGCCGGTTGTTCTTGAGTGATACCGGGCTGACCTTTCGTGCCTGGCGCCAGCGCCTGCGGTTGTTGAGCGCCCTGCCCGCCCTGGAGCAAGGCGAGCGGGTGACGGACGTGGCGCTGGGGTGTGGGTATGAATCGACGTCGGCGTTTATCAATGCGTTTCGGCAACAGTTCGAGGCCACACCCGGTGAGTTTTTCCGCTGATCATCCCCGTACAGGGCGTTGGCCGCGGTCACCGCACGGGATATCAAAAACGTTGGCCAGGCGCCTGCGCCCTTTGGCAGTCACTGTCAGCGCGCGCGAATCGAGCGTTCGCGTCAGCCACCCATTCGGATGACTCAACATCCATTGTTCGATGCTCCTCGAAGTGACAGCGATATCGGCAGAATACTCTACACACCAGCCCAGGAGAGATGCCGATGAATAACACACGTTTTTTTGGCCAGACCGTACTCAGGTGTACGTTCGTGCTGGCAATCATTGGTTGGGGCGTCGGGTTCTACGGCCCGCCGATTTATATGCAGGCCGTCATGGATCGCACCGGGTGGCCGATTACCCAGGTTTCAGCGGCGGTGACACTGCATTTTCTCAGCGGCACCCTGGTCATCGCCAATCTGCCGCGGCTGTACGGGCGTTGGGGTGTGCCCGCGGTTACTTGGCTGGGGAGCCTGATCCTGGGCATCGGGGTCAATATCTGGGCTCAAGCCGACGCGCTGTGGGTGTTGTATTTCGGCGCCATGTGCTCGGGTATCGGCTGGGTGACCTTGGGCGCTGCGGCCGTCAACACGCTGATCGCGCCCTGGTACATCAAAGGGAGGCCGAAGGCGCTGGGCAAGGCCTACAACGGTGCCAGCCTGGGTGGCGTGATCTTCTCACCGCTGTGGGTACTGTTGATCGAGCGGTTCGGCTTTGCCATCGCGGCCCTGGTAATCACCCTGGCAACCATTACGCTGACTGCCGGGTTTGCTTTGTGGGTGTTTGGCAAAACGCCGCAGAGCATGGGACAGCAACCTGACAATCTCGCCGCGCCGCCCGCACCGCCGCTCCATGCCCCCGCCATCCCCTGGACGACCGCGCAGACATTCCGATCGGCACAATTCCGCACGCTGGCCGCCGGCATGTCCCTTGGTCTGTTTGCACAGATTGGGTTGATCGCCCATCTGTATTCGATCCTGGTCGTATACCTGGGCGCCCGCCCTGCCTCATTCGCCATGGGCTTGGCCACCGCCAGCGCCATGGGCGGGCGATACATCGTCGCGCACTGGATGACCCAAGACATCAATCGTCGCCATTTGGCTTGTCTGGCTTATGGGGTTCAGGTGCTGGGCACCTTGATGTTGCTTGGCCTGCATTTGCACCCTGCGGCCGCCTGGATAGCCGTCGTACTGATCGGTTCCGGGATCGGCAATGCCACATCGCTCCCACCGCTAATCGCGCAGACCGAGTTCAGCCACGAGAATACCGCGAAGGTCATTGCGCTGATGGTTGCCCTCAGCCAGGCAATCTACGCTTTCGCACCTGCCTGCTTCGGCCTTGTACGCGCTGCCCTTGCCGACCCGGAAGAGGCGATCGTTGCCGTGGTGATGGTGGCCGTCACCGTTCAACTGCTGGCGATTCTTACCTTCTATCGCGGCGCGGCCAGGCGTCCAAGCAGAACGACCGCTTACTGAGCCCTCACTTTAACCAGGCAACCTCAGCTGCCGTTGCCGCCATGCGCCTCTTCGAAGAAGTAATCCTTCCAACTCGCGGCTTTGTTTTTCAACACACCCAGTTCCTGCAATTTCTCGGCGTAGATGTAGGTACGCTGCGGCACGATGGTGAAGTCAATCTCCGGGTCCTGGACGATCTTCTCCACCAGGTCCAATGGCAGCTTCGACTGCTCTACGCGGATATACGCCCTGGCGGCGGCGGGCTTGTCGGCCTTGATGATCTTCTCGGCTTCGGCCAGCGCGTCATAGAACGCTTTGTAGGTCTTGGGGTTCTCGTCGTGGAATTTTTGCGTGGTGTACAGCACGTTGAACGTCGCCTGGCCACCGAGGATGTCGTAGGAACTCAACACCTTGTGCACATTCGGATTGAGCAACTCCTGGTACTGGAACGGCGGGCTGGAGAAGTGCGCGTTGATCTCCGAGCCACCGGCAATCAAGGCGGCGGTCGCGTCGGGGTGCGCCAGGCTGATGGAGATGTCGTCGAACTTCTTGTAATGGGCATCGCCGAACTGCTTGGCGGTCTCGATCTGCAAAGTGCGCGACTGGAAACCCACACCGGCGGCGGGCACGGCGATACGGTCTTTTTCGCTGAAGTCCTTGAGGGTCTTGACGTTGGGATTGTTGGTCAACAGGTAGTTGGGCATCGAGCCCAGGGAGGCGATGGCCTTGACGTTCTGCTTGCCCTTGGTGCGGTCCCACAGCGTCAGCATCGGCGGCACACCGGCGGAGACTACGTCGAGCGCGCCGGCCAGCAGTGATTCGTTCATTGCGGTAGCGCCGGAAATGCTGTTCCACTCCACCTGGATGTCCAGGCCCTGCTCCTTGCCGTGCTTTTCGATCAGGTGCTGGTCGCGCACCACATCGAGGATCAGGTAGCCGATACCGAATTGCTGGGCGATGCTGATCTTGCCTTCGGCCTGTGCACCGATACTGATCAAGGCTGTCGCAGCCGCCATCAGGGTCAGGGAAGAACGCTTGAAAGTCATGGGAGTCTGCCGCGTTTTAAGAAGGTGATGGAGCCTAGCGACGTTTTTTAAGACTGGAAAAGAATATCGGGATCTATTGTTATGCAAATGGCCCACAAACAAGCGCCCGGCTGCTATTGTGCCGCGCTTTGAAAAACTGCCGAACCAGCGAGGAAATGGACGTTGAACACTGACGAAAAAATGACCGGGGACCTGTTCGAGGTTGATAAACGCCTGTCACTCAAGCCCGTGGTGGACTTCAACACCTACCTGCGCAGCGCATTCGGCGATGGCCCGTGCACCTGCATCCGCTGCACCACCGGTAACGGCGATGAAAGCGGCTATGCGTTCCAACACAGCTTCACCTTCGACGGCAAGCCCACCCAGCGCCGCTTCGCCACCACGGCGGGCAGTGATGTGTTGCAGGTGTTGAAGAAAGCCTGGTTGTCGTACACCAAGGCCGAGCTGCCGCTGAGCGGTGTGCTGGCGCTGGATACGGTGAAGGAATTTGTCGAGCCGCAATTACATAAACGCCTGACACCGCTGTTTTTGGCCAGTGGGTTGGTCAAGGACGTGGACGGTGAGTTGCAGATTCAGCCGCAGGCGGCGTAATACCGACTACCCCTTAGGCGCGCTGTTGCGGATGGCGAAGATGGCGAGGAAGGCGGCGCCGCAGATTCTGGCAGTGAAAACACCGTAAAACGTGGCGAGGGCGCTTGCTCCTGTTGGGTCGCGAAGCGGCCCCAGCGCTTTGTTTAAAAAGACTGGGACTGCTACGCAGGCCAACGGGAGCAAGCTGCCACAGGTACAGCGTGCACCCTGTTGGGTTTACTTGCGTGCGGCCTCCCACTGCTTAAGCAAGTCGTTGTAGCTCACGGTTTCGCCTTTCGGTTTTTCATTCGCCAGTTTCGGTTTCGGTGCGCCCGGTTGGTCGAACCAGTATTGCGCATCACGCTCGGGGTTCATTTTCGGGCCGCAGACCGGTTGCACCTTGGAGCGTTCCAGGCGCGTCATGATCGCGTCCTGCTCCTTGGCCAGGTTATCCAACGCTTGTTGTGGGGTTTTCTCGCCGCTCGCTGCAGCGGCGATGTTGCTCCACCACAGTTGCGCCAGGCGTGGGTAGTCCGGCACGTTGGTGCCGGTCGGGGTCCATTCCACACGGGCCGGGCTGCGATAGAACTCCACCAAACCACCGAGTTTCGGCGCCAGGTCGGTCATGGCCTGGGAGTTGATGTCCGACTCACGAATCGGCGTCAGGCCGACGATGGTTTTCTTCAACGAGACGGTTTTCGAGGTCACGAACTGCGCGTAGAGCCAGGCCGCGAGTTTCTGTTTCTCTGGGGTGGATTTTAGGAAGGTCCAGGAACCCACGTCCTGATAGCCCTTCTTCATGCCCTTTTCCCAGTAAGGCCCGACCGGCGACGGGGCCATGCGCCATTTCGGCGTGCCGTCGGCGTTTACCACCGGCAGGCCCGGCTTGGTCATGTCGGCGGTAAACGCGGTGTACCAGAAGATCTGCTGGGCGATGTTGCCTTGGGACGGCACCGGGCCGGATTCGGAGAAGGTCATGCCTGCCGCTTCCGGTGGCGCGTAGGCTTTCATCCAATCCACGTATTTCTGGGTGGCGAACACGGCGGCCGGGCCGTTGGTGTCGCCGCCACGGGTCACGCTGGAGCCCACCGGGTGACAGTCCTCCACACGAATGCCCCACTCGTCCACCGGCAAACCATTGGGCAGGCCCTTGTCGCCGCCACCGGCCATGGAGAACCATGCATCGGTGAAGCGCCAGCCCAGGGACGGGTCTTTCTTGCCGTAGTCCATGTGCCCATAGATACGCTTGCCGTCGATCTCCTTGACGTCTTCGCTGAAGAACTTGGCAATGTCTTCATAGGCCGACCAGTTCACCGGCACGCCGAGGTCATAGCCGTACTTTTCTTTGAACTTGGCTTTCAGCTCCGGGCGCTCGAACCAGTCTGCGCGGAACCAGTAGAGGTTGGCGAACTGCTGGTCGGGCAGTTGGTAGATCTTGCCGTCCGGCGCGGTGGTGAAGGAGATGCCGATGAAGTCCTTGATATCCAGGGTCGGTGAGGTGAAGGCCTTGCCTTCATTGGCCATCAGGTCGGTGATGGATTCGGTCTTGCCGTAGCGAAAGTGTGTACCGATCAGGTCCGAGTCGTTGACCCAGCCGTCATAGATATTTTTGTCGGACTGCATCTGGGTTTGCAGCTTCTCCACCACGTCACCTTCCTGCAGCAGGTCGTGGGTCAGCTTGATCCCGGTGATTTCACTGAAGGCCTTGGCCAGCACCTTGGATTCGTACTCGTGGGTGGTGAGGGTTTCCGACACCACGTTGATCTTCATCCCACGGAACGGTTCGGCGGCCTTGATAAACCACTTGAGTTCCTCGAGCTGCTGGTCAGCCGTGAGGGTGGACGGTTTGAACTCGCTGCCGATCCATTTTTTTGCGGCATCTTCATACGCATCGGCCCACGCCGAAGCGCTCAAACCGCTGAGGGCCAGTACGGCGGCCAATGAAATGCTATGTCGCAGCTTATTGTTTTTATTCAACATAGAGACCTCCTGGTTGTTTATTCATAAGGGCATTAGCCCCAACGCATCACACTCAACAGCCATACCAGGGAGAGCGCGGACGCCACCCAGATGCTCCAGTCGGTAACGCCGATGACCAGCAAATGCAGGTAGGCGCTGCCGAGAAGACCGATAAACAAACGATCACCACGGGTGGTGCTGATCGGTAACAAACCGCGCCGCGGGATGCTCGGCGAACGCAGCTCCCAGGTGGTCATGCCCGCCAGAATCAGGGCTATGCCGCCAAAGAACAGCGCGGTGGGGGTGGTCCAGGCCATCCATTCCATCATCGACTCCTCAGACCCGGCCCAGGGCAAAGCCCTTGGCCACGTGGTTGCGAACAAACCAGATCACCAGCATGCCGGGAAGGATAGTCAACACCCCCGCCGCCGCCAGCACGCCCCAATCGATACCCGACGCCGAGACCGTGCGCGTCATCACCGCCGCGATGGGCTTGGCGTTGACCGAGGTCAGGGTGCGCGCCAGCAGCAGTTCGACCCAAGAGAACATGAAGCAGAAAAACGCAGTCACACCGATGCCGGAGCCGATCAACGGGATAAAAATCTTCACGAAAAACTTAGGAAACGAGTAGCCGTCGATGTAGGCGGTTTCGTCGATTTCCTTGGGCACGCCGGACATGAACCCCTCCAGGATCCACACCGCCAACGGCACGTTGAACAGGCAGTGCGCCAGGGCCACGGCGATGTGCGTGTCGAACAGGCCGATGGACGAATACAGCTGGAAGAACGGCAGCAGAAACACCGCCGGTGGCGCCATGCGGTTGGTCAGCAGCCAGAAGAACAGGTGCTTGTCGCCGAGGAAACGGTAGCGTGAAAACGCATAGGCCGCCGGCAGCGCCACGCTCAGGGAGATCACCGTGTTCAGGCTCACGTAGTACAGCGAGTTGAGGTAACCGGTGTACCAGCTCGGGTCGGTGAAGATCACCTTGTAGTTGGCCAGGGTGAAATCCTGCGGAAACAACGTCAGCCCGCCGAGGATTTCGGTGTTGCTCTTGAAGGACATGTTCAGCAGCCAGTAGATCGGCACCAGCAGGAACAGGATGTAGATCAGCAACGGAATTAGCTTGCGCTTGCTCATGTTGGCGGCCTCAGCGGTTGGCGTCGGAGTGGGTCATGGCGGTGTAGAACAGCCAGGACACCAACAGGATGATCAGGAAGTACACCAGGGAAAACGCCGCGGCCGGACCCAGGTCGAATTGGCCTACGGCCATCTGGGTCAGGGTCTGACTCAAGAACGTAGTGGCGTTACCCGGCCCGCCGCCCGTGAGGACGAAGGGTTCGGTGTAGATCATGAAGCTGTCCATGAACCTCAGCATCACCGCGATCAGCAGCACGCTTTTCATCTTCGGCAACTGGATATGTCGGAACACCGCCCACGCTGAGGCACGATCAATCCGCGCAGCCTGGTAGTACACATCCGGAATCGCCCGTAGGCCCGAGTAGCACAGCAGCGCCACCAGGGACGTCCAGTGCCACACATCCATCACCAGCACGGTGACCCAGGCATCCATGGTGTTGGCTGCGTAGTTGTAGCTGATGCCCAGGGCATTGAGGCTGTAACCCAGCAAGCCGATATCGGCGCGGCCGAATATCTGCCAGATGGTGCCCACCACGTTCCACGGAATCAGCAGCGGAATGGCGAGGATGATCAGCACCAGCGACGACCAGCGACCCTTGGTCGGCATGGTCAGGGCGATGGCGATACCCAGCGGGATTTCGATCAGCAACACGCAGGCCGAGTAGATGAACTGGCGCAGCAGTGAGTCATGCAGACGTGGGTCAAGCAGCACCTGCTTGTACCAGTCGGCGCCAACGAAGTAGCGGCTGGACTGGTCAAAGATGTCCTGCACCGAATAGTTGACCACGGTCATCATCGGGATCACCGCACTGAACGCCACCAGCAGGAATACCGGCAATACCAGCCACCAGGCCTTGTTGTTCTGCACCTTGTTCATGGCAGCACCTCCAGCAGGTAGTCGTCGGCGTACACCATCAGCCACTGCGCGGGAAAGCTGATGGAGGCCTTGCCTTCAGGCACGGGTTTGTCTTCGGCCAGGCGCACCTTGAGCAGCGCGCCGTCGAGGTTGAGGGTCATGATTTTGTAGGTGCCGAGGTCTTCGAGGTGAGAGACATCCGCCTGCAGGGCGTCAGGGTTGTACTCGTCCCACACATGGATGAATTCCGGGCGGATGCCGACCTGCAATCTCTTGTAATCGGTTTTGGCCAGGCGTTGCTGCAGGGCCTCGGACACTGGCAGGTGGGTGCCGGCAAACCGCACCCCACCCGCCTCGGCCTGCACGTCGATCAGATTCATCCCAGGGCTGCCGATGAAATACCCGACAAAGGTATGGCTTGGCCGTTCGAACAGGTCACGGGGGGTGCCGAACTGCACGATCTGGCCGCCGTACATCACCGCGATCTTGTCGGCGAAGGTCGAGGCTTCCAACTGATCGTGGGTCACGTAGACCATGGTGATGTTGAACTGCTCGTGGATCTGCTTGAGTTTGCGCCGCAGTTTCCACTTGAGGTGCGGGTCGATCACCGTCAGCGGTTCATCGAACAGGATCGCCGACACGTCGTCACGCACCAGGCCGCGGCCCATGGAGACTTTCTGCTTTTCGTCGGCGGTGAGGTTGCGGGCTTTTTTGCTCAGCAGGTTTTGCAGGTCGAGGACCTCGGCAATTTCCTGCACCTTGCTGTGAATTTTCGCCTCGGCCATGCCCTGGTTACGCAGCGGGAACGCCAGGTTGTCGAACACCGTCATGGTGTCGTACACCACCGGGAACTGGAACACCTGGGCGATGTTGCGTTTTTCCGGGGTCAGGTCGTTGACCACTTTGCTGTCAAACAACACCTGGCCTTCAGACGGGCTGAGCAGGCCGGAGATGATGTTGAGCAACGTCGACTTGCCGCAGCCCGACGGCCCGAGCAAGGCGTAGGCTCCGCCCTGCTCCCACACGTGGTTCATTTCCCGAATGGCGTAGTCCTCGGGGCCGCTCGGCGTAGGGCTGTAGCTATGCGCCAGGTTCTGCAAATGGATCTCGGCCATCAGGCAACCCTCGCGACACGGCGCCCGGGGGCCTGGACCAAACGGCCCTGGCCATCGAACACAAACAGTTTATGGGTGGGGATATACACGCGGATCGGCGCGTCGACGTCATACTCGTGCACGCCCGGCAGGTGCAGCACCAGCAGGAAGTGTTCGCTGCGCACATGCAGGAAGGTTTCCGAACCGCTGATCTCGGCGACTTCCACCGTCACCGCCAGCTCCAGGTCGTCGTCGTTGCTGGGCACCAGGCTGATGTGGCTGGGGCGTACGCCGAAACGGAATTCGCCTTCGCCGATGGGGCGCAGGTCGACATTCAGCGGGAAATGCACGAAATTGGCGAAGCTCACTTCGTTACCGCTGATGCGCCCCGGCATCAGGTTGATCGGCGGCTCGGAAAACAGCTCGGCGGCCAGCACCGTCTGCGGCTGGTGATAGACCTCGGCCGCCTTGCCGCTCTGAATCACCCGGCCTTCGTGCAGGATGGTGGTGGTGCCACCGAGGGCCAGGGCTTCGTTGGGTTCGGTGGTGGCGTAGATGGCGATGGTGTGGCGCGCGGCGAACAGCTCGCGCATTTCCTGACGCAGCTCTTCGCGCAGTTTGTAGTCCAGGTTCACCAGCGGCTCGTCGAACAGGATCAGTTCGGCGTCCTTGACCAGCGCACGCGCCATGGCCGTGCGTTGCTGCTGGCCGCCGGAGAGTTCCAACGGGTGGCGCTGGAGGAATTTCTCGATGCGCAGCATCTTCGCGGTTTCCAGCACCTTGCTCTGGATCAGCTCGTTGGACACCCCGGCCTGGCGCAACGGCGAGGCGATGTTCTCGAACACGGTCATGGTCGGGTAGTTGATGAACTGCTGATAGACCATCGACACGTTGCGCAGGCGCACCGGCTTTTGCGTGACATCCACGCCGTTCATCAGGATGCGGCCGCTGTCGGGCTTGTCCAGCCCGGCCATCAGACGCATCAGGCTGGTCTTGCCGGACAGCGTGCGGCCGAGCAAGACGTTGAAGGAACCGGCTTCGAAACGCAGGTTGGCGTCGTCGATCCAGGTCTGGCCTTCGACAACGCGGGAGACATGTTCCAGGGTCAATGACATGACACGACCTTTTTATTATTGGAATGAATCTGGCCAGGTGTCAGAGCGAGTTTCGTGCCAAAACGGCAAGTGCTTGATGCGCAAGGAAATGGGCTAAAAGTGATGTTCGAGAGTGAACAATCTGACTGAACAACTGAACAGTCAGGGCCTTGACAATGAACAGTTCTGAACAACACTCTGACGACCAATACAAGACAAATGTGGAATCGTCGCACCGCCCCTCCCACATTGGAATGATTTCCAGCAGTCAATTGCGCAAGCCCCCATAACAATAAAAACGAAGGTCACCCCATGGCCGAACCACTGGCTCACGACACTCTTATTCAGGAATCCTGGCGCCGTTGTCGCGCCTTTGGCCTGGACCACCAGAGCACGCCCAGCTTCGACCAGCTCCCCGCCGAGGGCATCAGCCAATTGCTGGAAAGCCAGCACTCACTGGTGCAGACCACGCACCAGGAAGTGCTGCCCTACTACGAAAATATCCTCAGCAATTCCAACTGCCTGATCATGCTGGCCGACAATCAGGGCCAGGTACTGACCAGTTGGGGCACCCAGCGGTTTATCGAACCCAAGCTGGCGCGTGGCTTCAACCCCGGCGCCAGCTGGAGGGAACGCTCCAGCGGCACCAATGCCATCGGCACCGCACTGGCATGTGCCCAGGCGGTGCATATCGAACACGATGAACACTTTCTGAAGGCCAACCGCTTCATGACCGGCTCGGCGGCGCCGATCTTTGACGCCCAGCGCGAGATCATCGCGGTGCTGGACGTGTCCAGCGACAGCTACCTGCCGCCCTCCCACACCCTGGGCATGGTCAAGATGATGAGCCAGACCGTGGAGAACCGGCTGATCCTCAACCTGTTTCGCGGCGAACACTTCCAACTGACCTTCAACACCGGCCTGAGCAACCTCGACAGCCAGTGGGCCGGCCTGCTGATCTTTGATGAGAGCGGCCAAGTGCTGTCGGCCAACCGGCGTGCCGACAACCTGCTGGGCATCAGCCTGTCGCGGGTGATGATCGACAGTTTGTTCAAGGTGTCGCTGCTGGAGTTGTTGAACCAGCCGGAAGGGCTGCCCTTTTCCCTGCAAGCGGCGGGACGCAATCGGTTCCAGTGCCTGTTGCGGCGGCCCAAGCAGGTGCCGGTGCAGGCGCGCGTGTTCACGGAGCCGACACCGCCTAAGCCCGCTTCCATTGGCCTGAAGACCTTGCACTTCGGCGATGTGCGCGTGGAGAAAGCCGTGCGCCAAGCTGAACGCCTGCTGGAGAAGGACATCCCGCTGCTGATCCACGGTGAAACCGGCGTCGGCAAGGAAGTGTTCGTCAAGGCCCTGCACCAGGCCAGCTCGCGCAGCCAGAAAGCGTTTATCGCGGTGAACTGTGCGGCGATTCCGGCCGAGCTGGTGGAGTCGGAACTGTTCGGCTACGAAAAAGGCGCGTTCACCGGCGCCAATCAAAAAGGCAGCATCGGCCTGATCCGCAAGGCCGATAAAGGCACGCTGTTTCTCGACGAGATCGGCGATATGCCGCTGCCTACCCAGGCCCGCTTGCTGCGGGTATTGCAGGAACGTTGCGTGCAGCCGGTGGGCAGCAGCGAGTTGTTCCCGGTGGACTTGCGCATCATCTCGGCCACCAACCGCGCGCTGCGCGAGCTGGTGCAGGCCGGGCGTTTTCGTGAGGATTTGTACTACCGCATCGGCGGCCTGACCCTGGAGCTGCCGCCGTTGCGCGAGCGCACCGACAAACGGGCGCTGTTCCAGCAACTGTGGCAGCAACACCGTGAGCCGACCCAGTGGGCGGGCCTGAGCGCCGAGGTACTGGCGCTGTTCGAGCAGCATCCGTGGCCGGGGAATTTACGCCAAGTGAGCAGCGTGTTGCAGGTCGCGCTGGCGATGGCTGAAGAACAGCCGATCCGCCCGGAGCATCTGCCGGATGATTTTTTTGTGGATTTGAACGTGGAATCGCCGCTGCCTGCCAGTGAATACCTGGATGACAGCATCGACCTGAACCAGCGTTTGAAGGCCGTCGGCGGGAATATTTCCCATCTGGCGCGGGAGCTGGGGGTAAGCCGCAATACCCTGTACAAGCGCCTGCGCCAGCACTAACGCGGCTTGACCACCACCAGCAGGTCGGTGAAGTACTCCACCTGGATCGGCAGGTTATCCGCCAGGGACGACAGCGCGGCTGCTGTGTCGTCGAGCTTGAACACGCCGGAAACCCGCAGGTTTTGCAGGGCCTGGGGGTCAAAGCGCAGCATGCCGTGACGGTAACTGGCGAGGGTTTGCAGCACGTCGCTCAGGGGTTGGTCGTTGACCTTGAGCAGGCCACGGGTCCAGGCGTCGGGATCGGCATCGTTGAGGGCTTGCGGTGGCTGGGCGCGGCCGTGGTCGAGGACCGAGCGCTGGCCAGCCATGACCTTGACCCCATCGGTGGCGTCGCCTTTGACCGCTACCGTGGACTCGATCACCGTGACCACCGTGGTGCCATCTGCCGCACGTTTGACCAGATAACGCGTGCCCAGCGCAGTGGCCGTGCCTTGGTCGGTGCGGACCACAAAGGGCCGTTGCGCATCCTTCGCCACGTCTACCCAGAGCTCGCCTTGCAGCAGTTCGATCACGCGTTGATGGCCATCGAATTTCACGTCCACCGCCGAATTGCTGTTGAGCTGCAACTGGCTGCCGTCCTCAAGGGCGATCTGTCGGCGCTCGCCGACACCGGTGCGCTGGTCGGCCATCCAGATAGGCAGGTGTTGCAGGCCCAACCAGCCGCATAGCACGACGCCGAGCAAGCCCACCGCCCGTGCGCCACGCGGGCGATGCGGGGTGAATGCACGGCTCAAGGCAATGCGCGCGGGTTTGACCGGCAATGTATCTAAGCTGCCCCACAACGCACTCATACGTTCGATGGCCACGGTGTGACGTGGGTCGGCCTGGCACCAGGCGTTGAACGCCTGGCGGTCAGCGTCGGTGACGTCTTCGTCGTGCAAGCGGGTGAGCCACTGCGCCGCTTGCTGGATGATCTGTTCGGTGCTCATACCAGCGGGTCCGCCGGGTGCAGGCTGTGGTAGCAATGCACCAGGGCGCTGGAGATGTAGTTTTTGACGGTGCTGGAGGACACGTCCAAGCGCGTGGCGATTTCGCTGTAGGTCAGGCCATCGAGGCGACTCAGCAGGAACGCTTCGCGGGCCTTGGCAGGCAGGCCGGCGAGCATCTCGGCGATGCGTTCCAGGGCTTGCAACGCCACATGAATCGCGGCCGGGTCGGGCATGCCGGCGTCTTCGCACTGGATCACCAGGGCTTCCATGTAGGCTTTTTCGATGCGGCGGCGACGGGCGCCGTCGATCAACAACCGCCCTGCCGTAGTGGCCAGAAAGGCGCGAGGTTCCTTGATGTGTTGCGGTTCGGCCAGCATCAGTACGCGGATGAACGCGTCGTGGGCCAGGTCGGCGGCATGCTGGGAGCACCCCAGTTTCTTGCGCAGCCAGCCGTGCAACCAGCCGTGGTGCTCGCTGTACATCGCCGTAAGGGTCTGCTGCCGGACGGAGTCGCCCAGCGCGGCCGGAATGTCATGCATGCGCAAAAATTTCTCAAATGGGAAGTGTTACCAATTGCGCGAACAATGCCAGTAAAACAGAGAGGGGGCAAGGGGCTTACCGCTGATGGAGGTGGGTCAGTCGGTATATCTGCCAGCAGTGCCGCCGCTTTCGAAGCCTCGCTGAAGCTCGACATCTCCCACAGGGGGATGGGGGTGTTTGGTAGAGCTGTAGCCGAACATTTTCTGCCTGCTGACTCAGATCTACTGTGGGAGGGGGCTTGCTCCCGATGGCGGTGGGTCTGCCAGCCCATCTGCCAGCAGTGNGCCGCTTTCGAAGACTCGCTGAAGCTCGACATCTTCCCCAGGGAATGGGGGTGTTTGGTAGAGCTGTAGCCGAACACTTTCTGCCTGCTGACTCAGATCTACTGTGGGAGGGGGCTTGCTCCCGATGGCGNACCAACAGTGCCGCCGCTTTCGAAGCCTCGCTGAAGCTCGACATCTCCCACAGGGGATATCGGGGGGCTGTCAGCGCCAGCTCCAGGACACCCCGGTGTAGATGCCACGGCCATCCGCCGGTGTGGAGCGTGCAACATCCAGCCCCTTGTCGTCATAACCCGGTGTGACGGTATTGGCGTAGCACCGGTTGGTCAGGTTGCGCAGGTCGACCCAGGCTTGCCAGTCCTGCTTGGGCGCGTCGTAGCCGAAGGTGGCGCCGAGGAGTGTGTAGGACGCGGCGTAGTAGGAGTTGGCGTAGTCCACCGCCACCTTTGAGGAATGCTCGGTGTTGAGGCTGGTGTAGAAGCCCGTCGGGTGGCTGTAGCGCAGTTGCGCCTGGTAGTAGTGCTTGGGGATGCCCGGCAAGGTGTTGTCGCCAAAGCGGTCATCGTCACGGTAGTGGAAGTCGCTGAAGGTGTAAGCCTGGCGCAGGGCGAGCTGGCCGCTGCGGCCGCCCTCCCACAACGGGCTGAGCAGGCTGAGTTCCACGCCCTGGTGCACGGTGGGGCTGGCGTTGGATTCGGCGACGATGGCATTGCTGGTGGAGGTCTGGGCCTGGGTTTCCACGGTGAGCAATTCGTGGCGCACTTGCGAACGGTACAGCGCCAGGTCCCACTGGCCGAGCCACGCTTCACCGCGCCCGCCGATTTCCAGGGTGGTAGCGGTCTGGTTTTTCAGGCTCACGCCTTCGCGCTGCAAGCCGGTGGCCGCTCCACTGCCGGCGGGGAAGTATTTGTTGGAACCCCAAATCATCGACCAGGCGTGCGGCGGTTCGACCGAACGGCTCAGGTTGCCGTACACCTGCAGTTGCGGGGTGACGTCATAACGCAGGCCGACACGCGGCGCGTAGTCCCAGTCATGCTGGCTCAGCGGTGCCTGGCCTTCGGGATAGGTGACCTGGGTTTCGCGACGGGTGTAGATCGCGGCCAGGCCGGTGGTCAGCCACAGGTCAGGGATCAGCTCCAGGTCGTTGCCGACATGCAACACGGTATCGGAGCCCAGGTAGCTGTAGTCGCGAGTCTTGGTGCCGGGGGCGTAGGTTGCCGTGTTGCCTGCCGGCGTACGCACATATTCCGAGGCGCCGTTGTTGGGCATCGCCTGGGTGGTGCGCAGACCCACCGTGGTTTTGCTGTCGTGACCGAACAGCGTGTCCTGGCGGATGTAGTTGAGGGTGCTGCTGATATCGGTGTAGGCGACTTTCAGGCGGTTGGTGCCTTCGCGCAGGTCCATCGGGTAGTCGTGGTAGGCGAGCCCGACTTCGACCCGGGCATTGTCATCCAGCTGCAACGTGGTCTTGTTGGCGATCCAGGTAGAGCCCGGTTGCAGGCGTTTGGAATCGCGCGCGGCGTTGAGGCTGTTGGCCGCGCGCGGGTCGTGGCTGATCTGGTTGCGCGTGAGTTTGCCGGGGGTGTCGTTGGTGGTTTCGCGGTAGCGGAAATAGAAGCGGGTTTCCAGGTCCGGGTTGAAACGGTAGCCGAAGTTGGCCGCTACACCTTTGCCGGTGCCGGCGCTCTGGTGCTGGTAGCCGTCGGACTCGGAGTCAGTGAGGCTGATGTAATAATCGGCATCCCCCAGCACCTGGCCCGAACTGATCTCGCGCTGCATATAGCCTTTGCTGCCCGCTTCATAGCGTAATTGCAGCTTGGGCGCGTCGTAACCCGTGCGCGTCACATAGTTGACCGCGCCACCAAGAGCCAGGGCGCCCTGGTCGAAACCGTTGGCGCCGCGCAGCACTTCGACCCGGCTTTGCCACAGCGGGTCTTTCAGCTCATAGGGCGTGCCGCCGGGGCCGGTCAGCGGCAGGCCGTCGAACATTTCGTACAAGCCGGAGGCATGGGAACCCGGGCTGCGGTTCAGGCCCGACCCGCGAATCGAGAGTTTCACCCCTTCGTTATTCGCCGCCTTGGCGTAAACCCCGGCCTGGTACTTGAACACGTCTTCGTTGGTGCGCACCCGTCCCTGCTGCACGCTGTCCATGTCGATGTAGTTGGTCGCACCGGGCACGCTCTTGAGCTGCGCCTGGGCCACTTCGCCGGCGCTGGCTTCGCTGCTGGTGACTTCGACCGGGGCCAACTGCAGGCCTTCGGCGTGCACCATTGAGCTTAATGTCAGGGCGGCAAACAGGAACGGAGGGTGGCGCAACAGCATGGGGCGGGTCCTTGGAATTCGGAGGGCACGTGGTGGGAAGACAGGGACGTCCGCCAGGTCACTCCTTATTAACGGACCAGACCTTTCCCACAACAGCGTCAGACGTGGATTATTTGCTAAGTCCGAAATCGAATTACCACATGCAAACTCAGTATTTAACGAAATAACCGCCAAGCATTACTGTGGAACCACTGAGTCACCCACGTACCACGAGACCGCCCCCATGCAGACATCCGCCACCCTCATCGACTTCACGCTCCACCGTAAACGCCGCCAGGCGCGTGCAGCAGCCGAGTTGATGTGGGCGATGTACGCCGCGCGTGCCGGGCTGGCGGTGTTTGCCGCTCAAGCCGCTCCGTCCAGCGATACTCGCCGGGCGTAAGGCCGATGAATTTCCTGCACGTGCTCCCCGAACCGCCTGAACCGCTGCCCAAGCCCAGCCCTGATGATGATGTGATCAGCCTGTGCGTGGCCCACAACCTGCAACGCTTGCGCAGCAAACGGCACTTGTCCCTGGATGGATTGGCGCGGGTCTGCGGCGTGAGCCGGGCGATGCTCGCGCAGATCGAATCCGGGCGCAGCGTGCCGTCGATCAAGGTGCTGTGCAAGATTGCCAAGGGCTTGAAGGTGTCAGTGGCGGCGTTCCTGGAAGACCGTGCCTTTGAGGGGGTGGAAGTGCTGCCGGCGCGACAAAGTAAGCGCCTGGTCAGTGCCGATGGCGGGTTTATCAGCCGTGCCTTGTTCCCCTACGATACCGCGCGTCAATCCGAGTTCTACGAGATCCGCCTGCGAGCGCTGGGCGAGGAGATTTCCGAAGGCCACGGCCCCGGCATCCAGGAAAACCTGGTAGTGGCCCAAGGCGTCTTGGAAGTCAGCGTCAACGACGAACGTTACCTGCTTTCCACCGGCGACTCGATCCTGTTCTACGCCGACCAGCCCCACCGCTACCGCAACCCGGCAGACAGCGAGGCCGTGGCGTTTCTGGTGATCACCTACCCCGAACGCCTGGATTGACATGCAAAACGCCCCGAATAATCGGGGCGTTTTTTTTGTGCGGGACCTATCAGCAGGTGCAGCACATCATCGGCATGCCGTTGCAGCTCATCATCATCGGCATGGCGCAGTCGTTCATCATTTTGTTCATGAGCATGCAGCAGTTTTCCATCATGGCCATGCTCATGCCCGGCATCGGCATCATTTTGCACATCATGCTGTCGCCCATCAGGGTGCATTCCATCACACACTTCATCATCGGCATAGGCATGCCCATCATGGGCATCATGTTCATGCCGGTCATCATGGCCATGGCGTCGGCCGACATGCACATCATCGACATGTTGGCGCACTGCATCATCATCGGCATGCCACAGTTCATCATCATCGCCATCATTTCGGCGTTGGTCTTGAACTGAGCCATGTCCATGCCGGCAGCCGGCTTCATGGTGCACATCATGGCGTCCGCAGCCATTTCGCATTTCATGGTGGCCATCATCATCGGCATGCCCATCATCGGCATCATTGGCATGGCGGTGTTCATCGGCATCTGCATGGCGTTCATCATCTTCGAAACTCCGTAATCGACAGGAAATGAGTAAGTTCTGGGGCCGATTCTAGAGACGCCAGGCGGTGGCGCAAGACGGCGGCAGAGCAGCAGGAATGGATGTTCGCAGGGAAACTTAGTTGAAGAAAACAGCTGCAAACGTTGTGATAACGAGTATTTCGGCGCTATTACGTATTTCATGACTGTCAAACGAGGCAGACCGACGCGATGGATATTCGATTGCGTAATCTCGACCTATCTTATGGAAATAAACGATCTAACCGGGCGTAGCTAGCGTTCAGTTTCCTTCAACGTTTGCATCAGTTCCTCCGCTTCCGACCCTGGCGGGAGGCGGAAACCGTACATCTCATCCGCCGCCAGGATCTCGCTCAACGCATCGAGCAATTGCATCTGCGTCGGCGATTCACGCAGCAGTTTGTGTGCGGGCAGTAATAACTCGGAGGAAACACCCTGGACACTCGCTACATCGATCACGGCAAACAGGATAAAGCGCAAACGTATTTCTCGATCCGTAGGCCAAACCGTTTTTAGCTTACCCATGGTGCATGGCCTCCATTTTTCGGAAAAATCCGAGGCTATTGATGACCGCAGGGTGTTTCAAGCACAGGGAAGCAAGATAGGCCGCGTCCTACAGAAGAAAGAGAAATACCGCACCGATCCCTCAATAAGGGCCACAGGTTCAAGTGTTGTGCTGACGTTGTCGTGTGCCCGTCAAACGGTCATTGCACGGGCAGGAAATTCATCAGCAATAAGCTCTGGGCGTAGTTGAGGCCTATGCGTCGATAGCGCTCATCGAGCATCTGGGTCAGCAAATCGAGGCGCGCAACAATCTTGCCGAACTCCACCGCGAAACTGAGGTTGCTGCCCTCCTCCGAGATCTCATTGGAAAACAACAACAGCACGCCATTCGCATCCTGGCGCTTGCTCAGCAGCCAGGTGGCCTTCTCGATGTTACGCGCGGCGTTGCTGACGAATTCAGGATTGATCGCGTCAGTGATGTAGAACTCGGTACGGCCACCGTGAGCGGTCACGATCATGCTGCCGATGGCATAGATAAACGCCCCGACCCGGTCACCTTTGAATTCAGGGCTCAAGGAGTAACTCAGTGCCGCCAGGTCACGACGCTCCCCCAGCGCCGGAAGGGTTCGACGTTGCTCGATAGCCTGGCGAATCTCGCGGGCCGCGCTCACAGCGTCCGGGTAACCCGACTGGCGCCACTGGCTGGGGTTTCGCAGATAGAGCTTATTCATCAGCAAATACAGGCTTTGCAGATTGTCACGCATGCCCAGCGTTGCCATGCGATCGACACTGGTCTGGAAGAACTCATCGGGTTTGCCATTGCTGAACTGCTTGGCGATATCCCGGCCCTGCTGCTGGCTGCAACCGCCGGCACAGAGCATTAACGCGGCTGCCAGCAGCAACGGCCGGCGCATCCGTCGAATGTGCAAACAAGTAAACGTGCGATCCATCGGCACCCGATCTGGTTCATCTGCCCACGCGGGGATCGGCGGGGCTGGGACAAGGATAGAGCCGAGAAATCCAAAAAAGTGCAATGCTGGTGGGGAGATAGTTGTAAGCAGAGACCGCCGGGACGGCGAAAAGACGTATCCGTGACGAATATTTTTTTCAGGGTCTATACTGCTTGTAACAGTTGCGTGTGTTGTCGGCGATTCAGGGTGGCATTTCAACCTTTTAACGGCCTGACACGGTTGCCTACATCGCCCACGGCATACTCACCAGCAGCTGTACTTGAGGGTGACGGCAATGAAACATCCAATTCGAGCACAAATGGTTGTTCAGGTAATTTGCCTGCTTTCGGTGGCACAGCTTTTTTGCTGAGCTAAGTATTACCGCTTTAAAACTCAACCGCCGGCGCGGCGGTGGAAGGTATTGCCTGTGACACACGGGTAAACCGGCCCGACATCCTTCTGTCGGGCCAGAACGTGCAACTACAGCAAGACGGTGGCGAGCATGCCCAAGGCGCCCAGGCAAAAGCCGATCAATGCGCCTCGCCCGGGGATTTCATGGAACAGCGCCCAGATCACCACAGGCTCCAGCAACAATAACGAGGTGACTGAAACCACCGTGACCACCCAGATGTCACCGACCGCCAGATACCCCAGCCAATAAGCACCCAACAGGCAAAGCCCGGCGAAGCACATCACCGCCACCGGCATAATGAACCCCTGCCATGAGCCGTCACCGGCTTGAGCCAGCCTGGCGGTTACCACCTCACTGTAGATTGCACAAAACTCACCGATAACCATCAACCCTAGAGCAGAAACTCCGAGTAATTCTTTGGACATATCAAAAACTCCTTCGTATTCAACGCACTGTTGTTCAACTCCCAGCTGGCGATGCCATTGCCGAGGGTTTCGTTGCACAGATACGAAGCAGCCTTGAACAGGCCTGAATGACCGAAGTGCTTTTGCATGCTCATGTCCTTCAAAAGGGGGTGAATCTCAGCGCCCAGGTAAGGCGCACGTGGTGATCATACGTTCCGACAATCACGGTGAACAACCAGCACCCCAAAAGCACCACAGATGCCTGATTGTTTTGGCGTGTTTGTATAGGCTCGCGGCTCAAGCTCTCGACCAAGCGGCTAAATTTATTGCGGCACACCTTGTTACAACCATTTGAGCCTGGACATTGCCCCCTTAAGAACTTCGACCGTTTGTTTCAATCCTAATGCCAGGCGTGCTTTAACCCATGAGCGCCTGCTGACAACCCATAGAGGTTCAAAAATGAAAATGACACTACCCGCCCTGGTTTTAGGCGTGATGATTTCGCAAGGAGCGATGGCTGCCGGAGACGGTACAGCCGCTCTCGGAGGCGGCGTTGGTGGTGCACTTGGCAATATCGTAGGCCAGCAGCTTGGCGGCTCGACGGGCGCTGCATTAGGCGCAGGCTTGGGGGGTGCCGCCGGTGGAGCCGTCGGTGCTCAGAAAGGCAATAGGGCAGAAGCCGCTATAGGGGGTGGGGTCGGGTCTGCAGGTGGATCGCTCATAGGCAATCGCCTCGGCGGCACAACCGGCTCAACTATCGGTGCTGGTCTCGGCGGTGCTGCAGGTGGCGCGCTCGGCAACAACCTGGCGGATGATGAGAGCGGTCATCGATCGGACGGCAAAAAGCACAGAGGCAACAATAAGCACAAACATAAGAACAAGCGCCACTGATAAACCGGGGCTCGACGGGCATGAACGGCATTAAAAATTTGCCGGACTGCCCGCCGCCCCCTTCATGATAGGGCTATGATCAGGCCATCTGAACCGGACGCCCGACGCCCCATGCCCGTTGACCTGCAAGCTCTGTATCCAAAACTGATCCACTTGATGCTGGATACGGTCTTCGTCGTCGATGGCGAAAACCAGATTGTCTTCGTGAGCGATGCCTGCGAGGCACTGCTCGGCTACCGTGCGCAAGAGCTGACAGGCACCCTGATCACTCACTACATGCACCCTGAAGACCTGGCGCGCACCCGCGCCTCCATTGTCCGGGTCATGAACGGGCAACCCCATGTCGACTTCCGCAACCGTTACCTCCGCAAGGATGGCAGCGTCGTGCACATCCTGTGGGCGGCCTTCTGGTCCCAAGAGGTGGGTGCGCGAATTGGTGTCGCGCGAGACATCACCGCGCTCACCCAGGCCGAGGAGGAACTACGCTTCCTCGCCCACCATGATCCGCTGACCGCCCTCACCAACCGCTCACTGTTCAATGCTCGGTTGGACCACGCCCTGCAAACCGCACGCAGTCACAACCACACGCTCGCGTTACTGTTCCTGGACATCAATGACTTCAAGGGCATCAATGACGTGCATGGCCATGCCATGGGTGATCGCGTGCTCTGCGTGATTGCACGACGACTGGAGCGCTGCGTGCGCGAGACCGACCTGGTGGCCCGGATGGGCGGCGATGAATTCACGGTGATGATCACGGATATCCAATCACCGGATGCGGTTGCCGGGAAGGTGGCGCAGATACTTGCCGTCATGGCTGAGCCGCTGGGGGCTGAGTTTGGCGGAGTGAAGATGCCGTCCTGCAGTGTTGGCGTGGCGTTTTATCCGGGGGATGGGGAGGATGCGGATACATTGCTGAGTCATGCAGATGGAGAGATGTACCGGATAAAGCGGCAACGATTTGCGACTGAGGGGCGCAGTTAATCGAGGTCGACTGCCTTCCCGACTGATCGATAAACCGATACGCCGCAGATCATCTCCACCTTTCGGATACTGCAGCACCCTCAAGGTGATAAAACCCTTCCGGGCACCACCTGACCTTTCTAGACCAATTTCCAGACCAAGAAGCGCTCGCGGCGGGCCTGCTGATGTTTGCCTGCCTAGCCGACATCGGCGAAGGCAGCCTGCTTCATCGGCGCTTAACCGTTCGATTCGCGTGAGGCAAGTATTTCACCAGAGAGGGAAGTCTTTTTCAGCGCTTCTTAACCGGCAAAAGACCTACCCTGACGTGGAATCATTATTTGGCTTGGCGAAGCACAAGCTCCGACAGACGAGTTTTAACCCGGAAGCAGAATTCGCGAATTTGAAATTGATAAGCGGGCATAACCATGTAGTTCAAATCAGGACCTAATGAGTCTTTGACTTCCATGTACTTGGCAGTCTTGACCGCAATGGCTTGGTATTCCGCCTCGTATTTAGCGTAAGACGCTTTGTTATAAAGCTTTAAAACATCGATTTCTTTACGGCATTGCTCAGCGCGATTTTGGTTAAGGTTTGTTTCTGATTCTGCCTGAGCGGCCTTCGCAGAGGTGGCGATTGGGGCGTCAGTGCTGGCGCTCGCAGGTACAGCCTCATATCCCGCAGGCGAGTGTGCTGGTGTCGAAGGTGCGACTTCAGAGGGTGATTGCTGAACGACGGCAGGTGGAGGAGCCACTTCAGGTTTTTCTGGGGTTTTCGTAGCGCATCCCGCGAGGGCAAGTCCTACCACTACAACGATGCCACACATTTTATCCATCGGTTTCACCAAGAGGTATTTATGGTTGGCTAAGTCGTTAGGTTCTGGGTAAAAGCAATAACTCGTTCAATGATCGAGTATGAATTTTCTACCAGCCTCAAGGCGCTCAGCCTCTCTTCCTTGAGTGCGCAGGTGAAAGATAATAGTAAAAAAACAAAGAGATGACGAGTAAAAGCTCGTCATCAAAGCCACAAATTTAATGGGGCAATTACTGGGAAGCCAAGTTGCGCACGTACCCTGATTGTGCCGCGTCGCAAGCGGACAATCGCTTTCGCAAACGGCCACGATGAAGTGGGGTGCAGTGCACTTGTATGACGCCGAACTGAAACTATCCGCCGCGCCTGCCTTGGCGACGTGTCACGGACTTACGCATGCTCAATGGAAGACGTCGCGAGGGTAAAAGGGGTGGTCACTCATCTACGGGTGTTCCCTCCACAACCCGCGTTGAGCAAACCCGGCTAGGCAGGCTACCTTCGCTATAGTCGACGCTATTGCCGACCGTACTTCCAGGAGCTTGTACCAGTGTCCGACACGCCGATCAACGTCGCTTACGCAAAGCGCTTCAACGCCGTACTCGCCTACATTGATGAGCATCTCGAAGATGATCTGTCGGTGAAGACGTTGAGCCATGTGGCGAATTTTTCGACGTTTCACTTCCATCGCCAATTCACCGCGTTCGTCGGCGTGCCGGTTTCACGTTATGTGCAACTGATGCGGCTACGACGCGCCGCCCATCGCTTGGCCGCCGTCGCGGATCACTCGGTACTGGAGGCGGCACTCGGTGCCGGTTTCGACAGCCCCGAGGCGTTTTGCAGGGCGTTCAAGCGAGCGGTCGGTATGACGCCGAGTGCGTTCAGGAAGGCGCCGAACTGGCAGGTCTGGCATGCGGTGTTCACCATCCCTCATTTTTCCAGGACTATCATCATGCAAGTACGAATCGTGGAGTTCCCCGAAGTCCGGGTCGCAGCGCTTGAACATTGCGGCCCCCCCGGGCTCGTCAATGAGAGCGTGAGCAGGTTCATCGAGTGGCGCATGCAGAGCGGGCAGTCGCCGGTGGCATCGAGTCGCAGCTTTGGCATTCCCTACGGCAACCCCGACACCACGCCAGCAGAAGCATTCCGCTTCGCCATTTGCGGCGAGATTCACGAGGCGGTGGAACCGAATGCGTTCGGCGTGCGCGAACTAGTTATTGCTGGCGGTCGCTGCGTCGTAGTGCGGCACGTGGGATCACCGGACCACATCGGCGAATCGATCTATCCGATCTACCGCGATTGGCTGCCTGCCAGTGGCGAAGAACTGCGTGATCAGCCACTGTTCTTCCATTACCTGAGCGTGTATCCACAAACACCGCAGGATCAATGGAAAACGGATGTGTATGTCCCGTTGCAGTAACGGGTCGAGCTGCTTGTTGAGCGTGGCTGACGTTGGCGAGTTTCCGTTCAGGGGGACAGCTTTTTGTGAAAAGCTGTAATTGGCCAAAAGTAGACCGTCAGCCATTCCATTGATGAGCCTAAATCCGGCGTCGATTGGCACTGGCATGGGGACTGTCACTTGATTTCGTCCCCACAATTTCGGCGGCCACGTCAAATAGCAAAAGACGCCTAGTCACAGAAGTTTGGTCTGATCCCCTGCGCGAGCGCACATCTACAGTCTCAAGATGTAGATGCGTCGATCCGTCTAGTTTCAATGCTTGGAGTGTCTTGTGAAGCCTTTCTACCCCACCTTGGCTCGGAGTTTGCTGCTACGACTGCCAGAATGTCAGGCAAACTCCATATTCATCGAGAAGATCATCGGCAACTTCAAACTGAAACACCTTCTCTGGAAAGCATTCTGATAATGCGCGCGCCCAATATCTGACTATCTGCTCAGCAAATAAATGACAAAGACGATAATTTTCCTCCGACAAACCGGAGGTGGGTTAAAGAATTCTGGTTACCTGCCGCTATAGAGGTTGAGTCTTGCTGTCTTTTCTATACAAGACGAGGGAAAATGCTTTCGCGTCATGGATGTATGACCTAAAGCTACTATCCTTCTGCATCAAGAAAGCACTGGTAGTTAAGGTATTTACCGAAACGCGTAAGGACAAGAGCTATAGTGATTATCAAAATTAAAGGGATATTTATGAGATTCGCTAAACTGTTCGGGGCAGCAACTCTATTCGCCTCTATGATTGCATCTGCCCAAGCAGGCACCATCGTCACCGTGAAGGTGAAGAACTCTACGACCGGTCCAGCCGCGTACACTTTCGAGTATTTTTCAGGGAGTGTAGCCCCCACTCCAAGTACGATTCTGCCGTCTGCAACGACAACATTTGCCCTGACCAGTGTCGCGGATACGGTTTCAGGAATGCGCTTCGTGTATACCTCAGGTAATAAGAAATGTCGTTTTGCAGCAAGCCACCAAGTCAATCCAACGACTAAAGCCCCTAGCTGGACTAAAATGGGCACTAGCACTGGTTTCGATAACGCTACTTGCAATGCAAATATCACAGCAATCCAATCGGCGCCTCCCTATAACTACACTGTCGAATTTGAAATCAAATAATCCGACATTTGTATAGGAACCCTAGCTGAAGATAGCTCTCGAGCTATCCTCAGCGTATGGAGTATCACCATGGACATTTCGATCAAATCGTATCAAGCAAGTACACAGGCAAAGGTTTCCACACAAGAGAAGCTTCCTTCGTCCAACCCTGTAAATTTACCTTCAGGGGATACCGCCCCCAAGACGACGGAGACCGTCACAATCTCCGATTCTGCACGGGCACTGTACGCATTAAGTAAGGCTGATGATAAACAAGCCTCTATGTCCGATAGGGATTTAAAAGGACAATATGCAAAAGGTCAGAGCGATATGTACAATTTCGGGCAGCGGATTGCTGGCGGGAATCTTAATAATGAGGATCTACTCCCCAAAACAGACGACCCTGCCCGTTTAGCGTTAGGTCAGCAGTCACTGGATTACGCCATTGGGCTTTCTAAACGCCCCCCCGAAAAACTTCCAAATCCATTTGAAGGCATGGCCCGAAACGGGCTAAGCAATATTGTTTATGATGATTCAGGAACCTATACGGATGCAGAACGGTATGCCGCTTATGGGGAGCTTAGTAAGCAGGATGAAACATATTTTTCCAAGTTGTACGCCACTATAACGAACGGCGGTGACAACAGTGAAATCTTCAAAGGCATCATGGACTATTTCGATGATCTTCCAGGGGTCGAGAAAGCGGCATACCCTGATGGTTTTAGGGACAGTATAAAAAGTCTTTACCAAGAGCAGTTAGGACAATCGGGGCCGCTCGCCCTTCTCCGGCAATCGACTGAAAACGACGCTGATAAATTGTCACCGAGCTTGTTCAACAAGGAACAATCACCGGAGCAGATGTTACAGGCCGTCTTAGAAAAAGCGATTGCTCTTTCGACGGTCTGACCAGCCCAAAGCAACCAATGTGTCAGTGCGCGGATTAATTAGGACCGTCAGCAGGATTTCCGGTTTACTCTGCTGGAGATCGCCGACCTTCACTCCATGCCGCAAGAGATTGATGCACGTGAAAGCCACTGGAAAGCCGTGCTAATGACGCGAACATTTGGCTACAACCTCAACTGAGCGCATGTCACTGTCTGGCTGCGCTACCGTCTCAGAAGTCAGGACGCCGAAAGGTGCCGCACAGCCGACGCGCTAGGCCGCTCATTACAGGTATTCCCGCCTCAACACCCGCGAAACGCTTGCAGCATGGCGAAGCCCCTTCGCCTGTCAATTTCAGCAACCCACCCTACCCCGTCGGCCCAACACATCCCACTTAATGCCAACACATCAGTAGGTAGCCCAGCAAACTGCAGGCAAAAAAAATCCCGCAAAGCCTTTGGCTCGCGGGATTTCTTTATGTGTTTGGCGGGAAACCAGGGATTCGAACTCTTATATAAGGTTCAACCCAATGCCTCCTCAAGAGCCATTACGATAGCTTTAAGCTGCACCTTAGTCAACATCAATGAATCCGGGCTCTCTGCCAATGAAATATTACCGTAGCCCGTCGTCACCCCAAAGCTTGCAAAGGTGCAACTCGTTGCATGTTAGGCGTTGCACCTTAACGAGGGGAGAAACTCAGGACAAAATACCTGAGCCAAGCCCGCCACCCGGTTCGGTCTGACGATCACTTGCGGTACTTTGCAGTCTCAGAGCGTGCTCGCATGAGGAGGCGGCTCCCAGAGTTGGAGGATCAGCATTGTGAAACTCTATGCTCACCGGCTGCCCACCGCATCGTAACCTCACCAAGGACTCGATCTACCGAAACACTACTCAAGTCACCACTCACGCTCTGCAATCGCTAATTGCACATTTTGTAATTTCGGCGTCGGTCTTTTACGGAAACTCGCACAATGGATAAGCGGCCTCCGCTATAAATATACATTGTTGAGCGCCACTCAATTCAAAAGCAAAAGCCATCAACAGACTTTTAATCAGTTGCATTCGAGGTAATCGCTGAGCAGCAAGAGCACTTACAACTTAAGCAAAAAAATAAAGTCCCCACCACTAGAACTATACCGAAAAGCCAATAAAAAAAGCTGCGCCAGAAACTTTCTAAAAACTACAAAATCAAATTAAGAGTCTACTTTTAATATACTGTTAAAAGATTACCACACGCCGAGAAAAGTGCAAAAATACCTTGACATCAGCGCAGCCACTCCTCTTAAATGGCAGCCCTCTCATGACGGTTATTGATGATGAGTCAAACAAAAGAAGATATGCAAAGCAAAGCGACCAAGCCTTTTAGTCGAGGTGAGCTGATGCAAATAAAAGAAACTCTCGAACAGAAAGGCTCACTTACAGACCGGTTACTTTTCTCCCTAATGCTCACAGGCATGAGGCCCAGCGAATATTTGCCGATCAAATCGCGAGACTTAGTGCTTGGAGTCGAGAAAACAGTAAACTTCAGAGCAGTTTCACTGCCAAAGCAAGACATAGATCTTGCAGTAGAGATACTGAACCTGAGGAACAGCTCAAAGAGCGACTACATTTTCCCCAGCGGCTCAGCTTCAAACTCTCCGATGAAGCCTGAAGAACTTCGTAAGAAGCTTGTGAGCTGGCTGAAGGCTGCGAACGTAAGCCATGGTGGACGCTCGCCACACGTCGTACGTCGTTCGGTAATTATAGCTAAGGCAGAAGCGGCGATGCAGGTATCCAAGCGTTTCAATCCTGCCATGGGCACAATCAGCCGGAACATGACCCATCACTACGCTATCAACAAGCGCCCGCCGCAAAACTAATACGAACAGTGAAAGGGCGAGACCGGGTCAAGCTTTTAAGCTTAAGGAATAGTCTTTAGTGGGGCTTACCTACCCGAAATTCTTGCCGAAAGACAGCTGACAAGCTAGTCAATTGCCCACACCCCAAAAAATGGCGTCTTTCGCACCTCATAGCCCTGTTACGCCTACACCTTAACTAAGAAGAAATGAATGAACAACCAACAAGTTGACTTAACTTTCGGACAGCCGTCACGAGGGAGACTGAATCCAACCAACCTGCTTCCATTTGAGCAATATGAAAACAACGGTGATATACCGCCCGAATGGATCGATCTTGAAGACGTTGAGTTAATCTGGTGGATTGTTGCCTCTAGAATTAGCAAGAAAGAGCTTAGAAATCGTTTAACAAAGATTGCGGACAGCTACCAAGATTGTGGTTGTTTCGCATTCGCCGTAGTTGCAGACGGAGACGGTCGTGGGCGCTACCCCAGGGGGGTTGTCAATACTCTCCAATCAATTCTGAAACCACGCAAGCTGATGTGGCGGCACCCCACGGAAGATGTTCTCAGCATCCAAATGGTGATCTGGCATTTGTGCATCTCTGCTGCGCTTGATTGGTGCCCTACTGAAGTTCTACCAATGAGACTTCAAAGCCTGAAATTTGAAAAAGCTTTGGATTGAGAGTTGTAGGAGACTAGGTCGATATTTTCATAAAACGAAATCTTTCGGATCGTCGAAACGGCAGACGTCCCTAGCCGCACTCTTCTTGACTCAAGCACCTCGACCTATCCGTAGCTTCTGGGAAAACCATTCCCTCGTTTCTTTAGGCGCGATACCAATGACAAAGCATAAAAATGCCACTGCAAATTCTGCCCCTGACTTCCAGCCATTACCCAATCGATGTCTCGACGCGCCACAGTGACACCCCACATATAAATTGAAAATCCTTCGCCAAAACGGCATCCGACATGATTTATTCCCGCTGGCTTTATACCGAACATGAGCAACCTCACAACGATGATGGTGAGGGCGCGTACACGATTTTTTCTACACAGCAGTTATTCGGCGTTGACTGCATGCCACTCGAGGTTGTGTGCATTCAGAGATTCGTAGTGCTCTGGGAAGGATAACCTGACACTCGGGTGATCGAGCAGTCTATTACCTTGGCAGTTCTCTCCCCCGTGAAGATTTTGCATGCGTCCAAAGGGATGCTTGTCGTGGTGTATGACTCCATGTTCGTCGGTGAGACTTATAAGTTGTTTCACCTCGCCTGGGCGAAAATTGCTGCCGGCGCGTTGTATGAGAATTAGGCTGTCCTTCTAATCAAAGATACGGATGTCGGACGTGGCGTTGATGGAGGCAGAATTTTCAGACATTTTGCTCGTGACATCCTGGATGACAGCCAATTCGGAATCGCTGGATTTACGCGTGATATGTTCCTTTTCAAAGATGACTGGTCGCCTGAAAATATCTTCGGGCCGCCTCCTGCCGAGGAAGCGGACGCCGCCTCAGAGCAGCAGAGATGAGCCAGCCCTGTTCGACGATGACTTGGATTCGTGGCTCCAGTAGGCGAAAGCGTGCGACTGAACCGCGAGACAAGGTGAAGGATCGGTAGCAAGGACGACGTTCTACATGTTCGACCGGTACAACCTTAAGATGTCTCGCCAGCAGCAACAGCTACTAATGGCATGGGGCAAGCAGTTTCCAGTTACGCCCTGGGAACAGGAGCGAAATAAACGTATCACCGCGATCATGGGGCATCCCAACCCTTTCGTAACTCAAGAAAGCATTTGGAATCAAGGCTATAAGACGGTGGGCGACGAAGTAGCCATCGGCCTTACGGCAAAATCGGCGCAATCACAAAAACCGACATCGGTATCCCCCTCCACATCAGTTGGAAGCATCATCGGGAATGGTAAAAGCCATGTTTACAATCCACCTGAAGGTTGCCCAAGCTACGACAAGGTGTCCTCGAAGACCCAGGTAACCTCCGAATCAGAATCCGCTGCTAAATCTGCGGGCTACCGAAAGGCAGGGAACTGTAAATGAAACAGCAGGCTGAATGACCACGAAAACCGAATCCCCTGCCCCGTTCCTACAATCGGGCGACACGGCAGTTCTCTTCGATGGCACATGCAAGCTCTGCAACGGGTGGGCTAGGTTCATCATCCGCTATGACAAGGCTCACCGAATTCAGCTCGCTGCGGTTCAGTCGCCTGAGGGCCAAGAGCTTTTGAGGTGGGCCGGACTGCCGCAGGACAAATTCAACACCATTGTTCTCATCTCAAACAACAGAGTGTCCATACGTTCTGAGGCGATGTTCGAGATTTTAGGTCGCCTTAATGCCCCGTGGCGCTGGCTCACGGCTGCACGTGTTGTACCAGCAGCCATGCGCGATTGGATGTACGACAAAATCGCGGTAAACCGCTATCGGTTGTTTGGTCAGTACGACTCCACCCACCTTCCAGCGGCAGATCACGATAAGCGCTTTTTGAAAGCAAACGTCGCNAGTGGTTCACTAGACCTCAGATTCAGNACGTCAGGGTCGGTGATATATGATCGAACGCATGGTCTTTTCGTTTTCCACTTTACAGATATCGCGGATGCCTTCTATTGCTGAAGGGGGGTTCGCGTCTCTGCAGCATCTGAACAAAAAATCCTCGCTCCAGCTCAAGTTTCACCAAAACACACCGTTTTCAATTCTATATACACGGTGAGAAATCAGCCTTGACCCAATCAATGTCTTCATCCATTCAGATTCTGCGGGGAGCGATATCGTTTCCCGAGACGATCCTGGGCAACCGTCAGCGGAGAGCCTGGGAACGGCTGATTAGTTATATTGAGTCATCCGACTCACCTTCCGCATTCGATAAGGCAGCATCCCACGTCGAAGGCTATGTGCACGCGCTTGTCGATAGCGACCAGATCCACGTTTCTATCGAACGAGATCTGTTGATCATCGAAACGGTCGACGCCTGGCGATGCACCCGTATTGAATCGAACACTTCGCCTTATCTGAACGCCCCAGGAAAACCATGACTTCCATTTTTAAACGCTACGCCGACGGCGGAAAATCAGACCTGCACATCAATATGCCTCAGCGTCTTCTGCCCACGACCGTCAGTCATTGCCCCCTCGAGGTCGTAGTGGGCAACTGGGAAAAGTATCTCGTAGACCCCTCCTCCGCTCATGAGCATTGTCCCTGGGCAGCGCGATTCGTTATGGGCATGCCCGTTCCATTGTGGGCGCGCGGCCAGGAGTGGAACCTCGGTCAGAAGGCTCGCTTCATCTCTGCAGTATGGTCGGGCGGGGATCTGGGGAGCTACCTCACGAATGACTGGTACGAATCAGAGAGCGGTGGCAGGGCATTGGCCGAAAACAGTGAAATTTTGATTGATGGCCAACAACGTCTGCACAGCCTGGAAGAGTATCTCCTCGACCGCCTTGCAGTCCCAGATGCACAAGGACAGCCAAGGATTTGGTCTGAGCTCGGCAACGGCGAAAGGAAACGCTTTCTGTCGACGATCTTTACCCATGTCAGGGTGTCGTCTGGTGACGAGGTGGCATTGCGCAGGACATACGATCTTTGCGCGCAGGGCGTAGTGCCTCGGTCATTTGATCAAAGAGCTGCTCGGTAACCTTTTAATCAAGGCGGTCGGGCGTATCCCTTCGGGAGCGGCTGTCGTAAACCGAGGCCCGCTACGCTGAGTCTCGGCCCTTCGGGCTTCCATCCTTACGCTCTTCGACCATCATGGTCTGCGCGCTCCGCTTGCAGAGCGATCCGACTCACCTTCTTGCTTGGACATTGGCTACCGCTCCCACATACTGCTGAGCATCCGATCAAAGATGAGGCCGGGCAAATGGGTTGGCTATTTTGGAAAGACAAGCGTCCGCAATGGATTCAGGCGGAAGAGCGAGCGTTCATAAAGGCAGCTAACGCCCTACAAACCCTACAGGTGACTCCTCGTGGCGGTATGAGGATTGATCCTGAAGAAATCCGAGAGCAGATCCTAGCGGCGCGAGAACTGTACAAAGACCTAGTTGAGAAATAATGCCAGATTGACCTTCCGATTTTCTGCTTAACTTGTGTCGCTCCACGATCCATGCGCTGCCTGAGTGGATGAATTCGGCAGTAATCGAGATCAGAGCTATTCGACAGTGAGTGTAAACGGAAGCAATCTCGGGATTGCCAGAAGTCGCTTGATTCGCAGCAAATCACTAGAGAGATCGAGGATGGATTGCCTGCCTCTCCAATTCGCTGTGAGCGGCAGCTCTGCGAAACAGAGCTCGGCAAGGAGCGCCTTAACTTTATCTGGATTCGATTTTCTGAAACCAGATATCGATTGGTTAAAATCGCCTATGAAATGGAATTTAGCGCCAAGTCTATGTAGCTATCATGCCGTCGCCAGTTGCTCTGCTGACAGGTCTTGGCACTCATCGACAATGACCAGTGGAAATCGTTTGGGGATCCGGGGCGATTCATTGAGCGTAATAAATGTGAGTTCTGCCTCATCCTCGTAGCCGCACCCATCCCTGAAAGCAATTGCATCATTCTCGTCCAGGTCAGAAAAAATGGTTTGAATATCAATCCTTTCCGTCGCTACTGCTTCCTCGGGAAATCCACGATGAAACTCTCACTCGTTTATCGGACGGCTGCGACGACACCTGGCTTACCGGCTCCGTTCACGCCTACTAAAACATTGAGACCATCGTGGAGTTCAATCGTGTAAGGCTCGCCTAAGCATTTGAAACCGTGAATATCTAAGGCCCGTAAATACATGAGAGTCTTTTCGTCCTGAGGATACTTCTTGCCGTAGTAGGCCCATCATCACCTAACAATCTGAGCCGGTAAGGGTAAGCGCAGAGGTAACGCGCGGATGATGCCATGGAGATGTGGAAGTCCAACAGTTGCAGCCAGCGACCTCGAAACGACCTAGCTTGGCAGGATTGTACAGTCTCGCTTGCGATGTCCAGCACTCCCATTTTCACTACATTTAATGACGGCCTCAAACAAATCCTTTGCCAAGCCGCTCCAGCTGTTAGCGACATTTTCCTATCTAAATCTCTGAAATTAACGCCAATTTCGCGAATTAATCATTCTTAGAAAAAATCCTGCCGTCCCATCTTGCGTCCCAGGCTTTTTTTGCATAGCCTAGAAAAAGGTCTCCGACCTGGGCAAGCACACCCGAGATTCTGTCAGCTCAAGTGCAGCGTTACCCGCTTCTATCTCCCTGAAAGACCTGGGCGAGCACGGGTGTAATTGACAGACGAGTGCAATCGCGGAGGAAGACCTCCACCTAGGCCAACTTTCAATGGAGAATTCTATGCATCTTGCTGTCCGTACTATTTCTGAGTTCGAGCAATTATCTCGCTCAGTTCACTCAGTCGTCACCTCCCACTTCGCTCTCAAATACGATCATTTGCGGCAAGGTCTTTGTGCTGGATTTGGCTTCAAAAGCCATGCGGCTCTAGTGGCTGCGCTGAAGGCCAGCGAACTTGTGGATGTCAATCGTTTTAACCACTTGGCACTGATTGAACGCCTGCAGGCAATGGGTAATTCCAGCGAAACGGCTGAAGCTGTAAGTTCGATCATCGACGGGCGCCGCCTGAGCATTACGCTCAAAAAGCAACCTCAGAACCCTCGCTACAGTGACACCTCGTACAATCTCAAAGTTATCCCACAGGATGTCTCTGGTGGTGTAGTGAAGTCCCCCTTCTTCTTCATCATGCCGCTCTTTGGTAACACCGATCCGCAGCCACCATATCAGGTGGACTCAGCCGCGACGTTCCGGCATAGCAGCGTCTTCTCGGTTACCCGCCCAGGCAGCAACGCCCTCCTCACTGTCGAGGGCAAAGAAGGAAAGTGGTCTGGTGGGCTGTATATCTACGACCGCAAACTGCAGCTGGACGACGACAACTGTAAGCGTACTGTTTGCGCCGCACTGGCCCGCAAAATCTTGCCAGCAATCTCGCCTCGTTTTAATTGCCAACTCTATAGGCCCGACCGCTACGACAATGGAGCCTGGAAATTGCGGGTAAGTCTTGGGGATTTTGCTCGGGAAGCATTGGGGGGCAAGACGCTTGTCCTGAAAATCCCAAACCAGAAAGCTCGGAACTTCCTACCAGATCAAGGTTATCGCTTCTCTGTGGACATGATGCATTTCAAGGATGGCCTTCTTGAAGCACACATTTACACCAATGGTATCTCCGAGGATGACAACCCAACATCTATTGAGGCAGTAAGAGCAGAGATTGTCCGCTCTATCCATAAGGCGATCACTGAGCAGAATGTGATCATCTCACCTTATTGGAATGCATAACTCAATCAGGACAGCTCCTCAAGGATGAATACCCTGCAGGCTAGAGAAAGGAAATGCATATGCCCTAAACACGAAGGGGAGAGAGCTGATGGAGGCGGCAACCTCCCTCAGCCGGTCTACCGGATCGTCACAGCTCAGCACGATCACATGCCTCACTGGTAACGGTTCAGCCTAGACAATTGCACCGTAACACAGATCCAGTTTGAGGAGGGAAGACCTGCCCGCAGTCATCGGAATCAGCGCCTGAGCGAAATCTCACGAGTAAGAGTTGATGAATACAAAGGACTTGTGGCTGACCCTTGCAATAGAGGTCGTACGCTTGGTTCACGATGTGATTCTGCTGGTCTTCGTGTAGCCATTTTGGTATGCGCGGGTAGGTCACACCTCCCGTGCTCCAACATCTCCTCGTATGCCTGACAGAGAGATGACAGTAAGAGATGGCTGCGTATCTCGCAAAAACAATATCTAATCGCCATCAGCACTGTGCAGGGCGGGCCGAAATGGCAAGCCCACCTGTCAGCTACCTGCTCCGTATTCGGCCTTTCTCTAGGGAGCATCCCAGACGAGGTGCTGATTTAGCCGGGGCTTTATGGATAAAGACTTGAAGCGAGAGGACATCGTGGAACTGATCACTAGCGTATGGCAATGGATTGTAAATGCAGTTGTTCCCTTCACTCCTGATAATGCATCAGCGTGGGGGCAACTTGGCGACTGGATTGGTGGCATAGGAGGCACCCTGATAACTTTTGCGTCCCTCATCGCACTTGTCCGCACACTAAGAATCAGCAGAGCAGCCATGACTCGACAGGGTATATATGCAGTTTTTGCAACCATGTCAAAAACTCATGACGACCTCACAAGATCATTTCAAATTAATAATTCAAACGGCACGGATGTCTTCAGGATTTTGCTGAGTGACTTTAATGTTTGTCTAAAAGCGACTACAAAGCATTATCCCAAGCTAAATACACGCAAAACTGTCGATGTGGCATATTCATTGTTTTTCTACGGATCGACCATTACAGGTCGGGAGTCCCTTAAAGATGACTACGATTCCGCGAAAATCGACTCCATACTGGATGATATAAGCGTTACAAGAAACCGCTTGTCACGGCGCTACCCAGGAGCTAAAGGACACAGACTGAGCGGCAACCAATCTCGTCTTTCCAGTTATTACCGGAACCTATATGGAACCTATACGTTCATTGATGAAAGCGATCTTCCCGCACAAGAGAAGCGCAGCATACTCAAAACTATGCGCACGAAAATGAACAACCACGAACAGGTTCTATTAGCGCTTAATATTTGTTCACACTTAGGAACAAAATGGGAGCGCGAAAAACTTTTGAGTAAATATGAACCTATAAAAAATATCCCCAAAGCTTTCTTGACCCTTCCAAAGGGTGTCACAATCGAAGAGCTATTCCCAGAAATAAACTTTGAATTCGAGCAGCGACAAAAACAAACAATCACCCTAATTAACTTTGAGCTTCGTGGAATTGCAGCTTATATAAAGTTGAAAAGAGCAAACTGAATGACATAACCTGCAATTATCCCAACATCCGACACTAGCAAGCCAAAAGTAATAAGCTAAGTTTGGAAAGCGAGAATGATGTGCCTACTGCGGTACGGCATATCAAACTCAGGTCGCGATAAACTAATTTTCTCTAAAGACATACTATTCATTCTGCGCCAGCGGCTGGGTACGACACTACACGTCAACTAGGAACTGCGCCGCGCCAACAATCCGCTGAATGTGCACCTGCCGATTAGGAAAAACACATGATCAATGGAGAAAACGGGTTCGGGTTCATCAGCTTCAGCCCCTCGTCAACAACCCATGCCCCTACCGGCCACATTACTTGAAGCACTAACATAATGGTGAAGCTCAAGAATGCCCGAAGCAGGTATTCATGAGTCATTTTGATACCAGACACCTTCCTGTTCACCAGAGGGTAGTTATAGAGCACAGCGCTAGATAGCTGCTTGGCCAGTGCGGCCTTCGGTGTCTTTTTGTTCCAACTCTTTACTAACTCTCCAGGGCCCAGCTGAGCAAACCCCGCGACCTGTAGCGTACGGAAGGCCCACGCTCCGGCTCTCAGCAAATAAGCGACAGCCCAAACGAAAATGAACAATCCTAGACAGCCCAGCCATTTACTGGACTTATCACTCCACAATGTAGGTAGTAGAGAGACGAGAACAGGAATCAGCGCAGTGATCGCAGCCAGATAGATACCCGCCTTGGCATCAGCTCCCTTACGACGGTCAACCTCTGCATCGAACAGACGACGCGATTCCTCCAGAACTACCTCGCTGTCCTTAGACCAATTGCTCGCCTGGACAGATGAAGCTAATTGACGCGCCCACTCATCATCCTCAACCTGTTCCTCTGATGTCAGGGGGATGAGACTCGGCCACAACCATTGAAGGCGCTCCTTAAATTTTGGCAATCGTATTCACCGTCAACTCATCCACGATTGCCGAGGCGATTGGATACCCGGTTAGGTTTTCTATCCACGCCCACTGACCATTAGGGTTAATCTCCAGAAACCACAGCTTTCCTGTCCGATCACTTATCAAATCAATAGCCCCATAGCGCAGGCCAAGACGACGTACCAGTTCTACGCACTGTTCCTGTACCAACTCCGGAAGACTGATTTTCTCGTGACGAAGGTCAGGACGACTTCCCTGCCGCCAATCGATCTCGGTTTCAGGATTCTCTTGAGACCAGATTGCGGTAGCGAAGACACGCTCACCGACTACCGTGACCCGCACATCGTATTGCTTGAGCACCTCAGCCTGGACTATGAAGGGAGTCATTGCGATAGCTTCGGCTTGATCATCCTCAAGCGTACCCAGTCGAGAAGTGAAGATAACCCGCTCTGTCTCACCCGTTAGTACAGCCTGGCGAAGCGGCTTACCAATGGCCTGACTGATTGCCGCAATGGCTCGTGCCGAGGAGATGTCGTTCGTTATAGATGCCTGGGGGACATCGAAGCCAATTTCTTGAGCCAGGAGAAGCTGCATTGGCTTGTCTTCAGCCATGAAGATCTTGGTAGGTGAATTAAGCCAGCGACCCTCCAAGCGTGAATACAAGCTTTTGAGAAAGCTGCTCCACTCCGCCTCGATGTAGGCCCGCTCTCCTGCATCCACTACTTGGTCAGATACAGCAGGCGCACCGGGTCTGCGAAAGTACGCCCCTGAAACCTCTGCGCCCTGGACAGTTTCACCATCCAATGAGATAGACCATTCATCGCGAGGATATCCTGCCATCGAGCATAGTGCCTGCGGGAGCACCTCTGTATTCAAGCGCATGAAAGGCTGACCACGTCGACGGAGCTCAGCCACAACATAATCCATAGTGATGTCACGACGGTTGGTAACAAGTAGCAGCATGAAGCGCTTCCAGGTCAGTCAGTGTAATAACGAGTGTCGAGCCCAAAGGTAGGATCGCCGTTGTCGTCACGCTCCAGCTCGACATTCGTCTTAGTGATCAACTCGAGAATATGATTGACCTCACACCGGTCGTCGCGCTCGGTGTTCGCATCAGTTTTAGTCACAAGCTGCAGCAGGTTGTTGCTGGATTCAAAACTAAGTGGTCGACTGGAGCTGCCAGCAAGAAATTGCCGCCGATAGGGACTGAAGTCCTCATCGTCGCTCTCAACTTTTTGATAGGTCTTGGTCAACAACTCGACCTGCCAACATGCTTCATCGTCTTGCTCAGCATTGACCTTGGTCTTGGTCATAAGCTCATTCAAAGCTCCATCCGCAATGATGGGGACTACACCAGCTGGCGAGTCAATCGCCCACATGTTGAGCTCAGAAGAGTAGTAGCCAGGGATAATGTCCTCCCCAGTTCTTGGAGTGGCGAATCCCGAAAGATACGGCGAGGTTCCAGATGAATTTGCTAAAGCTCCCAAGCTGGCTTCCCCTAATGCCGACCAGTCGCGAAGGGCGACAACGGTTCGACAATACCATCTGGCCAGCACAGAGGTAAGCGTGACCTTCTGTCATGCAGGTCGCTTGCCGAAGCTTGGCTGGTGAGTATCTCCTCCTTTCACCGCAACGCCCACTTACGCTCGTAGTTCAACCAGAGCGCGTGGGCGAGGCAAAAGAAAACTGTACTCCGATCTCACCATCCGGCATCCATTGGATCACCCTCTTCGGAACTTATTTCGTACGCTTGCGCCGGCATGCACATCAGTCGCACTACCTGCCAGGTTTACTACAAGCCTTCAGAATTGTTCGCATCGTTGTTTTCAACAAAATCGTCTACCAACGCACCCGCCGTATGTACGTCACGACCAGCAAGAGTTGCGCGAAGTCGGCGCACAGCTGTGGCTAGCCATTCGGACTCAGGCATTCCTTCAGCTCGAAGCATCATGCTGCTCTTCGTCAAGATAGCGTCTGCATCCAGCATCAGGTCAAGGGTACTTCGGTCGCAGATAATGCCCGGAGGCAGCATGAGTGCAGCTAAAGATGCCACTGCGTTCATGCTATCCAATTGCGACGTGAAGTTTTGCCTGAGAGCTATGTCCCACTGATTACAGTTCACCAAGCAGAAGATCACCTCCGTATCAACAAGCCTTCTAAGTACGATCCCGTCAGTGACAGCGGCGCGGTATCGGGGCAGCTCTAAATCACGCAGCGCAATCGTCTCGCTCTGATCAAGAATGTAATCTCCTTTAGCCTGGTTACTATAGGACGTCAGCCCGTGGGCAAAGAGATGCTTTCTCAATATCCATGGTACGACAAGTAGGTCTTCGCTATTGATTAGCGCAGCCAAAATTGTTCTGAATCGCTTAGCCCCATCATTTCCGCTACGGCCCAGCCGCCAAAGAATGGAGCCCACATCGTCAACAAATCCTCGCTCCACCTCTTCATCTGTAATCCAATTACTCTCGCGAATTAAAACTCGGCACAACGCGCTCCAGAAAAATTGGTCGCCGGATTCCGGAAAGCTGACTAAAAAATCTCCGACCCGATCTAACAAAGGCCCTAGCTGACCATTTCTCTTCAAAGGCCTCAACTCGGTGTCTAGCTCATCGAGGCTGGAAATCGCCCAGAGCGTCTCAATGTCAACTCTCGAAAATTGTCCTGGCGGATTACCAAGATAAAGAAGCCGAATAAGGTTTCGGCGCTTAGCAAGCCTGTGTCCGTCAAAGACATCCACAGTGCTCTGGCGCCCTTGATTAAACCGAGGAAAAATCAGCTGTAAAATTCCTAAGTGGATTTTGGCAGTAGCCCCTAGAACGTCGACCAATGTTTCTTCAGCGCTGGTATTGCTGCTTCGCTCACGCCGTCGAGAAAGCAGCTCAGCGACGTTGGGATCATCAACTAGCTTGTGAATGTTATTGGAGATATGTCCTCGGATACTCGGTGCCTTGGCGACTAACCAGCTATATGCCAAGACGTCGAACGGGCAGATTTCCCCTCGTACAATTTCTTCGAGAACGGAAAAAGCCCCAATCAACCGTTTGATCTCTCGAGGTGTACGGATGACCCTTAGTAACTGATTAAAAATCTCGGTCTGATGAGGCTGCGTCGCCGTTGGCATGGAAACACCATTACTCCGCATTGCATGCAGTAGCAGATCGCGTGCGTCGTCTTCAAACAGTGGCCGTAGAGGAATAGGAAACTGGATGATTTTTTCTAGGTAGCTTTCGCCTGTTTTCTGCCTCTCATCCGGAGTGGCACCTTTGCCCAGAGCTTGAGCTACTCGGTCTTGATCATAGGCTACAAGGTAAGAGATACCCTTGATATCACCGACTGCCTTGACGAGTTGAGCGACCGCACGCACCTCTTCATCCTCGACACGATCTAGCTCATCTATCAGTACCACGACGGCTATCTCTTCTTCCGCCAGTTTGGCCTCTAGGTTTTTTCTCTCCTGTTGCGCAGATAGCTCCTTCGGTTTGCTCAGGAGACGGACGAGCCTGAGTAGCCACTTATTCCAGAACGTAGTGGCAGCTCCTGCTCCTACGACCACATCAATTATGACAGCGGTCGTCTTCCCCACGAATTCAATGGACGCTTTGTATCGCTCCAACTGGCGCACTAGCTTTCTTGTTTTTTCACTGGTGCTGTATCCAAGCGCTTCACGAAGCGAATTAAAATACGCCTCTACTAACTCATCACGACCTTTGAAAAGCCAGGGGTTCAGCGTCGCCACGACCACATGTTCCATTTGCTTTAGTTCATGACTAAGTAGGTTCAAAACACTCGATTTACCTAAACCCCACTCACCTGTTAAGCCAACCACGAATCCCGTCGCCCGCCTGGCCGTCATAGCACCGGTACTCGCGCTGTAATCGGTGTGAACAAGTGTTTTGACCAAACTGGCTACGAATGGGCCTCGCTCCAGAGCATCAGACTCAGGGGAGTCTATCGCGCGATCTTGTCGCTCGATGTGGTTGATATTTCCCAACATAGGTAGATTTTTACTCTAGATAGTTTAAAGGGGCCGCTTTGGTCGATAGTCCCGGTAAATATGCACTGGTTGATATTTGCATTTCGTAGATCGGCTCCATCCAGTTTAGCCCACAAAAAGCAGGCTCCTCGAAGATAGGATCCACGGAGATCAAAACCTCTCAAACCTGCTTGGCTGAAGTCAGTCTCCCAGCCATACCAGGCACAGCAAAAGAAACGGGAACACCAGGCTTCATGAGTGAAGCGTTTCAACCATGGCGGCAAGCAGCAGGCAGACGCTAGCCACGAGGGTAAGCCGTAATCGCATCGGCAGGTACCAGGCGGGCAAGCTTATAACCCGCAACAGCCGCCTGTCCTGCAGGAGGTGGGCAACTAAGCCGATGACCAACAGCAAGCAACCCGATGGCATTGGCAGTAACGTGGCAATCCAAGCAATAAGCGCAGGAATGACACTCCAGATGAACCGGTCGCTGCGCTGCTTGGCACTCATGTCTTGCACTGTCATGGCGAAGCCCCAGTGCAAGGCGCCGACGAAGCTCAGGATGACTGCGCCATAGTTAACAAGCGCAATCGCAAAAAACTGCCGATAGTCGAGAGAGAACGGGATCAGCAGCGCCAGAAAAATAAACGGCAACAAACCGCCATAACCCAGCAACTTGACGTGCTTTAGCAGAGAGGTTGAAGACAACGCGTTCATTTGTATTCCTTACAGTGAGTGACACTCAAGACTGTAGGCCCAAAAGCCCCGCTTGGGCGAGGCAATCTCGACTGCAGCCGGCGTTGGGGATATTGAAATCACTTCACCCGTCGACTTGGTAATAGAACCCCACCCCACAAGAGGGGTCTGCTCTTGTATAAGATCTCGGGAATACATCGAATGTCCGCGCAAAACAGCCTAGTAATACTTGCTCGAGGAGGGTACGCCGCTCGGGGATTGCTTTATTTGATCATCGGTATTTTCGCGTTGCTCGCAGCACAAGACTCGACAAAACCGAAGGACAGCCACAAGAGCCTCGAAGCATTGCTGAGCCAACCATTCGGCTATTTTCTGGTTGGGCTTGTGGTGGCGGGCCTACTCGCATTCGCAGCTTGGCGCGTCCTACAAGCTACCCGTGATGTCGATCACCACGGCAAAAAATTCAAAGGCTTGGTGATTCGCGCAGGCCTGTTCGTGGGAGGTATGGTCAACGGCGCTCTCGCGTTTTTCGCGTTGGGCCTGCTCATTAGCGGCATTAGAAGCTCGGGCAATTCCGGTGGGCAGACCAAAGACTGGCTAGCGCATTTTTTGTCTTGGGATCACTCGAATTTGTTGGTGTACCTGATTGCTCTCGTTCCCCTTGGTGTGGGTATTGCTCACATCATCAAGGGATGGAAAGCGTCGTTCGAGAAATATTTTGAGGCCGACGAGGACGTCATGCGCTACATCCGCCCTGTATCACGATTCGGACTAATTGCCCGTGGAGTCGTGTTCCTAGAAATTGCGTTGCTACTGGCAATAAGCGGTTCCACTTATCAAGCCATGGATCCACCTGGTATGAAGGAATCACTTGATGCGCTCCAAAATCTGCCAGCTGGATGGTTGATTTTGATGGTTATGGCTTTAGGGCTGATTGCTTTCTCGGTTTACAGTTTCTCTGAAGCCTTTTGGCGCAAGATCAACATGGATGTGCCGGGAGTGCCGAGCAGGGGTTGATGAGAAACGGAAGTCTTACAGCCATGCGGAGCCTTACTCGCACCAAGGCCCCCATGTTGGCGGGTTATCTACGATATCGATGGACGTGCTGAGTTCGTCTTGCATGTGCTCGAAGACTCTGTCGAGACGCGGATGAGCTCTCGATTCTCGGAGTGCATTTACTAATTCCAGAAGCTCTCGGCCCTGGGCTAGCGGCATCTGGATATCGCAGTACACCGTGTCATCGTCTTGTCCCATGCCCTCACCCGCTCAGTCTTTTTTAGATTTATTTCTTGCGGCCCGATGCTGCTCCAGGTGTCGCATCTCTGCTTCCCAACTCGCCAGGAATTTATCCCAGCCTGAGGCGTATGGCCCATCGACCAACCTGGTCGACCCGACGCTTGCCTGGTAGAAACGCTCTCTCCAGGGTTGCGGAATAGTCTGCTCCAAAATGATGATGATTCCGGAGTTATGGCGCATCACCGAGACAGAGTTACGAACCTGAATGAGGTCGAGTGGCTTATCGCTACAGGGGGTGTCGTTTCGCTCTTGGTCGTCGAGATAATCGAGGATGGCAAGGAGGTCGGATGCACTGGGATCACCAGGACGGAGGCATGCAAGGGCCCACAGAGTCCTTCGCCTAGCGCCCTCAAGCTGACGGAGTTCATCGTGGGTCATTTCAGCCGCATCCTTGTTGATTTGATATCGGGCATTAGCTATGGCGCGCCGCCTGCGGCGGAAGGCTGGAGAGAACTGAGCCACGGCTGCGCCGCGTCTCAGCCCGTTGGGCGCTCATCCTGCACGCCTGCGCGCTCCGCTTGCCCGATACTCGCTAGGAAAGGAAAGTCTGGCGCAGCGATCCTGAAGCCGGGGCGGGTGTAAGCGTGCCCTACGTACAGGATTATTACTTATGGAGCTTACTGAAGCGACTCGATAGCACTGCAGCTTCGGTAGTTTCCCAAGCTTCAGGATTAGACGTAGCGTTGAACATCACCCATGCCCTCCACAGGAAAAAGGCGGCTACCAAGCTCGACTCAATTACTGCAAATACCGTAGTGGTATACATATAATCTGAATTTTCTCCGAAGAAAAACAGCACTGGAAATATTGAAGCGATCCAGCCGGCGACGAAAGTTAGACAAAATGCGATGGCCGCAGTAACCGTCAGGAAAATCGGGACTTGATATCTGTACTGGGTTGCAAATGATTTCTCGCCGTTTTGCTTCGCTAGGCCGTACAAGATGCCTGTGTTTTTTTCTTTGTCATTGTTTCTTTTAAACAGGCCATACAAAGTTACACTCTCGCCGACCTCCAACTCTTCATAAAGCTTGTTCGACACTTGCAAATTCGGGATAACTGCACCGTCAATGCTGACTTTAGCTTTATGCCCGCCGTTCATTCGATCAATAGATCGAACGTAGTCAACTTTTCCTGAAACTTTCACGCAATCGAACTTCATCACTCACTATCCCTGCCTTCGCTTAAAAAAGTGGATCTGGTTCTTGCCAAGACGTCGCTCAGTGACGATTGCAGGCGGGCTTACGCGGGCCATAAACGTCGGACTTGATGAGCGCGTCTCCCATCGAGACGTCCCTGGCCGTGTCTTAGGTGCTGCTCTCATGACCAATCCATCATCAATCCAAACATCCCGCCGCTATGATCAAGCGACTGCTTGGCAAACCATATGTCACGATAACATCACTATGATCTGTTTATCGAAACACGCTTGCCGTGGCTCTATCCTCAGTTTTGAGGATCCGACTCATGCATCTGAAAGAAGCGCTGGCAGGAGCATTGCGTGGAGCTCGTGCTCATCAGGGGTTTAGTTACGAAGAGTTGGCGGGGGCAACGCACAGAACGTACGTGGGGAAGCTTGAGCAGGCCCGAGCGAACGCGACGTTGGAGAAACTGGACGAGATCGCTGACTATCTAGGCCTAGACCTTTTGACTATGGTCACTCTCGTCATTGCTGCACAGGGTGAAGAACTTCCTTCAGAAGCTTTGCAACGTACTGCCTTGCGAATCAGGGAATTCGAAATGTCCGGAGGGTGGCAGTTGGTAGAGGAGCAATTCAGTGATGGAAAGCTTATCAAGCGCTCCCAAGGTAAGCCTAAGCAGCCGCTTAAAGCGGACTACGTTCGAGTCCTGAAAGCGCAAGGTTTCGACAGAAAAACAATCGCTGAAAAGCTCGGCATTGCCAGAAGCACAGTCCAAAAATACTGGAATACATAAGCCTGCAGAGCATCAGCAATCCTGCAATCTGAGCAAATCGCGGTTTATGGCCCGCCCTATCGGGTCGGCTGTCGTAATCCGTGCCATGGCTGACGCCAAGTCATGGCTCTTTGGACTTCCATCCTCGCGCCTGCGGCCTAACTGGCCTGCGCGCTCCGCTTGCTCTGGTTAATTCCATCGACGGAAGAAACTCCAGGGATGCCTCAGCACTGCGCAATGGAGTGTAGTCATCCTGTCCATCCATATTTCTGTTGGAAGGTGCGGTCGCTGGGTGGACAATACGAGTTTGGCCATCTAGTAGTTGGCCATTGAGGAAGGAACCCCGCGCATGAGTCAGAAAGTCCTGAGGCTTCCCCAGAACGATGTCGGTCGCGACTTCGTTATCGGCGACATTCACTTCAAGACGATTGACCTCCATAAAGGATTGTTGAAGCTAGGTTTCGACAAAACTATCGACCGAGTCATCGGGGTGGGTGACCTCATAGATCGCGGGCCTGGAGTCCTCGATGGTCTGAAGCTTCTTGGTGAGCCGTGGTTCTTCACCGTTCTAGGTAACCATGAGCAGATGCTTATCAACGCTTACAGGGAAAACCCCAGCGCTCGTTATGTAGCTCATGGTGCAGGCTGGTGGTCGACCATCGCTGACGAATCGAAAGAGATGGTCGTTGGGAAGCTCGAGAGCCTTCCCACAGTCATAGAAATCGAGTCCCCTCGCGGTTTGGTTGGCGTTGTTCATGCTGATGTCCCTGCCGGGATGTCATGGGTCGAGTTCACTCGAGACATATCGATCCCTGCTGTAGAAGAGATCGCGCTATGGGGGCGCGAGCGGATCAAAAAGCACCATCGAGAAGGTGTCAAAGGGGTCTGGCGTGTCTGCACGGGGCACACCTGGATTCCAGAGCCTGTTCGGCTAGGGAACGTTCTTGCACTTGATTGCACCGGAGGGGGTGAAGGGCCACTAGCTGTCTATTGTGTTCAGGCGGACACGATTTATGTGGAGGGACGCCCCGTGACACTTGACCAATCGGAGGCTGTTACCGAGCTACTGGACGAACTTGAGCAGGCTTTAGGTCATCTTAAGGCCACCACCAACGCTAACAAGCTAATTGAGTCACAACGCTTGAGCCATGAGGCCGACGAGTTAGCTCGTCGAGTGAACACTACCTGGCTGACTTTGCGTTCGGAAATTGGCGAGTCTCAGAAGTTGCTTAATGAGCTTCACGGACTCAGCTTGCTCACCGGCGAACGAAGGGAAGCTAAGCTCGAAGAGCTGAAGTTCAAGCATGCAGGCACCCAGATAGAGGGATTGCTGTCGAGACTTCTTGATTGAAGGTTGAGTACCAGTAACCCGGAGACCTAAGAGAAATGATGGCCGAATCTGTGCGAGTAGTTCGTAAATGAAGCAGGTGAGACTAATACGACATGGAGAAAGCGCTGCGAACGCGGGCGAAGCCACTTTAGATCACGCGACCATTACTCTCACTCCGAGAGGAGTTGAGCAAGCGCAGCTGGTGGCACTGTCGTTCAACCATGCTCCGGCTCTGATCGTTGCCTCGCCTTTCACCCGAGCGCACTCAACCGCTATGGCGACCGCAGCGGTGTTTCCTAATATCCTTTTTGAAACTTGGCCCATCCAAGAATTCACTTACCTTGAACTCACGCGGTGCACTGGCACAACCGTCGCTGATCGGCGCGAATGGGTGGAGGCGTATTGGGCCAAAGCAGATCCTGGTTTCACGGATGGTGAAGGCGCTGAGTCATTTCTAGATTTCATAGCTAGAGCTCAGTCTTTCCTGGATCGACTTGCAGTGCATCCTGCTCATGACATCGTAGTGTTTTCGCATGGTCAGTTCATTAACGCTGTAGCCTGGCTGATTGAGCGCAAACCGCTCGGCATTGACGGTGGAGCTATGGTGGACTGGCGTGAGTATGAGATCGCGAACCACGTGCCCAATTGCGGTGAGTGCCTGCTTTCGAAAGATCCCGACGAAGCCGGTTGGAAAGTAAGCCGGTCAGCCCCAAAGGAGCCACGAATGGATTCCATTTGGCGCGTGCCGGGCAGAGCTTATCAAGTCGCTCGTGATCCTGAGCGCCTGCTCATTGAAGAGCGCGCCGAAGCTCTCTCAGCTGCGGGCTATCCACTGCCGAATGATGATCCGGCTATGTACGCTGAGCAAAGGCTGAAAGAGGCCAGAGCGGCAGCGCATTCATCCCAGGTAGGTAGCATCAGCGAAAGCACTGCGGCGGAGCTCTCAGCGAGAGAGGTATGCCAGGTATTGCGAGAGGTCACCTTCGAGCGACGGACGATTACCAAGGTGAGTCAGGCGTCTTGGGATGAGATTTATGCGGGCCATTTCGTGGTGAGCGTCGATGGTTGGCGGCTATCGATCTACAACGACTGTGACACGCTCGACTACTGCGAAGAGTGCATCAGCTCTGATGGGCGACGCTGGTCGTTTCACTCTGGAGATCGCTTTGGTACTGACCCGATAGCGTTGCTCAGCACTTGGGAACATCAGACGCTTGAGCGTCTCCTGAAAGCGCTCTAGGGAGCCAAGTTCGAGCGGGCCTCTACGAGGACGGCTGTCGTAAACCAAGCCTCGATGTTGCCGAGTCTTGGCCCTGTGGGCTTCCATCCTCCGGCCTACGCGCTCCGCTTGCTAGTGACCCCACGTCACCCCTCCACAAGATTTGTGGCCCAATAGCCTCGTCGTACTTCGGACGTGCTGCTTGGATGGAAGTGAGTTGTGCATACCAGCCCTCGCCCCCGCAACCCAATATGGACAGTTCTAGAGGCGAAGGCGATAAACGTGAAAATGGAGCCCCCCTGTCGAAACGTCCTTTTCCTTACTCAGCGGCGAAAGAGACGGTCTAGAACCAGCAGCGCTACTGCACCAATCGCGATTGCAGCAACCGGTTTCTCTTTGACGAACGTGGATACGCTGTCCAGCGCATCGCCATAGGTTTGGGTCAGCTGACCAGCAGCTTGACGTCCAGCACCTTCAGCTTCCAGCTTCGAATCACCAAACAGTTTTCCGACTGCGCTCTGCGCTTTGCCGGCAACCTTTTCTACAGCGCCTTCAACTTGTTCGCTCTTCATGATTCACCAAACCTTCGTGTGTGATTGAGTAACCCAGAAAAACCTGGGCTTGAAGCAACCTGCACAGAGTTAGGGGAACGGGCGTAATGATTAGTTCAAAGTTGATGAGCCTCAGGATTTGTCCGCAAGACACCTAACCATTTCTTATGCTGCGCTATGCTGAGCGGCCCTGAAGGAGATCACCCCAATGCCAAAGGAATACTCATTGTCAGATGTGCTGGAAAGGATGTACCAAAACCAACTCGCCCTAGAGGCAGCGCTGATGGAATTAACCCTGCACGTCGAGGCTCACGGTCATGCAGACGCTGGAGATAACGTCCGTGGCGCGCTTGAGACCATCGGCGAGAACGCCGGCCATATCAAGCAAGGTCTAGCCCGGCTCAAAAAGCTCCCATGAGGCAGCCGCTCTTTGATTTTGATCTCAAACGCGCCTCACGCGAGGGCTACATAACAGGGAAAGCTGCGATCAACTTTCCACACGTAGGAAGCACTAATGGCACACTTCTGCTCCAGACGCATTCCAGCCTCGTCCGCCTCGTCCGTCGCCCCACGCAATAATCCGCTTAAATTCAAACTGGCTTGCTACCTGGCCATTGCTGGAAACTCCAAGCGAAAGCTCGTTCCTGACGAACTACTGTCTACGCTTACCCGAAGGCCATGTAACCGAAATTGAGAAAGCCCCTCATCACCTGATGAGGAGCTAGTACAGCGCAGCTGGATGACTAAGGCGCTACATTCGTGTTGAAAATCTTGCTAACCACAGTCCACTTGCCATCGACTTTCAACAGATGGAAAAAGTCAGTGAAGGAAATACCTGACATGTCGTTGGCGTCGATGCGAGCGCTAGCCGCAGTACCGACGATCTCGATGCGGGTAATTGCAGCCTTTGCATCCGGAGATGGGCGGAAACCCTTGTCAATTCCCTCGAACAAGATTGGAATCGCGCCGCCTTCCAACTTGCCATCGGCGCCGACGCTGTACATCGTCGCATGTTCATTGAAAGCGGGTTTCATGATACTGCTCTTGGCCTGCTTGCAACCCTCAATGTACTTGTTAAGTACCTCTGTAATAGCTTGATAGTCTTCTACGTACGTAGCTTTGCTGACAGTCTTACTACTGACTTGCGGGCTACTTGGTGCATTTTCTGCGTGAGCCATCGTGCCAATGCTCAAAATCAAGGCCACGAAAACCAGCTGCTTAATAGATGTAGTTTTCATTTAGTCGCTCTTCGTAAGGAGTGCAATTATTGAAATATACTCAACCGCAAAAACGCAGCAGACGCTCCGGGAATCTGCTGTGTGCATGCAGCTTCGCAATGAAATGACGATGTGTTTTCAATGACGAAGCCCGCAGTTTCACAGTGACCTGCGGATTCTTTGTTTTTGAAATTACTTGCTCAGGTTGATCTTGAGTTCCTGAGATGCCTGCGCAATCGCGCTGCGCGGCGTCGGCAGATGGCTGAAGCCGTTCGACAGACCGAAATCGTGAATCATGCCGTTGTAGCGAACCGTCTTCACAGGCACACCCGCCGCGTCGAGCTTGCGGCCGTACGCTTCAGCTTCATCGCGCAGGACATCGAATTCGGCAGTCTGGATCAGCGTCGGCGGCAAGCCCTTCAACTGTTCGGTCGTGGCCTGCAGTGGAGAAGCGTAAATCTGTTTGCGTGCCTCGGCGTTGGGTGCGTAATTGTCCCAGAACCACGCCATCATATCCTTCGTCAGGAAATAGCCTTTGGCAAAGGCCTTGTACGACGGCGTGTCAAAGTTGAAGTCTGTCACTGGGCACAGCAACACTTGCGAACGCAGTGCGGGTTCACCCTTCTCGTTCGCCATCAGGGCAACTACGGCGGCAATGTTCCCGCCAGCACTGTTGCCGGCTACGCCGAGGCGAGTGCCGTCTACCTTGATCTCTTGCCCGTGTTCGGCGACCCATTTTGTCGCGGCATAGGCTTGCTCGGCGGCGACGCCATATGCCGCCTCTGGCGAAAGGCTGTAGTTGACGAAGACCGCCACCGCACCCGAGCCCACCACCAGGTCACGCACCAATCGCTCGTGGGTCGGGAAGTCGCCCAAAACCCAGCCGCCGCCATGGAAATACATAAACGCGGGCAGAGTCTTCTGCTGGCTACCGACCGGGCGCACGATGGTCAGCTTCAGATCACTGCCGTTGACGCGTATCGTCTTCTCGCTGACATCAGCTGCCGGCAAGACTACTTGGGGGGCAGCCTGGGCACCCGCCAGCGCCGCACGGGCATCGACCGGCGTCATGGAGTCGAGCGTCGGAACACCTTCAAGCGATTGCAAGAGTTTCGCGGTGTTGTGCTCAACTCCCGGGTAAGTGGCGGCGGAGGCAGTACCGGGCGCAAGTGTAACGACCGTAAGAGCCAGAGCAGAGGTAAGGGTTTTCATGACGTTTCCATTTTTATGCCTGAGTGCTGGGAAGCCTCAACTGCTACAGACTTAAGGACGACAGAGGTTCAAGGCGCGACGTGAGTGTGAAAGATCTTGCTGACGACCGTCCACTTACCGTCAACTTTCAACAGATGGAAAAAGTCGGTAAACGAAATGCCGGACATGTCGTTTGCGTCGATGCGCGCGCTCGCCGCGGTACCGACAATCTCAATGCGGACGATAGCTGCCGGTGCATCAGGAGAGGGGCGAAACCCTTCATCGATCCCCTTGAACAGGATAGGAATTGCGCCGCCGGCCAGCTTACCGTCGCCATCGACGCTAAACATGGTCGCTTGCTCATTGAAAGCAGGCTTCATGAGACTGCTTTTTGCTTGCTTGCAGCCCTCGATGTACTGGTTAAGCACCTCGGTGATGGCTTGGTATTCGTGTACGTAAGTAGGTTTGCTCATGGTTCTACTCCTGCATCAGTTGATGCCTATGTATCGCTGATTTGGCGTAACAAATTATTTGATGCACCACTATAGGCATCAGCGATAATGAATAAAATGATCACAAGCATGGATACCGTATGAGCAATAAAGTCATAATAAAAACCGCATCACACACGGATACTCATAAAGCAGCAGTCGCCCTACCCCCCGTGCATCTTCCAGGCCTTTTAACGTTTGAGGCTGCTGCCAGGCATTTGAATTTTGCCCGCGCGGCTATCGAGCTAGGCGTCACGCCTACTGCTGTATCACGCACCATCAAAGGCATAGAAGCGCAGCTGAATGTGCGATTGTTCAATCGTACAACTCGCAGTGTCAGCTTGACTGAGGCTGGCGAAGCGCTGATCGGAGCATTAGCCCCTGCACTGGCACTGATCAAGGACGCGTTGTCACAGGCCTTGCTTGCGACCGACCAGCCATCTGGTACCGTGCGCCTAAACTCCTCCTACGTCGCATACCGTATCTTTATCGAACCGCACCTCACCGCCTTCATGGAAAGATTCCCACTTATCAATGTCGAGATATCTCTGGATAATCGGCTGAGTGATATCGTCAACGCCGGTTTTGATATCGGCATACGCATGGGAAAACGCGTTCAGAACGATATGGTGTCCGTGCAGCTGGGATCGCTACAAAAAAGAATTGTCGTTGCTGCACCGGATTACTTCCGCGATCTGAGTGAACCAGAAACCATTGAGGAACTGCTAGAGCACAACTGCATTCGTCAACGTTATTCCGTTGGCGGCAGACTGTTCGAATGGAAGTTCGACGCTCAAGGCCAAATGACCCAAGTCGACGTTCAAGGGCGCTTTGTTTTCGATGAGATGAGATCCGTTCTGGATGCAGCCATACAAGGTCAGGGCATCGGCTTCGTCTTCGAAAATTTTGCAAAGCAAGAGTTAGCCAGCGGAATGCTGCGGCACATATTGAAGGAGCACAGCGCACTAGATGATGCGTTTAATCTGTACTATCCGCATCGCAAGCACATGCCTGGAAAGCTTCGTGCATTTGTTGACTTCATGCGCAGTGCAAATCGGATGGAATCCGATTGATTGAATGCTCGCTTACAAAGTCCCGATTGTATCGACGAGACCCCAACGCCCCGAACACACTCATTGTCGACTGATGCATGCTGGCGAACCTGCTTGGGATTACGACGGGGGAAACGGGCTCATCAGACCAGCTCAAGGCAGGCGCCGGTCTTCTGTAAACCAGAAGACTGGCGCCCTGCTGCTGTTACGAGGCCGTACCTTCGAGCAGGTACAGATCTGTTTTCGCCGAACGAGTACGGTAGCCAATCACATCCTGATAATCCTGGGAGTGATAAAACTCTCGAGCCTTCTCAGGGCTTTCGAATTCGACGAGTACCACGCGCTCGACACGACGATCACCCTCGAGTACCTCGGGTTCGCCGCCTGCGATAGCGAAAATCGCACCCCACTTTTCGAGTACGGGCCCCACGCGCGTCATGTACTCGTTGTAAAAATATTCTGGATCGGTCACGACCAGTTCGGCATAGATGTAACCTTTCTTTTGCATGACAACACCTTTTTATTGTTGTGAAATTAATGGGCTGAACCGAGGTAGGCTGCCCGTACAGCGGGATCACTGCGCAGCTTGCTGGCAGCGCCGTGTATCGATATGTAGCCGTTCTCAAGGACATACGCGTAGTCGCTGACCTCAAGGGCCGCCGCTGCGAATTGCTCGACAAGAAGCATTGTCACGCCGGTGGCCTTCAACCGCTCAATGATGCGAAAAACTTCGTCAACCAGGATCGGCGCCAGGCCCATTGAAGGTTCATCGAGAAGTATTACTTCAGGAGAGAGCATCACGGCACGTGCCATGGCGAGCATCTGCTGCTCACCTCCCGACAATGTGCCCGCAAGCTGTTTGCGACGCTCCTGAAGACGCGGAAACAACTCCAGAGCTCGCTCCAGATCCTGAGCGATATTTCCTTTCGGCCGGCTGCGCATGAAACGAGGAAAGGCACCCAGGGTGATGTTGTCGATCACCGAAAGCGTGGGAAACACCCGCCGCCCCTCAGGTGAATGGGCCAAGCCGCAGCGTGCGATTTTGTGGGAAGGCAGCCCAGCAATATTTTTGCCGTCCAGCATGACCGTGCCCTGCTGCGGACAGATCATTCCAGACAAGGCTCGCATTGTCGTTGTCTTGCCAGCGCCGTTACTCCCTATGAGGCTGACCACCTGCCCCTTTAGGACTTCCAGGCTGATTCCATGAAGTACCTGAATCTTGCCGTAGCCAGCATGAAGGTTATCGACTTTGAGCATGGTCACGCCCCCTTCTGCACAAGAACGGGTGGTGAAATGCGTTCTACCTGTGGTGCTGGGACGACAGCTTCTGCGGCACTTCCTCCGAGGTAGGCCTCTATCACCCGAGGATTAGACTGAACATCGGCTGGCTTGCCCTCGGCAATTTTCTGGCCGAAATCCAGCACGGTCACTGTGTCGCAGATGCTCATCACCATGTCCATGTGGTGCTCGATCAAGACCACGGTTACGCCGTGATCCTTGATCTTTTTGATGATCTGGACGAGCTCGGCAATATCCGCAGCGGTCAACCCGGCCGCGGGCTCATCGAGTAACAGCAACTTGGGTTGCAAAGCGAGCGCTCGGCCAATCTCGAGCAGGCGTTGCTTTCCGTATGGAAGGTTCCTGGCCTGCTCGCTGCGAAGTGCTTTGAGTCCAATGAAATCAAGGATATTGAGGGCCTTCTCCCTTGCTTGCAGCTGTTCGGCTTGATAACCAGGGAGGTTGAGCAGGATAGAAGGTAGGCCCCGCTGGAACGTATGGTTAAAAGCAACGAGCACGTTTTCCAGCACACTCATCTCGCCGAAGAGCTGTACGTTCTGGAATGTCCGGGCAATGCCACCCAACGCAATCTTGGAGGGAGAGCGCCCGACGATCGAATGACCTTCAAACTGGGCCACTCCTACCGTCGGCACATAGATGCCCGTAATCACGTTCATCATCGTGCTCTTGCCTGAACCATTGGGCCCAATCAACCCGTGAATGCTTCCGCGCGCCACACTCAAGCACACGCTATTGAGGGCTTTGAGCCCGCCGAACTGCATGACAATGCTTTCGGCTTGGAAGATCGGCTCATTGCTCGGCGTCCGGTCGGCGCCTTTATCCCACAAGTTCACTGATCGCGGCCGGTTTGTACTGACGATCGAGGCCTGATCCTTGCTGAACCTGGAGAAAGGCGCCTTCAAAAAGCCAATAACCCCGTTGGGCAGATAGTAGATGACGGCCAGCATCATTAAGCCAAAGATTGTCAGTCGCTGTTCGGTAATATCGTCAATGTTGAATGCAAAGACTACGAACGCTACGAGCGCGAGACTCGGTATAGCGATCTGTCTGGGCGTGAGTCGTTTTTGGAATATCCCGAAGCCCACCGTTATTGCAACGATGACCGCAAGTCCTACGACCAGTGAATGAAACAGGGCAAGGTCAGATAACCAGTTAGGCAGTAGTACCACCACCGAAGCGCCGATCAGCGCACCCACACGACTCTTTTTCCCTCCGAGGATCAGCGCTAGGAGGAATAACACATTGAGCTCGAAGCCGAAGCCATTCGGCGCGATGTATTCCTCCGAATAGCTGAACAGACTGCCCGCAAGCCCCGCGAAGGTGGCGCTGATTACAAACGCTATCACCTTATAACGGTAAACGTTGACACCCATGCAATCGGCCGCCATGGGACTCCCTCTCAGGGCTGCAAAGGCACGTCCCAAAGGTGAGTGCAGGATGCGTGTCACTGCAATGAACGACAATACTACCGCCGCCAGCACTACGTAGTAGAACTCCTGCGAAGACAGCCTGTGCTCGAAAAAAACGGGCTTGAGCACCTGTAACCCTTGAGGGCCATTGGTGAGGAACGCCATTTCATTGATTAGAATCAGGATGATCGTCGAGAACGCGAGCGTCACCATCGCAAGATAGGGCCCGGTGACCCTTAATGCGGGAAACGCCAGAATCCCACCAAATACTGCAGTCACGGCCATCGCTGCGGGAACCGCAACGTAGAAAGGCAGGCCCAGTTTTGTGGCGATCAGACCGGCGGTATAAGCACCGACCGCAAACAGCCCTGCATGCCCCAAGGAAACTTCACCGGTATATCCAACAAGGATGTCCATGCCGAATAGCAATACAGCATAGATACCGATCACCACCACCAGATGCAGGTAATAGGGGTTAGGGAATGCCAGGGGCAGTACCGCTGCTACAAGTAAAAGCAAGCAGCTAACAAGTAGTTGGACGTTGCGCATACTCACACCTTCTTGATGGCGGCCCTACCGAAAATGCCGGCCGGCTTGATCATTAACACGATGAGTAACAGCACCAGGCCAGGCACGTCCTTATAGCCGGTCGACAGGAAGAATCCTGTTGCCGTTTCCGTGACGCCCAGAATGATGCCGCCTACGATGACGCCGAACCCGGAGGTCAGGCCGCCGATAATGGCTACCGCGAAGGCTTTGAGGCCTAATGCGACCCCCATGCTTGCGCCAGTGAGGGTCAACGGAGCTACCAGAATTCCTGCAAATGCCGCGGTCATCGAGGACAGTGCATACGAGAATGTAATGACCGAGCCCGTGTTGATCCCCATCAACCCTGCGGCATCCCGATCAGAACTCGTGGCAACCACTGCTTTGCCGAAAATGGTCTTGCGATTGAAGAACTCCACCGCCAGCATCATCAGGATGGCGCCGGCTACCACCAGCAGCTCCATCGGCATCACGAACGCCGAGCCGATCTGCAAAGGCAATTCCGGTAAGGGAGAAGGAAACTTCATGTCGTCCTTGCCCCAGATGTTTTCTGCCACGTTCTTGAAGATGATCGCCAAAGCGATCGTCGACATAATCCAGCCGAATTCAGATTTGATTTTCATCGCCGGACGCACCGCAATCCGCTCGACCACTACGCCTTGCAAAGCGCCAAACAACATGACCAGAGGAATGGCGACCCAGTAACCGACGTAGGGATAAAGCGTGAGACCGACAAGCGCCCCTAGCGCAAGAGCTTCGCCCTGACCAAAGTTAAGCGTCGTGGACGTCGCAAACGTAAGTTGGTAGCCAAAGGCAATGACCGCGTAAATCATGCCCACGGAGATACCGCTGAGCAGTACTTGTAGAAGTAGCTCGTCCATTGATATGCCCTCCCCTAATCGGGGTCGATAAAGGTGGCAGCAGAGTCTTCTACTACCCGAGTTTCAGCGCTGGGGAACTAGCGGTTGTTTCGGTCGGCGTCATAGGCATAAACGACCCGGCCATCCCGGATCTCACCGATCACCGCGACGGCGGGAGACTTGAAGGCCTCGTGATCGGTTTTGGAGAAAGGTTTGTCGTAGGTCATGACCAGGCCCTCTACCGGTTTCTGCAGATCTTCCAGTGCTTCCTTGACCTTGGCGCCGTCAGTGGAGCCTGCCTGCTCAATGGCTGCTGCCAGGATGTAGATGCAGTCATAACCTTGGGCCGCCCAGACCGGGCCCGGAATTCTGGAGACCGAATAGGTCTTCTCATACTTGTCGATGAAGGCCAGGCGCTTGTCTGTCGCACCGTCGAGAATGAAGGTCTGGGGCATGCGCACGCCTTCGGCATTGGCACCTGCGTTTTCGGCAAAGTTCGGCATCGACAATGTCCAACTGCCGATCATGGGTACCTTCCACCCAAGCTTGGCCATGCCGTTGGCGATCTGTGCTAGTTCGGGGCCGATGCCATAAGTCAGGATTGCCTGAGCACCGCGCATGCGCGAGCGCAACAGCTGAGGTGTCATGTCGACGTCTTTGATGTTGAATTTCTCGACCGCGACGGGCTCGATCCCTTTCTCTTTGAGCACGGCCTCAAGATCCGCTCGCCCCAATTGGCCGTAGTTGGTGGAGTCGGCCAGGATCGCAACCTTGGTGAGTTTTCGAGTGTCGATTGCCTCCTTGACGATCATTTCAGCCTGGATGCGGTCGGGAAGCGAAACCCGGAAAATATAGCTGTCCGGCAGAAAGGATTTCGTCACTTCAGTGCCGGATGGCCCCGGTGTGATGACAGGAATTTTAGACTCTTGGTAGAAGCGCTGACTCGCAAGCATGACACCGGTATTGATGACACCCACAGCGGCCACGATTTGATTGTTGTAGATCAGCTCCTGCGCTACCTGGATGCCGCGCTCATTCTTGGCTTCGTCATCTCGTTCAACAAGCTCCAAGGGCCGGCCTAAAACGCCGCCTTTGTCATTGATTTCCTTCACCGCGATTCGCATGGCGTCACGCATGGACACGCCCATAGGTGAAGATGCGCCCGTGTAGGGGCCTGGTGCCCCAATCTTGATAGGGTCAGCTGCCATGGAGCTCATGGCCAGCAGGAGCCCAGATACAGCCAACGTCGTGCGCAGGATCAATTTCATGATTTGTCTCCGTTTTTATTGTTTTCAAATCGTTAAGCGGGAGTGCAGTCAATGGATGTGCATCCCTCCATTCACATCCAATACGACTCCTGTCACATAACTGGCCATATCCGACGCGAGATACAAACAGGCATTGGCCACTTCTACGGGCTGCCCTATACGTCCCAAAGGCGTGGCGGTGAGCGTAAGTTTTCGATTTTCGTCGGAGAGTCTTCCGGCAATCAGATCGGTCTCGATCAATCCAGGGGCGACGGCATTCACACGGATGCCATCAGGAGCAAGCTCCCTGGCTAATGCCTTTGCCAAGGATTGAATGCCACCCTTAGCCGCCGAATAGTGGGCGCCGCCCATGATGCCGCCACCGCGTTGGGCTGAGACTGAGCCCATGCACAGAATGCTGCCGCGCCCCGCCTGGCGCAGGTAAGGCACGACGGCTCGGGACATGTTGAACGCACCACGTAGGCTCACATCCATAACCAGGTCGTAACCTTCGTCATCAATCTCCAGCAGGCGACGCGGCTGGCTGACACCTGCGTTGTTCACCAGGACATCGATCTGTCCGTAGGCGGCAATGATCTGCTCGACAGCACGCTTGCAGGCCTGAGGGTGTCGGACATCACAGACGAAGCCCTGATGCGGATCCCCGAGGGTTTCCTTGGCGATCTCGAGCTTGTCAGCGGCGATATCGAGGAGCACTACCTTCGCTCCCTCTTCGGCAAATCGACGGGCGATCGCCCATCCAATGCCATTGAGTGATGCAGCACCCGTAACAACCGCGACCTTATCCTTGAGCAACATATCGGTATCTCCCCTATAAGCCGGCAATGGCGGCGTCAACCTAATGGATGTGAAGCCCGCCGTTGACGTCCAGAACCACGCCGGTGACGTAGCTTGAGAGGTCGGACGAGAGGAACAGGCATGCGTCAGCAATATCCTTGGGTATGGCTAGACGGCCCAGAGGCGTGGCGTTGAGTGCAGCCTGGCGGCCCTCATCAGTGAGCTTTCCAATCAACAGTTCGGTGTCGACCAAGCCTGGAGCAATCGCATTGACTCGGATGCCATCGCTGGCAAGCTCCCGCGCCATGGCTTTCGCCAATGTTTGCGCCCCGCCCTTCGCCGCTGCGTAATGTGGGCCGCCGAGCACGCCGCCACCACGCTGAGCCGCCACTGACCCCATGTTCACGATCGCACCGCTGCGCTGGGCCCGCAGATGCGGAACCAGGGCACGAGACATGTTGAATGCTCCGCGCAGGCTGACATCCATAACGAGGTCGTAGTCCTCGAGCGCGCTATCCATTAGCTTGAAAGGCTGGCTGACGCCCGCGTTGTTGATCAAGATGTCGACATGACCAAAAGCGTCGATAACGGCATCAACAGCTCGCTGGCAGGCATCCGCAGAACGAACATCACACTGCAACCCAATGCAGCCGTTTCCAAGTTCAGCGGCAGCGGTATCGATAGCACTCCGATCAAGATCTAAGAGCGCGACACGCGCACCGTTTTCGACGAAACACTTAGCAGTTGCCCAGCCGATTCCTTTCAGCGAGGCGGCACCGGTAATGATGGCGGTCTTGCCTTTAAGTAACATGGTGTTCTCCCTTTCTTCTTGTTTTGCGGAGAAAGCGTCGCGGTTATACGGTGAGAATCACCGAGCCGCTGGTTTTACGGGACGCTAGGTCTTGGTGCGCAGTAGCCGCTTCCTTCAATGGGTAGGCGTTGTCGACGCGGATGCGTAATGCACCGGTTTTCACCAATTCGAAAAGCTCTGCTGCGCCGCGCTGGAAATCAGTTGCCTCTGCCACGTAATGCGAGATGGTGGGACGCGTGATAAACAACGAACCCTTGTTGCGCAGGTAGGCCAGATCCACGGGCGGTACGTCGCCAGATGCCCAGCCGAAGGAAGCCACCAGCCCAAATCGTTGGACGCAATCGAGCGATTTCTCAAAGGTATCCTTGCCAATGGACTCGTAAACGACGCTGACGCCCTTTCCATCAGTCAGGCGCTTGGTCTCATCAAGGAAATCGAGCTTTTCGATATTGATGGGATGAGCACAGCCGTACTCTCCTAGGATATTGGCCTTCTCATCACCCACGCAGGTACCGATTACATTGGCCCCAAGGTGAGAAAGCCACTGGGTCAAAATCAGCCCAACACCACCCGCAGCTGCATGCACCAGCACCCAATCACCGGCCTTGATGTCTTTCAAGCGCGTGGCGAGATACCAGGCCGTGAGTCCACGAAACAACGCACCAGCGGCAGTTGCAGAATCAAGGTCTTGATCGGGCAGTTTGAATACGCGATCAGCGGGGACATTGCGACGCTCGGCGTAGGCACCAGGCGTCAGGAAGTGGTAAACCACCTTGTCCCCTTCGGCAAAACCTTTGACCGACTTGCCGACCTTTTCGATCACACCTGCTGCGGCGAAGCCAATCCCGCTGGGCAGCTTTGGAAGCGGAAGGAGCCCAGAACGCAACTGGGTATCTATGAAGTCGACGCCGATCGCTTCCTGGCGAATCTGTACTTCCGAATCACCAACCTCTGGAAGCTCAATTTCCTTCCATTGCAGCACTTCGGGGCCGCCGGTTTTTTCGACAATCAATGCGCCTGTAGAACTGGTCATTGCAGTACCTCGCTATTCGGATTCGTCGATATGTGATTACTGTGCAGTCCAGCCACCGTCCACTTTCAAACTGGCACCGGTGACCATGCTGGCTGCCGGGCTAGCCAAGTAGAGTGCAGCGCCGACGATGTCTTCGACTTGCGCCATATGGCCCAATGGAATCTTGGAGACAAGAAACTGCATCTTCTCCGGGGTGTTGACGATGCTGCGAACGAGCGGCGTGTTGACGAAGGTGGGAGCGATGCTATTCACACGCAGCCCGCGGTCGGCAAACTCGATTGCCATCGCTTTGGTGAGCCCTTCTACCGCGTGCTTGGTCATGCAGTAGACCGTGCGGTTAGGTGAGCCAATGTGGCCCATCTGGGAGGTGATGTTGATCACGACACCAGGAACTTCCTTCTCCGTGCTCAACATTTTTTTCGCCGCGGCCTGCGCGGTGACAAAGCAAGCCCGGACGTTGAGATTAAGCATTCCATCCAGATGTTCATCACTGACTTCGCCCATTGGCTCGGGGAAGTTAGTGCCTGCGTTGTTCACCAGAATATCGAGCACTGGAAGCTCACCGATCAGTGCGCGGATAGCAGCGCTATCGGTGACATCGCATACCGATACGGTGGCTTGACCGCCTTGGGAGCGGATATAGGTGGCTACCGGATCAAGTGGGTCGCGATCACGACCGACGAGAATTACATGAGCGCCTGCGCTGGCATACGTGAGCGCGATGCCCTCGCCGATACCACCGCCTGCGCCTGTAATCAGTGCTGTTTTTCCGTCGAGACGGAAGCTTGGGGCTACGAAAGGTTTGATATCAGAATACACAGTGGGCTCCTTTTCTTTTTGTATGGCGCCATTAGATTTCAGTGAAACCGGGATCCCTATCATCGGAGTGGGAAAGACCTGCACACCGATCGTTATCAATCCCGGTTAACCTTCTTATTGCGCGCCGAGCGCCTGGATCTTGGTGAGTTTGTAGAGGTCAGGCGCCGGTTCGCATTTGGCACAGTTCACGCCGGGCTCGTTACCCGCCGCTTGAGCCGCGTCTTGTGGAAGAGGCTGAATTGTGGCGCCAGGAGTGGCTTTCCCGTCGGTGGCTGACTGCAGCGAGATCTCCGGGAGCAGTACCGGGTTAAAAATTTCGGTCACAAAGGAATCTGGAACTGTGCCTGCCGGAAGGGTGTTGCAGGCCGGTGTGACCACACCGCCGTCGCACACTTTCACCTTATCTGCGGGAACCCATGGCAAGGCGTACTCGATGTTGTGTTCCTTCATCTCGCGCTTACCCAACAATTGCTCCATCATCAGCTTGAACGCCAGACCTGCCGATGCGGGTGGCGATCCGGAGGAAACGCCTCGCAGCCCCTTCGCCTGATAGTCGGGATTGGCGAGCCCCAAGCGGAAACCGTTTGAGTTCTCGCCGGTGATGGGGATCAGCTTGTGATTGGCCGCGAGCAACGCTTTGAGCGCTCCGTTTTCGCCGGCCTGAGCCCAGATGCCATCGACGTCCGGGTGCGCGGCCAGCGCTTTCGCGGTTTCTTGCTGCGTGGTTCGGTCATCCCAGAAGCTGTAGTACTCAGCAACGATCTTGATGTCCGGATAGCGCTTGAAGACACTCATGGCCCCGTCATAGTGGCGCTTGTCCACCGAGTTGCCCGACATGCCGCGACTCAAGAAAATCTTGCCTTTACCATTGAGCTCATTCACCAGTGCCTGCGCCGTGTTTTCCCCAAAACCTGCGGTGATGTAGCTGACGTTGTAGGCACAGGGCTCAGTGACGGTGGCGTCATACATATAAAACAACGTGCCTTGCTGGCAACCCCGTTTGATCGTGCGATTCAAAGCTGTGGGCGAGATGGGAAAGCTTATGACGCCGTCCGCGCCTGCTGCGATCATACTTTCATAGGCCGATATCTGTGCCTGGACGTCGGTGCCCGAAATCACCTCTCGCAGCTCGACCAACTTGTCGTAAGGCGGCGTTTTCGCCAGCGCCTTTACAACGTTCGCGGCTTCTGACTGCCAGGCGTTGCCGCTGTAGCTGACGCTCAGGTAGATGAGATAGTGATCCTTGGGTTTAGCCTCAGCCGCGTGGGCTCCGGATATTCCTAACGCGCCCATGGCGGCCGCTGTACATGCCAGCGTCGCAAACATGCGCTTGGAGAACCTTGAGGACGGCGACGTCATTGTTTTTGTCATGTCATGCCCCTTTTATTGTTGTTGGTTTGCTATGAACGGCTTGGATCTAGGCCATGGCTTTGGACTTGCGGCGTTGTATTGAGCGCAAGTAGTCCATAGCCCCCTCGTGCTGAAGCAGAATGGCGAACAGAATGATTGCCCCGCAGATGATCGTTCTCCATCCCTGGGAGAAACCCAGACTCGAAATGATCATGTCGAGTACGGTCAGCAGCAGTGCACCGGCCAGGGTGCCGAGGAAACTGCCTCTCCCTCCGCTAATCGCTGAGCCGCCGATCACTACGGCTGCGACTGAGGGCAGCAAGAATGGCTCCCCCATGCGCAGCGTCGCGCCGTTGGAATAACCCACCAGGAGCATCCCGGTAATACCTGCCAGCAGCGCGCACAGCGCATACGTCATGACCGTCAGCCGCACGGTGTGCAAACCAGCGAAACGCGCAGCGACCGGGTTTGAGCCCAAGGCGTAGAGTCGTGTCCCAAAGCGGGTGCGTGCCTGGAGGATGTAAGCGATTGCCGCACCGAAGAGTGTGAAAGTGATGATGACCGGGACGCCGAAGGTGCGGGCAGTCATCAGCCAAGTCAGGTGATCCGGTGACGTGCCACTGGGTGCTCCCCCTGTAGCCCCTAAGCTGAGGCTGTAGACGATGATGCCCATGGCTAACGTCATAATGAATGCCGGCACCTTGAACACTGCTACCCCTAAACCATTTAACGCACCTACCGCCGCACAGACCCCAAGCACGATGAGCAGCTTCCACTCTTCGCCATCAACCCCTACCCAGGCCGTTGTCAGAATGCCGCCAAGGGTAATGACCGACGGGATGGAAAGATCCAAGCCTCCGATCAGCACTACCAACCCTTGGCCGAAGGCGACTACGATGAGGAACGCGCCTAGGATCAGTACAGTTTCGAGCTGCTGTGAAGAACTGGCGTTCGGATTTACCCAGCGAGCCACGAACAGGGCAATGATGCAGAGTAAAAAGACGCCACCGATGTTGAGAGCCTCTCGGGATATCCGCGCGGATGTTCGGGTATCCGTTAGCCCCTTATTCATGGCAGTTACCTGCAGAGCTTCAGTCGATTCAATGCTTCCACTGTTCATCTCAAGCTCTCCTCATACGGAACCGATCACCGGCGTTCATCAGGCCGACTGCCAGAATCATCACCAGACCTTGCAACAATCCGATGTAGAAGGACTGGGCACCCATCGAGAACAAAAGCTTTTGCAGAAGCATCAAACTGGCGGCGCCGATGATGCTTCCGGTAAGGCCGCCTACTCCGCCCCGGAACGAGGTTCCACCCAGCGCGATCGCAGCGAAGGTCAGCAGCAGAAGGGAGTTACCTGAGGTGGGATTGCCGGTGGCCGTTTGGGCTGAAAGCATATAGCCGGCCAGGGCATATAGTCCGCCAGCGATGACAAACGCGAGGCAGCGGGTTCGCTGAACTTTGATGCCAGAAAGCGCGGCAGCATGGTCATCCTGGCCCACGGCATAGAGTGAGATTCCAAAGTCCGTGCGGCGGACGATTAACCATAGAGCGACCACAATCGCCAGCACCACACCCGAAGCAGGGAAGCCGGCGACGGTGTCCGTGAGGTTCTCGCTCAACCAGTCGGCAACATGGCCACCGGGCGCATCGAGCACGACCAGTGAGAGCCCCAACGTCATGATCATCGTTGCCAGTGTCACGGCCACGGCCTGAAAACCACCGTAGGCGACGAGAATGCCGTTCAGCAGGCCGACTGCGCATCCAATCACCAATGAAAGACCCAAGCTCGCAGCTGCGCCTCCTGGCCCTTCCAAGGGAAAGGTTGCCAACATTACGTTCACCAGCGAGATTACGCCGGCGACAGACAGGTCAAAGCCTCTGATCAGAACGATCAAGGTACCTCCGGCTGCTGCTACGGCCAGTGGCGCTGCGTTGTTAAGCAGGTCATTGAAGGCGTAAGCACTCAACGCGCTTTTTTCAACAATGGCATAGGCTATGTAGAGTGCTACATACAAGATGGCCGCCATTCCTGCGCCGCTCTTGGCAATGGGTGCCAGCGTCGAAGCCACACTTTTCATGCGACCGCTCCTTCTAGGTGGCGCGGGTTGCCCGTCGCCGCCGCCACAAGTGCTGTCTCTTCAATCGATTCACCTTCGAGCTCCGCGGCGATTCGGCCCTCGTAGATCACGAGGCATCGCTGACTCAAACGCACCAGTTCTGCGAGTTCGGACGAGTACAACAGAACGCTTCCGCCCTGCCTTGCGAAGTCCTCTATCGCTAGATACAGGGCCTGTTTGGTACCCACGTCGACACCTCGAGTAGGATCGAAAAGCAAGAGTGTTTTTGCCCCCGTAAGCAGTACCCTGCCCAAGAGTGCTTTCTGCTGATTGCCACCAGACAGTTCCTTAATTTGAAAATCCAGGTAGCGGTCTTGGAGATCGACTTGGCTGGCGATGCCACTGGCCAGTTGACGCTCCTTACCTCGAGAGGTGAAGCCCATCAGGCCAATGCGATTTAACGCCGATACAGCCATGTTCGATCGAACGGCCAAGTCCCCGAAAATCCCTTGAGTCTTGCGCTCTTCCGGCAGCAACGCGACCTGAATGCCAGCATCGAGTGCAGCGGACGGTGAATCGATCGAAACGCTTTTGCCTTCGACCTCGATCGCCTTGGCATGTTTGGGGATCAGGCCGTAGAGCGCATGAAACAAATCACACTGCCCCTGCCCGTCCAACCCTGCCAAACCTACGATCTCACCTGGGTAGAGTTTAAAGCCGAGATCCTTGACCTTACCGGCGGTCAACCCCTCAACGTGGAGGCGAGGCTGCTGGATCACTCGGTTTTCGGTAGGCATCGACCTCACTGTCGCAGCCGCCATGCGTTGACCGACCATCATTTCGAAAATCTTAGCGTCATCCGTGTCCAGCAAGTCAGCGGTACCGGTGCTGCAACCGCTGCGTAAGATCGTCGCGCGACTGCAAAGCTCGCGGATCTCATTGAGTCGATGTGAGATGTACAGAACAGCAGTGCCTTTTGCGGTTTCCTTGCGAATGAGATCAAACAACCAGTCGGTGGAAGGCAGAGCTGCAGTTGGCTCATCAAGGATCAACAATGCGGGGTGATGACTCAGCGCCCGCACGATCTCTAGTCGCTGTTTATCCGCCAAGGAGAGTTCACTGACGAGGGACGCAGGCTTGATGTCGTTGAGGCCATAGGTGGCCAGCGTCAGACGCGCTGCTTCTTGATTCAAGGATTTTGAGTTCAGGCCTTGCCAGCTCTTGGCTAATACCGGGAGTGCCAGGTTGTCCGCAACCGTAAGATTGGGCAGCAAGCTGAGCTCTTGAAAAGCGGTGGTCACCCCGTCCTTGCGTGCTTCCATAATCGTCTTTGGCAAGTACTGCGCGCCGGCAAAATTCATGCTGCCACTGTTTGGAGACACTACGCCGGTGAGGATCTTGACGAGGGTCGACTTGCCCGCACCGTTCTCACCGAGCAAGGCATGAACTTCCCCTGCGTTGATATCAAAGCTGACCCCGCTCAGTGCGTGCGTCGGCCCATAAGACTTGCGCAAGTCGCTCACTTTCAAAATGGGATCTGCAAGCGAAACAGGATTCGAATACACGGTGGGCTCCTTTTATTTTTGTATGGCGCCATTACCTTTTCGGTGAAATTGAGGTTACTGGGCACTGGCGAAAGCGACCAATTCAATTATCATGGTGATTGTGCAATCTAATCTAATAATGAGCTCATCATGGCCGCACCACTCGATCCTCAGCCCCTGCCGAACGTTAATCTCAAGCTTCTGCAAGCATTCATGCTCGTCGCGGAACACGGAAGCTTTCGACAGGCAGCCGATTTGACGCACAAGTCTCAGTCAGCGGTAACCAGTCAAATTAAACAGCTGGAAGCACAGCTCGGCGTGCAGCTTTTCCACCGAACGACTCGGCAGGTCAGTCTCACGGAGTCAGGTGTTGAGCTGTTGGAGAGCGCTAAACGAGCGGTGCATGAGGTGGAGCTGGGCTTGCGCCGTATCCAGGAAACGACCGATTTAAAACGAGGACGGATTTTTCTCGCCTGTTCGACAACCGTTGCCTCCACGCGTTTGGCAAAGATCCTTGCAGCGTTTGAAAGCGATTTCCCGGGCATTGAAGTCTTCGTGCATGAGCTAACCTCAGGCGATATGCATGACAGCATTCGTAAGGGAGAGGTGGATTTCGGAATCGGCCCCGTCAGTGACAATCAGGACTTCAATTTCGAGACCATCCTCACGGAAAATCTCTACGCCCTGGTACCGAAAAAATTCAGGGAGGCCGGAGGCCTTACGATCACAATGACAGCGTTGGCCGAGCTGCCGCTACTGCTCCTGAACTCCGCAACCGTGTTGCGGGCCGTGGTCGATGACACTGCGAAACGGCTCGGCCTGGAGTTGAAGACCCGATATCAGTTCAACCAGGCACAGACTCTGATCTCCATGGCTAACGCAGGGCTGGGCGCCGCGGTGTTACCCGCTGTAGCGCTGCCGGATCATCCGAGCGCGGACACTCATGAAATGCTGATTATCGAGCCAGAGCTGACTCGGCAGTTGGCGATCATCACGCTGAAGGGACGAAAGTTATCACCGGCAGCTTCACGGCTGGCTCAGCTAGTGCGGCTGCTGATCACAGCGCCGCACACCACTGATCGCCACCGTGCTGCCCGGTAACGAGCGGATTAGCTACTCAGCTTGCTGAGGATGCGTCTTGCCCGAGCGAGTACTGGCGCATCAATCATCTGTCCATCGAGCTTGAAAGCCCCGCCATGCATCTCAGCGGCAGCCAGAACACGGTTCGCCCAGTTGATCTCATTCGCCTCTGGCGCCAGTGCAAAATGGATGTCCGCTACTTGTTTGGGATGGATGCATAGTACGCCTGCGAAACCCATCTGCACGGCTGTTTGAACCGCCTGTATCAGGCCGGGCGAATCATTTATTGACGGGAACACGCCATCAAGGGCTGGGGCCAGACCATGGACTCTGGATTGGACGACGATCCCAACCTTCAGGTGCTCCAGCACCTTCAAAGAACCTGCTGATCCATCCTTGAGCCCTAGATCAAGGGCCATGTCGATTGCCCCAAAGCAAAGCCTTTCCAAACCCGATGCTGAGCACAGATCGCTCAGATTCGCTGCACCTACGGCACTTTCGATTATCGGGACAACGGGCTTTCCGGTAGCGGCCGCGGTTTCTACCTGCACTTTGGTCTCCGTCTTGGGGAGCATGATCGCGACAACCCCATGATGCTCACGGCAGAATGCGAGGTCTTGATCGTGCTGTTCATGCCCGGGCGAGTTGACGCGCACCCACACTCTCGTGTCCGGGTTAGCAACGAGATAGTCGCCCAGCATTTGCCTGGCGCCACTTTTCGCACCCTCCTCCACAGCATCCTCAAAATCGACGATTACCCGGTCAGCACCGCTCGCAAGCGCTTTTGAAAAGCGCTCTGGACGATTGCCTGGGACAAAAAGTGCAGAACGCACCACATCGTGTGCGCAAGATTGGTTCGAAGCGTTACCCATGATTAGTCCTGCTGTTGAAACGTGAAATGATCAATCAAACCCGATCTCGCCAACCTGTCCGACTCCACCCTGGTTTCCCGCCCAGACCGACGCTTGCCCAGACTCATTCACACGGCCGCCCACAATCAGGGTTTCTCCGGCAATGAGCGGTCGTACACCGCGGAAGGCAAACGTTCGGACGGTCGAATCTGGGGTGAACTTCGAAAATGCACGCATCACCAGCGTCGCCGTGAGGGGGCCATGTACGACCAGTCCCGGGTAGCCTTCAACTTCCGTGACATACCGCCAGTCGTAATGGATTTTGTGGGAGTTGAAGGTGACCGCTGAATAACGGAATAGCATGGTTGGGCTCGCATCGATCTCCTCAGACCATTCGGCTTCTGGCAGTGGTTCACCGTCATCCACCACCGCCTTGGTGACGGCGCGATAGACGATGTCTTGCTCCTCGACCAGTGCGACCTCACCGTCCTGAAGGTATTCGTGACGTACCGTCACGAACAGCAAAGAGCCCGTTCGGCCCTGTTTTTCCTTCACGTCGTGAATAACAGAAGAACGTCGGGCGCACTTGCCCACCACTAGCGGCTTGATGAAGCTCAAGCGGCCACCGGCCCACATGCGCGTGCGGTCGCCAGCATCGGGAAGAAAATCACCGGTCTTGGCATGCCCATCGGTACGCAGCGCCTCTGTTGAAGCGAGATCCTGGAAGTACGCCCAATGCCACAGCAGAGGTAAGGCATCGCCATCTACTGGCGGGTTTTCGTTGAGCGTGGCAGCGATCCGGGCAGCATTCGCCTCGGTGATGACTTCAGCACGATCCTGGGTTTTACCGATCCACTGTGAGTGTTCCACGAGCCCTCCTTATGCCAGAGCAGCTTTGGCTGCTAGGCCTTGACTGACAACATTGTTTGTTGAACGAGAATCTTCCAGCACCATGTCAGCGCCCTTCTCGGCGATCATGATGGCCGGTGCATTGGTGTTGCCGGAGCTGATGCTCGGCATGATCGAGGCATCGATTACGCGCAATCCTTCAATGCCTCTTACACGCAAGCGCGAGTCGACAACGGCTGTTTCGTCGTTACCCATGCGGCAAGAGCCAACGGGGTGGTACATGGACTGGCCGAACTTGCGCAGATAATCGAGCAATTGCTCATCAGTCTGGACATGACTACCGGGCATGGTCTCTTTGACGATGTGCTGCGACAGCGGCTCGGCGGCATGGATTTTTCGCATCCAGCGGATACCGGCGATCAGAGCCTTGCAGTCATCCTCGTGCATCAGGTAATTCATGAGGATGTTCGGGTCGTCGTAAGGGTCTGAAGAGTTAAGGCGGATGCGACCGCGGGATTTAGGGCGAATCTGGCTGCAGGAGGCGGTCACCACCGGGATTTTCTCAGGCACGATCTTGCCGTCTTCGGTCACGATGATGCTGAAGGGCCTGAACTGGATCTGGAGGTCGGGCGAGACCATCGAGGGATCGGATTTGATGAAGCAGACAACTTGCGCCGCAGCCGACGTCAACAATCCCTTGCGTGCACCTACGTAATGCAGAACATGGGGGATCAGGCGCCAGCCCTGGATCTCATGATTGATGGAGAACTTGGGCGTGACCTGGTTCAAGAAGTGAACGTAAGCATGGTCATGAAGGTTCTCACCCACGCCCGGCAGGTCGTGAACGACCTCAATGCCATGCTCTTTCAGATGTTCTTCAGGCCCCACACCCGAGAGCATAAGCAGTTGAGGGGATGCAATGGTGCCACCGCTTAGAATGACTTCCTTAGCGAAGACCTCATGCTTTTCGTTCTGTCCCTTGATTGCGTAACGCACGCCAACTGCGCGTTTGCCTTCGAACAAAATCTTCTCAGCATGGGCGTTCACCTGCACCTCAAGGTTTGGACGGCTGCGCACAGGCTTCAGGAACGCTGTGGCGGCGGACTGGCGCACACCTTTTTCAACGGTCATCTGCGGGTAGCCCACGCCGTATTGCTGGGCACCGTTGAAGTCTTTATTGAAAGGAATGCCGATCGTTTTCGCAGACTCGATGAAGGTCAAGGATGCAATATGGGGATTGACCACGTCGGAGATGGCGAGCTCCCCCGTTGCACCATGGTATTGATCAGCGCCACGCAGTTGGCGCTCACTTTTCTTGAAGTACGGTAGAACGTCCGACCACCCCCAGCCTTCGTTACCATCATCGCGCCAGGCATCGTAGTCGTAGGCGTTGCCGCGCATATACACCAAGCCGTTAATCGCACTCGATCCACCTAACGTCTTACCTCGAGGGCAGTACAGAACGCGGTTGTTGAGTCCAGGCTCCTTTGCTCCCTGGTACCGCCAGTTAACCTTGCTGTTGGAAAACAAACGGGTCATGCCCGCTGGAATCTTGATCCAGAGCAAGTCATCAGACGGGCCCGCCTCAAGCAGTAATACGCGCTTCGAGGGGTCGGCGCTTAGCCTGTTTGCCAATACACAACCCGCGGATCCGGCGCCTACGATGACGTAGTCATAGGTCGATGCGTTCATTTTTTCACCCCTGTCATTTGTTTTTGTCGGGAGCCGAGCGATCAAACCAGCCCGGTCAAATAAAACACGGCAATCACCACGAAGGCCGCCATGGTTTTGAAAATGGTCAGTATGAAAATGTCTCCATACGCCTGACGATGTGTAAGCCCGGTCACCGCCATCAGCGTGATGATGGCGCCGTTGTGAGGCAAAGTATCCATGCCTCCGGCGGCGATCGAAGCCACACGGTGCATCACTTCAGCCGGTATCGCGTACTGATGGGCCAGTGCCACAAAGTGATCCCCAAGCGCTCCGAGGGTGAGGCTGAGGCCGCCAGAGGACGAGCCGGTGATGCCTGCGAGGACGTTAACGCTCACTGCGAGGTTGATCAGTGGGTTTTCGATGTGGGAGAGCGTGTCAGCGACCATCTTGAAGCCTGGCAGCGCCGCGATCACCGCACCAAATCCATATTCCGACGCCGTGTTAACGCCTGCCAATAGGGAGCCCGAGACCGCGAGCTGGGTTGACTCGGTGAACTTTCCACGAATACGGCCCCAACCGATAATCAAGGTAACAATGATGCCAAGCGTCAGTGCGCCCTCCACCGCCCAAACGGCAGCCATCTTGGTCACGTCCTGAGACACGGCGGCAAAGTCCGGACGGAACGTCACCAGCACCTGATTGCCTGCGCCGTAGTAGCTCAGAATCAGATCCAAAAACAGTTTGTTGCTGATGCCAACGATGACCAACGGCAGGATGGCGAGCCAGGGGCTGATCATTGGCTCGTCGGTAGGCGGGGCGGGTTCGTTGGTGTGCCCTTGCCCATAGCCCTCGCCTCGCGCCATGAGGCTGCGGCGACGCCACTCCAGATAAGTGATGCCACACCCGGCGACAAAAATCGCGCCTATAATGCCCAGCCAGGGCGCTGCGTATGCATCTGTGCCAAAGAAAGCAGTGGGGATGATGTTCTGAATCTGCGGCGTTCCTGGAAGTGAGTCCATGGTGAACGTGAACGCCCCCAGGGCGATCGTCGCAGGTATCAGACGCTTGGGGATGTCGTTGCGCCGGAACAGCTCAGCCGCAAACGGATACAGCGCAAACACCACGACGAACAGCGACACTCCGCCGTAGGTCAACACTCCCCCCACGCAAACGATGCAGGTGATCGAATAGCTGCTGCCGAAAACCTTCGAGATGGCGGTTACTATCGAGCGTGCGAACCCTGAGACCTCGATCAGTTTCCCGAATACCGCTCCCAACATGAATACCGGAAAGTAGAGCTTCAGAAGCCCCACCATCTTGTCCATGAACAGCCCACTGTAAGCGGGCGCGACCATTGCAGGCTCTGTCAATAAGACTGCGGCCAAGGCTGCTACCGGAGCGAACAGGATCACACTGAAGCCCCGGTAGGCCACGAACATCAAGAATCCCAGCGATGCCAGGCAGATCAATAGACTACTCATTGGAGTTGCTCGCTTTTATTTTTATAAGTCGCGCGTTCTGCTACAGACAGTATTTATCCAGACGCCCTGCCTACGACGCCGCTGTCCCGCAGCACACCGATTTCGTGATCGCTCAGTCCAAGGACGTCGGCCAATACCTGATCGGTGTCGCGGCCGAGTTCGGGCGCCGGCTGCACAGCAAGGCGCGGCGCCCCGCCAAACCTGAGTGGAGTGCCAGCCGCCAGATGCTCGCCGACCCCCGACGTTTGAATGCGCTCGAAGACCGGGTTTTCCAGAGAGACGCGTTTGTCTTCGTGGAGCAATTGGCGAACGGTTCGATAGGGGCCAAACGCAACGCCGTGCTGGGAAAGGTGCATTTCAATCTCGGCAAGCGAGCGTTTAATGCACCACTGTTTAACCAAGGCGGCGAGTAATTCACGCCCCTCAAACCGGTCAGCTTCGTGATCAAAGTTCACCCCTAGCGCGACCTGCAGGGCCTCGACGGCAGGCTGCAAATCACAGGCTTTTACCAACGCCCGCCATTGCCGCGCAGAAATGGCCACAATCATCACCCGGCGACCGTCTGAGGTAGCGAAGTCGTGCCCAAAGGCGCCGTATAGATGATTGCCGAGGGATTCACGTTGCGGCTCGATCAGCTCCGACTCTGTCAGCAAGCCCAGAGACGACAGGGTTGAAAAAGCCGTATCAGATAATGCCAGGCGTATTTGCGCGCCCTCCCCGCTGACCTGTCGGCGTGCAAGCGCGGCCACAATGGCCGTGGCTGCCTGATTCGCACAGATCACGTCCCAGGCAGGTAGCGTGTGATTGACGGGGCGATCAGGTGTTCCGTACCCGGTGAGCATCGGGTATCCCGTTGCGCAATTGACGGTGTAGTCGACCGCAGTGCTCCCATCGAAATTACCCTCGATGGTGCAAGAGATCAGGTCAGGCCTCAGCTCAGACAGCAGCTCGTGGCTCAGCCATGGGGTGCCAATATTGGTGAGCAGGATCCCACCCGCGTCACCCGGCGCCCCGATCAGCTGTTGCACAAGCTCACGCCCTTCCGGGCGCTTGATGTCAATCGCAACGGACTTCTTGGCCTTGTTGAGGCTCGTCCAGTAAATGCTCCGGCCCTCGGGCATCATCGGCAAACGTTGGTAGTCAATGCCTCCACCAATCAGATCGACACGGATGACCTCCGCGCCCAGCTGCGCCAAGGTCATGCCACACAGCGGTGCAGCAATGAACGCGGAGCTTTCGATGACCCTTACGCCTTTTAGCAGATCGTAATTCATGATCGTTCTGCCCTCTGCGCACGCAACTCGGTCGCGTTGCGCCGCGTCGGTACCAGGCATGCACGCGTGAAGCTCATGCACACGGTGCCCTCCTGGTTAAACGCCTCGGTACGGGTTGTAACGATGCCCTGTCCTGGCCGCTTGGCACTCTCGCGCACTTCGGTCACTTCAGAACGTGCATACAGGGTGTCGCCCGGAAACACCGGCGCACTGAGCGTTATGTCTTTCCAACCCAGGTTGGCAATAGCGTTCAGGCTGACGTCTGCAACCGTCAGACCCAATACGATGGCCACTGTCAGGCCGCTGTTGACCAGCGGGCGACCGAACTCACTTAACGATGCAAAGTGATGATCACAATGCATCGGGTGCTGGTTCATCGTCATCAGGCTGAACTGGATGTTGTCGGCTTCTGTAATGGTGCGACCTGGCCAGTGACGGTAGGCATCACCCACTTTGAAATCTTCCAGAAACCGCCCAGGCATTGGGAATTGAGTTTCCATCATTCTTATCCTTACTGTTGGATCAACAGGAGCGATGTGTCAGCCGAGGACAAACGGATCCGGCGTCTCGAGTGCAGTGCTGATCCAGACGCTTTTGGTCTGAAGATAGGAATAGATGGCGTCCTGGCCATTCTCATGACCTACGCCGGAACGCTTGAAGCCACCGAAGGGCGCCATGTAACTGACCGCGCGGTACATGTTCACCCAAACCATCCCGGCCTGAAGGCGCTCGGACATCAGTAAGGAGCGACGCATGTTCTGAGTCCACACCCCCGCCGCCAGGCCATAAGGCGTGTCATTGGCGATCGCAATCGCGTCTTCCTCATCCTTGAAGGGAATAATGCTGAGGACAGGGCCAAATACTTCCTCGCGTGCGATACGCATCTGGTTGTTCACGCCAGTAAAAATGGTCGGTTCAACAAAGAGACCGTTACCGCATTCCGGGTTGGTGGAAGGGTTGCCACCGAGTCGGCAGACAGCACCTTCAGCCTTGGCGATGGCGATATAGTCTAGAATTTTCTGGTATTGGGCGGGCGTCGTTACAGGGCCGACTTGTGTGGTGGGCAGCATGGGATCGCCCATCTTCGCCGTGCGTGCGAAGGCCAGAAGTTTCTCCACGAACTCATCATGGATTGACGCTTGAACAAGCAGACGGCTGCCTGCGACGCAGGTTTGGCCGGTGGCGGCCATGATGCCACCCACAACGCCCTTGACTGCGTTATCAAGGTTCGCATCATCGAACACGATGTTTGGAGATTTACCCCCGAGCTCGAGAGTCACTTTCTTGAAGTTCTTGGCCGCCGACTCATTGATTTTCTGACCGCCATACTCGCTGCCGGTGAAAGCGATTTTCGCGACGTCTGGATGAGTCACCAACGGTTCACCCACTTCCAGCCCAAAACCGGTTACGACGTTGACAACACCTGCGGGGAAACCTGCCTTTTCAATCAACTTGGCCAATTCAAGCGCTGAGGCGGAGGTAAACTCAGAGGGTTTGAGAACAAATGTGTTACCTGCGGCCAGCCCAGGCGCCAGCTTATTCACAGCCAGCAGCAACGGTGAGTTCCAAGCGGTAATGGCCACGCATACCCCAAGCGGCTCGTAACGGGTGAACGTAAACGTGTCAGCCTTATCGATAGGCAGTACACCCCCCTCAATTTTGTCGGCCAAGCCACCAAAATAATAGAAGTACTGGGGTAGGTACCGTACTTGCCCACGCATCTCAGCGAGCAGCTTGCCATTGTCGGCAACTTCAGTGGTGGCAAGGTGCTCAACGTTTTCAGCGATCAGGTCGCCCAGGCGACGCAACAACTGCCCACGCGCACTTGGCTTCATCTTTGACCATTCAGGAGAATTAAAGGCTGCTTTAGCGGCTGCAACGGCACGATCTGCATCAGCGGCGCGAGCGCGAGGCAAAGTGGCCCAGGTTTCGCCCGTGTAAGGGTTCTGGGTGTCGAAGGTTTCACCTTCAATGGCGTCAACCCATTCGCCGCCAATGTACATTTTGTAGTGAGTCATGCTGGTTCCCTTGTTCGATTCAGATAACGTTGCTGGCTTTGAGCGCTTGCAGCACTTCAGGAGAAAGACCCAAGAGACGGCTCAAAATGTCGTCGGTACTCGACCCCAGTGCAGGGCCGGTAGAGACAAACGCGGCAGGTGTTTTGGAAAGGCGGGGCATTGCGTTAGGCAGCACCAGCTCACCGATACGCGGATCCTGAACCTTGATCAGGTTTTCCCGAGCGGCAAACTGAGGGTCTTCGAAAATGTCGGCGATGGAGTTGATCGGGCCAGCAGGCACCTGCCCTTCCTTGCAGATATCCAGCAGTTCCTTCTGAGTGAAGCCGGATACCCAAAGAGCAACCAGCGCATTGATCTTGGCGCGATCTTTCACGCGATCGGGGCTGGTCGGGTATTCGATAGCCAACTCCGGCGTGCCCATGGTTTGCGCCAGTCGTTCGAACATACGATCGTTGCTGCAGGCCAGCGCGATCCACTCACCATCTTTCGTTTGGTAGTGGCTATGTGGGACGACATTGATCGTGTCGGCGCCCATACGCTCACGCACGTAGCCGTACTTGGCGTACACCGGCGCAATCTCGTCGAGCAAACGGAAGACCGACTCGTACAGCCCAATGTCAACGAATTGCCCCGTACCACCTGCCTCTACAGAACGCAGGGCGAGTAACACACCAATTGCACCCCACATTCCGGAGATATAGTCCGCCAGTGAGGTCGAGCCAGGAACAACAGGCGGGCCATCGTTTTCGCCTGCCAAAAATGCGAGTCCACCGAAGGCGTGAGCAATTCGCGCAAAACCCGGCTCGCCGCGTTTTGGGCCGGTCTGTCCATAAGCACTGACGCGCAACATGACCAACTTAGGGTTGATCTCCAGCAGCGACTCGAAGCTCAGGCCCCACTTCTCTAGGGTTCCGGGGCGGAAGTTCTCAAGCACTACATCTGACTTCGCCACTAATTGTCGGAACAACTCGGCACCCTGCTCCGAACGCAAATCGAGCGTCACTGACTGCTTGTTACGGGCCTCGCTGAGCCAGACCATGCTGTCGCCGCACTCAGTCGGGGTGCCGAATTTACGCAGGGTGTCACCCCCAGCAGGCTGTTCGATCTTGATAACCTCGGCACCAAAATCGGCAAGGATCGTCCCGCAAAATGGCGCTGCCACGAAGGTCGCGATATCCAAAACTCGGACACCGGCCATAGGCTGATTGTTATTTGTCTGGCCCAATTGAGACTCCTCAGATGCTGTTCTTCGACCGGCGCAAAAAGGTGCACCGGTGAGCTGAGGTCAATCCTAAAAGAAGCGCTGAAAGGGCACTAATCGAATAATCATTTCAATTATGCAATTTAATGAAATTATCAATATTTAGTATTTAATTCAATAGGTTAAGTAGATTTTACGAGTGCCATGGGATGCACCACTAGATCACGTGCATCACTGCACAATTGACCAAATGTTTACGGGCAGGTGAACGATGGTGAACACAAGAAGCGCCATTAGCATCCATTCAGTAGCACCCCATACAGCTTCAATGGGCGCTACTTTCAGGATGCCTGACGTTATAGGCAGCGCAGTGGAGAATTACGCTACGACCGATTCCTGGCCTCTTGCCAGGCATATCTCGCTGACCCGCAATCCCAACTTAGTATTACGAGATGGGAACACGTCTTTAAGCCGCTCCTCATGAATGGGGATAACGCGCTTGACCTGATAATCAACAGCTTTGAGCATGTCATCCGACGCTGCTACCAGGTTGGTGTTACTGCCCATCGCAAGGCCCACCGGTTTGATACTTAGTCGGCCGTCGATCTGGCCATCGATTACCTGCGGGTTCTTCACCAGGTTCTCGTAGACGTACACAAGATCACCTGCCAGCACCCATCCATTTTCAGACTCGCGCTCAAGGTCATTACGAACATGCAGCCACATGCAGCCATAGGTGTGGCTGTCGAACGCGACGTGAATATCGATGCCCGGAACCACATCTTCCAGAGCACCGTCCAGGCACTTCAAGCGGCCTTGCTTAGCTAGGTCAACAGCCCTAAGGATGTCCGACGGATCAGTACCCGCCATCATCCATTGCATATGCTCCGGTTGGGCCATAGCCCAAATCCACTTCGAGAGTTCGCGCTCCTGAATGTAAAACGTAGCGTTCGGGAAAGCGTCAGTATTGCCCAGGTGATCGAAGTGAGAGTGGGTAATGAATACAGTGTCCACCTCTTCCGGCGTCACCCCGCACTCTGCAAGTACTTCGCGAGGCGAATGCCAGTGTTCGACACCGAAACGTTCACCCAAGACCCCGCCATAAGCCTGGTGGTTGTAGCCAACGTCTACCATCATGGTTCGCCCGCCACCCTTGATAACGACGTAGCAATAAGGGAGCTTACGAACTCCTTCGTTATGCGCACCGTAAAGCACGCCACTGACGGGATAATTCACCACATAGGCATATTCAGCGACCCAGATGGAGTACGTGTTGTCGGTCATAAGGTGCTCCCAATTCTTGTAATTAGTAGTTGCACATGATGTGTTGCAGCTTTAAGAAATAGCGGTGGAGCCTATGTTGCAACACGCGCATGCGTCTTCAAATGCCACGGGCTGCATGGATACGACTGGATCGGCGGCGCAATGAAGGACAGCGGTGACTGCCTTTAACTGCGTAAGCCACTGCGCAAGCTTGAGGGTGAGTTCGCGGGTGTTCCGCACCGCAACGTTAAGGTCGTCGGCAACTTGGTAAAGCTGCCGTGCTGCTTCTCGGAGGTGGTTGAGGTGCACAGCCGCAGTGACAGGAGCGCTTAACGCGTAAAGCTCTTCAATACAGGCCTGCGCCTGCTCTTTTGGCGTTCTGGACATCTCAAAATAGGTATCGAAGCACCCCTTCGCCTGACCCAGTATCAGGAGCCCTGCAATTTGTCCGACGAGACTGTTCATCCTCTCGTAGTGCGGGCGAACGCGACTCGCGTAATACACCCATTCATCCGTACGCTCGTTGACACCAATAACTGCATTCGAGAGCGCTGATGGCACAGCCGGAACCGTGCCGAGCGAGATCGGCGCAAAGGAGGTAAGAGTTGCGTTCATCGCTGACCCCTTCATAGCTTGAGCATTCAACTCAATGTTGGCGTATTGCTCAGCTGCTAATTTTGTTTACGGGACGTTAGAACAGAAGCCATCTCAGGCCTTCCGCTAAGGGCATGCACTCTGCTGCGGAATAAGCGATGCTTCGCTAAAGCATGGGTGGCGTTCAGCAAAGAGTGAAAGGGACGAAGGGACGAGCATGAGGGTGTCTCCGAGCTTTTTATATTTGTATGGGAAAGACCTTATCCCACCGCTCATTGCACTGGCTATTTCAATAAAATTGGAGATTATTCAGTTTGATCGATCAATGATGTGTTAGACGCGACTCCGCTATAAAAGAGCCGCACCTAAGCGTTTCACCTCAATTGTGACCTCTGAAAATTTTTAGCCTGATTTTCGCAAAATCTATAATGAAGTTGAAATTACAGAGCCGAATAACCACCATCAACGGTTAATACGGTTCCGGTAACAAACGATGCTTCATCAGAGGCCAGAAAGAGAATAGAGTTTGCGATCTCCTCAGGCCTGCCAAGTCGTTTGATCATTTGTTTATCAGTCATCACCTTCAAATACTCTTCGGAGATATTACTGACTGCGGGAGTATCGATCGTACCTGGCGCAACGGCATTGACACGAATGCCCTTTGGTGACAGTTCGGCGGCGAGATGAAGTGCAAGACCTGACGCCACGAACTTGCTTGGGCCATAAACCGCCAAACCAGGAATCCCATTCAAGGCTGCGATAGATGAAAGGAAAATTATCGAGCCTGTAGCTTTAGGAACCATGTGAACAGCAGCATGCTTTGCAACAAGGAACATGCCGCGGGCGTTGATCGACATCACCTTGTCCCAGAGTTCTGCGGTTGCCTGCTCGAGATCTGCTTCCGGAATGATCCCTGCATTGGAAACGACTACGTCGAGTTGCCCGAAGGTTTTGATGCCTACCGCAATCATCTCGATAATATCTTGTTCTACAGATACGTCGCATTTTATAGTGATAACTTCAACGCCCTTGACTCGAAGCGAGTCAGCAAGCGTGCTCAAAAGATCGATATTAATATCAGACAGGACAAGCTTCGCGCCCTCTCGCGCCATGACCTCGGCGGTTGCTCGACCAATACCATTAGCAGCTCCGGTAATAACAGCCACTTTGGATTGCAAGCGGCCGAGTCCCTGAATTGAAGTAGTCATGTATACGATCTCGCTTAAAAAATCTATTAAAGTTGCGGGCAATTTTTAGCAGTTAGCCCAAGTTTGCAAATCAAGAAGTTGCGCTAAAATAGTTACTCAATCAAGGCTCGTATCGAGAGCCTTGATCTGGGCGGCAACTCAGATTACTGCGCAGCACCGCAACGCACTAATTAAATTATCATCGCGACTATGCAATTAAATCTAATAATCTCTCATCTCACTGACTTGCCAGCCGCCCGTGGGAGGCCGGCATCTTTCATCCATTATGGAAAATCTGCCCGATAGTGACGCATGCAAGTTAGCTATGCTTAACCGGGCGCAACAACTCCCACAGAATGAAGTGTATTTTTTGGCGCGTCATTTCTCGATATCGAGAGTAGCTAAGTCCGATCGCCCTTTTACGGCACGAATGGATAATTAGGCTTTGGTATCAAGCCATACAGAACCGTAACGTGTGTAGGCAGTAGGAATTTCAATGATTTCTTTCAGATCATCTGCTGCAGTGCGCACCCAGAATGGATCACGCAGCATTTGCCGACCGACAAACACTAGATCAGCTCGGCCGTTCTGCAGAATTTCTTCGGCTTGGCGACCACTCTGGATCACACCCACAGCCCCCGTAGCAATGCTGAGTTCCTTGCGTAGCAGTTCCGAAGCCGGTACCTGATAGCCCGGATAGGTTTGCACCTTGACCATCTTGATACCGCCAGAGCTGCAGTCGATAAGATCGACGCCCTGTTCTTTCATCCAGCGACCGTACTCAAGGAATGACTCGGGCGTGTTTCCGCCGTCGGCGTAATCAGAGCTGGAGATTCGAACAAAAAGGGGACGATCGCCCCAATGCGTTTTTACTTCCTCAAGCACCTCGCGCAGGAAGCGATAGCGACGCTTGGCATCGCCGCCATATTCATCATCGCGAGTATTGGCGAGTGGGGAGAGAAATTCATTCAGTAAATAACCATGTGCGGCATGGATCTCAAGCACATCAAAGCCCGCTTCACTGGCGCGTCGTGCGGCGTCGCCATAGAGCTTTACCAAACCCGGAATTTCGTCAGCCGCAAGTGCACGAGGCACTGGGCTGGTTTCCGTGAATGGGATGGCCGATGGCGCAATGTGAATTAGATTGGGCAGGTCAGCGTTGCGCCCCGCATGGCCGATCTGAGCACCAGCTTTTGCACCAAAACTGTGAAGCAGTTTGGTCAGGGCTTTCAAGCCGACGACGTGAGAGTCGCTCCATATACCGAGGTCACCGGCTCCGATACGACCATCGGCGTGGACTGCAAGCGTTTCGGGGAAAATTAATGCAGCCTGGCCCAAGGCGCGGGCACCGTAATGCACTCGGTGCCATTCAGTAACGAAGCCGTCATCGGCAGCCATGTGCATGCACATAGGCGACATGACGACGCGGTTTTTCAGTTTCATGCCTTTTATTTCATGGGGGGATAGCAACAAGCTCATTTGATATATTCCGTAGTGATTGATACGGAATGATGCTAACGTATGCACGTCGAATACGTAAGTACGCACTTTTTTGTGCTATAGGCACATTTTTTATACCTAGGAGCTGAAAGATGAAGAAATGTACGCCTCAAGGGGAAATAGAGGCGTTTGCCTGCCCCGTTGCGTTCACTGTCGACGTCATCGGTGGCAAATGGAAAGCGCTTATATTGTTCCATCTAATGTCCGGAACGAAACGTTTCAACGAGCTACGACGGCTTATGCCAGATATTGCTCAGAGGATGCTCACGCTCCAGCTGAGAGAGCTGGAGACAGATCAGGTTATTCATCGTGAGATTTATCGCGAGGTTCCGCCAAAGGTGGAGTATTCGCTTACAGAGTTAGGGAGTACGCTCATGCCTTTGGTAAAGGCGATGCGGGAATGGGGAGCAGTACATGAGCCTGCGATTTTGACGTTCAGGCGCTCTGCAATCGAAGGAAAACCCTTGGAGTATCTTGGCTAGTAAACACTTTAATACAAAAGGCCATTCTCAGGCCCTTTGTGCTAACTTGTCAGCAACGAGTTAAATTTAACAATTTAAAACTCTCAAGATTAGTTTAATACTGTTGCGTTTAGCTTTTAGAGAAGTGGGATACTGTAGCTAACAAACACCCGATTCTGATCTTGATCACGTGCGGCTTCGCTATTGGATTTACCGTTACGCCAACCAAAGCCAACGCCTTTGAGCGCTCCCGACTGAATAACGTAGTCCAGAAAGATATCCCTTTCCCATTCCTTCTGATTGTCGCCGGATCTCGTCTTAATATTGTCCCCGGAGAGGTACATGACCGAGGCTTTCAGGCCAGGAATACCCAAGGCGGCAAAGTCATAGGCGTACTGACCAAATGACGTACGTTCCCCTGCGCGGGTGAAGCTCTGGATCAGACGGTCTGTGTATAGGTACAGGCTGCTACCTCCGGCGCCTTTATCCACTAAACTACCCTGGTTCAGCTGGGTGAAGCTGCTCCCGTCCGAAACGCTTTGGTAGCCCGCAGTAAATGCGTGGGCGCCAAGGCTATAAATTAATGCAGCACTCCAAAGACGGTTGTCGATCACGCCATCACCGTTCTTTGTGTAGCCACTGATTCGGTAACCTGATGTACCGGAGCTGTTTTCACCTGACGAGTCAGTTTTGAAGTAGCGAAGATCAGTTTTAAGAGATTGGTTATCCGAGATTGCAAGCGTGTGAATCAGTCCGAAAAATTGCTGGTTATAGTAATTATCGAGATGAGCATAGTAGTACTGAGCCGTTAAATCCTTGGTGACTTTCCAGTCGCCCCCTGCGAAAGCGAACTGGTTGCTTTCGCGCGTACCCCCCATAGCGGCCAGCCCCGTCTGATCAGTTGAACCGCGACCAGTAGCATGTTCAATCCGCCCACCCGTCAGGGTCAGATCCTTGAACTCGCTCGAGGTAATTTGGCCACCCTCGAAGGTTTGTGGAAGCACCCGTCCATCGTTGGCGACCAGGATCGGTAGTTTCGGAATCAAGGTGCCGTAGCGTAGTTCGGTCTTCGACATTTTGACTTTTCCGGTCAGCCCCAGCCGGCTCCACTCGTCGACGGCGCGGTTGTTACTGTACGATGGAATCATAGAGCTGCCGACGTGTCGTCCCTTGCCAGAATCCAGAGTAATTCCCAGCAGTCCCAAGGCATCAACGCCAAAACCAACGGTTCCATCGGTATATCCCGACTTGAAATCCAACATGAAACCTTGCGCCCACTCTTCGGTTTTCGAAGGCGCAGCGGTACCATCCCGGTTGTCGTTATTGAAGTAAAAGTTCCGCATTCCCAAGGTGGCTTTGCTGTCACTTAGAAAGTCAGCAGACGCCTGGCCACTTATGGCAATGCTGACAAACACCAGTTTTACAGATATTTTCTTTAGACTCACTGTATAACGCTCCGATTTTTATTATTGGTAAGCAACAGAAGCAACAACTAACTCTCCCTACAAATAAAACGCACCCGAAAGCCACAAAATTTATCAACAGCACTGAGATATTAATAGGCGAGGCTGGAATGCTTTTTCTATTATTCGAAAGATGCAAACTAGCCTTATGATCCGTTTAACTGCATCAGTTTTTACGAAAATCTCCATTCACGCCGCTTACATCTTCGAAAACGACTCAGTTTTTCCCAACGTGATGTACTCAAGCATTAGCTATTTGAGGCTAAACGGATAATCGCGTCACGACTGCCTGCTTGCTCTCGAAGTAAAAATTTCTGGATTTTACCAGTTGCGGTTTTCGGCAACTCCATAAAAACCACTCTACGCGGACATTTAAACCGTGCGAGACGGGCCTGACAGAACATCATTAGTTCTGCCTCGGTCGTAGGTTCTACACCCAGTTTCAACTCGACGAACGCACATGGCACTTCGCCCCATTTGTCATCAGGCTGAGCGACAACAGCGGCATGTAAAACAGATGGATGACCGTGAATGGTTTCTTCGATTTCTACAGACGATATATTCTCGCCACCGGAAATAATGACGTCCTTGCATCGGTCGGTAATTTGTACATAACCGTTGGGGTGCACCACGGCTATATCACCAGTATGAAACCAGCCGCCTTCAAAGGCTTTTCGGGTTGCGCTTTCATTCTTCAGATAGCCCATCATCACGGTATTTCCTTTGAGCAGTAGCTCACCCGTTGTTTGGCCGTCTTTCGGTACTGGCTGCAAAGTTTCCGAGTCCGCGACCATTACGCCTTCGAACGCTGCAGATCGAGCCCCTTGCTGTACACGAAGAGCACCCTGCTCACTCGGTGTTAAATCATCCCAACCGTCTTGCCATTCGCAGCCAATTGGGGTGCCGGAAACCTCTGTAATTCCATAAACATGGTTAACGTCAAAGCCATGTGAGACTATCGCATTCAGTACGGTAGCAGGAGGTGGGGAACCAGCAGTCAGCACTCTAACCGGACTTTTGAGCGGCGGGCGATTTGCGGCGTTCGCGATCATTGCCATCACAATGGGCGCCGCACAGAAGTGATCGACACCATGGTTGTCTATCGACTCAAAAACCGTCTCTGCGGAAACTTTTCTTAGACACACATGCGTGCCAGCGACGGCAGTGATAGCCCAGGTAAAACACCATCCGTTTGCGTGGAACATCGGTAGTGTCCACAGATAACGAGGTGCACGAGAAAGCGGCCAGTTGGTGATCTGCAACATACTCATTAGGTATGTCCCGCGATGACTAGCCACTACACCCTTCGGATCACCGGTTGTACCTGAAGTGTAGTTGAGCGCAATCGGCTGCCACTCGTCACTGGGCCATACGCCCTCGAAATCAGGGTTACCACTAGCGATAAACGTTTCATAATCGACCTCCCCAATGCTCTCGGAAAGTGGAGCTAAGTGATCATTGATGTCGATGACAATTGGACGATGCTCAAGGAGTTCAATTGCGGCATTAGCCAGCGCGGCAAACTCTCGATCAACCAAGAGGAGCTTGCACTCCCCGTGACGAAGTATGAATGCCACGCCTTCTGCATCCAGGCGGTAGTTAACGGTGTTCAGAACTGCGCCGCAGAGGGGTATCCCAAAATGCGCTTCGAGCATTGCCGGGGTATTAGGAGACAGGATTGAAACGGTGTCTCCGGCCCCCATTCCCTTTTTGGAAAGAGCCGAGGCCAATCGAAAGCAACGTTCGCGGGTCTCACTCCAGGTTCTGCGAAGTTCGCCATGCACCACAGCTACCCGATCCGGGTGCACGATAGCTGCACGATCAAGAAAACCAAGTGGAGTCAGGGGCAAATAGTTGGCCTTGCATTGTTCAAGCCCATTCTCGTAAGCACCAGGCTTCATGATGTCGTCTCCTTATTATTGTGATGAAAAGTGGAAAACGCGCCCACAGGTTCCCGATCCGTGACCAAGGTGTTCTCTATACAGGACTCGTCGGCGTATCCAAGGCTCATTCCGCAGACCAACATTTGATCTGCCGGGATCGCAAGGGCCTGCGAAATAACGTGGTGATATTTCAAAAACGCTGCTTGCGGGCAGGTGTGCAAGTTTCTGCCACGCGCCGCCACCATCACTGCCTGCAGGAACATTCCATAATCAAGGAGACTTCCTTCTTTCAAGACTCGATCAATGGTGAAGATCAATCCTACTGGCGCATCAAAAAAACGGTAATTGCGGCCGTGCTGTGCATGCATCCGCTGCTTGTCACCCTTCTCGATTCCCAGCAATCCGTAGAGTTCCCACCCTACTTTCCTTCTGCGATCCACGTAGGGTGAAGTCCATTTTTGTGGGTAATATTCGTATGCATCTTCAAGGTGGTTGCTGAGTGACGGATTATTGTCGACCTCGGCAATGGCACATGAGAGATGAGTCTTCGCTTCTCCAGTGACAACATGGACGCGCCAAGGCTGCATATTCACTCCAGTTGCGCAGAACCGAGCGATATCAAGGATCGCTTCGATTTCTTCGCGTGGAACAGGAGTGGGCAAAAAGGCCCGAATGCTGCGTCGTGAAGCTATCGCCCAATCAACCGTTTGGCTGAGAAGCTCAGACGATATTGGCGGTTCGGATAAGCGATTGATTTTCATACCTTCAATTCCACGAATTCAGCTTCGGTCAGGTGCATCAGGGGAGTAGCTAGACGGTGCTGGGGCTTTTTTGACTTGAGTAGAGTCAGCACGCGACTGATTGATCATGGTGACTGCGACTGCGCCGATGAGCCCAGCAAGGCTGATGGCCATAAAGTTTTTCTCAAGCGGAAGGTTTAACGACACCAACCAGCCGATGAGAACCGGTGCGACGATTGCGCCAATCCTTCCCACTCCAGACGCAAAGCCCACACCGGTTGATCGAATCGATGACGGGTAGAAATCTCCTGCATACGCATATGCCAACAACTGGGTACCCAGGGTCGATGCACCGACAACGAACACCACGGGGAAAAGCAAAGTCGTTGAGCGCGTATAACCCAAGATGGTTAAAGCAATTGCACCGACGATGTAGAAGCAGACCAGTACGTGTTTGATGTTTAATTTGTCACTCAACCATCCACCGCCGATAGCACCGGCGATGGCCCCCACATTGAAAACAATCACAAAGTTCAACGCCGAGCCAAGACTGAATCCCGCCATCGCCATAAGCTTGGTTAGCCAGGAGTTAAGGGCGTAGACCATGAACAGACCGGTCATGAATGCCGCCCAGATCATGACGGTGCTAAAACCTCGACCATCCTTAAACAAATTGCGAACTGGTGCTTCTTGTTTATCCACTATTCCGGCATTCCCGGTCATAACAGTGTTTTCGTCAATGATGAGAGTAGGGTCTAGCTTTCGAGCAATTGCTCGCAGCTCATCCTGACGTCCGGTTTTGAGCAGGTAACCTATGGACTCGGGCATGGTCTTCAGGATCATGGGAATCAGAAGTACTGGCAGCACCGCCACATAAAACACCCACTGCCATCCGTGACTCTCAATGAGTTGCTTGCCAGTCATCGCAACCAAAATACCGCCCACGGAGTACCCTGCGAACACGAGAGTTACCAGCCGAGTACGTAATTTGAGTGGAGAAAACTCACCCATCTGGGCGGTGCAAATTGGCAGTACACCGCCGATCCCAAGACCAGCGATAAAGCGCGAAATGCTGAAGCTGATAGGATCACTGGTGAGACCTGCCGCTGCTGTGAAGATACTGAACAAGGCAACGCAGACTGCGATCATCTTGGGGCGCCCGATACGATCCGCTAGCGTTCCAAGAAAAATCGCGCCCAGCATCGTTCCGAAGAGCGCAGACCCGGCCATTATTCCGGCGCTAGTTGGATCAATGTTCATGTCTTTCATGATTGCCGGCAGGGCCGCACCCACTACGGCGAGGTCGTAGCCATCGATGATCAGAATGAGCACGCACCAAAACAGAATGAGCCTATGGAAGCGGTTGAACTTCGACTCAACTGCGAGTGTATAAACGTTTACCGGCTGCATATCGCGTCTCCTTCGATCTTGTTTTTTTTGTGAAGTGCACTTGCATCTGCCTCATCAGGCACCTGGTCTTTGGAGTTATATCGAGGTTGAACACGCACCGTTTGAAGGCTCGGTGGTTTGCTTGATATGCGACGCAAAGGGTGCCTGCGTCGCATCGTAGAAGTTGCCTTTGCTGAGGCCTATGCCCAGCGACTTCGTTCTGCCTGACCGATTTGGACACCAACAGCTCGTCATAAACGTCGAGGATGACTTTAGCGAGAGATGCCCATCGGCATCCGGCGGGTGAAGCGCGTTGCAGATCTCAGTACGTAATCCGGCGGGAAGTGGTTCTCCTGCTCCGAAGGAAAGGCTGTTAGATCCCGCCCGATTCGTCAGCATTGGAGCGGCGATAAGCGCCAGGGCTCACTCCCGTCCACTTCTTGAAGGCACGATGAAATGCGCTGCTCTCCTGGAAGCCAGTGAGAGCAGCCACTTCGGTTACGGTCATGTTCGGTTGGCACAGCAGATTGATTGCCATGTCACGTCGCAGATTGTCTTTCAAACGCTGATAGCTAACGCCCTCGGCCTGTAGTCTTCGCTGGAGCGTCGAATAGGATATGCGTAGCGTGTTTGCCACCTTATCCAGCTCTGGCCATTCCTCCGGATTCAGGCCTCGCAATTTCATCCGGATCTGGGCGCTGGTGCTGTCCTCGTTACGATATTTCACCAGCAGACTGGCAGGCGACTCTTTCAAAAACGCCGATAGGCTGGCTTTGTTTTGCACGACCTTGAGGCTCAGAAACGTGCGATCAAAACGAATCATCGTAACGGGAGCACCAAACTGGATTTCTTCACAGAAGCGCATCCGATAGTCACTGTCGTCCAGTGGTCGATTCGGTTTAAAGCAAAGTTCCTTTATCGGAATACGCCTATTACCCAGCCAACAGAGCAGCCCATGAACTAAAATCAACCATGTTCCGTAGCTAAACAGGCGGCGTTCAACGCCTTTGTCATGGATAACAATGACGGCGCAGTCGTCTTCAATCTTCAGCTCACCGTGAATATCGTCCAATACGAGGCGTAAGAATTTCAGAATCCGACGCAACGCTTGCTCTAACGACTCGCAGTCAATTGACGACTGGCACATCAATTGGAAGCTGCCTCGTCGCATTGGATGGCTATCGATTCCGAAAAACTCATCATCGAGCAGATCTGAAAGTGCGACCCACAAGCGAGAGAATGCAGCAGCCGAAACCCTGGCTTGGGGAGAAGTCAAGAGTTCCGGATCTATACGCGCTTGCTGCAATGCGATGGAGGTGTCCAGTTGGCGTCGCGATGCGCCATCGAGAGCTTCAAGCACCAATCCAATTGAAGTCGTTCCCTTATCCTGGATGAGCACGCTTATTCCTCTGCGCATATGATTTCTGACGTGATGCTGAGCTTTAGGTCTTTTCGGTAATTCTACTTCGAACAACCTGACGAGCCTCAATTCTTTGTGTACGTTTCAGCTTCCCTGCATTGAATGTCAAGTGCATGTGCCAGCCCTTTTCTTGATGCCTGGCCTCGATTGTCCAAAGCATTCAAACAATCTGAGGCGTTTGAGCATTGTCGGGATCACTGACCGCCGACACTATCGGTTCAACAATCTTCGGCGTGGCTGACACCTGAAGCGAACCGGCATTTGAGCCTTTTATCTGTCAAGTAACCGCTTGTGCGGTACTACCCACTTTTAAGGGGACATCATGCGCATCGAAAACTCAGTCTTTCTAATCACTGGCGCAGGTTCCGGACTCGGTCTGGCATCGGCGCGTGAATTGGTGGCCCGGGGTGCAAACGTGGTGCTGGTTGACGTCAACGAAGCATCTGGTGCAGCTCGCGCTGACGAGCTGGGAGAACGTGCAATCTTCGTTCGAGCCGATATCACCAGTGAAATTGACTGCCGAACAGCAATAGCCTCTGCAATTAGCACATTCGGTGCGTTGCATGGTGTGATCAACTGCGCGGATATTGCACCAGCCGAACGGGTTTTAGGTCGTAATGGCCCCCATAGACTGGAAAGTTTTCGTCGAACTGTCGAGATCAACTTGATCGGAAGCTTCAACATGGTTCGCCTTGCCGCCGAGGCTATGGCGGGGGGAGCCCCCAGTGTCGAGGGAGAGCGCGGCATAGTCGTGAATACAGCCTCAGTCGCCTCGTATGACGGACAGACAGGCCAAGCCGCTTACGCCGCATCCAAGGGCGGCGTCGCTGCCATGACACTGCCATTGGCACGCGACCTGGCGCGTTCAGGCATCCGTGTGATGTGCATCGCACCCGGAATATTTGAGACCCCTATGATGGCGAGTATGCCTCAGGAAGTGCAGGCATCATTGGCACCCTCCACGGCTGGGAAGACCTTCAGAATACGCGTCCTTGGCAGCGCACATCATCGAAAACTCCATGCTCAATGGTGAGGTGATCCGTTTGGATGGCGCTTTGAGAATGGCCGCGAAATAGATCGAGCTAAACGTCTATGACCGGTCACTAGCCCCGCCCAAAAATGAAACAGAAGATTCAGTTATGAGCTATCAACAAAATGCCTGACCAGAAAGAAGGGGCGCGAGCATTTGTGAGGAAAAGCACAGCTAAGTTTTGAGCGGAAGTGTCGCGAGTTAAACGCTGCGAAATCGAGGAGATACCGTGGCAGATAAAGAGCTGTTTTGGGAAGACTTCATCCTAGGTAGAACTTGGACAGCCAAGCAATCTGATCCTATCACAACGGAACAAATTATCGCTTTTGCTGCCGAGTACGATCCTCTCGATATACATATTGACCCTGACCTTGCCCGTTCGAGTCCGCTTGGGGTGCACTGTGCCAGCGGGGTACAGACGTTCGGTATCTCGCAACGTTTGATGTGTGATGCCTTACTTCTTCAGACAAACGTCGTTGCGGGTGGGAAGATTGATGGCTTTAGGATGGTTGCTCCAGTCGTGCCTGGAGACATTCTCACGCTCTCAGCTCAAGTCGTTCGATCACTCATCCACGCTGGAAACCATGCACGAGGGTGGGTTGTATTTAAAGCTGACGTCGCTACGACGGCGGGGAAAACCGTCCTTGTATATGAGGTAACAGTATTAATACTGCGCAGGGGCGATTCAAACCTCGCCTCGCTGGTATCTCTCCAGGAAACCTAGAAGCTCATATCGGTGAAGCAATGAGAAAGAACGATCTTCCCGTAAAAACCCGTCTAACATGCGGCCGCGTCTTCACATGGAGGAAGAAATTGGCGCGTGGCAGGGAGGATGTTCGCTGCTGCTCGGAGCGCTGGACGCACCCAAAATTGAGCCAAAAAAAAGGGCCATCACCGGCCCTTATGTAGTCAACCCCAAATCACTTGCTTAGCCAGGATTCGACAGTCGCTGCGCCATGCTCAGTTTTCCACTCCTTCAGGCCGCGATGGTTCCCGCCTTTCGTTTCAATGATTTCGCCGGTATGTGGGTTCTTATAAACCTTAACCTGGCGGGCTTTACGTGTGGCTTTAGGCTCAGATACTGGAGCGCGACGGCCTGCATGTGGATCAAGCAGGTTGATCACGTCCTTCAAGCTGTATCCGTATTTTGCGAGCAAATCGCGCAGCTTGGTCTCGAATTCTATTTCTTTCTTGAGGCCAGCATCACCCTTGAGGGCCTCGAGCGCTTGTAGCTGTTCGGCGAGGTGTTTTTCAAGCTGGCGGAATTCTGCGAGTTTGGACATGAGAACTTCCCTAGTAATAAGTATTGTTACGTTACAACAGGATAGACACTCAAATGAAGAAGAAATATCAATACTTAGCTCCCATACTCTACTAGAGCATTTGGCCTTCTTCCGGAGAGGGGCGTTGTTACCAGCGGCCAAGCCTTCGCGCGGCTTTAGTCTGATCTGGGTATGTAGACCAAACGCCCACTAATCAGAAGCCAAGAGCTTTTTAACTTCAGCGATTATCAAGTCGATGTTGAACGGCTTTGCCAACACCGCATCAAACAGATCCGATCTCTCCATGCCGATGTGGGCCTGAGCACCGCTCATCAGGATGATCGGCAATTGATTAGCCGAAGGTAGAGCTCGAACGGCTGTGGCGAATTCTAGGCCGTCCATCACCGGCATCATAAAGTCGGTGATGATCAACGCAGGCCGTTCTCTTTCGAGCACGTCTAGTCCTTTTCGGCCGTTGCTGGCGGTTACCACCATGAACCCTTCATCCTCTAGCGCGAAACTGAGAATGTCAGCGATCAAATACTCGTCGTCGACGACCAGGATGGTGGTCATTTTAGTTCAACCTACTCAAAAGCTTAAGAAATTGAACCGGGAGGTGACTCAGTGGGGACTGATGGTTCATGTCTTGAAGCCTTTGTCAGGAAAACATCTTGATCATGGATGACTACCTCAAAGCGCGAGGGGTCATAAGAGCTGTCTCGTACTTTAAGAATGGAAAGCGTCCTGCTTAGTTCAGAGTGATTCTCAGAGAAACGCATAAGCATCAGGTTGTCGACGATACTGGACAGGTCAGAGTTTGGGGCGCTGACCTCTGAACCAAACAGATCGCGCATTTCCCAGGATGCAAATACCGTAACGCCCCTGGATCGGAGCTCGTTCATCAGAGCACTGAAGAAGTCAGTAATCCGTGCGGGATTTGTCGATACTCGTGTCATACCGCTAAGGCTATCGATGAACAGGCGCTTGATGCCCTTTTCTTCAACGATACTCAGCAATCGTGCGCCGAGCCCATCCAGCAGGCCTTCAGTGGTGGGCTGCCAGGCAATGCTTAAGGCCCCGCTGTCCTCCATACCCTTGATATCGATACCCAGTGATTGGCCTTTAAGTCGCAGCCGTTGTGGGCTTTCGTAAAAGCCAAAATGCAGTCCTGGAGCATCGACCGTCGACTCGGCAAGAAATTTGAGACCCAGAGTCGTTTTACCAATGCCGGAAGGGCCAATCACCAGAGACACGCTGGAACTGTAAAGGCCTCCACCTAATATGCCGTCAAGCGAACCAATGCCACTAGGAATACGCGTCATGTCGGCGCTGTCTGGGGCGGACGGGTGGCTGTAAAGACTTTCGAGTCGAGGGTAAACCACCAACCCATTGTCGGTGATCTCGCACTCATGAAGGCCTGTCATCGCTCCACTGCCGCGAGTTTTACGCAGCTGAATACGACGTACCGAGCGAGTGCCAAATAGCTCTTCGCCCATTTCAATTACGCCATCAACCATTGTGTGCTCAGGGCTGCCGTCGTCGAGACGGGAGCTGGTGAGAAAGAGCACTGTGCAACCAGCGAAAGCAGCGTGCCCTTGAAGCTCAGAAATGAACTTCTTGGTGTCAATGTGCGAGTCGGCTTTTGAGCGAGCATTGAGCAAACCGTCTACCACCATCACGGTGGCTTTTTGGCGGCTTATCTCGCGCCGAAGCAGTTTCACCACCTCGTCCAGTCCTTCGTTTTCCAGGGTGTCAAACGCGCTGACAAACTGAATTTCGGCTCCCACTTTGGAAGAGTCGAAAAAGCTCATAGTAGAAAGAAACTGAAAAAGACGGTCGTGTGACTCGGCCAGCAGTGTGGCGACCAGAACCCGACCTCCATTGTTCGCATGGTGGAACCCAAGTTGGTTGGCTAGGATGGTTTTGCCAGAGCCTGGCCGCCCTTGGATTATGTATGAAGCACCCGCGACCAGCCCTCCCTTGAGCAGAGCGTCGAGCCCTTCGATTCCACTTTGGAGGCGTTTTAGCTTTTCCACAATGCGACCCTGATCTGAAAAACAGGCTGTTTAAGCCGAGTGATGGGAATGCTAACGCCATTTACGCTCTAGAGCCATCCAGACCTAAAGCATGGTGGGTTGTTCACCAGAGGATGTAGTCCCAGATCGTCTCTCCCATGTACGACCTCCACCAGCACTTACGCAGAAAGGTTGGAATCGCGAAAAGTGCCGCCCCGCACCCTCCCCAGATTACCCACATACGCCGAGTAGCATTCCTCAGCTTGAATACAGTTCTCGCATGACTATCCGGCCCTGAATCAGCCCTAAAGAGATTGGTACATCCTGTTAGGAAACATCGTAATGAATGGCACTATGAAATACGTCAAAAATGGATCTTTTATCGAACCATTTATCAACTATTGTAAGGGCACGCACCAGGCAGCAATAAGAAATTTTGATTCAGTCAAAGCATTTAAAACACTCTTCACTGAGAATTAATATTAATTATAAAAACCATTCCATTGGTATTGGGGCATGCGCTATTTTAGTGCTATCAGTCCTGCGCTTTTCCACCATCCAACCTCCAGCCCGAGAAGACTTTGTAAAATGTCCTTCTCTTCGACAGAAATGGCTGACGACATGCGACTTGCGTAGCAACCTCGTAGAACTTAATGATATAAGTTGCAAGCATTTACACGAATGGCAGGCTGCCAACAAATCACCTGTTCTTAATAGTTTAATGAATAAAAATTTAGGTAAATAACTAACCGGATATCCGTCCGATCATCACGTCTTACGCTCAATAGAACCCGCTGGAGCAGAAATCCTAGTAGAATTCATGGAGCTCATTACCGCCCCGTTGAGATATTCTATGAATTCTGATTTAACTGAAGAAGAAATGCGTCTTGCCCTATTTGGTACGCCTCTGCCCGAAGACCAGGTGTCTGCGCCTCAAGTACAGGAGCCTGAGCCAGAGGTGGTAGCTACAAAGCCAGCAGAAGCTCCCCAAGTGAAGAAGAAAGTGGCGAAAGCATTTACGCCCAGGCTGAGGGTCACGTTACGTGTTGGAAACGAGTTTGAGGGGAAAATGATCGAGTTGATTCACGAGGCTGATACGTTGAGCTCGTTGCTTGCTGAGCAAGAGGCTATGAAGGCAGCAAAGAAGAAGTACAAATACGTGGAAGTGTTATCGGTTAAATCGATGTAGAAAACGCAGCTGGGCCGATGAGTTAAAACGTCGTGCGCCTAGGGAGGTCTCTTATCTCTCACGAGCAAGCCCCTCTTCACTCTGCTCTCTACCTGAATCAACTCGCCGGCGTTGTCGACAAACAGCCCGTCACTTGGGGGTAAGTCTGGCAAACCAGCATAATTTTGTTTTTGGGTTCAAAGCCATGATTAATCATGCAACGCTGCACTTCAGCAGTGCGCCCGATGCTGGCGACGTCCAGATTCGACCCAAGTGGTTTCGCATAGCCGCACGCATACATCACTGGTAGGGCTTCNGTGAAATGCTTCATCTTCTACAAACGGCAACGCTTCGAGCTGCGACAAACTGAGCGGACGACCCTGCCTTTCTTCGACGCAGGCTGGCATATTCTCCATTATTTCACAGTATTCAAAGCCGTCTTTACGGGTAAAGCCGAGGCGCTGCATACACTGAAAGTGAATTATCTGTTCGTTTATTGGGAAATGGTTTTGTGGCCCTGCCACAGGGTCGCCACATTCTGCCATTGCGGCTCTTACACCATCTACAGAGGTCGAAGTGCGTTCCCATTGGGTGAATTCCGGTGATGGGGGGCAGCCGGTGAGTAAAAGTACCGATGAGATCAGGATTGGGATGGTAATGATCTGAGATTTGCTGAACATATTTTGTCCTTAATTTATGTCAGGCCACGCGAATGGTGTCCAACTCTTCGGGGCGAATAATTCCACCATATGACTCCTACAGTACCAGCCGCTACCTGGGCGGTCTCAGGTATGTCGGGTGTCAAAACTGGTGGTTGATCTAAACGATGTCCGTTCTTGATGAAAGCTGACAAGAACTACTCATGGACAGGCAGGACAATGCTCCAGTTGCCGTCCATCAACATCTACAGCCAACGGGATGTACGACTCAGGTTGATCATTCATCGACGTCTGACTCCCCTGAGAGCGGCTTAACCAATTCTGGGCCCTGATTACGAACGCTACCCACAGCCTTGCTCACCTTATACCAATGAAAATCGGTACCAGGCCGGCAGTGTTCCATCGCGATTTCCCGCGCACGTTCAGGGGAAGTATCCAAGGCAATCCATTCGCGGGCATGCTCAGGGGCCAAAACCAGCGGTTTCCGATCATGGATATCTACCATCCCTTGATCACTGGCGGCGGTGATGATGACGAAGCCGTCGCGAGGGTCTGGCTCCAAGCCCTGGTGAACCTCAGCCAAACCAGCGAAGAACATCGGAGCGTGATCCCTCAGGGTGATGAAGTAAGGCTGCTTTTTCTTTGAATCAGCCGGATCTTTGACCCACTCAAACCACCCGTTCGCCGGTGCAAGGACGCGACCGTTTGGCCAGAGCTGATTGAAAAACCTCCCTGTCACGAGTGTTTCAACCCTGGCGTTTATCGGATCAGGACGCTTTCCTTTCGCCCAAAATGGCGACCATCCCCACTTCACCTTATCAATGCTTAGCTTTTCGTCTAAGGGGCGAATAATTTCCACCCGGGTCGAGGGTGCGACGTTGTATCGCTCTACTGGCCAAAGATCGTAGCCGTTGATCACAAGCTGCTCTGGCGCGAGCTCCTTCAGATAGTGATCCATCGATTCGTAGATCGAGTAGCGTCCGCACATGCTGTCACCCGTCGAATAGTGATGCTTATGAGATTGACCACAAGCGAAGCAAATCGTTAACTGTATATACGTACAGTCTACCAATCTAAGGCTTGCATCATGAGCATCACCATCCTCGGCCCACTCGCTACTGGCGGTAAGAAGCTGCCCCTTTATTCATCCAAGGTGCCGGCGGGCTTCCCCTCCCCTGCAGCTGATCACATCGAAAAGCACATCTCCCTTGATGAGCTGTTCGATATTCGAGCCCCGCACGTGTACCTGGTGAGAATCGATGGGGACAGCATGCAGGGCGCAGGAATCTATTCAGGGGATCTAGTGGTCGTTGATCGGAGCATCGATGCGGTCAGCGGCGACATAGTCATCGCAGCACTCAACTCCGAGCCCTTCTGCAAGCGTCTGCTTTTGCGCGAGAACGCCGTGATGCTGTTGTCAGAGAATTCAAAGTACCCGGCAAGGCATGTGATGGAGGGCGATGATCTGGTGATCTGGGGTGTAGTGAAATACAGCGTGCGCGATCATGACAACACGTGAGCCCGTCTTTGCCCTGATTGACTGCAACAGCTTCTACGCGAGCTGCGAACGAGTGTTCAGACCCGACCTGGCAAAGACACCTATCGTGGTGTTGTCCAACAACGACGGCTGTGTGATTGCGCGCAGCTACGACGCCAAACCCTTTGTGAAAATGGGCCAGCCGTACTTCCAGATCAAAGACCATCTACGCTGGCATGGAATCGTGGCCTTCAGCAGTAATTACGCTTTATACGGCGACATGAGCGAACGGGTCATGACGATCATCGAATCGATGGTGCCAGCGCTCGAGGTCTACAGCATCGATGAGGCGTTTGCCGATCTCACTGGCCTCCCAGGCGATCTATCTGCCTTTGGGCGGCATATGCGTTCCACTCTTTTCAAGCGCACAGGCATTCCTGTCGGTGTAGGCATCGCACGCACCAAGACACTGGCCAAGCTCGCCAACCATACCGCCAAGCGACTGCTGGACATCACTGGGGGTGTGGTAGATCTGTGCGACCCTTTCAAACGGGACTGGACGCTGCGCAACACCGATGTTGGAGAAGTCTGGGGAGTCGGCAGGCGCATGAAGGCACACCTGGAAACGATGGGCATCAAGACCGCCATGGACTTGGCGAAAGCCGATCCGTGGATGCTTCGCCAGAAATTCAGTGTGGTGATCGAGAAGACTGCTCGCGAGCTTGCCGGCACTTCATGTCTGGAACTGGGTGAAGCAGACCCACCCAAGCAAGAGATTTGCTGTAGCAGGATGTTCGGCACCCGACTCACGCAGATCCAGCCGATCAAGGAGGCCGTTGCTACCTACACCCAGCGTGCGGCAGAAAAGCTCAGAGCGCAAAACTCGCTGTGCAAGAAGATCCGCGTGAGTATCAGGACAGGCATGTTCAATCCCGAAGAAGCGAAGTACGCGAACGGCGCACTCGTCGAACTCCCCTACCCCACAAACGACGTTCGACTCATGACCAAGGCTGCGACTGAAGCCGTCAATCGCCTCTTCCGACCAGGCTTCAAGTACAGCAAGGCGGAGGTTCTGCTGATGGATCTACGACAGCCAGGGGAATTCACCGATGATCTGTTCGCGCAATCGCAGCCGGTGATGGCAGACAAGGTCATGAGCGTTCTGGATGAGATCAATGGACGTTGGGGAAAGGGAGTTTTACGAGTTGCGAGTGTTCCGGTGGCGCCAGGTTGGGCGATGCGTCGAGAGTTGATGAGTCAGAGCTACACGACAAAGGTGGATCAGTTGTTGATGGTAAAGGCTAGGTAGCAGACAGGTGCGGTCTGGCTATGCTCGAATGATTCCGGAGGTGCAGTGCTACCTGCAAGATGTAACCAATGAACGTAAAATCAAGACGTTACCTGTCGTTAGATTTCCAGTAGATGAGCCAAAGCTAATTCGATTTTTCACATACCTAAAATCAAGCATCTCTTACCTATTGAAAGTATCCGTCCGTACCAATAGGATGATCCCGCAGCAACTAAAATAAAACCAACATCAAGGAGAGATTTTATGGCGCTTAAACCAGGCCCCAAACCGATTGCCAAATCAACCGGCGAAGTTGATAAGCGTCGTCGTGACAATAAAGACACGCCAAGTAACAATCCTGACTTGAAGCCTAGCAAGTCTACAAAAAAATAGCTTGTCGCTGGCAGAAGCTACTTTAATGGTAGCTTTTGTCATTGGAGTTTCCAGGGGGTGGATGCATAGCCTGCAATTTCAATTTATCTAACAATCACTACGTGCTCTACGAGCGCTACAACGATAGATCGAATTTAATCATTGCGGCATTTCCTAAAAACTGAATTACCGTGCGATTTTTAGATGTAATCTAGGCTCGTTGTTCATAATTTATTTCAACTCTACTGGTAACTGAACCGCCCCTGTTTCGCAAACAAACTGAACGATAGCTTTTGGCTGCAAACAGCCTTCGCAGGCTGCTCCAGAAAAACGACCAGTCGGCTGCTAACCGAGAGCATCGCCCCACGCGAAAGCATATTTGCGCCCATGATTTTGAGCTTAAGACACAGGGAATTTTACTCTGGTCACCTTGGGTAAAAGCACGTTTGCTTATGCGTCTAGTGCACCGTAGGCGAGCGCCAGCGAAGGTGATCAAGGTGGTGATGGCTTTTAGCCTCAATGCCAGCTAGATTGGGAGCTTTCTAAGATCAAGGATGAATATGAAAAAGCTCATCGCAGTAATGGGGATATGTGTCGCACTTGGCGGTTGCGCTACGTCCCACTACACCGCAGGACGAGACTTTCCGTCGGCCAGTGTAGCGAGCATCACCAAAGGNNNCAAAACGACGACTAC
>NZ_LKEG01000032.1:112761-113112 GCF_001645105.1 Pseudomonas marginalis
TGAGTTGAAGTCCCTGTTTGGTGAGCCCTACGCCAAGAGTGCTGTCAGCGAGACTGGCGAAAAGTGGATCTACACCTACACCAATGGCTCAGCCCATGCCCAAAGCTACGTGGTCACTATGAAGGTGACGACTACTGGCATTCAGAAGACCCTCGACGTCTTGATCCGAAATGACGTGGTCATCAACTACACGTTCAGCGAAGGCCCTACGCCCGGCACAACTACCGCCACGAACTGAATGCAACCTTAGATTGGGCCACTTACCGCTCTCAATCAGTTGTTGATGGGTCATTGCTAAATGCAATGCTCATATCGTACGACGCTATGATCTTGCTCGAGTGTATGCCATGG
>NZ_LKEG01000033.1:0-217 GCF_001645105.1 Pseudomonas marginalis
TGTTTCAACCGACCGGGTAATCAAGGCTGCCAAAACGAAAAGACCTTGAAAGGGATGGCCCTTACGGCGGGTCACTTTTGGAAAAGGCCCAAAAGTAACCAAAAGGCCTTCGCCCCAACACTCGGCACCTCGCCTAGGCTCGGTGTGCCCGTAATCCGACAGGTATTTGGGGGGCCGCCGCCACGCGCCATCCATGGCGCGGGGCGGCTAAACCGGC
>NZ_LKEG01000033.1:226-131826 GCF_001645105.1 Pseudomonas marginalis
CGTTGGTTGCTACAACGGTGTGTCTTTATCTATGGCTATCGCCGGCGAGCCGGCTCAGTTTCCTGCTTGAATCCCTTCGTTAAAAAACTTTTGAAAAAGTCTTACTGACTTCCTGCGCGTCGCACGTCTTGCTAGGTGAGAAGCATTCGCATAAACAAAAACGCTTAGCGCAGGGAACAATCGAAATGTCAGCACTTAACAAGGGGCGTATCACCGGTAGCCGGTTAGCCCTTTCCATTCACTTGGGCCTGTTCGCCGCAGCGGCGCCGGTGTATGCCGCGCAGCCTCAATCGGGCGCTACCCAACCTGCTGTGTTGACGTTCGATATTCCCGTGCAATCTCTCGGCAGTGCCGTGCTGGCCTTTGCCGACCAGGCTGGCTTGCAGGTGTTGTTTGACAGCCAGCGCCTGCAAGGTTTGAGCAGTACGGCGATCAAGGGCAGTTTCAGCGTGCAGGAAGGCCTGGGCCGTTTGCTCGGTGCCGCGCCGGTGGAGTATCGCTTTACCGGCGAGCGCCAGGTCACGCTCAACCGCGTCAGTGACGATCACGACGGCGCCATGACCGTGGGCACTACCACCATTACCGGTAACACCAATGGCCAGGCCGGCGATTGGGTGTACCAGACCCCAAAGTCCGTGGCAGTCATCAGCCGTGACATGATCGACAAGCGCCCACCCCGTCACGCGGCCGACATGCTGGAGGAAACTGCGGGGGTCTACACCGCCGTTGACCAACGCGACCCTGGTCTTTCCGTGAACATTCGCGGCGTTCAGGACTATGGCCGTGTGAACATGAACATCGACGGCATGCGCCAGAACTTCAACGTCAATGGGCACCAGCAGCGCAATGGCACCATGCTGATTGACCCGGAGTTCATTTCCAGCATCGAGATCGACAAGGGCAGCCAGTCGGGGCAGGGTGGGGCGGCCGTACTCGGCGGGATCGCCTCGTTCAAGACCCTGGAGGCCAGCGAGTTCCTCAAGGACGGTAAAGAGATCGGCGGACGTTTTCGCGCGGGCAGCGGTATCGGTGAGCTGGGCAACGGTACCTACTTCAATGGCAGTGGCGTGTTTGCCTTTGGTGATGAGCGCGGCGATGTGCTGCTCGGCTACAGCGAGCGCCATTTCGGCAACTACCGGGCCGGCACCCACAATGACCAGAACCTGGGCACCAATCTGCGGGCCAGGAAGTATGCCCCGGTCGCCTTCGACGACTGGTTGAACAGCGAAGTCGGTGATACCGGCAGCGTGACCCGGTCGCAGATCGTCAAGTTCGGCCTGAACCTGCCCAACGATCAGCGCGTGCAATTGAGCTACCTGGAAAGCGATACCGACAGCAATGATGCCTGGGGCTACATCAGTGATGATCTTCAGAGCAGCTATTACGTACGCACCGGCAAGAACAACCTCAACGCGAAAAACGCGGCGCTGGACTACAGCTACAGCCCGGATAACGCGCTGATCGATTTCAAGGCCAAGCTCTATTACGTCACCACCCAACTGGATCGCTCCAACGCCGGCAACCTTGCGTCCCTGAGTTCCGGCAACTATACGCCGGCATACACCGACCATTTCCAGACCGATACCTGGGGCCTGCAGGGCGAAAACACGGCGCGCTTCGACCTCGGCCGCGTGGGGCATCTGAGCTGGAACTATGGCCTGGAGATGTATCAGGACACCTTCAAGCCCAGTACCAACAAGATCGAGTCCACCAACACGATCAACTCCGGATCACTGCCCTACACCCCCAGTGCCGACCCGGAAGGCAAGCGCACCATCGCCAGTGTGTTCAACAACCTGCAATACGAATATGACGACTGGCTGACCGTGGATGCCGGGCTGCGTTACGACCGTTATCGGCTGGAGGGTGTCACCGGGATGACGCTGTGGAAGCGCGACCGGTTTTACACCAGTACGACGGGCGCGAAGCGTGTCGAGGACATTTTTGATATCGACCGTGAAGACGGACGGTTTTCGCCGACCTTCGGTATCGGCATCAAGCCTGGGGTCGACTGGCTGCAACTGTATACCCGCTGGGGCAAGGGCTGGCGCCCGCCGGCTGTCACGGAAACCTTTATGAGCGGCCGCCCCCACGGTGGGGGTTCGAATGAACGGGTATTCCCCAATCCTTACCTGAAGCCAGAGGAGTCTCGCGATTGGGAAGTGGGGATGAACGTGTTCAAGGAGTCGCTCTTTTTCAATGACGACCGACTGGGCATCAAGGTGGCGTACTTCGACACCAAGATTAAGAATTTCACCTTCCTCAATACCAGTGTGAGTTTGCCGGAGACGTCCGTTGGGGGGTTCAACGGGATCATGGCGTATACCAACAACCTCAATGACACGCGGTTCAGGGGCCTCGAGTACCAACTCAACTACGACATGGGGCGTGCGTATACCAACCTCAGTTACACGCACATGATCGGCAGCAACGAGTTCTGTTCGAAGAATTACTACCTGGGCGGGGCCAAGAAGGCCGGTCCCAGCACCACCGTTATCGAACGGTTTACCCGGCCTAACGGCACCATCGGTTTCCGCCCTGTGACCCGCTACGAATTGTTGGATGACGAGGCCGCCAATGCCAAGGAAAGCTGCGGCAAGATCATGGGCAACGCCACCTACACCCCCGCTGATCGCGCGTCGTTGACGTTGGGCGCGCGCTTTTTGGACAAGCGCCTGGATACCGGTGTGCGTGTTCGCTACAGCTCGGGTAACGGGGAAAACCTGGACAACCAGGGCTACAACCTGATCGACCAGGCCATGTGGCCCAAATACACCGTGTATGACGTCTACGCCAGTTACTGGATGACCGATCAATTGAACATCGCGTTGGCGTTGGAAAACGCCACGGACGAAGCGTATTTCGTCGCCATGGGCGATGCCAACAACCTCAGCCTGGCTCGCGGCCGGACCTTGAGCGGAATGCTCGAATACAAATTCTGATACCGGTGCCACGGCACCGTATCAACCACGGTTTTGCCCAGGGTTGGGTAAAAAGTGCGCAGCTGCGCATTGATCAATAGCGCTGTAATTATGAGGTTTAGTGATGACTATTTCTGTTAGCTACGAGTCGTACCTGGGCACTACTTCGCTGTCTGACTACCTGTCGGACTGGGCTCTTGGTTTTGCCACGGCAGGTCATGGCACTGGCGGCAACAACGGTGGTTTCAGCAACGGGACCTTCGCCGGTGACCAATACGCGTCCCATGGCGCCAACAACTCCGACTACGCGTTCATCGCCGACAGCGACACCAGCAACGGCCTGCACTACGTGTTCAATCCAACACTGCCGGCCAGCAGCAACTTGAACCACTACCTGTGGGGCGAACTGGATAACGTCGAGCTGGGCACCGGCCTGACCGGCGGCAGTGGCAGCGACTTCGACCTGAGTGCCTACAAAGTCGCCTTCAATGGCCTCGACCTGTCCGCCGCCGAAGGTGCAGGCCGCGTCGGCAACGATGTGCAGAGCGTGATCTACGGCCTGATCCAGGGCAACACCAGTGCACTGGAATCGGCACTCAACGAGCTGCTGGGCGCTATCGACCCGAGCCTGTCGACGGCCAACACCTTCGACGAGATCTCCGCCGGCCTCGCGGCCCACGCGGCGTCCTCGACCACCACCGACGTTGCACTGGTGGGCGTGCAGGACGTGGCCCAGGACTGGGCACTCGCGGCCTAAATCCGCTGCATGAAAAAAGCGAATGGAAGATCGCTCTCCCATTCGCCGCATGACACACCGCCGTTGCCCAAGCCTTCTAACTCTTCAGGCGACGGCGGTGCCGAATTCTGCGCAGCGTCGCATGGCCTGTCAACGCGACGACGCTGCCCGCTCAACCCTTTGAGAATCCCCAGATGCGCCACGCCGGCAACGAAACCCTGGCCGCCCTCAAGGCCTATAAAAGTGGCTTCTTCAACATCGGCCTGTTCTCGGCGGTGATCAACCTGCTGATGCTCGCCCCGGCGCTGTACATGCTGCAGGTGTACGACCGGGTGCTGGCCTCGGGCAATCAGATGACCCTGTTGATGCTGACGCTGATGATCCTCGGCCTGTTCGTCCTGATGGGCGCGTTGGAGTGGGTGCGCAGCCAGGTGGTGATTCGCCTCGGCACGCAGATGGACATGCGTTTGAACCAGCGGGTGTACGACGCGGCGTTCGAAGCGCAACTCAAGGGCGGCACCCAGGCGGCCGGCCAGGCGCTGCATGACCTGACCACGCTGCGCCAGTTCGCCACCGGCCAGGCGTTGTTCGCGTTTTTCGATGCGCCGTGGTTTCCGGTGTACCTGTTGGTGATTTTCCTGTTTCACCCCTGGCTCGGCCTGCTGGCACTGGTCGGCGCGCTGCTGTTGATGACGCTGGCGTGGGTCAACCACCACGTCAGTCAGGCGCCGATGGCCCTGGCCAGCCAACTGTCCATCAGCGCCAGCCAGCAGGCCACGGCCAACCTGCGTAATGCCGACACCATCGAAGCCATGGGCATGCTCGGCACGTTGCGCGCACGCTGGTTCGGCCAGCATCAAGCGTTTTTGGCCCAGCAAAACCTGGCCAGTGAAAAGACCGCGGCCGTCAGCGCCTGGTCCAAGGGCGTGCGCCTCGCGTTGCAATCCCTGGTGCTGGGCGTGGGCGCGTTGCTGGCGGTGCAGGGCGATATTACGCCGGGGATGATGATTGCCGGCTCGATCCTGATGGGCCGGGTGTTGACCCCCATCGACCAACTGATCGGCGTGTGGAAGCAATGGGGCTCGGCGCGGCTGGCGTACGAACGCTTGTCGCAGATGCTGGAGGCCAACCCGGCGCGACCAGTCCCTATGAGCCTGCCGGTGCCTAAAGGCCAACTGAGCGTCGAGCACATCAGCGCTTGTGCCCCCGGCAGCCGTCGGCCGGCGCTGGCCAACCTCGGTTTTAACCTGGCGGCAGGCGACGTGCTGGGCGTGATCGGGCCGTCGGGCTGCGGCAAATCCACCCTGGCGCGAATACTGGTGGGCGCCTGGGCGCCCCTGGCCGGCAAGGTGCGGCTGGACGGTGCCGACCTGGCCCTGTGGGACAAGCAGCAGTTAGGTCCGCACATCGGTTACCTGCCGCAAGACATTCAATTGTTCGCCGGCAGCATTGCGGAAAACATCGCACGCTTTGCCGAGGTCGACGCGGATAAAGTCCTCGCTGCTGCGCAAATGGCTGGCGTGCATGAATTGATCCTGCAACTGCCCCAAGGCTACGACACGCAATTGGGGGAGGGCGGCGCCGGCTTGTCCGGCGGCCAGAAGCAACGCGTTGCGCTGGCCCGTGCGCTGTACGGCCTGCCTGCTTTGATCGTGCTGGATGAACCCAACGCCAACCTCGACGAGGTGGGCGAGCACGCCCTGCTCCAAGCCATCGGCCAGCTCAAGCAACAGCGCCGTACCGTGATCCTGATCACCCACAAACCCAACTTGCTGAGCCTGACTGACCAGTTGCTGATCCTCAAGGACGGTCAATTACAGGCGTTCGGCCCTACGGCGCGTGTGTTGGACGCACGGCAGAAGCCCGCTGCGAGCAAGCCGGTGTCGACCCTGAGCATGAGTTACCGCCTCGGTGAAGGAAAACAGGCATGAGCCAGAGCAAACCTGTGTTGGTCAGCGAGGCGCCGAACAACGTGCTGGCGCTGGATGACAAAAAATATTCGCGCATTGGCTGGCTGTTGGTGCTCGGTGGCTTTGCCGGTTTCCTCGGTTGGGCGGCGTTGGCGCCGTTGGACAAGGGCGTGGCGGTGTCGGGCAAGGTCATGGTCTCGGGCCATCGCAAAACCGTGCAACACCCGGCTGGAGGTATCGTCGAGCGTATCGACGTGCGCGACGGTGAGGTGGTCAGCGCCGGCCAGGTGCTGCTGCGCTTGAAGGAAACCCCATTGCGCGGGCAGATGCAGTCCCTGCGCAGCCAGTACGTGGCGTCCCTGGCCAGCGAAGCGCGCTTGAGTGCCGAAAGTGAAGGGTTGTCGGCAATCACTTTTGCTCCCGAACTGCTCGACGATCCTGAAGCAGCGGCCACCCTGAACCTGCAACGGCAGCTGTTCAATAGCCGTGCCCAGGCCCTGGCTACCGAGCAACAAGGCCTGCGCGAAACCATCGCCGGCGCCGAGGCGCAGTTGCGCGGTACGCGGGATTCGCAAGCCAGCAAAGTCCAGCAACGTGCGGCGTTGAGTGAGCAACTGCAAGGCCTGCGCGCGTTGGCGCGTGACGGTTACATCCCACGCAACCGCCTGCTCGACAGCGAGCGCCTGTACTCGCAGGTCGATGGCGCCATCGCCGAGGACTATGGCCGTATCGGTCAGTTGCAGCGCCAGGTGCTCGAACTGCGGCTACGCATCCGTCAGCTCGGCGAAGACTTCCAGAAAGACCTGCGCGGCCAGTTGGCCGAGACCCGTACCCGCAGCGACGACCTGCGCAATCGACTGGCCTCGGCCGAGTTCGAATTGGCCAACAGCCTGGTGCGCGCCCCGGCGTCCGGTGTGGTGGTGGGGCTGGATGTGTACACCGAAGGCGGCGTAATCAAGCCCGGCCAGGCGTTGATGGACATCGTGCCCCAGGGCGAGCCCTTGCTGGTGGAGGCGCGCGTGCCGGTGCAGATGGTCGACAAGGTGCATCCGGGCTTGCCGGTGGAGTTGCTGTTCTCGGCCTTCAACCAGGCCACCACGCCACGGGTGGCCGGCGAGGTCACACTGGTCTCGGCCGATCGCCAGGTCGATGAACGCACCGACGAGCCTTACTACACGCTGCGCGCCCAGGTCAGCGCGGCCGGTATGCAACAACTGGATGGCGTGCAGATACGTCCCGGCATGCCGGTGGAAATCTTCATCAAGACCGGTGAGCGCTCGATGCTCAACTACCTGTTCAAACCCCTGCTGGATCGCACCCATATGGCCCTGGTGGAAGAATGAAGGCGCTGTTGTTTACCCTGTTTTTAGGTTGTACCTCGGCGGCGCACGCCTTGGGGTTGCTGGATGCCTACGACTTGGCCCTGCGCAATGATCCGACTTTTCAGGCCGCTATCCAGGAGCGTGAAGCCGGTGAAGAACATCGCGTGATCGGGCGTGCGGCGTTGTTGCCGAACCTGTCATGGAGCTATAACAACTCGCGCAACGCGTCTGAAGTGACGGCGGGTGAGGTCACCAGCGACCGTGACTACCGCAGCTATGCTTCGACCCTGACCTTGCAGCAACCGTTGTTGGATTACGAAGCCTATGCGCGGTTTCGCCAGGGCACCGCCCAGGCGTTGATGGCCGACGAGCGCTTTCGCGGCAAGAGCCAGGAACTGGCGGTGCGGGTGCTCAATGCCTACAGCCAGGCCTTGCTGGCGCAAGAACGTATCGAGCTGAGCCGTGCGCAGAAACGCGCGTATGCCGAGCGCCTGCAACTCAATGATCGCCTGCTCAAGGGCGGTGAGGGGACGCGTACCGATGTGCTGGAAACCCAGGCGCGCCTGAGCTTGGCCCAGGCAGAAGAAATCGAATCCCTGGATGCCCAGGACAGTGCCCTGCGCGAGTTGGAAGCCATCGTCGGCCAGCCGCTGCAGATCGAAGAATTGGCACCATTGACGCGCCAATTCGACATCCCGCCCCTGCAGCCCAACCGTTTCGAGACCTGGCGCGACATGGCCATGGCCAATAACCCGGAGCTTAAATCCCAGCACCACGCCCTGGACGTAGCGTCCTATGAAGTGGAGCGCAAACGTGCAGGCCACCTGCCCAAGGTCAGCCTGTACGCCACCAGTCGCCAGACCCGTTCTGACTCGGAAAGCAGCTACAACCAACAGTACGACACCAACAGTGTCGGCATTCAGGTCAGCCTGCCACTGTTTGCCGGCGGCGGGGTGTCGGCCTCCACCCGCCAGGCGGCGAACCAGCTGTCCCAGGCCCAGTACGAGTTGGACGCGCAAACCTCGGCCACGCTGGTGGAGTTGCGCAAGCAGTTCAACCTCAATACCAGCGGCGCCGCCAAAGTGCGCGCCTATGAAATGGCCGTCAGCTCGGCCACTGCCTTGGTGGCCGCGACCCAGAAAAGCGTCACCGGCGGTGAGCGCGTCAACCTCGACGTGCTCGACGCCGAACAACAACTCTTCACCGCCCGCCGCGACCTGGCGAATGCGCGGCATGCGTATCTGCTGGCGAGGATTCAACTGAAGTATTACGCGGGGTTGCTGAGCGAGCAGGACTTGCGGGCCTTGGCGGGGTATTTCCAGCCCTCGGCATGAGTGGTTACAACCCGGCATTCGCCGGGTTTTTTGTGCTTACTAGTCTGTGAAACAGCTTCGGGAAAAGGGAGCCGGTTGTCGGGTGACAGGGGAAAATTGTTACTTGGCGGAAAATAACCTAACGGATGGGTTACGATGAGAGTAGGCGCTTACAAGGGATATGTGATTTCGGTGTTTATCAGGGATGAGCATTGCCCGCCCCATGTGCATGTCAGGGGGAAGGAATGGGATGCGCGTTTTCGTTTCAGTTTTCTGGATGGAGACGTGGAATTGTGGGACGTAGAGCCAGAGCGGCGGCAGCCACCCATGGCGGTTTTGAAAGAAATACGCGGGGCGATCATGCAGCGGCATTACCTGGCGCGGGCACGCAGGATCTGGTGGGAATACCTGCAAACGGTCTGCCTGGAGAATCATTCTTGGGATTGGGAGGCCGGTGAATTGGTGCCAGGGTTAGTTATTCGACATGGAGTCCATGTCATCGCAAGCGCCCGGCACGATGTCGTTGCGCAACGGACAATTCTGAATCTGGTAAGAGCACCAGACTGTGTGGGGATTGATTTATGAAAATCGTAAAAGCCAAGGTTGTACCCTACAAACCGCTCACTGAGGCCGACGTCGAAAAGGCGATAGCCCGAGGGCGCAAGACACGGCACCTTTATGCCCGGGCCAGCTCTGTGCGTTATGAAGACAACTGCATTTCCATCGGTTTCAGCGACGGCAGTCGCGTTGTACTGCCGGTGGCTGGCCTGCCCGAGTTCGCGGGGTTTTCCTTGGAGGACTTTGAGCAACTGGAAGTCGGCTTTGGCGGCAAGGCGCTGTGCTGTGAGGCCCGGGACTTGGATGTTTCGGTCACGGGCCTGATCGCCACCAGCAAACCGCTCATGGACCTAGCCACCAGTTTGGTTGCGTCGCGCAACGGTCGCAAAAGCAGCGCCGCCAAATCCGCCGCCGCCCGAGCCAATGGCAAGAAGGGCGGGCGGCCACGCAAGAAGGAACCTGAGGACGTTGAACTACCGCCGAGTCAGTAACACCCCGGATTCCATATGGTGCGTCCACGGGAACTGGTCAAACATTGCGCACTTCGTAATCCGGTGCGTGTCATGCAATTGCGCGATGTTCGCCGCCAACGTCTCCGGGTTGCAGGAGATGTACAGGATGTTGTCGAAGCGCCGGGTCAGTTCGCAGGTGTCCGGGTCCATGCCGGCGCGCGGCGGGTCGACGAACACGCTGCCGAACTCATAGCGCTTCAAGTCGATACCGTGCAGGCGGCGGAACGGGCGCACTTCATTCAGCGCTTCGGTGAGTTCTTCGGCGGAGAGGCGCACCAGGGTGACGTTACCCACCGCGTTTTCATCGAGGTTGCTCAAGGCCGCATTCACCGAGGTCTTGCTGATCTCGGTCGCCAGCACCTTGCGTACACGTGTTGCCAGGGGCAGGGTGAAGTTGCCGTTGCCGCAATACAGCTCGAGCAAATCGTCCGGGCGATCGCCCAGGGCGTCATAGGCCCAGTTGAGCATCTTCTGGTTCACCGTGCCGTTGGGCTGGGTGAAGGCGCCTTCGGGTTGGCGATAGCTGAACGTGCGGCCACCGACCTCGAGTTTTTCCACCACATAGTCGTGGCCGATTACATCGCGCTTGCCCTTGGAGCGACCGATGATGCTGACGTTCAAGTCGGTGGCGAGCTTATTCGCGGCGGTGTGCCAATGTTCGTCCAGTGGGCGGTGATAGCACAGGGTGATCATCGCATCGCCGGCCAGGGTGGTCAGGAACTCCACCTGGAACAGCTTGTGGCTCAGGGCGGCGCTGGCTTGCCAGGCGGCCTTGAGCTGCGGCATCAATTGGTTGATGCGTTGGCTGGCGATGGGGAACTCTTCGATCAGGATCGGCGTGCGCTTGTCGTCCTGGGAAAACATCGCGTAGTGGCGCTCACCGCCTTCGCGCCACAGGCGGAACTCGGCGCGCAGGCGGAAGTTCTGCAGCGGCGAGTCGAAGACCTGTGGCTCTGGCGCGTCAAACGGTGCCAGCAGGTCACGCAAGCGCGTGACCTTGTCTTGCAGTTGAGCGGTGTAGCGTGCGGCGTCAAAAGTCATGCGTTGAACCAGCCCAGCTTGATTACAAACAGAATCGACAGAATCACCAATGCCGGGTTCAGCTCACGGTAGCGGCCCGAAAGCAGCTTGATGGCGGTCCAGGCGATGAAACCGAAGGCGATGCCGTTGGCGATGGAGTAAGTGAAAGGCATCGCCAGGGCGGTCACCACCACCGGCGCTGCAACCGTGATGTCGTCCCAGTCGATCTCGGCCAGGCCCTGGGTCATCAACACAGCCACGAACAGCAGTGCCGGCGCGGTGGCGTAGGCCGGCACGCTGGCGGCCAGTGGCGAGAAGAACAACGCCAGCAGGAACAGGATCGCGACCACGATGGCGGTCAGGCCGGTACGGCCACCGGCGCTCACGCCCGCAGCGGACTCGATGTAGCTGGTGGTGGTCGAAGTGCCCAGCAGGGAGCCCGCCATGGCGGCGGTACTGTCGGCGATCAGCGCACGGCCCATTTTCGGCATGTGACCGTCCTTGCCCATCAGGCCGGCGCGCTTGGCCACGCCTATCAAGGTGCCGGAGTTATCGAACAGGTCCACGAACAGGAAGGCGAAGATCACGCTGACCAGGCCGATATCCAGGGCGCCCTTGATATCCAGCTGCAGGAAGGTCGGGGCCAGGGACGGTGGTGCCGAGGTGATACCGATGAACGGGGTGAAGCCCAATACGATCGAGGCGATGGTCACCGCCAGGATGCCGATCAGCACCGCGCCGCGTACGGCCAAGGCTTCCAGCGCGACGATCAGCACGAAACCCAGGGTGGCCAGGATGGGCGCCGGTTGTTTCAGGTCGCCCAGGCCCACCATGGTGGCAGGGTTGCTCACCACGATCCCGGCGTTATGCAGGGCGATCAGCGCCAGGAACAGGCCGATACCGGCGGCAATCGCCGAGCGCAGGGGCAGGGGGATGGCGTTGATGATCCACTCACGAATGCGAAAGATCGACAGCAGGAAGAACAGCACCGCCGAGATAAACACCGCCCCCAGCGCAACCTGCCAGGTGTGGCCCATGTGCAGGACCACGGTGTAGGTAAAAAAGGCGTTGAGGCCCATGCCCGGCGCAAGGGCGATCGGGTAGTTGGCGATCAGGCCCATCACGGTCGAACCGATGGCGGCGGCCAGGCAGGTGGCGACGAAGACCGCGCCTTTGTCCATGCCGGTCTCGCCGAGGATGCTCGGGTTCACGAACAGGATGTAGGCCATGGCCAGGAATGTCGTGATGCCCGCGAGGATCTCGGTGCGCACGTTGGTGTTGTGTGCCTTGAGTTGAAACAGCTTTTCCAGCATGCCTGCTCCCAGTGACGCTCTGTGGCGTCGTGATTTGTTGACCTCTAAGTCAAAGCACAAACTGCGCCAAGCGCCTGTGGTTTCAGAGAGGATCGGAAAAAGCGGCGCATCATACCAGCAGCCGAGGCCTTGAGGCATACTGCGCCGACGTTTAAACGAAGGTCATCCGCCGCATGAAAAACGCCAGCCCGTGGAGTCTAGCCCTGATCCCCTGTATCAGCCTGTTGCTCGGCGCAGCACCGGCGTGGGGCGCGACTGCACCGCCGTTGAGCGAAGTGCGTGTGTTCAAGGTCGAGTCGGCGAAGTGCAGCGAGACCATTCCGGAACGTGTAAGCACTACCCAAATGTGTGAACACCGCGGGCCCACCAGGGTTTCTGTGATGGAAGTCGGCCTGGGCAATAACCCGGTTGGCCTCTTTAATGGCGCGGTGTTGAACGGCCAGCGCACGCCGGTATGCCAGGTCGGCAACATCAGCGAGGCCTGCAGCGGGGCCGGCACGTTGATGGGCTACATCTATGTGTTTGACCTGAATGTCCAAGCCCAGGGCTGGTTCGAATACAGCAACGCCTCGATCAACCCCCCGCGAAACACCCTGAAAACCCTGCTCAATATCCGCTGATCAATCTTCTTGAACGCTCAAAACCATGGGAAGTCGTACCCCTGAGACGGCGACTTTTCTAACGCCGCGGATGTACACCAACCCGTGAGGTGTTTATGAGCGCGACCCCCAATGGCGCGGCGGCCCAGCCGTTCGTCAGCCACCCGATACGCCTGCGCCTCAACGGCCAGGACCGCCAGTTGGACGTGTTGCCCTGGACCACGCTGTTGGACCTGCTGCGCGAGCAACTGGACCTGGTCGGCAGCAAAAAAGGCTGCGACCACGGCCAATGCGGCGCCTGCACCGTCTTGCGCGACGGAAAACGCGTCAACGCCTGCCTGACCCTCGCCGTCATGTGCGACGGCGCCGAATTGACCACCATCGAAGGCCTGGCCGAGGGCGACGTGCTCCACCCGATGCAGCAAGCCTTTATCAAGCACGACGCCTTCCAGTGCGGTTACTGCACCCCCGGCCAGATCTGTTCCGCCGTCGGCCTGGTCAATGAAGGCCGTGCCCACGATACCGCGCAGATCCAAGAGCTGATGAGCGGCAACCTGTGCCGCTGTGGTGCCTACAGCAATATCCGCGATGCCATCGTGGACGTCGTGGGAGGTGAGCAATGAACCCCTTCCATTACAGCAAACCGGCGGATGTACAGGAGGCGGTCCACCTCAGCAGCGCGGCATCGCGCTTTATTGCCGGTGGCACCAACCTGCTGGACTTGATGAAGGAAAACATCAGCCGCCCCGAGCACCTCATCGACATCACCGGCCTGCCGTTGCATGACATTCAGCAAACGGCCGAAGGCGGACTGCTGATCGGCGCCCTGGTGAGCAACGCCGACCTGGCCTGGCACCCGCTGATCGAACAGCGTTATCCATTGCTGTCGCAAGCCATCCTCGCGGGCGCCTCGCCGCAACTGCGCAACATGGCCAGTACCGGCGGCAACCTGTTGCAGCGCACCCGTTGCTACTACTTCTATGACGCCACCGTGCCCTGCAACAAACGTGAACCCGGCAGCGGTTGCCCGGCGCGAACCGGCTTGAATCGCATCCATGCGATCCTCGGCGCCAGTGAAGAGTGTGTCGCGACCCATCCGTCCGACATGTGCGTCGCGCTGGCTGCGCTGGAAGCGCGGGTGCATGTGGAAGGGCGTGGTGGTGCGCGGATCATCGAGTTTGCCGATTTCCATCGCCTGCCCGGTGACGCGCCGCAACGGGACAACCAATTGGCTGACGATGAGCTGATCACCGCGATCGAGCTGCCTGCCGATAACCTGGCGAGCCACAGTCACTACCTGAAAATCCGCGACCGCGCGTCTTATGCCTTCGCCCTGGTGTCCGTTGCCGCAGCGCTTGAACTGGACGGCGACCTCATCGTTGATGCACGCCTGGCCCTCGGCGGCGTGGCCCACAAACCCTGGCGTGACCGCGCGGTGGAAGCCGGGCTGATCGGCCAGGTCGTCAGCCGCGAAACCTTTAGCCACGCCGCCGATGCCCTGCTGCAAGACGCCGAGCCGCTGGCGCACAACGGCTTCAAGATCAAGCTGGCGCGCCGGGCGATCATTCGCGCCCTGAGCGACGCTGCTGTCGCAGGAGAACAGCCATGACCGCTATCGGCAAACCCTTGGACCGGGTGGACGGTCTGCTCAAAGTCACCGGCCAGGCACGTTACGCCGGGGAGTTTCCCGAGCGTGGCCTGCTGCACGGCAGCGTGGTGTCCAGCACCGTCGCCAAGGGCCGTGTGCTGCGCATCGATGCTTCCAGGGCGCTGGCCCTGCCGGGCGTGGTGGAGGTTATCCATCACCTCAACCGGCCGAGAATCGCCAGCTACGACGACGCTTTCCAGGACGACGACGCCGCCGATGGCTCGCCGTTCCGCCCGCTGTACAACGACCGCGTGCTGTACAGCGGCCAGCCCCTGGCCTTGGTGATCGCCGATAACCTGGAGCTGGCGCGGCATGCCGGTTCCCTGGTGGACATCGAGTACGAAACCGAAGCCTTCGAAACCGACCTGCTCGCCTTGCAGGAACAGGCCCATGCTTCGCCGCAAACCCCGCCCGCGCCGCGTGGCAACTTCCAGGCCGAGTGGACCGGCGCCGCCGTCAGCCTGGATCTGCACTACAGCACGCCCATCGAACACCACAACCCGATGGAACCCCACGCCAGCACCGTGCTGTATCAACCCGATGGCACCTTGCATATCCATGACAAGACCCAGGGCCCACAGAATTGCCAGGCCTATGTGCAAAAAGTCTTTGGCCTGGATAAAAGCCAGGTGCGCATCTTCGCCGCATTCGTCGGCGGCGCTTTTGGCTCCGGCTTGCGCCCGCAGTACCAGTTGCCGTTGGCCGTGATGGCCTCGCTGGCGCTCAAGCGCTCGGTGCGCGTCACCCTGACCCGCCAACAGATGTTCACTTTCGGCTACCGCCCGCGCACCTTGCAGCGCTTGCAAATGGGCGCCGCCGCCAACGGACGCCTGTTGGCACTGGGACACACCGCTATCGGCCAGACCTCGCGCTTCGAGGATTTCAGCGAACATGTGGTGGAGTGGAGCGGCATGCTCTACCACTGCGATAACGTGCAACTGACCTACAAACTGGTGCCTCTGGATGTGTTCACGCCCTTGGACATGCGCGCTCCCGGTGCCGCCCTTGGCGTGATCGGCCTGGAGTGCGCCATGGACGAAGTGGCCTGCGCGCTGGGGATCGACCCGGTGCAACTGCGGCTGATCAACTACGCCGAGCGCAACCAGAACGAAGACAAACCCTGGTCGAGCAAGGCCCTGCGCGAATGCTACAGCGAAGGTGCCGAGCGTTTCGGCTGGAGCCAGCGCAACCCGGAACCGCGCAGTATGCGCGACGGGCGCCAGCTGATCGGCTGGGGCATGGCCGGCGGGGTATGGGAGGCCATGCAGATGAAAGCCAGCGCCAAGGCGCGTATCGACGCGCAGGGCAAGCTGACGGTCAGCAGCGCCACCACCGATATCGGCACCGGCACTTACACGGTGATGACCCAGATCGCGGCCCAGGCCAGTGGTGTGGCGGTCGAGGACGTAGTGTTTATGCTGGGCGATTCGTCATTGCCCACCGCGCCGCTGCAGGGCGGATCGTTTACCGTGTCCTCTGTGGGGACCGCCGTACAGCAAGCCTGCGAGGCGCTGAATGCCAAGTTGCTGGACATTGCCCGCCAGACTTACCCGGTCTTCAAGGACGCCGAATCCGTACGCTTCGAAGACGGCCAGTTGCATACGGGCGACGTGAGCGTGTCGCTGGCGCAGTTGGTCAAGGACAGTGGCGAAGACGCGCTGGACGTTCAGGTCGACAGCGAGCCCGACAAAAAACGCGAAGGCTACAGCACCGCCACCCATTCGGCGGTATTTGTCGAGGTGCAGGTGGATGAAGACCTGGGCACCATCAAGGTCCGTCGGGTGGTCAGCGCGATTGCCGCCGGGCGTGTGGTCAACCCGAAGATGGCGCGCAGCCAGATCCTTGGCGGTGTGGTGTGGGGTATCGGCATGGCCCTGCACGAAGAAACCCAGATCGACCATCAACTGGGGCGCTACATGAACCACAGCCTGGCTGAGTACCACCTCCCGGTAAACGCGGATATTGGCGAGATCGACGTGGTGTTTGTCGAGGAGCATGACGAGATCGTCAACGCCCTGGGGTCCAAGGGGGTTGGTGAAATCGGTATTGTCGGCGTGGCAGCGGCGGTGGCGAATGCGATTTATCACGCCACCGGCAAACGGGTTCGGGAGTTTCCCATCACCCTGGATAAGGTGCTCTGACATGCTCTGGCAAGCACTGATTATCTAAAGGTGGGAGGTGGCTTGCCCCCGATGGGGGGTGTCAGTCAACGATGCTGTGACTGACATGGCGCTATCGGGGGCAAGCCCCCTCCCACATGGGTTATACGCTGGTTTTTTGAATTGGCTCTTCCACCGGCACATGCATGCGATCCCGATTCGCCAGGGTCGGGAACAGCTTGATCCACACCCCAGTCACCACCAGCGTACCGATCCCGCCCATGACCACGGCGGGCACGGTGCCGAACCAGTGGGCGGTAATCCCGGATTCGAACTCGCCCAATTGGTTGGACGCGCCGATGAACAGGCCGTTGACGGCACTGACTCGCCCGCGCATTTCATCCGGTGTCTCCAACTGCACAAACGATGCGCGGATCACCATGCTGATCATGTCCGCCGCCCCGAGCACCACCAGCACCGCCAGGGAAAACCAGAACGACGTGGAGAGGCCGAAGGCGATGGTCGCCACGCCGAACACGCCAACGGCAGTGAACATCACACGGCCTACATGGCGGTCCACCGAGAACCGCGCCAACCACAGCGACATCAACAACGCTCCCACGGCCGGCGCCGACCGCAGCAGGCCCAGGCCCCAGGCACCCGTCAGCAGGATGTCCTTGGCGAACACCGGCAGCAACGCGGTGGCGCCGCCCAGCAGCACGGCAAACAGGTCGAGGGAAATAGCGCCGAGGATGTCCGGGCGACTGCGGATAAAACGGATGCCGGCCAACAGCGAATCCAGCGTGGCCTTGCCTTTGTTGAGCGGCGTCTGGCGTGCGGGCAGGTTGAGGGTCAGCACGCAGGCAATGAGATACAGCACCACCGTGGGGCCATACACCCACACGCTGCCAAACGCGTAGAGCAAACCGCCGAGCGCCGGCGCGACGATGGTTGCCAACTGCTGTGCCGACTGCGATGACGCCACGGCCCGTGGGAACAACGCGCTGGGCACGATGCTTGGCAACATGGCCTGGGTGGTGGGCATTTCAAACGAGCGCGCGGCGCCGAGCAGGAAGGCGAGGATAAAGATCATCTCGCGGGTCACGTTGCCGGTCAGGCCGCCAATCGCCAGGCTCAGGGCTATCAGCGCCTGCACGGTCTGGCAGATGGCCGCGACCTTGCGCCGCTCATAGCGATCGGCCACGTGCCCGGTGTGCAACATGAACAGCACGCGCGGCACGAACTCCACCAGGCCAACCAACCCCAGGTCCAGCACATTGCCGGTCAGTTGGTAGAGGTTCCAGCCGATGGCCACGGTGAGCATCTGGAAACCGCTGGCGGTAAAGATGCGCGCCAGCCAGAACGCTATGAAAGGGCGGTGATGACGCAACAGCAACGCGGGTTCACTAGGCATCGGGGCTTCAGGTCAGGGCTGGAGGAGGGCCGAGATTATCATTAAGTTGTAACAGATAGTTGCAACAACTGAGCTGAGGCAGTCTGTCACGCGGCAAAAGACCACACAGTTCATTCCTGAAAATGGGACTACTCTTTTAGCAATGCTTGATCCAGATCAATGCCCGCACGGGCATCGACCTGGCGGCCTCAGGGCCAGATTCCCTACGCGATGGTTAAAAAAAGAAACGAATTGAAATTCGCCAGACTCCATATCCGTGGGGGCAGTGGGTGCAGGCTTCCGCCAGCAGCCGGTATTACCTGACAGAGGAAGACTTATGTTCGGTTTGGAGGCGCTAGATCTCGCCCGAATTCAATTTGCGTTCACCATCTCTTTCCACATCCTGTTCCCGGCGATCACCATCGGCCTGGCCAGTTACCTCGCGGTGCTGGAAGGCTTGTGGCTCAAGACCCGTAACGACACCTACCGTGACCTCTACCATTTCTGGTCGAAGATCTTCGCCGTCAACTTCGGCATGGGTGTGGTCTCCGGCCTGGTCATGGCTTACCAGTTCGGCACCAACTGGAGCCGCTTCTCGGACTTCGCCGGCGCCGTCACCGGGCCGCTGCTGACGTATGAAGTGCTCACGGCCTTCTTCCTTGAGGCCGGTTTCCTTGGCGTAATGCTGTTCGGCTGGAATAAGGTCGGGCGCAACCTGCACTTCTTCTCCACCGTGATGGTGGCCGTCGGGACGCTGATTTCCACGTTCTGGATCCTCTCGTCCAACAGCTGGATGCAGACGCCCCAGGGCTTCGAAATCATTGATGGCCGGGTGATTCCGACCGATTGGTTTGCCGTCGTCTTCAACCCGTCGTTCCCCTATCGCCTGGCGCACATGGCCACCGCAGCCTTTGTGGCCACCGCGTTCTTCGTCGGCTCCTCGGCGGCCTGGCACTTGTTGCGCGGCAAGGACAACCCGGCGATCCGTAAAATGCTCTCGATGGCGATGTGGATGGCCTTGATCGTCGCGCCTATCCAGGCGGTGATCGGCGACTTCCATGGTCTTAACACCTTGAAGCATCAGCCGGCGAAGATCGCGGCGATTGAAGGTCACTGGGAAAACATCGGCAACGAACCCACGCCGCTGATCCTGTTTGGCTGGCCCGACATGAAGGCCGAAAAAACCAAGTACGCGGTGGAAATCCCCTATCTGGGCAGCCTGATCCTGACCCACTCCCTGGACAAACAGGTGCCGGCGCTCAAGGAGTTCCCGCCTGAGGACCGCCCAAATTCGACCATCGTGTTCTGGTCGTTCCGGGTCATGGTCGGCCTGGGCTTCCTGATGATCTTCACCGGCCTGTTCAGCCTCTGGCTGCGCCGGGGCGACAAAATGTACACGTCCAAACCGTTCCTGTACCTGGCGTTGTGGATGGGCCCGTCCGGCCTGATCGCGATTCTCGCCGGCTGGTTCACCACCGAGATCGGCCGCCAGCCGTGGGTGGTCTACGGGCTGATGCGCACGGCGGACGCTTCTTCCGGGCATAGCCTGGCGCAGATGACGATCACCCTGGTGTTGTTCGTGGTGGTGTACTTCGCACTGTTCGGTGCGGGGCTGGGCTACATGATGCGCCTGGTGCGCAAAGGGCCCCAGACCCACGAAGGCAGCGAACCTACCCACGGTGGCCCTGGCCAGAAACGCACGCCGGCTCGTCCGTTGTCTGCAGCCGATGACGGTGCCGACGACGATCACGCGCACATCCAGCACAAGGGGAATTGAGATGGGTATTGATCTTCCGCTGATCTGGGCCGTGATCATCATCTTCGGCATCATGATGTACGTGGTCATGGACGGCTTCGACCTGGGTATCGGCATCCTCTTCCCGTTTATCCCGGGCAAGACCGACCGTGACGTGATGATGAACACCGTGGCGCCGGTCTGGGACGGTAACGAAACCTGGCTGGTACTCGGCGGCGCGGCGTTGTTCGGCGCGTTCCCGCTGGCCTATTCGGTGGTGTTGTCGGCGCTGTACCTGCCGTTGATCCTGATGCTGATCGGCTTGATCTTCCGTGGCGTAGCGTTCGAGTTCCGCTTCAAGGCCAAGGACCATAAACGTCACCTGTGGGACAAGGCGTTCATCGGCGGCTCGCTGGCCGCGACGTTCTTCCAGGGCGTGGCGTTGGGGGCGTTTATCGACGGCATCCCGGTGGTCAACCGTCAGTTCGCCGGCGGTTCGCTGGACTGGGCCACGCCGTTCACGATGTTCTGCGGCGTGGCGCTGATCGTTGCCTATGCGTTGCTCGGCTGCACCTGGCTGATCATGAAGACCGAAGGCCCGCTTCAGGAAAAGATGCACAACCTCGCGCGGCCGTTGGCCTTCGTGGTGCTGGCGGTCATAGGCATCGTGAGTATCTGGACGCCACTGACGCACCCGGAAATCGCCTCGCGCTGGTTTACGCTGCCGAACCTGTTCTGGTTCCTGCCGGTGCCGATCCTGGTGCTGGTGACCATGTACGGGCTGATCCGCGCCGTGGCGCGTAATGCGCACTACACACCGTTCCTGCTGACGCTGGTGCTGATTTTCCTGGGCTATAGCGGTTTGGGCATCAGCCTGTGGCCGAACATCATTCCGCCCTCAGTGTCGATCTGGGACGCTGCCGCGCCGCCGCAAAGCCAGGGCTTCATGCTGGTGGGCACGTTATTCATCATTCCGTTCATCCTGGGCTACACCTTCTGGAGCTACTACGTGTTCCGCGGCAAGGTCACCCACGAAGACGGTTATCACTAGGAGGGTCGTTCCATGTCCGGCAAACCTTCGTTGCACGAGATTGAACAGGCCGAGAAACAGCCGTTGTGGCGGCGCCTGGGGTGGCTGGCGATGATCTGGACCGGCAGCGTGCTGGCCCTGTTCGTCGTGGCCAGCCTGATGCGCATGTTCATGAATGCGGCCGGCCTGACGACCCACTGACATCCCGATCCGGGCCTTGCGGCCCGGCTTTTCAACCCTGCTTTTCGCAAGAGAAGCAGGGTTTTTTTATTTGCGCGCTTTGAGGATCACGAATTTTGGCGTGGTGGCGACTTGCTCGACACCCCGGAACAAGCGCGCGAGCTTGGTGTGGTAACCCAGATGACGGTTGCCGACTATATAGAGGGCGCCGCCTACCACCAGGGCGTCCCGTGCCTGTTGGAACATGCGCCAGGCAAGGAAGTCACCGACCACTTGTTGCTGATGGAAGGGCGGGTTGCACAGCACCACGTCCAGCGAGTCGGGCGCCTGCCCTGCCAGGCCATCGCCGGCGCGTATGACCGCCTCGCGCTGGCCGAGGGCGGCGTGCCAGTTTTCCTGCGCCGATTGCACGGCCATGTAGGATTCGTCCACCAAGGTGTAGTGCGCCTCGGGGTTCTGCAGCGCGCTGGCGATCGCCAGTATGCCGTTGCCGCAGCCCAGGTCTGCCACGCGGGCACTGCCCAGGTTCTTCGGCAGGTGTGGCAGGAACGCGCGGGTGCCGATGTCCAGGCTTTCGCGACAGAACACATTGGCGTGGTTCAGCAATTCAATGGCCGGTGCGTCCACGGTGTAGCGGGTGGGGTAGGGCGAGACGGCAACGGGGCGGTCTTCAACGGAGGCGATCAGCAAACGCGCCTTTTTTACCGCAAGCGACGCTTGCATCGGCCCGATGTAACGCTCCAGCAATTCGCCCGCCGCCCGTGGCAAGTGCTTGATCATCGCCCCGGCGATGACTTCGGCACCCGGTGCCAGTTGGCCTTGCAAGCGAATCAGTTGTTCTTCCAACAAGGCCAGGGTTTTCGGAACGCGGATCAGCACGCGATCGAAAGGCCCGGCCAGGGTCTGATTGGCGGGAATGAACGGCACGGCGTTAAACGTCTTGCCATTGCGCACCAGGTTTTTCTCCAGACCCTGGGCCGCGAGGAACGAGTCGCCGCTGGAGGTGACCTGCACCTTGCCTTCGAGACTGGCGGCCAGGGCGCCAAAGCTGTCATTGAGGACCAACACGCGGGTGCTGGCGTTCGGCGTTTGATCGGCCAAATGGCTCAGCAGGTATTCGTCGGCGGCGTCGAAGGCTTGCAGCGGATCGTTATGTTGCTCTGGCTGGCGGATCAGATCGAGCTGGGCGAAAGGGCTTTCGAGCAGGGGCATGGCGGGACAGGCTCTGGGTAAACGATGGGTGTTCGGCAGTCATGGGCCGAACCGTCTGAGCGAACGTCGAGCGGCACCTGGGGGGCTGCTCATCACTCAGAACCGGGCGTAAATGTTACGTTTTTTTCAGAGCGATTACATGCGGTGTTTCTGCACGGTTAGAACAGCCCCGCTTTGGAGGCACAGAGCACGGCGGCAATCTTGTTATTGACCCCCAGTTTCTTGAACGTACTGCTGATGTGAAACCCCACCGTACGCTCCGACAGGCAAAGGATGGTAGCGATATCCGACGCTGTCTTGCCCATGGCGGACCACTTGAGAATTTCAGTTTCCCGTGGCGTCAGCTTACTCGGTGGCAGGGCACTGGGTTTACCGGCGTATTTTTGCGCCACGACGGCATGCATGGCATGGCACAGCCACAAGACGTGGCCCGCCTTTTCATACAACTCTACCGGGCTTACATCGTCGGTGCCACGGCTCAGGGTCAGCATGCTGAACACACCCTGGAAATCATGCACAGCCTGGGTCCATGCCACGTTCACATTTAAGGTTTGGGCCAAGGACCATAGGCTGGGTGCATCTTTAAATAGGGTTCCCTCCCAGACGACGGGTAATACACATCGCTTGCAGTGTTTAACAACGGGATCTACATCGAAGTAGCGCGCTTGGTTATACACGGTCGTCCATTCTTTCGGATAGTTGGTGAATTCAATCGGATTGGTTTGGTTTTCGGACACCTGCGAGCTCATTTTGAAGGAACAATATTGGAAGCCGAGTTCATACGTTTGGTTGATAACCATCTCAAATACACTGGTGATCTCGTTCTCGCCTTCCAGTTTGGGGAGTCTAGTGTTTCGCCAGTTAAGCATCGGTAACTCTCCATGGGTTTCTCTGACTTGGGGTACGTCCTGGACCCCCAACGCTGTACGCAAGTGAGTGTAGGACAGGGCCTACATTGCGAAAGGAAATTTTTGTTCTTACGCGGCAGGGTTTAAGGTTTTTTCACTGGATGTTTAGTAAGCCTCAAAAAGGCGTCATTTAGTTTCTTACGGTTTTTTAGTGGGTTGGGCACGCTGTAACGCTCAACTAACAGTATGTTTGTGACGTTGTGATACACGCTAATAGCGAAATGTTTTGGGGTTGGTATTAAATTGCCACTGTTCTGTGGGTTTACGATGCCACTACCAACCATAGGTGTTTCCACAGGCGACTTTGAGGGACACTAGGGCACCTGTAGAACGGAGCCCCCCATGACGGCCAGTGCTGAGAAATTTACCCGCCAGACCTTGCTCGATGTGCAATCGCTGACCCCCAGCCTGTTTACGCTGCGCACCACCCGCGACCCAGGCTTTCGTTTTACCGCCGGCCAGTTCGTGCGCCTGGGGGTGACCAAGGCGGATGGCAGCACCGTATGGCGCGCCTATTCCTTGGTGTCTTCGCCGTTTGATGAGCACCTGGATTTCTTCTCGATCGTCGTCCCGGAGGGTGAGTTCACCAGTGAGCTGAGCCGCCTGAGAGTGGGCGATACCTTGATGGTGGAGCGCCAGGCCACGGGGTTCCTGACCTTGAATCGCTTCGTCGATGGTCGCGACTTATGGCTGTTGGGCACCGGTACTGGCGTGGCGCCGTTCCTGTCGATCCTGCAGGACTTCGAAGTCTGGGAGAAATTCGAGCGCATCATCCTCGTCTACAGCGCGCGGGAAGCCAGGGAGTTGGCTTATCAGTTGCTGATCAAGGCACTGGGCGAGCGCGAGTACCTGGCTGAGCATGCGCATAAGCTCACCTACATCCCTATCGTCACCCGTGAGCAACATCCGGGCGCGCTGAATGGGCGCATTACCACGTTGATCGAAAATGGCGAGCTTGAACGCGCGGCCGGTGTCGAACTGACCCCGGAACATTCCCGCGTGTTGATTTGCGGTAACCCGCAGATGGTCGATGACACGCGCCAGTTGCTCAAACAGCGCGACATGAATCTGAGCTTGAGCCGCCGCCCTGGCCAGGTGGCCGTGGAAAACTACTGGTAATAAAAAAGGCGCCTCAAGCAGGCTAATACCAGTCAGTTAAGGGTGAGCACCGTACCTGTGGCGAGGGAGCTTGCTCCCGCTGGGTCGCAAGCGGCCCCAGCTCTTTGTTTCAAAAGACTGGGACTGCTGCGCAGTCCAGCGGGAGCAAGCTCCCTCGCCACAGGTTACTGTTCGCTCTTGCTGCTTCTTAACTGACTGGCATTAGCCTCAGGCAGGCGCCTTTTTTCCAAGCCTGTACTTACGGAAGCGGCTTGTCATTCTGCGCCTTGAGCAGATCGCGGATCTCACCCAGCAATACTTCTTCCTTGGTCGGCGTTGGTGGCAAGCTAGGCGCTACCGCCTCTTCACGCTTCAGACGGTTGATCGCCTTGACCCCCATGAAGATCGCAAACGCGACGATCACAAAGTCGATCACGCTCTGGATGAACTTGCCGTATGCCAGCACCACCGCAGGCACATCGCCCTGCGCCGCCTTGAGCGTGACCGCCAGGTCGCCGAAGTCCACACCACCGATCAACAGACCTATGGGCGGCATCACCACGTCGCCTACAAACGAAGAAACAATTTTGCCGAAGGCTGCGCCGATGATGATACCGACGGCCATGTCGACCACATTACCTTTGACCGCGAAGGCCTTGAACTCACTGATCACGCCCATAGGTTATTCCTTGTTACAGATGAGAAGGGTGGCACTTAGTGTAAGTCAGTCGTAGCGGGCTTGCCTGACACAACCGCTAACACTGTTAGCTTTAATCGACACATTAAATCGCAAATAGTTTGCAAAGTGCCACCAATCGCGCGCGAAATACGCGTGGCATCAGTGGGTTACCAGATTATTTTATTAATCGGGTTGGTATGGCTTTTCTATTTATCTTCTGGCGCTCGGGTCACTAGCCTCTGGCAAGCACAACTGAATGTGCACTAAAAAAACCAGAGGAAACCTTGATGAAAACCCCAATGACCCGCGGGCCTGTTGCAGCGCGAACCGCGCTGGTACTGGTGACCGCCAGCCTGCTTTCCCTCTCAGTGCAAGCCGCTAACCTGACCCGCGATAATGGTGCCGCTGTCGGCGACAACCAGAACTCGCAGACCGCCGGCGCGAATGGCCCGGTGCTGCTGCAAGACGTGCAGCTTATTCAAAAGCTGCAACGCTTTGACCGCGAGCGCATCCCCGAGCGCGTGGTACACGCCCGTGGCACCGGCGCCCACGGCACCTTCACCGTCACTGACAGCCTCAGCGACCTGACCAAGGCCAAGGTATTCGCAGCCGGCGAAGCCACCCCGGTGTTTGTGCGTTTCTCCGCCGTGGTCCACGGCAACCACTCCCCGGAAACCCTGCGTGACCCACGCGGTTTCGCCACCAAGTTCTACACCGCCGACGGCAACTGGGACCTGGTCGGCAACAACTTCCCGACGTTCTTTATCCGTGATGCCATCAAGTTCCCGGACATGGTCCACGCCTTCAAGCCGGACCCGCGCACCAACCTGGATGACGATTCCCGTCGCTTCGATTTCTTCTCCCACGTACCCGAGTCCACCCGTACGCTCACCGAGCTGTACTCCGACTCCGGCACCCCGGCCAGCTACCGGGAGATGGACGGCAACGGCGTGCACGCCTACAAGCTGATCAACGCCAAGGGCGAGGTGCACTACGTCAAGTTCCACTGGAAGAGCCTGCAAGGCATCAAGAATCTTGATCCCAAGCAAGTCACCGAAGTGCAGGGGCGTGACTACAGCCACATGACCAACGACCTGGTCACCCATATCAACAAGGGCGACTTCCCCAAGTGGGACCTGTACGTGCAGGTGCTCAAGCCTGAAGACCTGGCCAAGTTCGACTTCGACCCGCTGGACGCCACCAAGATCTGGCCGAATGTGCCCGAGCGCAAAGTTGGACAGATGGTGTTGAACCGTAACCCGGCCAACGTCTTCCAGGAAACCGAGCAGGTGGCCATGGCCCCGGCCAACCTGGTGCCGGGCATCGAGCCGTCGGAAGACCGCCTGCTGCAAGGCCGCGTGTTCTCCTACGCCGACACCCAGATGTACCGCCTGGGCGCCAACGCCCTGCAACTGCCGATCAACGCGCCACGGGTGACCGTCAACAACGGTAACCAGGACGGTGCACTCAATACTGGCAAGACCACCAGCGGCGTGAACTACCAGCCAAGCCGTCTGGAACCTCGCGAAGAGCCACAGACCGCGCGTTACAGCCAGTCGGCGCTGTCGGGCAGCACCCAGCAAGCGAAGATCCAGCGCGAGCAGAACTTCAAGCAGGCCGGTGACCTGTATCGCTCTTACAGCCCCAAAGAGCGTCAGGACCTGATCGATAACTTCGGCGGCTCCCTGGCCACCACGGATGACGAAAGCAAGCACATCATCCTGTCGTTCCTCTATAAGGCCGACCCGGAATACGGCACTGGCGTGGCCAAGGTCGCCAAAGGTGACCTGTCGCGCGTGAAAGCGCTGGCTGAAAAACTGACTGACTGATCCGTTGGTTGCGGTCGACGCCCATGCCTGGGCGTCGACCCTTGCAGGAGAACCCCTCATGCGTATCTCTATCGGTTTGCTGATGGCCATGCTGGCTTTTGTCGCCCAGGCCGAGTCCCCTGACCCGGCGGCGCTCAAGGCCCAGCTGCAGGACTACTATTTCGACGCTGCCCGGCGGGGCGATATCGACATGCTCAATACCTTTATCGACTCCGGCTACAGCCTCAACACTCAGGACGATAAGGGCTACACCGCGCTGATCCTCGCCGCCTACCACGGGCAGGGCCCGTTCGTGGAACGCCTGCTCAGCGCCGGCGCCGACGCCTGCGTGCAGGATAAACGTGGTAACACCGCACTGATGGGGGCGATTTTCAAAGGCGAACTGAAGATTGCCCAGCGCCTGCTCGCCACCGACTGCAACCCCGACCAGCGCAACGGCGCCGGGCAGACCGCGGCCATGTACGCCGGGCTGTTCAAGCGTGTCGAGTTGCTGGACGAACTCAAAGCCAAGGGCGCGGACCTCAATGCTGAAGACCCGATCGGCAACAGTGCTTCACGATTGGCCAGCGGTGAAATCCGGACCCCGGCGCCGCGCTGAGCTATCATCGCGGTTTTTCAGTTGGAGGTTCTCAAATGGCAAAGGCCAAGCGCATGTACGGCTGCACGGAGTGCGGCGCGACCTTTCCCAAGTGGGCCGGCCAGTGCACCGAATGCGGCGCGTGGAACACCCTGACTGAAACCATGATCGAAAGCGGCGGCGCGGCGGCTCCCACCGGCCGTGCCGGCTGGACCGGCCAGCAGGCGCAGATCAAGACCCTGGCCGAAGTCAGCGTGGAAGAAATCCCGCGCTTCTCCACAGCCTCCGGTGAGCTCGACCGCGTGTTGGGCGGCGGCCTGGTGGACGGCTCGGTGGTGCTGATCGGCGGCGACCCTGGTATCGGCAAGTCGACCATCCTGTTGCAGACGCTGTGCAGCATCGCCAGCCGCATGCCGGCGCTGTATGTCACGGGCGAAGAATCCCAGCAACAAGTCGCTATGCGCGCCCGCCGCCTGGGCTTGCCCCAGGACCAACTGCGGGTGATGACCGAAACCTGCATCGAAAGCATCATCGCCACGGCCCGGATCGAAAAACCCAAGGTCATGGTGATCGACTCGATCCAGACGATTTTCACCGAGCAACTGCAATCGGCGCCGGGCGGTGTATCCCAGGTGCGTGAGAGCGCCGCGCTGTTGGTGCGGTATGCCAAGCAGAGCGGCACGGCGATCTTCCTGGTCGGCCATGTGACCAAAGAGGGCGCATTGGCCGGGCCACGGGTGCTGGAGCATATGGTCGACACCGTGCTGTATTTCGAAGGTGAATCCGATGGCCGCCTGCGTTTGCTGCGAGCGGTAAAGAACCGGTTCGGCGCGGTGAATGAGTTGGGCGTGTTCGCCATGACTGACCGCGGATTGAAAGAAGTCTCCAACCCGTCGGCGATTTTTCTGACCCGCGCCCAGGAAGAAGTCCCAGGCAGCGTGGTGATGGCGACGTGGGAAGGCACTCGCCCGATGCTGGTGGAAGTGCAGGCGTTGGTGGATGACAGCCATCTGGCCAACCCGCGCCGCGTGACGCTGGGCCTGGATCAGAACCGGTTGGCGATGCTGCTGGCGGTGCTGCACCGTCACGGTGGTATTCCGACCCACGACCAGGACGTGTTCCTTAACGTAGTGGGCGGGGTCAAGGTATTGGAAACCGCCTCCGACCTTGCGTTGATGGCGGCTGTGATGTCGAGCTTGCGCAATCGGCCGTTGCCTCATGACCTGCTGGTGTTTGGCGAAGTCGGGCTGTCGGGCGAAGTTCGCCCGGTGCCCAGCGGCCAGGAGCGCCTCAAGGAAGCAGCCAAGCACGGCTTCAAGCGCGCCATCGTGCCCAAGGGTAATGCGCCGAAGGAGTCGCCGCCGGGTATACAGATTATTGGGGTGACGCGCTTGGAGCAGGCGTTGGATGCACTTTTCGAGTAGATCAAGGATGGATGCAATGCAACGATCAAGTAGGTGGGGCGTAATCGCCTTGTTTATCGCCTTGGCCGGGTTGCCTGCGATGGCGTGGGCCGACACGGCCAAGCTGCCGGCCGGTTACCGCCTGGCCCAAAAACTAGTGACGCAAGACGGCAGCGTCTTGCAGGTACTCGAAGATCAACGCATCAGCGCACAGATGCACAAGGACAGTTGGGGCAGTGGCCTGGATGAGGATTCGTTCGACGAACCCGGTGACCTGGTAGAAAACCCGCTGCTCGGAGCCCAGGTGCGATTGCTGTCGGCGTCGGGGGATTTAGTCGCGCACGACGACCTCGGTTATCCTTTGGCCGAGGTCAAGAAAGCCCCGCTCAAAGGCCTACCGGACGCGGTGTATTTTCTGATCATTGATCAGACCGCGCCAATGGGGAGTTACAGTGGGCCGGCGACTCAACTGCTGCTGCCGGCCAAGCAAAAACTTGAGCCTATGAGTTACAAGGACGCTGACGGCAAGGTCAAAACGCTGACCTTGGCCCAGACCGGCAAGGCCGCGTGGCGGGTTGCATCGCCGGTCAAAGGTGGCGCGGATGAGCTGCTGCAAGTTTCTTCATTTATGGACGGTGATGGCGAGGATGATTTTGCCACCCGCTACCAAACTTATCGTTTTGTGGATGGGCAGTGGCAGGTCGCGGTGAGCCAGAAAGCGGGTTACTGGGACACGGAAAGCGACTTCCCCACGCGTACGGCATTTCCCTGAACTGTCGTTTTTCCCGTGAGAGAACCGTTACCAGAAGAGCATTTTCAACGCCAAGGCGACGACGACGACATTGAAAGCGCTCTCCATCCACTTATCGCCTTTCTGTAGAGCAAACTTGGCGCCCGCATTGGCGCCCACCAGCGTGCCTATGATCAGGCAACATCCGTACTGCCAATTAATGATGCCGCTGATACCGAATATTATTAACGAGCCAACGGAGAGGATGAGACCTCCGACTTTCCGAGTACCAATTGACTCACTGATCGTTTTTTTAAAAAAAATAATATACAAATAAGTTGATAACTTGGCTTGGCCGCCAAATAAACCGCCAATCATGCCCACGGGAACAAACAGTACATAGCCGCAAAAGCGCCTGAGCGATGAGGGTGTAGCCTTCGGCGAATGAGGCTTCCTGATGAGTGAAAGTGCCACCAAGAGTAGCGTCAGGCCGCCAATGATTTTATGCAGCAGCGCGGGGTCTATTTGCACGAGCAGACTTGCACCGATCAAGGCGCCCGCCAACCCAAGTGCCGCCGCGGGGGCCGCTAGCCTGTAATCCACTTTTCCACTGTTATGAAAGTGCCTCAAGCCGGCGAACATAGTGCCTACCGAAGCCAGGCGAGCGGTCGCTATCGAAGACTGAGGGGGTATCCCAAGCCAGATCATCACTGGAACGGTTAGAAATACACTGCCTCCCGTATTGGTTCCGATAAAACCCGTTATAACACCCAGCAGCACCAATCCAGCGCCTGTCAGCCATTCATGCTCAACCATAATGGGGGTTCATACCTCCAGCAAAGCACCCAGCTCTCGCTCCAACTCTTCCTGGTCGCCCAGATTCAACTCGATCAGCCGCCGCAAGTGGCTGATCGACTCCAGATCGATGTCTTTGCACACAAAACCCAGTTGCCCATGATCCTCATGAGTGAGCTTCACTTGCATCTTTATATGCGCCTTGGGGTCCAGGCGTATGTCGACATCGAACGGCAGCGCCTTATTGCCCTTCCAGTCTTCGGGCCGTTGCACCAACAGGCCCCTCAGCGACAAATCTACTAATTGCACTGGCCATTCGCGCCCGTTTTGCCGAAGTTCGGTCTTGGCATCAAAGGCGATCCGGCGAAAACGACGGCGGTCAGACGGCTGCTCGGTCATGGTGAAACCCTCTGTGGTTAAAAGGATTGTAGCCCTGCGCCATCATCGGGCCGTTATTTCTGCTTTTTTTGCCCCTAGAAGGCTCTAGACCAACGTAGGGGGGTGGCCTTTAAGGCCAGTAGCGCTAAACTCCGGATGGCTGTCCTTTCTGTCCACCCTGGCTGGAATATAAAAATGAAAAATAATAATAGCCTGCTACGCCACCTACCCTGGCTGGTGCTGGCAATTGTAGGAGCGTGCGCCCTAGGCGTAGTGGCCTTGCGCCGCGGCGAGGCGATCAACGCCTTGTGGATTGTGGTCGCGGCTGTGGCCATCTACTTGGTTGCGTACCGTTACTACAGTCTGTTCATCGCTAACAATGTGATGCAACTCGACCCACGGCGGGCCACCCCCGCAGTGCTCAACAACGACGGTCTGGACTATGTGCCGACCAACAAACACATCCTATTCGGTCACCACTTTGCCGCGATTGCCGGTGCAGGCCCGCTGGTCGGCCCGGTGCTGGCGGCGCAAATGGGCTATTTGCCCGGCACGCTCTGGCTGATTGCCGGCGTGGTCCTGGCCGGTGCGGTGCAGGACTTCATGATCCTGTTCTTGTCCACGCGTCGTAACGGCCGTTCCCTGGGGGATATGGTTCGCGAAGAGATGGGTCGCATCCCCGGCACCATCGCGCTGTTTGGCTGCTTCCTGATCATGATCATCATCCTCGCGGTGCTGGCGCTGATCGTGGTCAAGGCCCTGGCCGAGAGCCCGTGGGGCATCTTCACCGTGATGGCGACCATCCCGATCGCGATGTTCATGGGCATCTACATGCGCTACATCCGCCCGGGCCGCATCGGTGAAATCTCGATCATTGGCGTGCTGTTGCTGCTGGGTTCGATCTGGCTGGGTGGGCAGATTGCTGCTGATCCGGTGTGGGCCAAGGCCTTCACCTTCACCGGGATCCAGATCACCTGGATGCTGATCGGCTACGGTTTCGTTGCAGCGGTACTGCCGGTGTGGCTGATCCTTGCGCCGCGTGACTACCTCTCCACCTTCCTGAAAATCGGCACCATCATCGCGCTTGCCATCGGCATCCTGGTGACCATGCCCGACCTGAAAATGCCGGCACTGACCCAGTTCATCGACGGCACCGGCCCGGTGTGGAAGGGCGGCTTGTTCCCGTTCCTGTTCATCACCATCGCCTGCGGCGCGGTCTCGGGTTTCCACGCGCTGATTTCTTCGGGCACTACGCCCAAGTTGTTGGCCAGCGAAAGCCATGCCCGCTACATCGGTTATGGCGGCATGTTGATGGAGTCGTTCGTGGCCATCATGGCGATGGTTGCCGCTTCGGTGATCGAGCCCGGCGTTTACTTCGCCATGAACAGCCCGGCCGCTATTGTCGGTACCGACGTGGTGACCGTGGCGCAAACCGTCAGCAGCTGGGGTTTTGCAATTACCCCTGAAGCCCTGTCGGCCGTGGCCCATGACATCGGTGAAACCACCATCCTGGCGCGTGCCGGCGGTGCACCGACCCTGGCGGTGGGTATCGCGCAGATCCTGCACAGCGTACTGCCGGGTGAAAACACCATGGCGTTCTGGTACCACTTTGCGATCCTGTTCGAAGCGCTGTTCATCCTGACCGCCGTCGACGCCGGTACCCGTGCCGGTCGCTTCATGCTGCAGGACTTGCTGGGCTCCTTCGTGCCCGCGCTGAAACGCACCGAGTCATGGACCGCCAACCTGATCGCGACCGCCGGTTGCGTGGCCATGTGGGGTTACCTGCTGTACCAAGGCGTGATCGACCCACTGGGCGGCATCAACACCTTGTGGCCGCTGTTCGGTATCTCCAACCAGATGCTGGCGGGTATCGCGCTGATGCTGGCGACCGTTGTGCTGATCAAAATGAAACGCCAACGCTACATCTGGGTGACCATGCTGCCGGCCGTCTGGCTGCTGATCTGCACCACCACCGCGGGCTTCATCAAGCTGTTCGACGCCAACCCGGCGATCGGCTTCCTGTCGCTGGCCAAGAAGTACAGCGATGCGTTGGCCAATGGTCAGATCCTGGCCCCGGCCAAGAACATCGACCAGATGCAGCACGTGATCTGGAACGCCTACACCAACGCAACGCTGACGGCGCTGTTCCTGTTCGTGGTATTCAGCATCCTGTTCTATGCGCTCAAGGTCGGCGTCGCCGCCTGGGGCAACAAAGAACGTACGGATAAAGAAGCCCCGTTCCAGGCTGTTCCGGACGCGTGATTGAGGATTGCAACCATGTTCAATGACATCAGTCGCCTCGGTAAATACCTCGGTCAGGCCGCGCGCCTGATGGTCGGCATGCCCGACTACGACACCTACGTCGAGCATATGCAAACCAAGCACCCGGACAAACCGATGATGGACTACAAGGCGTTCTTCCGGGAACGCCAAGAGGCCCGTTACGGCGGCAAGGGTGGGCCCAAGTGCTGCTGACTCGGTAACCCGGGCTAGCAGTGGTTTATTGTGGGAGGGGGCTTGCCCCCGATAGCGATGTGTCAGTGACATACCCGTGCCTGACACACTGCTATCGGGGGCAAGCCCCCTCCCACATTTGTTTTTGTATTCCTCCAAGGAGAATATTTTGTCCTCTCCCATTCCAGTAACCATCCTCAGCGGCTTCCTCGGGGCCGGCAAGACCACCTTGCTGCGCCACCTGCTCAAGGCCGAGCATGGCCTTAAAATCGCGGTGATCGAAAACGAATTCAGTGACGCCGGTATCGACACCCAGCTCTTGGGCGCCGAACCGGTGCAAGTCATGACCCTGTCCAACGGCTGCGTGTGCTGCACCATCCACACCGACCTGACCAAAGCCCTGTACCTGCTGCTCGAGCGCCTGGACAGCGGCGAGATCGCCTTCGACCGCCTGGTGATCGAGTGCACCGGCCTCGCCGACCCCGCCCCCGTGGCCCAGACCTTTTTCATCGACGAGGAACTGCGCGAGCGCTACATCCTCGATGGCATCATCACTTTGGTGGACGCAGCCCACGCTGAACATCACCTGACCCAGACCATTGCCCAGGCCCAGATCGGTTTTGCCGACCGCCTGCTGGTGAGCAAACGCGACCTGGTGGATGACGCCACCTTCGATGCGCTCAGCGAACGCCTCACGCGCATCAACCGCCGTGCGCCGATACGCGTGGTGGACCATGGCATCATTGACCTGGCTGAACTGCTCGATGTGCGCGGTTTCAACCTCAACGCCGGCATGAGCCTGCGCCCGGTGAGCGCCGCGCCGTCCGTCGACCGTATTTCCAGCCTGGTGCTGCGTACCGAGGAACCGCTGGATATCGACCGGCTCAGTGAGTTCATGAACGAACTGCTGGAAGACCATGGCAAGCAATTGCTGCGTTACAAGGGCGTGTTGAACATCGCCGGGGAAGACCGGCGCATGGTGTTCCAGGGTGTGCTTAAGCTCTACGGTTTCGATTGGGATACCGAGTGGGCCGAAGGCGAGGCACGGGAGAGTGTGATTGTGTTTATTGCCGACGAATTGCCGGAAGACAAGATTCGCGAAGGGTTTGCAAAGGTCTATCAACCCTGATTTGACCTGAAACACAGTCAAAAATGGGGGAGGGGGGCTTGCACAGGTTGAGAATTCAGTGTTTTCAAGCATAAAAAAGCCCGGCTCAAGCGCCGGGCTTTTTAGTCAAGCAACTGCAATCAAGCGCCGTACACCGGCAGCTTCTTGCAGATGGCCTTGACCTTCTCACGCACCGCGTCGATCACGGCTTCGTTGTTCAGGTCAGCCAGGATGTCGCAGATCCAGCCAGCCAGTTCCTTGCACTCTGCTTCCTTGAAGCCGCGAGTGGTCACCGCCGGGGTGCCGAAGCGCAGGCCCGAAGTCACGAACGGCGAACGTGGGTCGTTCGGCACGGAGTTCTTGTTCACGGTGATGAAGGCTTTGCCCAGGGCAGCGTCAGCATCTTTACCGGAAATGTCCTGCTTGATCAGCGACAGCAGGAACAGGTGGTTCTCAGTACCGCCGGACACCACGTCAAAGCCGCGCTCGATAAACACGCTGGCCATGGTCTGGGCGTTTTTCACCACTTGTTGCTGGTAAGTCTTGAACTCAGGCTGCAGCGCTTCCTTGAAGCAGATCGCTTTGGCGGCGATGACGTGCTCCAGCGGGCCACCTTGGGCGCCAGGGAATACGGCGGAGTTCAGCTTCTTCTCGATCTCGGCGTTGGCGCGTGCCAGGATCAGGCCGCCACGTGGACCGCGCAGGGTCTTGTGGGTAGTCGTGGTCACTACGTCAGCGTAAGGCACCGGGTTCGGGTAGACGCCAGCGGCGACCAGACCGGCTACGTGAGCCATGTCAACGAACAGGTATGCGCCCACCTTGTCGGCGATGGCGCGGAAGCGTGGGAAATCCAGGATCTGCGAGTAGGCAGAGAAACCGGCCACGATCATTTTTGGCTTGTGCTCGACCGCCAGGCGCTCGACTTCGTCGTAGTCGATCAGGCCGTTGGCATCGATACCGTATTGAACGGCGTTGTACAGCTTGCCGGAGGACGAAACGCTGGCGCCGTGGGTCAGGTGACCGCCGTGGGCCAGGCTCATGCCCAGGATGGTGTCGCCGCCTTGCAGCAGGGCCAGGTACACGGCGCTGTTGGCTTGGGAACCGGCGTGCGGCTGGACGTTGGCGTAATCGGCGCCGAACAGTTCTTTTGCACGGTCGATGGCCAACTGCTCAACCACGTCGACGTACTCGCAACCACCGTAGTAGCGCTTGCCTGGGTAGCCTTCGGCGTACTTGTTGGTCAGAACCGAACCTTGAGCCTCCATCACCGCAGGGCTGGTGTAGTTTTCCGAAGCGATCAGCTCAATGTGCTCTTCCTGGCGCACGGCTTCTTGCTCCATGGCGGCGAAGAGATCGGCGTCGTACTTGGCAATAGTCAAATCACGGCTGAACATGGCGGTCCTCAAGGATCGGGGGCAGAAAAGGAGGGCATTCTAACCCAATGGGTTTTAGATGGCATATGAAAGGACATCATGTCGCGGACAAGCGGGGCTCATCTGGGATAGGCGGTGGCTGTGAGTGCCTAATCGGGGGCAGGCTCCCTCCCACAGTTGAATGTGTTCACAGATCAGAATGTGGGAGGGGGCTTGCCCCCGATTAGGCCAGTGGCCTCACCGCAGAATTTCAGTCGAACATGAACAGCGCATCATTGCTGAACTGCGCCTCGAACCGATTCGCCGGCATCGGCCGCCCGAACAAGTAGCCCTGCACCTCGTCACACCCATGCTCACGCAGGAAGTCCAGCTGCTCATGGGTTTCCACGCCCTCGGCGATCACGGCCAGGTTCAGGCTGTGGGCCATGGCGATAATCGCGCGGGCGATCTGCGCGTCCTGTTCGCCGGACGGTAGGCCATCGACGAAGGTGCGGTCGATCTTCAACACATCGATGGGGAATTGCTTGAGGTAGTTGAGCGACGAATAACCCGTGCCGAAGTCGTCGACCGCAATGCTCAGGCCCAGGTTTTTCAGGCTGTCGAGGATATGCAGGGCTTCGTTGACTTCGCGCATCAGGATACTTTCGGTCAGCTCCAGCTCCAGGCATGCCGGCGGCAGGCCGGTGTCCTTGAGAATGGTGGCGATGCGCGTGCCCAACTGCCCGTCGGAGAACTGCCGCGCCGAGATGTTCACCGAGACTTTCGGCACGCGCACCTTGTTCTGGTGCCAGGTCTTGAGCTGGCGACAGGCTTCGCTGATCACCCAGTCGCCCACGTCCACCACCAGGCCCAATTCTTCCAGCACCGGGATGAAATCCCCCGGCGGCACCAGGCCACGTCGTGGATGACGCCAGCGCAGCAAGGCTTCGGCGCCGGTCAGGCGTTTACCGTCGCCGCTGAACTGCGGTTGGTAATAGAGCACGAATTCGTTCTGGTCCAGGGCGTGGCGCAGGTCGCTTTCCAGCTCCAGGCGCTCCAGGGCGCTGGCGTTCATGTCCGCCTGGTAGAACTGGAAATTGTTCTTGCCGCGTTCCTTGGCGTGATACATCGCGGTGTCGGCGTTTTTCATCAGCTGACTCAGCTCGTTGCCGTCCTGCGGGCTGAGGGCGATGCCGATACTGGCCGTCACAAAGAACTCGCGGCCTTCCAGTACGAACGGTTTCACCAGGCTGGCGAGGATCTGCTCGGCCACATGGATCGCACGGTTCAGCGCCATTTCGCGGCTGATCCGCGGTTGCAGGAGCAAGGTGAACTCGTCGCCACCCATGCGCGCCACGGTATCGTCTTCGGCCACGCAGCCCAGCAGGCGCGTGGCCATTTCCTTGAGCATGCGGTCGCCGGCGGCGTGGCCCAGGGAGTCGTTGATCGGCTTGAAGCGGTCGAGGTCGAGGAACATCAGCACCACCCACGACTTCTGCCGTTCGGCCGACTGCAACGCAGTGTGCAGGCGGTCCTGGAACAGCGTGCGGTTAGGCAGGTGGGTCAGGGCGTCGTAGTAGGCCAGGCGGTGGATGCGTTGCTCGCTGGCCTTGCGCTCGCTGATATCACTGAAGAAGCACACATAGCTGGCCAGGTCGCCTTCGTCGTCGAACACGGCGGTGATGCCGACCCAGGCGGGGTAATGCTCGCCGTTGCGGCGCTTGAGCCACACTTCGCCTTCCCAGGTGCTGTGCTGGTGCAACTGTTTGAGCACGTAGCGCAGGTGGGCTTCCTGCTGTTCGTCGACGGTAAGCATGTTCGGCAACTGGTCGAGTACATCGCTGACCTCATAGCCGCTGACCCGGCTGAACGCCTCGTTGGCTTGCACGATGTAACCGGCGGGGTCGGTGATCAGGATCGCCGACGTGGAGTGTTCGAAAACCGTGGCCGCCATGCGCAGGTCTTTCTCGGCACGGCGTTGCTGGCTGATATCGCGGCCCACGCCAAGGATGCCTTCGAATGCGCCGTGTTCGTCCCACACCAGCACCAGGCGTAACTCGATCGGCACTTTGCGACCGTCAGCGCGCAGGCAGTCGAACAGGAACAGTTGGGTTTGAATCTCATCGCGCAGCTTATTCAGTGCTTCGATATCGCCCAAGGCGCGGCTGACCTGTTCCACCAGGCTATAAATGCCGGTCAGTTGCTGCGGGTTGGCGATGATCGACTGCCAGCCGTTCTTGAACACCCAATCCACGTCATAGCCCAGCACGGCGTTGACCGAAGGGCTGATGTAATTGAGGGCCAACTGGCTGTCGGTGGAGCAGATCACGTCGCTGATGCTTTCGGCGAGCATGCGGTAACGCTGTTCGCTGTCGCGCAGGGATTCGCTGGCTTCGATCTGATCGGTGATGTCCTTGGCCACGCCGATGATGCGGGTGATCTGCGCAGACTTGTCGCGGGCCAGGGCCTGTTCGCGGATGTCAAAACGCCGCCATTGGTTGTTGCGATGGCGAAAGCGCAGCTGGCATTGCAATTGGGTGGTGTAGCCGACCTGGCGTTGTTGCTGGCGCAAGTCGTGGTAGTGCTCGGCGTCCTCGGGGTGCAGCAGGATTTCCCAGAAGTATTCGCCCATTTGCTGCAGTTCGGCTTTGTTATAGCCGAGGGTGTGGCCCAAATGGTGGTTGCTGAAAATCATGCGCTGGCTGATCACGTCCTGCACGTACAGGTGATCGGGGACGGTGCGCACCACGTCCGACCAGAAGCTCTCGCGCTCCACCAACGACAACTCGATCAGTTTGCGGCTGGTGATATCACTGATGCTGAGGATCACGGCCTTGGAGTCGTCCTGCTGCTCCGGCAGGCGCATCACCAGCCACAGGTACTGCTCGTTACCGGCCACGTCCTTGAGCTGGATTTCCAGCTCCAACTGGTGCTGTTGGGTCAGTACGGCTTCGAGGATCTGGTAGCCGATGGAGGTGGCGTTGCGCGGGCAGTCATCGATCAGGCGCTCCCAGGCCTCCTCGCAAGAGCCCACGTTGAGCAGGCGCACCGCCACTTGGTTGACCTCGGTGATGCGCAGTTCCTTTAGCAGTTGCTGACGCTCATCGGGGTTGTCCTGCAGCCAGGCGTGCAGTTGCTCGCGAGTCTCCAGTGGGGTCCTTTGGAAGAAGGTATTCAGGCCTGACAGGTCAAGCACGCACAGGGCCACGCCGGTGCCTTCGAAAATATCCTGGTAGCGTCGCCGCCCTTCATGCACCTGGCGCTGGCGACGGCGCATGTTCAGCAGCACGATTACCGGGATCAGCGAGAAGGCCAGGCCCAGCAGGCATTTGCCGATGAACGCCGGCAGCAGTTGTTCCAGCACGGCGGTGCGGTCGAACAACCCGCGCAACTGCCAGTCGCTTTTGCTCAGGGGCGTGACCAGTACGCTTTTATTCAATTCGTCCGGGGTGAGGGCGGACGTCCACTGCGCCGGCATACCACTGTCGCGGCTGATGACGCGGTGGTTGAGGCGATTCTCGATGGCCCACATGGGGCGCAGGCCCTGACCGTCCTGGCGTGTGAGGTTTGCCAGGTAATTGGGCGACAGGCGCAGCGCCCAGTAAACCCTCGAGCCACCGCTGGGCTGGTGCAGCAATAGATAGATGAGGGTGCCGTCGTTGCTGTTGCTCAGGTAGTAGGACTGGCCGTGGCTGCGCTGCACCAACTCCTCGAGCAAGGCGCTGTCCTGGCTGTCACTGGCGCTGTCACTGATCACCGCGCCGCTGGGGGCGAGCAGGGCGAGGCTGCGCAGCTCCGGCAGCGAGCGCTGCAGGGTGCGCATCAACGCTTGTTGCTGTTCGCTGTCGCGCGGTGGTTCGATCATCGGCAGCAGGTTCAGGGCGATTTTTGCGCTCAGGGCCATGTTCAGGCTGATCTGTTCAGCCAGGTCGGCGCTGTAGTCGATGGTGTATTGCTGCTGGTTCTTCTGGTTTTGCTGCAGCTGGTCCAGCAGTTGCCAGAACAATAAGGCGAGCAGCATGAGGACGAGCGTCGCCAATGCGCCTTTGAGGGTGCCGTGCAGGGGCGCTCCCGGCGCAATATGAGCGGCGCGCAGGGGAGTTGGCGGCGTGACTTTGGACAAGCTGTGATCCTGCGGTTTGGCTGGACTGGCGCGCGACGTGCACTATAAGCCGGACGCCCGGAGGGCGGCTAGCATGCCTTGACTTGTGGCAAAGTGCCAGCCCCGCTTGGCGGGGACTAAAGCGCGCTGCCGGTATGGATCAGGCTGTCTGCCAGCCGGGTCAGGATCGCCAGCGTGAAGAGGCTGATCACCACAGAGGCCGCGCGGTTGATGGTGTGGGGCGTCAACCAGGCGTATCCGCCTTGTTTGATGCGGGCTCCGAACAGTACCCAGGTGCACCCCACCGGTATCACCACCAGCGTGAATTGTGCGACGAACTGCACATACAGGTTCACGTCGGCAAACGTCTGCATCGGGACGATGAACGAGACGATCAGCAATCCCTTGGGGTTGATCAGCGTCAGCAAAAAGAAATGCAGTTTGGATACGCGTGCTGCAGGCGCGGAGTTGAGTGTTTCGTCGGGATTGCACCACAGCAGGTAGGAAGTCCTGATCAAATAACAGACCGAAGCGAACTGCACGAGCTTGAGCCCCCATGGCGCGCTGTCGCCCAGATGGCTGAGCAGGTAGCCCCAAAAGGATATTTGCACCAGGTACGCCAGGCATTCCAGCAGGCTCAGTGGCCAGGCGCGCCTGAACCCGGTGAGTAATCCCGAGCGCAATAGCAATGTGTTGGTGGGCCCCGGCATTAACAGCAGCAACGCGAGTGCAGACATGACGCTGAGCATGAAGGTTGTTTCCTGAAACCGCTGAGGGGGGGATGGCCGGCTAATCTAACAGATAGATTTCGATACGCTCGGTCACTTAGGTTAACCTTGAGGATTCGCAATGCTATGTACCGCGCCATGACGCTACGTAGGCCTGTTCTCACTTTTTCATGAGGTCCACATTTTGGCTCAATACGTCTTCACCATGCATCGGCTGGGTAAAGTTGTCCCTCCGAAGCGGGAAATCCTGAAAAATATTTCGCTGTCCTTTTTCCCTGGCGCCAAGATCGGCGTGCTCGGCCTCAACGGTTCGGGTAAGTCCACGCTGCTGAAAATCATGGCCGGCGTCGACACTGAGTTCGAAGGCGAAGCCCGCCCGATGCCCGACCTGAACATCGGCTACCTGCCACAGGAACCCATCCTGGATCCGACCAAGACCGTACGTGAAGTGGTCGAAGAGGCCGTCAGCGTCATCAAGGACGCCCAGGCGCGCCTGGATGAAGTCTATGCCGCCTACGCCGAACCGGATGCCGACTTCGACAAACTGGCAGCGGAACAGGCCAAGCTTGAAGCCATCCTGCAGGCCGGCGACGGTCACAACCTGGAGCGCCAGCTGGAAGTCGCCGCCGACGCGCTGCGCCTGCCCGCCTGGGACGCCAAGGTCGAATTCCTGTCGGGGGGTGAAAAACGTCGTGTGGCCCTGTGCCGCCTGCTGCTGTCGGCCCCCGACATGCTGCTGCTCGATGAGCCTACCAACCACTTGGACGCCGATTCCGTCGCCTGGCTGGAACATTTCCTTCACGACTTCCCGGGCACCGTGGTTGCGATCACGCACGACCGGTACTTCCTGGACAACGTTGCCGGTTGGATCCTCGAGCTCGACCGCGGCGCCGGTATCCCTTACGAGGGCAACTACTCCGGTTGGCTGGAAGCCAAGTCCGACCGTCTGGCTGCCGAATCCAAGCAACAATCGGCGCATGAAAAAGCCATGAAGGAAGAACTGGAGTGGGTGCGCAAAGGCGCCAAGGCCCGCCAGTCCAAATCCAAGGCACGTCTGCAACGCTTCGAAGAAATGCAATCGCAGGAATTCCAAAAGCGCAGCGAGACCAACGAGATCTACATCCCGGCCGGCCCGCGCCTGGGTGACAAGGTCATCGAATTCAAGAACGTTTCCAAAGGCTATGGCGACCGCGTGTTGATCGACAACCTGTCGTTCTCCATGCCAAAAGGCGCGATCGTCGGCGTTATTGGTGGTAACGGTGCGGGTAAATCCACCCTGTTCCGCATGCTGATGGGTAAGGAAACGCCGGATTCAGGCACTATCGAAGTCGGCGAAACCGTGCAGCTCGCCTGTGTGGACCAGAGCCGTGAAGACCTGGACGGCAGCAAGACAGTGTTCCAGCAGATTTCCGAAGGTTCCGACCAGATCCGTATCGGCAACTATGAAATCCCGTCGCGTACCTATGTCGGCCGTTTCAACTTCAAGGGCGGCGACCAGCAGAAGTTCGTCAAGGACCTGTCCGGTGGTGAGCGCGGTCGCTTGCACCTGGCCCTGACCCTGAAAGAGGGCGGCAACGTGCTCCTGCTCGACGAACCGTCCAACGACCTCGACGTTGAAACCCTGCGTTCCCTGGAAGAAGCCCTGCTGGACTTCCCTGGCGCCGCCATTGTGATCTCTCACGATCGGTGGTTCCTTGACCGCGTCGCGACCCACATCCTAGCGTACGAAGACGACTCCCAAGCGGTGTTCTTCGAAGGTAACTACACCGAGTACGAAGCGGACCGTAAAAAGCGTTTGGGCGAAGCCGCTGCCCAGCCGCACCGTGTACGCCACAAAAAACTCGCCTGATCTGGGTGGGTGGTGTGAAAGAGCGGAGCCTTCGGGGCTCCGCTTTTTTTTTGCGTCTTTTCTGGAAGATCAAGGCAGTTTAACTATTGGTGCGTGCCCTGAGTTGAAATCCCTTTTTTGGTGCGAGCAAGCGCGTTTATTTATATCAAACGCACCATTTAAATTCACAATGGCGACATTTTGCGCTTTTCAGGTGCGATTCGAGTTGCTAAGGTCCGGCTCAATCTCATTTAAAAACAATCAATCTGCCGAGACTTTTCATGATCGAATCCGTGGAATCTTTCCTTGCCCGCCTCAAAAAACGCGACCCTGACCAGCCAGAATTCCACCAGGCCGTAGAAGAAGTCCTACGTAGTCTGTGGCCTTTTCTTGAAGCCAACCCCCACTACCTGACCTCGGGCATCCTGGAGCGCCTCTGCGAGCCGGAACGCGCGATCACCTTTCGGGTGTCTTGGGTGGATGATCACGGCAAGGTCCAGGTCAATCGCGGTTTCCGTATCCAGATGAACAGCGCCATTGGCCCGTACAAAGGCGGCCTGCGCTTCCACCCATCGGTGAACCTGGGCGTGTTGAAGTTCCTCGCCTTCGAGCAAACCTTCAAGAATTCCCTGACCTCACTGCCGATGGGCGGCGGCAAAGGCGGCTCCGACTTCGACCCCAAGGGCAAGAGCGACGCCGAAGTCATGCGCTTTTGCCAGGCGTTCATGAGCGAGCTGTACCGGCATATCGGCGCAGATGTGGACGTACCGGCCGGCGATATCGGCGTGGGCGCGCGCGAGATCGGCTTTTTGTTCGGCCAGTACAAACGCTTGAGCAACCAGTTCACCTCCGTGCTGACCGGCAAGGGCATGACCTACGGCGGCAGCCTGATTCGGCCCGAAGCCACGGGTTTCGGCTGCGTGTACTTCGCCGAAGAAATGCTCAAGCGCAATGGTCAGCGGGTGGAAGGCAAGCGCGTGGCGGTATCCGGCTCCGGCAACGTCGCGCAGTACGCCGCGCGCAAGGTCATGGACCTGGGTGGCAAAGTGATTTCCCTCTCCGACTCCGAAGGCACCCTGTACGCCGAAAGCGGTTTGACCGAGGAGCAATGGTCAGCCCTGCTGGCGTTGAAAAACGTCCAGCGTGGTCGCATCAGCGAATTGGCCGCGCGTTTCGGCCTGGAATTCCGCGCCGGTAAAACCCCGTGGGAATTGGCCTGTGATATCGCGCTGCCTTGCGCCACCCAGAACGAACTCGACGCCGAAGCCGCCCGCACCCTGCTGCGCAACGGTTGCCTCTGCGTGGCCGAAGGCGCCAACATGCCGACTACGTTGGAGGCTGTGGATATCTTTATCGACGCGGGCATTCTGTTCGCGCCCGGCAAAGCATCCAACGCCGGCGGCGTGGCCGTGAGTGGCCTGGAAATGTCGCAGAACGCCATGCGCCTGCTATGGACCGCGGGTGAAGTGGACAGCAAGCTGCACAACATCATGCAGTCGATCCACCATGCCTGCGTGCACTACGGTGAGGAAAACGGCCGGGTCAACTACGTCAAAGGCGCGAACATCGCGGGCTTTGTGAAAGTCGCCGACGCGATGTTGGCCCAAGGCATCGTCTAAACCTCGGGCTCGATGCGCAGCACTTCGATCAACTGATCGCCGACGGGGCGCTGCCACAGCACTTCGTCGCCCACCTGAGCGCCCAGCAATGCGCGGCCCAGGGGCGAGCCCCAGTTGATCAAGCCGGCGTTGGCATCGGCCTGGTCTTCGCCAACCAACTGGATACGCTGCTGCTCGTCCTGTTCGTTGACGAAGGTCACCCAACTGCCGATCTGCACCTTGTCGGTGGAGGTGGCCGGTGCCACGACCTGGGCGCTTTGCAGCCGCTGGTTGAAGTAACGCAAATCCCGTTCAAGGTCAGCCTGGCGCTGTTTATCGCCCTTGGCGGATTCGATGCTGTATGCGTGCTGCAACTGCGCAACCTTGGCCTGCAACTGCGCCAGCCCTTGCGCGGTGAGGCGGTTGGGCTGCTCACTGACCTGGCGCTCCACCGGCTGGTCGGCCTGGGCGGCGGCGTTGTCTTCGTTTACAAAAGCTCGGCTCATGACGTTCTCCCTCTATGGAGCTTGGGCCATGGTCGCCGCGCTTTAGTTTCGATGGATGTCTGAAAACGACCTATTGCGAGCGATAGGCCCGGGCTGCGTCGCGGTCTTTCTCGTGCTGCCAGGCGCGGTCGCGGTCGTCCCAGTGATTGTCTTTGTAGTCACGCAGCTCTTCATTCTCACGCATGGCTTTGCACTGGCGAAAACCATCTTCCCAGCCTTCGGCGTATTCGCGGTTTTTGAGATAACGCGGCACGTTCTTGCGAAACTCCCCGCTTATGACGCCAGCCGCCTGGCGACCACTGCTGCAGCCATCGTCAAAACCATCAGCAAAGGCCGGTGGGTAACCTTTGGCCAGTAAATCCTGATGGGTCGATTGGCAACCCGACAGCCCCACCCACACACACAGCAATACCGCAGACCGCCACATGGCGTACTCCCTGGCCGTTTCACGGCTGATAGGGAGAGTCTAGAAGGGGATTTGTCGAGGAGGTGTGAAAGGCGCGTGAGAAAGGTGTTGGGCTAAAGGGCTATCAACGACGATTCCCTTAACGTCGTCCCCGACCCACCCCTGTCCTCAATCACCACCCTCGGCGTCGTCACATTTGGCGACTACGGCGAAAACGAGAAACCTCTGTTCCGCGTCAATTCCGGCATGCCGATTGATCAAGCACTGGAGCATGCCTCCACCCTGCTTTTTTACTCCAAGAAACTCGCCATGGAAGCCGCCATGGATGTGCGTGGTGAGCAATACGCCTGGGCCGCTCACTATCTGTGCGAGATGGGCAAGGCAGTCGTGGATGACCTGACCCAAGCGATGACGCCAGCAGCCTAATAGGTCGGCACTGCCTTTGTGGTGAGCAGGCTTGCCCTGCGCAGGGCAGGCCTGTTCACCACGAGGTTTATCGATGACTCCGGCCATCCAGGCGCGACTGTCAGTCGTAATAGCCCACAGTTTTTTTCAGTTAATCCGCATACTCGTAAATTTCATCGATAGATGAAATAGCGTGTCGGGTCTCATTTTTTTCCTCATCGAATATCCCGATGTACTTCTGGCTTCGATTGAAGTGAAGTCGGCAGATGGGCTTGCGGTTATTGTCGTCTAGCAGTATCCCAAAATAGCTCTGGGTATCTCGTTGAACGATGCGTTTTGCATCGACTACGGATCGGACGAGGGCGCGAACGATGTGGTAACCCTCCAGTTCTTCAAGCGTAGTTAGAATCTTATCTTCGGACTCGTCCCTGTCCTGCGCATCTGCATTCGCGCTGTTCGCGATGGGGATTGATGCCATTGTCGGTTGGATCGCGCCACTCATCGCCGACTTCAGCCGATCGTTGATCTGGTCGTTCAGAAATTGCGCTAACGCTTTTCGGGTCAGTTCAAAAAATTGCTCACGCACTTTTTGCGTGATGACACCCTCGTAAACACGGGATGCGAAGAACTTCACGAAGTCGTCTTCTGGTTTGCTTACCTGACTGCCAATGAGCTTTTTAAGCTGGCTGACGTACTTCAGCTCTCCGGCTGCATTGATGATGGAGTCAACATCGAAAGCCGACTTGGTGAGTTTGACCAACTCCGGTACCGCGTACTCGTCAATATCCAGCAGGTCCAGCTCTAGAAATGGCTTCTCGTCCATTTTGTTGGGGGCGTCCAAGTCGGTAAAAAACCTGTAGACCTGGCCGTTGGTGAGAATTGAGATCCTTGCGCTCGTAACATGAAAATACCGAAAAAGCTGTGAGGCATGGTTGATGCTCAATGACTCACCAATTTTTTTGCATTCGATGAGTATTTGGACTTCACCCTATTTCATGATCGCGTAATCTATTTTTTCACCTTTCTTCGTCCCTACATCACAGACAAATTCTGGCGTTACTTCCTGTGGATCAAATACGTCGTAGCCCAACACGGTGTTGATGAAAGGCATTACGAAAGCATTTTTTGTCGCTTCTTCTGTTTGAATGGCAGGGCCTTGTAGCCGAACTTTTGCTGCCAAACTGGTTAGCTTTTCGAAGAAATCCATAGTGAGCCTCTTACCTATTCAGATCCGTGTATAGATGGGATGGCAATTTGATTGCCGCCCGATACTAGTCCAAAACACCCTTAAAAAGGATGAGGTCGGAGGCAGTTTGGCTTGACTGAAAAAAGCTAAAAAAATGTCCGAAATTTCCCGCCTATTTTTCAATAGGTTAGAAGCAAGCTAAGAATTTGTATGTGTAAGTGCTGGTTCTCTTTGGGCTGTTGGAGCGGCGTGCTCAGCCAACTCCAACTGAATAAACGCCGCAATCATCGCTCGATATACCTGTTCAGTGACCTCGGGATTGGCACCCACGGTCTCCGATATACCCCGCACCTTGGCTATCACCTGTTCAACCCGTTGCGGTGCCTTGACGCCATCCGCGTCTTTTTTGAAGCGCGCGGCCTGGCATACGTAGCGGCCGCGTTCGGCCAGCAGGGTGACGATCTGTTGGTCAAGGTGATCGATGTTTGCGCGGATTTCTTCGAGGTTGGTGCAGATAACGGCCATGTTGATGGAACTCCTGATTGGGCGGGCAACGCCATGCGTCTGAATATAAGCGAGACAAATGTGGGAGGGGGCTTGCTCCCGATAGCGGTATGTCAGTCACTGGATACTTAACTGGCACACCGCCATCGGGAGCAAGCCCCCTCCCACATTGGATCTTCGCCGGGTCTTACCGATCAGTAGTGATACCACTTCACTTCAAGCATCACTTCATTCACCGGCGTTGATAAATGGCTGTACTCGCGCTGTGCACTCAGGCGCAGGCCCAGGTTGCGGGACAACTCCCACTGCTGGTTCAGGCTGATGCTGCGCCTTACTTCGCCGTTGGTGAAGAAGTCCCCTTTGGCTTCCAGGCTCAGGTTGCCCAGCGGATTCTTCCACAGCACGCCGGTGTTGAACCCGGCCGCCGGGGAGATGGCTTCGTTGAAGTCGTTGTTGTGTTCCACGCGTACGGTGCCAAGGGCGAAGCCGAGCATGTCGTCGCGCAGTTGCCAGGTGCTGCCGGCTCCGCCGTTGACGTGGGCGACCAGGGTTTCGTCGTCGTGCTTGCCCGGTACTCGCTCCAGGCCGCCGGTGACTTGCCATGACCATGGCTGCAACAGGGCGTTGCGCGGGGTCAGGGAGCGGATGGTGGCCAGGTCCAGTTGCTGCAGTTGCCAGTGGTTGCCTTCGTACTGGCGCAGTTTCATTTGCAGGATTTCGATCTGCGCGCCCAGCGGGAAGCCTTCGGCGTTGTCGTTGAGGTCGTGGTAGGCCATGCGCAGGCCGTATTCGCCAAAGGCTTTGTCGCCACGGGTGCCGATGCCGGCTTGCCAGGTGCGCGACTCGTGACCGTTTTCCGGCAGGCCTGGGGGCGTGATCTTCAGGTCAGGCGCGGGGTTCTGGTTGATGGCGCGCAGCAGTTCGAAGCTGCGTTGGGAGCGTTCGGCGTCGCGTTCCAAGCCATTCGCGCGGTAGCGGCCGAGGCGGTAGGCGGCGTCGATGATCAGGGCCTGGCGTTCGCGGGGCAGCGCTTTGAAAGCCGGCTCCTGCAGTTGCTTCTGGTCGTCGCTGACCTTCAATACCCATTGTTGCTCGTCGCTGTCCAACGGCTTGGCGCGTTCCAGCAACTCGCGTTCACGGGAGGGGCGATAGTCGATTTTCTCGACCAGGCCGGCGTCCTTCACGGCTTTTACCGTGTCGGTGGGGATGGCGGTCAGCGGGAATTGTTCGGTCAGGCGCAGGCCGGGGCGGGCCACTTGCAGCAGTTCCAGCAGGCGATAGGAGCAATTTTCGTCGAAGAAGAAGTAGTCGAACTGGATCTGCTTGAGTTCCCACACGTGTTCGACCATACGCTCGGTCTCGACCTGGGTGAGGTTGAGGCGGTATTCCCACAGGTCGCGATTTTCGAGGCTGCGGTATTCCGACAACTTCTCCTGATAAGGCACCAGCGCGAACAGGCCGGGATAACCGCCCATCAGGCCTTTCCAAGCGTAGAGGATGCTGTTGTCGGAGCCTTCGATGTAGGCGCCGAAGTTGATCGCGTAGCTGAGCAAGGCGGTGTTGTTGCTTTGCACGTCGGCCTGGTCGATGCGCAGCAGGGTGTGACCGAACATCGACGACGGGCTGTTGAGGTAGGCCGCCGGGAAGATCATCACCGCGCTGTGGGGCGCAACGTCCTTGAACCACTGTTTGAATTCTTTGCAGTCGACAGCGGGCAGGTCGGCCAGGTGCAACTGGTCCTTGAGCCAGCGGGTGCGCGCGGGGTAAACGCATTGGGCGTGTTTTTCACCCAGGCTGGCCGGGGCGTAGAGGGCATCGACCGTGGCCTTGAGTTCGGCGTCCGGGTGGTGGGCGCCGTCAGCGGCGAGGAAAAACTTTTTTTCGCTGACATAGCTGCGCCAGCCACTGATTTTTCCGGCTTCGTAGTGGCCCAAAGACAACCAGAAAGGGTCGTTGGCCAGTTGCTGCAAACGTTGATCATCGAGGTGCGGGGCCGCATGCAGCGGGGCGCAGGCGAAGAGAGCCAGGCAAGCGAGGCGTTTGAGCATGGGGGCTACTTAAGTCGGAATAAAAAAAAGACCCAAGGGGGACAGGTCGAAAAAATAAAACCCGCGCCTCGAAAGACGCGGGCGGATCGAGCTTAAGCCTGGGTAGCGTATTTCGCCAGACGGGCATCGCTTTTCAGTACAGCAATGGTGTTGTTGTGCACGTCGTCAGCGGTCACGTCAGCCTTGCTGAAGATCTGCTGGAAGTGCTCGTGGGTCACGGCAGCAAAGTGCTCGCGATCTTCAGGCGCAACGCCCAGTACCACAGCGTAGGTGGTCAGCGCTTCGCCGTTACCCTTGGCCATGTCTTCGGACAGCTCGTTCATCATGCCATTCATGGCAATCCACGATTTGCCGCCGTAAGTCAGGGCGCTGTTGGTGCTGCAACCGTTGGTGCCCGAGGTCATGCCGAAGGTGGCGTTACCCGAAGTACCGTTGGTGGTGGAAGCCAGGAAGTGAGCTGGAGTACCGCGCTGGCCTTCGAACAACATGTTGCCCCAACCGCAGTTCGGGCCACCTGGTGCTTCTGCCATTGCATTGAGGGAGACGACGGTGAAGAGAGTACCGAGAAGGATCCGTTTCATAGCTTTGTTCTCTATTGTGTGCAAACCAATGGACAAGGGTTCAGGCACTTCATAGCGCCCTAGGGATCGGTTATTAGTCCAACCCGCGCAGTTTGGAGTTTAGGCACGTTCCAAGGGTTCCGTGTGTTTTTATAAAACAATTCGCGATGTCGCGTTTTTTTTGCAGGACGCATCCCGCGTCTATGGCTTTCCCTCAAGCGCGCCTTGCCAGAGCGCGTAAGCGGGAGCCAGAATGCCGTCATCTGCCCCGCCTGATGTAAGGAAGCCCGATGCCTGATCCTGTTGCTGCCAGCTTGCGTCTAGCGCCCGAAGCGCTGACTCGCCCTTTCTCCGCTGAACAGTTCAGCTTCTCGACCACCAATGATTTGGAGCCCTTTCGCGGTGTGCTTGGCCAGGAACGTGCGGTTGAAGCCTTGCAGTTCGGTGTGGCCATGCCACGCCCTGGTTACAACGTGTTTGTCATGGGCGAGCCGGGTACCGGCCGCTTTTCGTTCGTCAAACGCTACCTGAAGGCCGAAGGCAAGCGCCTGCAGACCCCGGCGGACTGGGTCTATGTGAACAATTTCGATGAACCTCGCGAACCGCGTGCCCTGGAATTACCGGGCGGCGGCGCAGCGGCGTTCATCAGCGATATCAACGGCCTGGTCGACAACCTGGTGGCCACTTTCCCGGCGGTCTTCGAGCACCCGACGTATCAACAGCGCAAAAGCGCCATCGACCGTGCGTTCAACCAGCGCTACGACAAGGCACTGGACGTGATCGAACGCCTGGCCCTGGAAAAGGACGTGGCGCTGTACCGTGACAGCACCAACATCGCGTTCACGCCGATGCTCGACGGCAAGGCGCTGGACGAGGCCGAGTTCTCGCAGTTGCCGGAAGCCGACCGTGAGCGTTTCCACACGGATATTTCCGAGCTGGAAGAGCGCCTCAACGAAGAACTGGCCAGCCTGCCGCAGTGGAAGCGTGAGTCCAACAACCAACTGCGCCAGTTCAACGAAGAAACCATCACCCTGGCCCTGCAGCCCTTGCTCGCACCGCTGTCGGAAAAGTATGCGGAAAATGCGGCTGTCTGCGGTTACCTGCAAGCCATGCAGGTGTACCTGCTCAAGACCGTGGTCGAGCAATTGGTCGACGACGCCAAAACCGACGCGCAGGCGCGCAAGCTGCTTGAAGAACAGTACTGCCCGAGCCTGGTGGTCGGCCATCCGGTCAACGGTGGCGCACCGGTGGTGTTTGAACCGCACCCGACCTACGACAACCTGTTCGGCCGTATCGAATACAGCACCGACCAAGGTGCGCTCTACACCACTTATCGTCAGTTGCGCCCAGGTGCGCTGCACCGTGCCAACGGCGGTTTCCTGATTCTTGAAGCCGAAAAAATGCTCAGTGAGCCGTTTGTCTGGGACGCCCTCAAGCGCTCCCTGCAGTCGCGCAAGCTGAAGATGGAATCGCCATTGGGCGAGCTGGGCCGCCTGGCCACCGTGACCCTCAACCCGCAGATGATCCCGTTGCAGGTCAAGGTCATCATCATTGGCTCCCGCCAGCTGTACTACGCGTTGCAGGACGCCGACCCGGACTTCCAGGAGATGTTCCGGGTGCTGGTGGACTTCGACGAAGACATCCCGATGGTCGACGAAAGCCTGGAGCAGTTCGCCCAGTTGCTCAAAACCCGCACCTCGGAAGAAGGCATGGCGCCGCTGACCTCGGATGCGGTGGCACGGCTGGCCACTTACAGCGCACGCTTGGCGGAACACCAGGGGCGCTTGTCGGCGCGCATTGGTGACTTGTTCCAGCTGGTCAGCGAGGCGGATTTCATTCGCCACCTGGCGGGTGACGAGATGACCGACGCCGGCCATATCGAGCGTGCACTCAAGGCCAAGGCCACGCGCACTGGGCGAGTCTCGGCGCGGATTCTCGACGACATGCTCGCCGGGGTCATCCTGATCGACACCGCCGGTGCGGCGGTGGGCAAGTGCAACGGGCTGACGGTGCTGGAAGTCGGTGACTCGGCCTTTGGCGTGCCGGCGCGGATTTCCGCCACGGTGTACCCGGGCGGCAGCGGTATTGTCGACATCGAGCGTGAGGTCAACCTCGGCCAGCCGATTCACTCCAAGGGCGTGATGATCCTCACCGGTTACCTGGGCAGCCGTTATGCGCAGGAATTCCCGCTGGCGATCTCCGCGAGCATTGCGCTGGAGCAGTCCTACGGCTACGTGGACGGCGACAGTGCGTCTCTGGGCGAGGCGTGCACCTTGATTTCGGCCTTGTCGAAAACCCCGCTCAAGCAGTGCTTTGCCATCACCGGTTCCATCAATCAGTTTGGTGAAGTGCAGGCGGTGGGCGGGGTCAACGAGAAGATCGAAGGCTTCTTCCGCCTGTGTGAAGCGCGCGGTTTGACCGGGGAGCAGGGGGCGATCATTCCCCAGGCCAACGTCGCCACGCTGATGCTCGATGAAAAGGTGCTGCAGGCCGTGCGTGCCGGGCAGTTCCATATCTATGCGGTGCGCCAGGCGGATGAGGCATTGAGCCTGCTGGTGGGCGAGGATGCCGGTGAGCCGGATGCAGAAGGTCAGTTCCCGGAAGGCACGGTCAATGCGCGCGTGGTAGAGCGTCTGCGGGCAATTGCCGAGATGATCAGCGAAGAGGACCTGAAGGAGGCCGAGAAGGAGCTGGTCCAGCAGGCGCTGGCGGAAGCCAAGCCCACTTGATGGTGTCGTGACTGGTGGGCTGTTGTGGTGAGCACGCTTGTTGTGGTGAGCGGGCTTGCCCCGCGCTGGGCTGCGTAGCAGCCCCAAAACCAAACAATTCAATCTCACTGGCACACCGCACCGGTCCCACTGGGGCCGCTTCGCAGCCCAGCGCGGGGCAAGCCCGCTCACCACATGACGGGCTAAACCGTCACAAATTTGGCGAGACTTTAGCGCCGACGCCCGTTGGTCTCTACAACCTTGGTTTGTCGTGGTTTTCTTCTATTCTGAGCTCAAGGGATATCCACAGGAGTCGCTGGATAGAAACAGCCTCGCCCCAGGCGCAGGTTGAACACCGATCTACCGAGGGCCGCCGCCATGTCGCGCAACCTCTGCCTCACCCGCCAGTGCTTTGGCCTGGTCACCCGTATTGAATGTTCCATTCGCCCTCTTGCGGGGGATAACGGGATGTGGACCTTGTTGTTTGCCGCCGGAATGACCGGTGAACAGCCGTCCACCATCAAGTCCCAAGGCCCGTTTCCAGGGCCTTTCGTGGCGGAAAATATTCTCGAATCCATCGTGGACAGCCTGACCCTGCACGGCTATGAGCTGGCGGGCGACCCGCAGATCTGGTGCCTGCACATGCAGGCCCATCTGCGCCAGCTCAACGGTGGGCATGACCAACTGGCCCTGTAGGCGCCGGTCACTTGCTCTCGGGCTTGTCCAGTTTGACTTCGAAGCCGTATTGCACGGTACTCAGGTCGGTGCGCTGGTAACTTTCCAGGGTCGTCGGCTGGCCGTAGAAGTAATGCACGTCAAACATCGCCGTACCGTACTCCTCGGCGCGGTGGCTCACACCCAGGATTTCCTTGAGGTAGTTGCCGCTGGCGTCCTTGGCGTAGAAGCGCCAGCTGTCGGCGGGGAATTCCTTTTGGTCGACGACCAGCGCGTTGTCCTTGAGCGACAGTCCTTTAGGCAGCTTGGCCACGTCTATCTCGGCTTTCTCGATGGTCGCCAGGAACAGCGGAATCGAGCCCACCACATACGCCGGATTTTCTGGAAACAGGTTGAGATCGTAGGTGAGGGTGCCGCGCGCCGGGTTCAGTTCGAAGGCCTCGGTCGGTAATTCGATCGGCTCGCCGCGTTCGCCTTTTTCGTCGGCGGTGAAGAAGGTCACCGGTGACTCGCTGCTGTTGCGCTCGCTGCCCACCAGGTCGTCATTGAAGGTGAAAGGGTGGTCAAACACGATGTGCGCCGCGCTGGCGTCTTCGACCGACTGGCTGATGGTGACGCTGTTTTTCAACTGTTCTTCGGTCATGCTCGCGTCTTTGAGCCAACTGGCGGCGCCGTCGTCATACACGGTGACCGGCATCGGCAAGGCCTGTACGGTTTGTTGCAGGCTGTTCTTGTCGAAACGCAGCACCGGCAGGTCGAGGTCCTTGCGGGTGCGGGTAGCGGTGGAGAAATCCAGTACGTTGACCTGCAGGTTGTCGATCACGCCATTGAAATACACCTTGGCGTAATGGCTGCTCTGCTTGTGTTCGAAGGCTTTTTGTTCATCGGTAAGCTGTTTTTCGAATGCCTCCGACCAGGCCTTCTGCTTTTGCATCTCGGCCAGTTGTTTCTCGTAGAACGCCACCTGCGCGCTGCTCTCATTGATCGAGCCCGAGCGCGTTAGGAATTGCCCGGTGCTGTCCCGTGCCTGTACCAGCAGCGGGTTGGGCGATTCATCGCCGACTTCCGGCGCCAACGCTTGGCTGTTGGTCAGCTCGATCTCGGCGTAGTTTTTCTCCAGGAGCAGCAGCTTGAGGGTGATATTGCCTTCGGTACGCGTGTGGCCCACGTCCTTTTTCGACAGGTCAAACGTCAACACCTTGCCCGGCGCGATCACTTCGACCGTGCCCTTTAGGTTGATGGGTTGGGGCTGGCTCTTGTTTTCCGTCTCGATGCCGTCGATGAACGGGTAGGTCACCGTCAGGTCATCCGGGTTGGTCAAGTTGGAGCTGCTGGGGCTCAGTTGGATGCCGGGATCGGTTTCCGACCATTCCGGCTGGAAGGGGATGACCTTTTTGTTGCTCAAGGTGACCGACTGCCATTCCAGGCCATGGGGGAAGGGGAACTGGTCAGACGTATTGAACGTGAACGGGAAGACCGGTTGCAAGTCCGTCAAATAGTCGGAATGGGAGGTCTTGCGCAGTACGAACAGGCCATTGATGTAGGTGTCCACCAGCGCCTGGGGCGTGGGGTAGTGCTTGAGCAGCGCCAAGCTGTCTTCGCCGTATTCGGCTTCGATGGGCTTGGTGGCGAGCTTGGCCTGAGCCCGTTCCAGTAACAGCAACGAACCGCCCAGATCGGCGATGGCGTCGCGCAGCTTGGTGTCCTGGATGCTGTCGAGGGACTGTTCGAACTTGGCGGTTTTCTCTTCGAGGGTCGCCTGCTTCTGCTCGTCGCTGGGGGAGCAGCCGCCGGCCAGCAGCAATGCCGCGCACAGGCCGATACTGGCCAAAGGGGATCGCACATCCATCATCTGAGTTTTTCCTGTCCGACGTCATCGAGCCGATTTATTGGGCTCGACACTAGCAGAAAAATTCCCTTACAGATGCCGCCCACGTCAGTTTTCTGGTGGTGACAGGTGTCTTGTGGCGGCTGGTATACTCGCCGCCATTTCTAGCCAAGCTGTGTGAGATCCAATGGAACGCTTTATCGAAAATGCTATGTACGCCTCGCGCTGGCTACTGGCGCCGATCTATTTCGGCTTGTCCCTGGGGTTGTTGGCGCTGGCGCTGAAATTCTTCCAGGAAGTGATTCACCTGCTGCCGAGCGTGTTCTCGATGGCCGAGTCCGAGTTGATCCTGGTGCTGCTGTCGTTGATCGACATGGCCCTGGTCGGTGGCTTGCTGGTCATGGTGATGATCTCCGGCTACGAGAACTTCGTCTCGCAGCTGGATATCGATGACAACAAAGAGAAACTCAACTGGCTGGGCACCATGGACTCTTCGTCGCTGAAGATGAAAGTGGCGGCGTCCATCGTGGCGATTTCGTCCATCCACTTGCTGCGCATCTTCATGGACGCCAAGAACGTCGATCCGCAGCACTTGATGTGGTACGTGATCATTCACATGACCTTCGTGGTCTCGGCGTTTGCCATGGGTTACCTGGACAAAGTCACCAAGCACTGATGCCCTGCGCTGGCCTTACTCCTCCACGAAGTAGTAAGGCTGGCGATTGATCGACATCTGCTTGATCACCTTGACCGGGGTGGTCAGGTCATCGGTATGGTCCAGCAATGCAACGTTGCCGGGCTTGGCACTGAGGTAGTTGTGCAACTGCGCCTCGGTTTGCAGGATCGGCAAATAGGCCTGCAGGTAAAACACGCTGGCCCCGGCGATGCGCTCGTTAGGCCGGAACAACACCACCTCCCTGCCTTCGTCTTTCAATGCCTGCACCTGGCTGATCACCGGTATAAACGAGTGGTGCGCGTCGGCTTTGGGCGCGAACCAGAAGGCCGCAATCAGGTAGCAACCGACGGCCAGGGTGAACACGCCGCCCACCAGGGTTCTGTGATGTGTGTGCAGTGCGGGTTTGTGAGTTTTCAGCCAGTCCAGCAGCACCCGTGCGTATTCCGCAGCCAGTACGGCGGCGGCCGGAGTGAGTGCCATCAGGTACACGGTGCGTTTGCTCGATGCCAGGGTCAGCAGGGTGAACTGCGCCACCAGCCAGACACTGAAGAACAGGTGGTAGCGGTTGCGCATCAGGCTTTTACGGAAATGCCACAGGCCCAGGTAGACCAGGATGTTCCAGGGCAGGAACGCTTCGGGCAACTTGGCGATGTAGTAGTAGAACGGCTCGTAGTGTCCGGCCTCGACAAACGAGCCGCTGAACCGGCCGACGCTGTTGGTCAACACCACTTCGGCCACGGCCTGCAGCCCGCCGCGTTGGAACAGGAAACCCAACCAAATCACCAGCGGCACCAACGCCAATAAGGTAAACAGCGCAGGCTTGAGCCAATCGCCAATGCGCAGGCGCTTGTCCATCAGGCTGGTGATGGCCAGGTACACAAAAATCACAATGCCCGGCATCGCCAGGCCCAGCACGCCTTTGCTGAGCGTGGCGATCACCATCCCTGCAGTAAACAGTGCCCATGCGCCCGCGCTGGAGCCTTCACGATCGGGCCGCACGGCCTGGTAGAACGCCAGCAACGCGGTGGTCACGCCGAGGGTAAGCAGCGAGTCTTCACCCACGCCGCGCACATTGCCCCAGTAGCTGGCCATGGTCGCCAGGATCAAGGCCGCACTGAACGCCAGCGTCTGCGGTCGCCCGAACCTGCGCAGCATGCCATACAGCAGCATCACGCTGAACAACCCGGCAAACGCCGAAGCCAGGCGCACGGCCCAGGTGGTGCCGCCGAACAGGCGAATCGCCCCGGCATCGATCCACAGGCTCAGGGGCGGTTTTTCCAGGAAGGGCTCACGAAATAGCTGGGGCACCACCCAGTTATTGTCCAGGTGCATGGCCATGGCGATGCCGGCCACGCGGGCTTCGGTGGAGCCTTGCAATTCATGGTTACCGAGGGCGAAGAAAAACAACAGACCAGCCAGCAGGAGCAGGAGGGGAGCGGTACGCGTCATAGGGTGTGGCTACCGAAGCAGGGGGGCGCTCGGGGGAGCGGCCCGCAATCAGTGAGTATAGGGAGGCGATTCTTAATATTTGATGAACAAAAAACAGATTGAAGGCGCTGGGCCAGGGGGATCACCCCCTGGCTTCGCTGGAGGCGCTAAGAGGCTTTGACTTTAAAGCGGCTCAGCCCTTGCTGCATGGCGTTGGCCCGTTCCGACAGGTTCCGCGCGGCCACTGCGCATTGCTGGGAGTTGGTCTGATTTTGCTGAGTGACTTCATCAATTTGCTCCAGCCCGATACTGGCCTGTTGCAAGCCGGAGGCCTGTTCACTGGAGGCTTGGTAGATCAATGAGACCAGACTGGAAACCGTGCTGGTGCCGGTCACGATGTTTCTCAATGAATCGGCCGTGCGCCCGGCGATAACCATGCCACGCTGCGTTTTGGTCGAAGAGTCCGCAATCAGCGCCGCTGTTTGCTGGGCTGCTTCGGCGCTACGGGCGGCGAGGCTCCTGACCTCATCGGCAACCACTGCAAAACCTCGGCCCAACTCCCCGGCGCGTGCAGCCTCGATTGCAGCGTTCAAGGCCAGCAGGTTGGTTTGGGCGGCGATGTTGTCGATGGTGGTGATGATGGCGGTAATGTCTTTACCCGAGTTGTCGATCTCCGCCATGGCGGCTATCAATTCACTCATCAGCTTGTCACTTTCACCTGCGTCGGCTCGCGAGGCTTGGGATTGCTCGTCGGCTTTTTTGGCGTTGGCAGCGTTGTCGGTGGTTTGCGCCGCCATTTGGGTCATGACAGCGCTGATTTCGGTGATGGACGATGCCGAGTTGGATGCGCCGTCGGACAACGACTGGCTCAATTCGGTGACCTGTGCGGAGCTGCCGGTGATCTGCGTTGCACTGGCCTGCACTTGGGAAATCAACGCGTTCAAGTTGCCGACCATTTTTTCCAGCGATTTGCCCAACGTGTCGTTGGGGGAGGATAGGCGTACCTCCAGGTCCAGGTCTCCCTCGGAAATGCGCTCGGCTACACGGACCTGGCGCTGCAGGCTTTCCGACATGTCGTTCAAGGCGAAGGACAATTGGCCGACTTCATCTTCGGATTTTTGCACCAGGCGATGAGAGAAATCGCCCAGGCTGATGTTGGCGGCCAAGGCGGCGGCTTCACGTATCGGGCCGACGATTTTTGCGGTGGCAAACCAAAGAGCAAGCAATGCCGCTACCGAGATGAGTACGCCGACCGAAACCTGCCATACGCTGCTCTTGAAGCCGCGAGATTGCAATTCCTTCTCCAGGGCAAGGGCCTGGCTCATGACCACGGCTTTGGGCAAGTGGATCAGTATGGCCCAGGGTTTGTCGGTGCGGCCCAAGGGGATGGGCATCTGCACCTCGATTTCCTGGGACTCTTGATTGAGTCGGCTATCGCCCTGGCCTTTCTGCACATTGGCCAGCACCTTATCCCAGGTGTTGGGTAGCAACCCCTTCAGTGGCTGGCCGATCAGTTCCGGCCGTTTACTGTCGGCCACCACCAGCCCTTGATGGCTCACAATCGACACGGAGCCTTTACCGCCGTACAGGTCGGCAGACATTTGCTCGCTGAGCTTCTGGATAAACGAAATGTCGAAGTCAGCGCCGACGACGCCGTAGAAAGTGCCATTGGCAGTGATTGGAACCGACAGCGTAGTGAGCCACACGTTTTTGCCTTGCACCACGTAGGGAATGGGGTCCAGCACGCTTTCCTTCTGGGTATCCCGAGGGCCGGAGTACCAGCCGCCCTTCAATACACCGTTGGGGTGGCGGGTGTCGGAGTCATACTCGACCAGCGGTTGTACCGCGATGTGGCCATCTGCGCTGCGCGTCCAATAGGGGGTGAAGCGGCCGGTCAATGGGTTGTTGCCGCCTTCATTGTTACGAAAGGCTTGATCCTGGCCGTCCAGTGCATCCGGCTCCCAGCATGAATACGTGCCGTTGAAGTCCGGGTTGTCTTTGAGCACGCTGAGCAACATCGCATTGATATGATCACGGCCTAATGTCAGCGAACTGTGTGCATTTTTGCTGGCGCCCAGTGTGTTGGCCAGGGTACGAGCCGAATCCAGGGCAGTCTGCAGTTTGGCCTGTATGGCGTTGGCGCGGGACTCCGCCAGGTTTTGCATTTCGCGGATGGTGGCGCTTTCAATCAATGTTGAAACTTCGGTGCCCACATAGGCTTGATTGGCGTTTGAAGAGTACAGCCCATACAACACCAGACTCGCACATGAGATAAACAGGCAGAGTCCGGCGGTGAAGCAAATTCGAGTCTGCAATGATTTGAATTTCATGGTATTTCCCGCCCACGCTAATAGTTGTCGACATAATCGGATGTCGACATTCCAATATATTTTTCACGCAAGGCTTAGTGCTTGATCATGTGCTGCTTAGGCATCGGAATGCTGTACAGCTGTAGAGTGCTTAACTCTGTGTGTGCGTATCTTCATCGCGCCATAAACGCTCGGTATCTTTAAATCCATAACGCTGTGACGGCACGCGCGCAATAATTTTATCGGTCTGGGTGGGGTCGCTCAAATCGATTGTTTTGGGGGTGATGTAGATGTTTAGAACCGGCAAAAAGAATAATTTGATCTTGGGCGTTAACAGGGAGTGGGCATGTTGCTCAATGACGACACCAATTGTGCCGCTTTTTAGTTGAACGATGGACCCGACAGGGTAAATACCCACAGCCTTTAAAAACGCCCGAAACACCTCATCATCAAAATGCCCTTCCCACGTCGACATTTGCTGGATGGCAACGGCGGGATCCCAACCTTGATTGTAAGAACGGTCCGACGTGACGGCATCATAGACATCACACACAGCGGCCATCCGAGCGAAAAGGCTGATCTGTTCGCCTGCCAACCGATCCGGGTAACCGGTGCCGTCGAACCGCTCGTGGTGATGCAGGCATACATCCACGACCATTTCGCACACCTGCGATGTGCCCAGCAGGGTTTTCTCACCTTCCAGCGGATGGGTACGCATCAGTTGCAATTCGTCATCGCTCAGCCGACCTGGCTTGTTCAGCACGGCACCGGGTATGGCCATCTTGCCGATGTCGTGCAGCAGGCCGGCCAGCCCGACCCTGCGCACCATTGCGGCGGGTAGGGCAAGTTGATTGGCCAGTGCAATCATCAGTGCGCACACGGCGACCGAATGCATATAGGTGTAGTCGTCGAGACTTTTCAGGCGTGCCAGGCTGATAAACGCATTGGGATGGCGTGCGATTGAACTTGAAATATCGTCGACCAGCGTACTGATGTGTTCAAGCTCGAGGGCTCGGCCCATGCGAGCGTGGCTGAACATCTCGACCACGGCGGTCTTGGCTCGGGCGCAGATGGCCTGTGCAGCGACCAGCTCCTCTTGCATGGAGGTCGAGGTTATCGGGGGGGCTGTGATGTCCTGCGGTGGGGTCGTCTCAGGCAAGGTGACCGAGTGGGTAGGCTGTACGCCGCAGCCCAGTGCGCATTGGATAGCCGACTGCGCGTTACGCGCGCGGTCCCGCCAGAAAGGTCTTGCCTCGCTGTCTGGCGCCAGATGGTAGAACTCATTACATTTCAACATGATATTACCTCTGTTGATTTGTTCTTATACGTTTCTTGCTAGCCTCCTTGGCTTGGGTGTTGTCGGGCTAACGCTTCAGTTCGGATGTGCAGCCTTGATGCGCGTAACAACGCGCCCGGCCAGGTCGTCGGGGCGAAACTTGGCCAGGAAGTCATCGGCGCCCACTTTCTTGACCATGGCTTGGTTGAACCCGCCGGAGAGCGAGGTGTGCAGCACAATGTGCAGCTTGGCCATGCGCGGGTCGTTACGGATTTCGGCAGTCAGGGTATAGCCGTCCATCTCTGGCATTTCGATGTCGGAGATCATCATCAGAAACTCCTCCTCCGGCTTGCGTCCCTCGTCGAGCATGGATCGCAGGTAATCAAGCGCTTGTCGACCGTCATTTAAGGCAACCACCTCGACACCAACGGTTTCCAAGCAGCGTGTCACCTGTTTACGCGCGACGAGGGAGTCATCCACGGTCAGGACACGCAGGTGTCTGGCCCGCAGGGTGACCTCGTGATCCACCACGCCGCTGGATATTTCCTCGGACGATGGCGATATTTCAGTCAGTACTTTTTCAACGTCAATAATCTCGACCAGACGATCATCCGCATGGGTCACGGCCGTCAGGTAATTGTGTTCACCACTGCCCTTGGGCGGTGGATGAATGTCTTCCCAGTTCAAATTGACGATGTGCTCAACCGCATAGACGAGGAAACCTTGAACGCGGTTGTTGTACTCCGTAAGTATGATAAAAGCACTTTCCTGGTCTTGTACGCCTGGCAGTCCAGTGGCCATGGCGAGGTCTAGAATAGGAATGCAGGCGCCTCGAATATTGGCAACGCCACAGATATTGTTATTAGACTTTGGTAGTAGAGATAACTTTGGGCAACGTATAACTTCTCGAACTTTAAAAACGTTGATCCCGTACAGCTGGAGGTTGTTGAACCTGAAGAGTAGCAGCTCAAGCCGGTTCTGACCGACCAGTTGTGTGCGACTGTTAACGGATGCCAATACACCTGTCATACACACTCCTTTAGCTCGGCTGACAGCGTTGATGCCGTAATGACACTATCCTATGTAGGGCTATGTAAAAGATATGTGAAAATAAATAAATCTTGGGTTTATCGTTAAAGCGATATGAAATTAATTGGTTGTCTATTCGGATGAGTGTTTGAAATGGTTAGTTGGCTAACTTATTGGTGCTATTGTTGAGAACGATTTAGAACGGCAGTTTCATACTGCGTGTGTTGTCCGTTCAGTACAGGACGCGTCATTTAACTTTGTTAAGCGGCGGTTGTGCAGCGGGCCGGTGCGGACACCCAGCGCGCGCCTCGTGCTGTAGCGAATATCGGCTTGCTGCTGGGCTTTTTGTCCCCATATGTGCGGGTTTTTTGGCAGGGACGCCGACGTACTGGCGGTGTTGGTCGGCGTCGCGCTATGTGCGCACTTGATCATCATCGCCAAGCCATGGCCGTCGAGCGTATTTCACCTATTTCAATCGGACGCCGCAGTCGACCGTGGCTCGCATTTTTGACAAAACCGTCCACGAGCCGAGGATATGGGCCGCTCGCTGCTTGATCAGCTAAGTGGGTCCCAGCGTGATCACCACTTGGGCATTTATGAGGCCAACCTGATCGGCCATTCCCTCGGCGGGTGTCTGGTTATCAGTCGCTCGAAACACCTCGCCGCCGCACGCACTCGCCGTCAATGACGTGTTGCCGAGGGCTGCCGCTGTTGCCATCTGGAATGCCAACGCGCCTGGAACTCACAAACCTTGCAAAGCCCCCTAAGCGCTGAAGCCCTGCATTTACTGGATGTCAGGCATAAAAAAAGACGTCCAAGGACGTCTTTTTTCGTTGAAGTGCCGGGGTAATCTGAATTAGGTCGGTAACATGTTGATTAATTGGGTGAATTCCGGTTTGTATTTTAAGCTGGAATACCGATTGGAATACTGCGAGAAGTGTTCCTGGCCTGCCGATGACCAGCTCGGTCGCCCGCTGTAGGGCGACCCTTGGTCCAAGCGCGGTCACTGAGCTAAACGACTACGAGATAACACGCATCACCCCACAATGTGTCCGGGTTATCCAGCATCAGCAGAATGATGACCGGAACTAGCTTGCCGAGCAGGTTGGCGCAGTCACGCAGTTGATCTCGGTTGACGCTGCTAAGATCCAAGCGTCAGTATTTCATCAACCACGGCTGCAGTTCCTGGAGGTTGTTCACCACCAGTTGCTGGGCCTCGGGAAGTATCGCCATGTTGCGGTGGTCAATCTGGTACCGCTGCAACACATACTTCACCAATGCCCTGCGGCTTGGCACCACCAATTGCCCCTGCGTCATGCCGTAGTCGGTTTCGATGATTGCCTTCTGCGCCTCGTTCAACCGCCCATCAGGCGCGAAGATGACCGGCACCTCGACATTCCAGTCTTTATCCTGCTCGCGCGTGTTCGGTGAAACGTCGAGCAAGTCTGGCTGCCCACGCAGGCGGCTAAGGACGAAGTCGCGGTATTGGCCGTTCTTTTCGCAATAGGCTCGCACGTGCCAGCGCATACCGGTGTAGACCAGTGTGTGGGGGGCGATCAGGCGCACCTCGACATTGGGGGTGTTGAAGGACACGTATTCGGTTTCCAGGCGCAGGCCTTCACGGCAGGCCTTGAGCAAAGGGCGCAGTACCTCTGGCCGAATGGGGCGGTCAGGCACTTCCAGTACCCGGGTGTGCGCATACGCCAGAGCCAGCCCGTCGATGTGCGGGGCGCGCTCATTGTTCTGGTAGAGCAGGTGCAGGTAGGCGCTGGCGCTGTTGTCGATGAACAGCGGCTTGAAATGCTTGCTCGGCACATAGCCCTTGAGCTGCTTGTCATATGTCAAGTTTTTGGGCGCATGTTCGGTGATGTACGTATTGATGTCCTTAGACGCCTGCTGGCGGCTGATGCCAAAGCTCTGCATCAGGTGGCCCGTGGTCAGCCGGCCTTCCCACCAGGCAACGGTCTCGATCAAGCGATAGCGAAGTGCCAGGTCCCAGCGTACCCGCTCGATGGATTGCTTGCGTTTCATACCCTCTCCATGTGCGCGATTACTTTACCTGTATAAGTCTACATTCTAGACGTGTAATTTCACATTACATATCTTTCGCTTGTCTTTGGAATACTTCGCAGGCAGCAAAGGATATGAGTATGGCTATGCCGGAAGTGGTTGCGACGGGTGCATTGGTGGCGATGGGGATCATCCTGCTGGTGCTGATTCAGCAGGGGTTAAAGCTCGGCGAGCTTGGGAAGACGGTGGAGCACTGCCAGAGGGATCTGCGCTGGTTGCAGATTTGGGAGATGGAGAATAGTGAGCTGCGGTCAGCGTTGCGGGCGGAGCGAGAGCATGTGGTGCAGTTGCGGCGCAAGTGTGAGTTGCTGGAGGCGTTGGTGCCGGTTGCGGAGTGATCAGCGGCAATGGATTGAGTAGCGTGCCGTTCAGGGCGTTTGCATAGCGGGCTATCGCCATGTCTGGGGTGGCGTGGTCAGGGTTATGCCGCTCTTTGTTTGCCCACTGGCAATCGTGATTTGAGTTCACAGTAGGTTGCTGTCATTTTGATATTATCGGCGTGACGAAGATAGGCCGCTTGTCTGCGGTAGGCGTTTTACGGATGACTAGAGGCCAATGGTGCCTCGCGCAAGGAGTTTTTGATGCAGGAACAATCGATAGATCTGCTACGTGATGAAGCTCGTAGGCTTCTAAGCTTGGAACTAGGCTTGCTGCATCACGTGCAGGAAGGCGAAGGTGTGCTGTCTGATGATCAGGGTGATGAGCATCAGACCTTCAGCAAAGCGAATGTCATCCAAGAGATTGGTTACCTCGAAGGCGAGCTGGTCAAAGTCGGCGAATTGAAGATGGTCCTGGCCGTGGTCGGCACCATGAAGGCCGGTAAATCGACCACAATCAATGCCATCGTTGGACATGAAGTGCTGCCTAACCGCAACCGGCCAATGACTGCGTTGCCGACTTTGATCGAGCACACCCCTGGCCAAGTCGAGCCAGTGTTGGAGCTGAAAAACTGCAAGCCGATCAACGACCTCATTGTGCAGCTTGGCAAAGTAATCTCATCTGACCGAGGTGACGCGGTGCTGCAGAATCTGGAGCGTACCGATGACATGCTTGACCTGCTGAAGCTGATTGATCAGCGGGGAAGTTTCAAAGCGCTATATGAGGGGTCGGAAAATATCTTCTGGTTCCTCAAAAGCCTGAACGATTTGGTACGGCTTGCGGCGTTTCTGGGGGTGGACTTCCCCTTTGGCAGCTACTCCAGTATCGACGATTACCCTGTCATCCGCATCGAATTTTCTCATCTCGGCCAGGCGGCGGGTCAGGGTAAATTGGCATTGCTCGATACACCCGGCCCCAATGAGGCGGGCCAGCAGCATCTTCGCAAAATGCTCAAGGAACAGTTGAAGAAGGCTTCGGCTGTGCTGGCTGTCATGGACTTCACACAGCTCAAGTCTGACGCCGATGAGCAGGTGCGAAAGGAGCTGGATGAGATTGCCGATATTGCCGAAGGGCGACTGTTTGCATTGGTGAACAAGTTCGACCAAAGGGACCGCAACGGCGACAGTGCTGACCAAACACGTACCTTCGTGGCCGAGTCGTTGATGAATCGCAGGCTCGATGCAGCAGATGTCTATCCAGTCTCTTCGCGCTGGGGATATTTGGCCAGCCGTGCCCAACAGGAAATTGCCAACCACGGCAAGCTTCCTGAGGCCAAGAGTGGCCAAAATGCGTGGGTCGAAGACTTCGGCCAGTTGGTGCTGGGCATGGAATGGGAAGACGCCTTGCAAGACACCGAACTTGTCCAGCGCGGTGCCAGTCACCTTTGGAAAAAATCAAATTTCGCCGAGCCGCTGGAGAAAGTGATCTTCAAGGCCCACCGGCAGGCAGCCGTCATGGCGTTGTCCTCTGCTGCGTCGAAACTGGTTGACACGGCGACCCGCCTTGCACGCTTCCTGGAAGTGCGTGATACCGCGCTGGCCAAGAGCGCCGAAGAGCTTCAGGAGCAGATTGGGTCGCTGCGCCATGACATTGCAATGATTGATCGCCTGGAACAGGACAGCGAGGAGTCTTCGCAGAACGCGCTGGCGGAAATCAAGTGCGAGATGAGCATGACCTTCACCGAATTGGCGGAGGCTATCAAGCATGAGGTCGGCGAAGGATTCAAAGCGGGAAAGCGGCAAGAGCAGCAACAAGCCGTCGCCAGAATGCAAGAGCAGCTCGCACCGACCATGGCAGGGCTCCTCAAGGGAGCCTTTAGCACTTGGTTGGGTGGCGAACAGGCTCGTCGCGCGCGCAACGGTTTCGATTTTGAATTCGACGAAGAAAGCCCAGTAATCAATTTCGATAAGCAGTCTGAGGCCGAAGCGCTGCTGAAAAAAATCGAAGATGGGGTGCACAGCATCATTAGCGATGGTGAAGTCGAACTGGTAAGGCGTATGGGTGAAATCCTCAAGGATTTCCGCATCACTTTCGCAGTTGATATCGAAGCCGAAGCCAACAAACTTATCGCAGGCCTGAATGAGCGGCTCAATCGCAGCGGTTTTGCCATCGATGTGAAAATCCCGGACACGACCCCGCTGACTCTCAAGTACACCGCTGGCGAGATTCTGCGTGATTCGGTGGATAGCAAGCACCGTAACGTCACGCGCTCTCGCCGCAGCAAAGGTGCATGGGGCACCATTTGTAGCTGGTTCGGTACCTCTGACTGGGGCTGGGAAGAGTTCACGGTCAAGCAGGGCTATTACGCAGTCGATATCAACAAGGTCCGCAAAGCCATCGACGCATCGATCGAACAGCTGTTCAAAGACCTGGAAGCCTCCGCTGCGGACACCATCGCTCAGCCGCTCAATGAAGGGCTTCACACCTTCTTCGAGCAACTAAAAGGCAGCATCGAAAGCATTCGAAGCGATTTGCAACAGAGTATTCGCGATCAGGAACGCAGCCAGGACGAGCAAATTGCATTGGCTGGTTTGCTTTCTAGTTACAAACGCGAGGTCATGCCCATCAAGCGCGACAGCGAGGAGCTGCTGCGAGATGTGAGCCCGGCTGGGGTGCCAGCATGAGCGAAGCGCAAAACGATGAGTTGATTGGCGAAATGAGCCGTCTGTTTACCTGCCTGCCGGAAAAATTCGTGGTGGACTTCGCCAACGGTATCGATGTGGTGCGCGAGCGCCAGAGGCATATGTCGACTCGGACCGGGATGTTCGACCGCCTTTACGATGGGTTTACTGGCAAAACAGCCCAGAACCAGGCGGAAATCAATGCAAGCCTCACCGATGGCGTCGAAGGGGCACTGGAGTGGCTGGTCGACTTGACTCAATCGTTGGCCAAGAGTAACCGCGCGATCTATCAAGTGCAGATGCGGGTGAGTGGAATGAAGCAGGATTTAGCTACGGTCGCTAACTATTCAGCCGATACCCGCTATGCGTTGGAGCGACTTTCGCAGCACCTTGGCGATCGATGCAGTGCTTTAGAGCTAAATGTTGCGAGAATCGATTGTACGCAACGTGCCCAGTTACACCTCGAGAGTGTTATGGGCAAGTGGGGCGCGGGTCGGTTCGCTGGTCTTAGTCTTACTGGCCGCTGTTATGCGGTGCTGGAAGAGTTGCGCTGGGGGGCATTCGGCGATCATTGCCTAACCATTTCTGGTACTGAGCGTCAGCAACTCTTGGAGGACCTAGCCAACCGGGCGATCATACAGCTGAGTCGAGACGCTCAGGTGGGGCAAGGGGAGCGCATCGCTACCCGAAATCGCTGGCTGGCGAGGCCTTCGCCTGGCGTACCGTGGAATGTAAGCGAAGAGACGCTTGCTTATCTGGGTGATTGGTCGTGTCCTGATCGTTCGCCAATGTCCTATGCAATTTCGCAGGTGCCTGACGAGTTACCACTCCAAGTGCCTCTGCTGGGTTCTGCCCGGCGTATGACTGAAGGGTTGGTCAATGAATTGTTCTTGGAGACTTCAGCATGAGTGCATCCTTGAAAGTGGGCTTGGTGCTGTCGGGTGGAGGAGCGAAAGGTGCATACCAAGTTGGTGTGCTGAAAGCGTTGCGCGAGCTGGGTACTCGCATTGATGCTGTTTCAGGTGCAAGTATCGGAGCACTCAATGGGGGCATTCTCGCGTCAGCGCCTTCGCTTGATGTTGCCATTGAGCGTCTAGAAGAATTGTGGGGGCGTTTGAGTAAAAGCTCCCCTTTGAGTTTGAAAATGCCAGGCTATGTGTCATTGCTGGTAGCTGCAGGATTACGCATGAACGGCGCGCCTGCCATTCTTGCTGCAGCTCATGGCGCCAAGAGGCTAGCCCAGCGCTTTGATGTCGAATTCCCCGAGTGGCTGAATGGCTGGGAAGACGGTTTTCTAGACGACAAGCCGTTGCAGCAACTAATGGATGAGTTCTTGGTCAGCAAAGATCTGCAGCGCGGCCTGCCATTGTACGTTTCTCTGTACGAGAGCTTGGGAGGGCTCGAGGATATAGCGCGTGCTCTCTGTGCTGAACTTGGCTTTGGTGACACGCCACATTCAAAGTTTTTCCATGTCCAGTCGATTGCAGGTGAGGAGGAACAGAAACGCATCTTGCTGGCCTCAGCGGCGCTTCCGTTGCTTTTCAAATCACGTCGCCATGATGGGCGAAGCTGGTCAGACGGAGGGCAGGGTGGTTGGCAAACCATGCAAGGTAATACGCCGATTACTCCCTTGTTGGAGGCGGGTTGCAACCTGGTCATCGTCACGCATCTGAGTGATGGATCAGTCTGGAGCAGGCAGCAATTCCCTGATGCCACCATTTTGGAGATTCGCCCGAGCAAGAGTTTGGCACGTGCGAATGGGCCTTTGGCGGGGGCTCGCGACTTGTTAGGTTTTGATGGCGAGAAAATTCCATCGTGGATCGAGCAGGGCTATCAGGACACGCTTCAGTGTGTTGGTCGCGTGCTGAATGCACAGAGGGCGCGTAATGAGTTACGAGCTTCGGAAGCGGCGCTGGTTAACATTGAGCGTGAGTCCAATAGCGCTGATCAAGTGCTTGCAGACGCTATGGCGCGATTGAGGTGAGCGGCGCGGGGAAAGTGGTGATTTGTCGAGTCTCTCGCTAATCAAGGCTATGCGCCTATCGACTCTTCTTCCCGACCATTCCGCCGAAAGGAATGGTGTTCACTTAATTTAATTGGACACCATTTTAACCACCTAGTGAATGTTCGTTGCGGACTCCGTACCGTACCTACGGCAGCCTCGGGGGTAGCTGAATCAAGCCAGTAACATATCGATTGAATCACTGAAAATCGGATTGTATTCGAAGATTTAATGCCAATTGAAATACTGTTAAGGGTATTTCTGGTCTGTTGTCAAGCAGTTGTGTTGCCTGTAAGCCGACCTTTGCTTCAATCGCAGTCATCTAGTTGAACAACACCCGGATAACGCTCCCCACAAGTTTTCTGGGTGTTTCAGGATGAGCAGAATAATTAACGGTACCAGCTTTCCTAGCAGGTTGGCGCAGTCACGCAGTTGATCCCGGTTGACGCTGCTGTTCTAGGTGGTGACCCCAAGCCTGAAGCCAGGTTCGACGGAGGCTTGTAGAGTCTTATCATGTAATAGTGGCATTATGCTTTCTCAACCATGCGGCTTCCGCGCGGGATGGCTATCGCAGCTGTGTGCGCTCATCCCAACGTTTGCAATCATGGCAAATTAGGTCGTGAAGCCCACCCAAGGTCCCGCTCAAGGAATGAAGGCAATGATCAAGAAATCGGTGACGGAGCTCGCGTTCGTCAACAGTAAATCGCCGCTACCCACCGTCGAGATCGATTCGCAGTCCATCGAGGACGCAGGTTTCAGCATCTACCGCACGGTGATGCAGGTACTCACCCAATTGGCTGAGCAGGACGCATCACTGCGGGCGACTCTCTATATGTACGGTACTGTCAGCGTCAATTTCCGCGAGCCGTGCTGGTCTGAGTTTTTGCTGGTTGCAGGTCCAGAAAAGGTGCTGCGTGCCTTGGGGGCCGGCTTTGAACGGTTGCCAGCCGTGAAGTCGCGATTCAGCGATTACGTTCCGTCTTCCGCAGCCTTGCGCACTTTCCATGTTCAGGATGGCTTGGTGTGGGAACAAGAGGATGCCAGCACTTGGTACTCCCACTCCCAGACACTGGCTGACCTGACCGCTGAAGCTGACGAGGCTGAAGAGGTCGACGACGATGCCGAGCCTATCGAGGAGGATGAAACGGAAGAGGCCTGGGATGCTGAAGACCTGGAGGCTTCGGATGACCAGAAAGAAGACTCGACGGTCGTTATTGGAAACCGGAAGGCGGCTCGCTATCGGGCCGCGCGCTCGGATGCGAAAGTGAGCACCATCCGGGCAAGGATCGAAGAAGTCTTCGGGTTGCCGGAAGGTTCTGTCGCACTCTGTGTGCCAGACGGCCGCGCGTTGCGAGGAAACGCGCTGATCAGGACCCTGCGTAAACGTTGGGACGAAAATTGATCCCGGAATTCCTACCCGCCAAGGCTAATTCGCTTGTACGGGTCAGTACTCTGCCTTTCGCCGAATTGCTGAATACAAGCGATTGGCCATTGGCATTGGACAGCTATCAGCGTGGTTTCGTCTGGGGCCCGGATAAGCTGACGCAATTGGTCAGTGACCTCGCAGCGTATGCAGAGCAGGCGGATACCACCCTGCCTTACTACATGGGGGGCGTATTACTGCATCGCGACGCAAGCCAGTCGAAGCGGTTCATTATCGATGGTCAGCAGCGTATCACCGCGTTGTCGCTGTTGTACCACCGCTCTACCGGCAAGTTGCCAGTGGGGCAGGCACTCAGCTATTCGGGCCAATCCGCGCGACATATTGCTGAAGGGTTGCAGGCATTGAAGCAAATGGAGGCGATTGCGCCGCAGATCATCGAAAGGCTACGGCTGACAGTGATCGAAGTGGACAGCACCGATCTCGCTTTCACCTTTTTTGACACCCAGAACAACCGCGGGATGCGCTTGGAGGCCACTGACCTGCTCAAGTCCTATCACCTGCGTGCGATCGACTACGCGCAAGGGAAGACTGAACTCAAGGCAGCACTGCAGCGGCACTGTGCGGAGCGTTGGGAGAGCCTGCAACGCCACCCGGCGGTGCTAAGCCCTGGTCAGGACTTCGCCCCTAACTTATTCAATCGTTTTCTCTGGCGTGCGCGGCGTTGGCGCGGGTCGCACACTCCTGCGGGGAGGCACGAACCGCTCCTGGCAGAATTCCAGCGCGACACTTGGCCCCACGTCGCCGACAGCCGTAGCCGCATTGACAGCGTGCCGCTCTACGCGACTCAGCACAATCGGCTAGCGTCCTGCATGACTCTGGCGCGAGATGGCGATTACGTGCTGCAGGGCAGCCATCTGCGAGTCGGTCAAAATCCTGCAAGCCTACCCATGGCGTTGCGTCAGCCCATCCATGAAGGTGTTGGGTTCTTTCTATACGCAGACAAGTACGCAGCGTTGCTGCAACGGCTGATGAATGATCCTGCGCCATGCCTGCAGGTGAGCACGTTCCGCACGATCTACAAACAGCTGCTGCACAATAACCAGGAGTACCTGCGCGAGATCTTCATGCTGTGCAGCCTGATGTATGTCGATCAGTTCGAAGTTGAACAACTGACCGCCTTTGCCCTGCGCTTGGAGTTTTTGCTGGGTGCGATTCGCTTGGAGAAAAAACAGGTCAAGCAGGAAACCGCGGCCAATTTCTTCAGGCTGGCCGAGCTGAACCTGTTGGATGTGATTGCCCAGAGTTACCACCCGAAGCAGGTGCTGGACTTTCTTCAGCACCGACAACAAGCGGTGGCGTCTTCGTATGCCAACGAAACGGTAGCAACAGGGCAGGGTGTGCAGGGACGATATAAGAGGGCAGTCCTGGAGTTCTATCAAGGGCAGTTGGATTCCGAATGCTTGACCCTTGCGGGTAAATCGCAATGGCTCGAAACGTACTTGAAGGCTTGTAAGGAAGATCGCCATGCGTATTGATTCCCGTCTCTTCACCTTGGAACAGCTGGCTAATCAAGACGACGCGGCCTGGTGCTTCAATGTGCCCATCTATCAGCGCTTGTACGTTTGGGGTGACGATCAGATAAGGACGTTGCTGACCGATATGGCCAACGCCTTCGATCGGCGCGATGAGCAGTTCTTTCTGGGTGGTGCCTTGCTGGTCGAAAAAACCTCTGAGCAAGACCACCTTAAGGGCTTGCGCCGCTTCGACCTGATCGATGGGCAGCAGCGCTTTACTACGCTGTGGATGCTCAGCACGATCGCCATATGGAACCAGGTGATGGGCGATTTCAGCAGGGTGGTGCTGAAAGACGGTGTGATTCCGCGTTTGCACTTCTCGATTCGCGAGCAAGTGAACGCCTTCCTTGCCAGCATGATGCCGGGCAAGGGGAGAGCGAGCCCTGAGATCCTCGATACCCAAAGCATGAGAGAAGCTCAGCAATTGATGGTTTCCTTCAAGCAGACCTATAAGCGTGCGGATGGCGGACCTGTGGATGATGAATATCTCAAGGCGCTGGCTGGCTTCGTTTATCGCAACGTCTCGCTCGTGCTCACACAGGTGCCTGAGGGGATGGACTTGAACAAGTTGTTCGAAGTCATCAACAACCGCGGCATCCAGCTCCAACATCACGAAATTCTCAAGTCCAGGCTATTGCGCGACATCCCTGCAGAAAGCCGTTCCCGTTACGCTGCTTTGTGGAATGCCTGTGCCGATATGAGTGGTTTTGTCGAACGTAACCTTTGCCAGGAAACCCAGCTGGAGGCTCACCGTCTAGGTGATCTCTATAGTAAGGGGCAGTTGCTGCACGCGGCAGCTGTGCACGGGCTGCTGTCGCGAAGAGCCGAGGCTGCACAAGCTGAATCCGCAGAACGACTGACTTTGGAGAATATCGTCAACGGCGCAGTTACCAGGTTTGACAATGGTTCAGCGGCCATCGCGGTGGATGAAGGCGAAGCGCCATGGGCGCGTAGTATTATTGGCTTCCCGCTGTTCCTTCTGCATGTGCTGCGTATCTGGTTGAAAGAGCAAGGGCAGCCGGATGTGCCCCGCGTGCTAGATCGGCACCTACTTACCTTGTTCGAGGCCCACTTACTGCTGCCGGCGGAGCCAGCGCAGCGTACCGCAAGGGCACAAGGGTTCATTGATCTGCTCTGGCGTATGCGGGTGCTTTGGGATGAATACGTCATCAAATGGGTCGATCAGGGCGATGACGAAGTTCATCAAATTTGCCACACCTCGATCTCTACCAATGATGACAAACGTTACATCAGTCGCAGCCGTGACAACGATCTGAAACAAGGCATGTCGTTACTGCAGAGCATGCTCTACCACTCCCAGGAGATCACCACCCATTATTGGGTGACACCTTTCCTCTTTTTCATCCACAAGCACGCGCAAACGTTACGTGGCGGCGTGGGAGAGGTTGAGCGCTACTACGACTTCCTGTGCCATTTGGATAACCAACTCCTTGGGGAGGTGACAAGCGATCCTTTGGTAGTGCGCACACGGGGATTCATGGACGAGCCCTGGCGTACCGCTACCGAGCTTCAATTCGAGGCAATGCTGCCCGGCGACTACGGCGTGGAATTTTCCCATTACTGGTTCTACAAACTGGACTTCGTGCTTTGGCATGAGCAGCATTGTGATCATGATAAATGGGGCAACTTCCGCTTCACAGCCAAAAACTCGGTGGAGCATATTTCGCCGCAGAATCCACAGGCGACCGATACCAATAAGGTCACCAACACCTGGCTGAATCGCTTTGGCAATCTGGCGCTGGTCTCGCGCAGCATCAACTCCGAGTACAGCAATCTGCCATACAACGAAAAGCGCCAGCGATTCCTCAATAAGCGAGCCCTTGAGAAGCGGCCAGACTCTTTGAAAATGGACTTGATCTACTCGAACGACGAATGGGGAGATACATGGGCGGCTGAACATCAGGCGTCGATGCTGGCGGCAATGCAGCGCCATTACCAAAGGCGTTTTGCCGTTGAGTAGCGTGGAGTAAATGGCATCGCTCACCAGTGTATCACTACAGTCGGAACTGGTTAGCGGTGGTTGGCAGCCCATTGCCGCATGATTTTCATCCGGTCAGCTAAATATCTAGTTAAGGCTTCACCTCAATGGTGGATCTGTCGCATCATCCGGCCATTATCGTTGTCTTCACATGACACTGGATGTCGGGGTCGTGTCTGTTACAGGAATTTTCAATGCAAAGTCTTTATGCTCCAGGCGCTCGCGTCGTTATCCGTGACTGCGAATGGGTAGTGCGCCGAGCTGATCCCTGCGATGACGGTGGTTACATTCTCACCGTCGATGGGTTATCGGAGCTGGTCAATGGCAAGAGTGCGCAGTTTCTCTCTCGGCTAGAGGAGCAGGCTGACGTGATCCGTATTCTGGATCCGGCAGATACCCGCTTCGAGCAGGACACCACTCCAGGCTTCGAGAAGAGCCGTCTGTTCATCGAAACCCAGCTGCGGCAGATCACTCCAGCAGATGGCAAGATTCATCTGGGCCATCGCGCAGCGATGGATACGGTGCCTTACCAGCTCGACCCAGCGCTGCAGGCGCTCAAGCAGAATCGCCAGAGGATCCTTATTGCCGACTCAGTGGGCCTGGGGAAAACCCTGGAAGCCGGCATCCTGATGACGGAGCTGATCCGCCGGGGCCGCGGCAAGCGCATACTGGTGCTTACGCTAAAAAGCATGATGACCCAGTTCCAGAAGGAGATGTGGAACCGATTCACTATCCCACTGACTCGGCTGGACTCCGCCGGCCTGCAGCGTGTGCGCAATCACATACCGGGTAATCACAACCCTTTCTACTATTACGATAAGTCGATCATCTCTATCGACACGCTGAAGCAGGACAACGAGTATCGCCGCCATCTGGAAGAGGCCTACTGGGACATTATTGTCATCGACGAGGCCCATAACGTCGCCGAGCGCAGCAGTGGCTCGCAGCGTGCCAAGCTCGCGCAACTGCTGGCTGGCCGCTCCGATACGCTGATCATGCTCTCGGCCACGCCGCATGACGGCAAGGCGCGCAGCTTCGCCAGCCTGATGAACATGCTTGACCCGACTGCCATTTCCGATCCGGACGACTACGCCAAGGAGGACTTCCGCGATAAGGGGCTGGTCATCCGTCGCTTCAAGAAGGACATCCGCGACCAGGTAAAGCAGGAGTTCAAGGAGCGAGTAGTCAAGGACATCTACCTGTACGCTTCGCTGGAGGAGGAGGGTGCTTACCAAGCCCTGCTTGATGTGCCCTTCACATACCGTGGCGAGCATAGTGCGACCAGCAACGGCCAGTTAGTGCGTATCGGCCTGCAGAAAGCCATGTTTAGCTCGCCGGCTGCCGCCGAGATATCGGTCAAGCAGCGCATTGCCAAGTTGCAGGGTAAGGGTGCCAGCACCGACGAGCAGACTGAAATTGAAGCGCTTCACAACTTTCAGCACGCCTTGCGCAACATCACCCCGACCAGCTTCATCAAATATCGGGAATTTCTCGGCCTGCTGAACAGCAAGGACTTTGGCTGGAAGAAAAGCGATACCGACGACCGCCTGGTGATCTTCAGTGAGCGTATCGAAACGCTCAACTGGCTGCAGGCCCAATTGCAGCAGGATCTCAAGCTTAAGGACGATGCCATCCAGATACTGCATGGCGGCATGAGCGACATAGAGCAGCAATCCATCGTCGAAGCCTTCGGCAAGCCGGAAACCAAGCTACGTGTATTGCTGTGCTCGGACGTGGCTAGTGAGGGTATCAACCTGCACTACCTGTCTCATCGTCTGGTGCATTTTGATCTGCCCTGGTCGCTGATGGTGTTCCAGCAGCGCAACGGTCGGGTTGACCGCTACGGCCAAGAGCAGACGCCGATCATCACCTACCTGATTGCCCAGAGCAGCAATCCGACGGTCAAGGGCGACCAGCGCATATTGGAAATCCTCAAGGAGAAGGACGATCAGGCCTACCGTAACATAGGTGACCCAGCCACCTTCATGAAGGTCCACGATGCGGACGCTGAAGAAGCGTTGACCATGCAGGCCATGGCCACCGGCACCGACGCACAAACGTTTGATCAGCAATACCAAGCCGATGACAGTAATGAAGGCGACGATCTGCTGGCGCTGTTTCTCAACCCCGAGACCGCGCAGCCGAAAACTCCTGAGCAGGTAGAGCAGTTCACCGTCGACGGCTTCAGCTTGTTCCCCAGTGACTATGAGTTCGTTCGTCAGGGGCTGGAAACCATCAACCGTGAGCGCCGCCAGGTCAACTTCACGGCCAACAATGAGCGTCAAACCATCACCCTGACGCCTCCGGACGACCTGGACTATCGTTTCCGCTTCCTACCCCCGGAGATCCGCCCGGAAGATGGCAGCCTGGTACTTACCGCTGACAAGCAGCGTTTTGCCGAAGAAATTCGCCGTAGTCGTCAGGACGAGAACGCCTGGCCCAAGCTGCACTACCTCTGGCCCCAACATCCGGCGATCCAATGGCTGCAAGACAAGCTGCTGGCCCAAGTGGCTCGGCACAGTGCGCCGGTACTAGCGCTGCCGGATATCGACCGGGTCACCCAGCTAATGCAACCCGACGAGAGTGTGTTCCTGGTCAGTGGCCTGATTCCCAACCGCAAGGCCCATCCAGTGATCTGGAAGTGGTTCGCCATCAGGATCCGTAACGACGCGGTCACGGGCATCGAACCTGCCGAAGCGTGGCTGCAGCGCCTGCAGCTGGACAACCGCTTGCCTAACCGCGCTCAGCCGCTGGCAATCGTTCAGCTAGAACGTCTGCGGCCGGCAGTGATTACCGCCGCGCGCAACCAGATGCAGCAACTGCAACAGGATTACATCGCCACACACCGACCGCAGCTGGAACGTCAGCTGGCCGAGCTCAAGGTGCTTAAGGGGCGTCAGGTCCTGCAGCTCGATCTGCAACTGGAAAGTTCCAGTCAGGCGGAGCATTTCAAGGCCGCTCGCAAAGAAGAGCGTCTGAACCGGATTGAAAAGGTGTTTGCCGACTACCAGACCTGGGTGCAGGACACCCACACCATAGAACCGGTGCCGTTTATTCAGATTATTGCCATATTTACCCGGGCCACAAACTGAGTAGCCGGGCTCAGGCAAAGGAGTAACAGTTAAATGTCGTTACAGGACAGCGTGGCCACCTTTGTCGGGTTGAGCAACGATAACGAGTTTTTTAGCGCTCATTACCTTGCAGAGGTATTCCAGGGCGACCTGGTTGACACCATCAAAGAGTGGGAAATCCGGGAAGAGCAGGGCGATGGCTTCGTCACCCCGCACCGCGCTCTGCGCAACCTGAATCAGGGCTATTTTGCCCTGCGCCACAAGCTCAAGACTGAGCGCAGCGCCAGTGAGCGCATCCGTCTGCAACGCGAGTTCTACCGCGACCTGCTTGTTGCGCTGGGTATTCCCTACCAGCCCGGCAACCGTGAGGTTGCCGCCAATATGGAGCTGCCAGTGCTCAGTGTGCTGGGTGACCAGCTATGGGTGTTGGGTGCACTGGATGCTGATAGCGAGGGCGAAGATCCGCTGTCGCTGCAACTGCACCGTGACCAGTTCTTCGGCTCTGGTCCGCACCACGACAAATTGAACAATACCGACTGGTACCGCATCCTCAATGAAGTGGTGTTTCGCCAATCCAGCCCGTTTAACGAGCAGCCGCCGCGTTGGGTACTGCTGCTCAGCGACCGCCAGGGCATTCTGATTGACCGCTACAAGTGGTCGCAGAATCGCATGCTGCGTTTTGACTGGGAAGAGATTCTCGGACGTAGAGACGACCGCACCCTCAAGGCCACCGCGGTACTGCTGCACCGAGAAAGCCTGGTGCCGGATGATGGCCAGAGCCGACTCGACAGCCTGGATGAAAACAGCCACAAGCACGCCTTTGCCGTCTCCGATGATCTGAAATACGCCCTGCGTCACGCTATTGAGTTGCTCGGTAACGAAGCGGCTGCGCAACTGGTCGAGCAGGCCCGAGACCGCAAAGAGGGCATATACAGTGGCAGTAATGCGCTGGACCCCGACCAGTTGTCCAGCGAATGCCTGCGCACTATGTACCGCATCCTTTTCCTGTTCTATATCGAAGCTCGGCCAGAGCTCGGCTACCTGCCGCACCAGCACGATGCCTGGCGTCAAGGCTACAGTCTGGAAAGCCTGCGCGATCTGGAAAGTGTTCGCTTGACCACCGAAGAAAGCCGTCGCGGTCACTATTTTCACCACAGCCTGCAGCGCATGTTCGGCCTGATCTACAACGGCCACCAGCTCAACCGCCAACTCGACCAGTTGCACGAAAGCACCGCCAACGGCTTCACCCTGCAGGGCCTGGACAGCCACCTGTTTGACCCGGCTAACACTCCGTTGCTCAACCGCGTCACCTTCAGCAACGAAACCCTGCAGCGAGTAATCCAGAGCATGTCCTTGACCCGGCCTCAGAAGGGCCGTAAGCGTCGTGGTCGTGTCAGCTACACCCAGCTCGGCATCAACCAGCTCGGTGCCGTGTATGAAGCGCTACTCAGTTACCGTGGTTTCTTTGCCACCGAGGCCCTCTATGAAGTCGCCGCCAAAGGCCAAAACATTAACCCTGATGAACTGGAAACCGGCTTCTTCGTCACGCAAAGCCAGCTGAACGAATTCGACGAAGACAGCGAATGGGTTTACGACATCGAGGACAAAAAGAAAAAGCTGCGCGTCCACCCCAAAGACAAATTCATCTACCGGATGGCCGGGCGCGATCGGGAAAAATCCGCCAGCTATTACACCCCGGAAGTGCTTACCAAAAGCCTGGTGAAGTACACCCTCAAGGAGCGCCTGACAGGCGACGTCACCGCCAACGACATCCTCAACCTGACCGTATGCGAACCTGCTATGGGCAGTGCGGCCTTCTTGAACGAGGCCGTCAACCAGCTCGCAGAGGCCTACCTCACGCGTAAACAACAGGAACTGGGCCAGCGGATTCCCCACGAGGACTACCAGCACGAACTGCAGCGGGTAAAAATGCACATCGCCGACCACAACGTGTTCGGTGTTGACCTCAACCCTATCGCTGTTGAACTGGCGGAAGTCTCCCTCTGGCTTAACGCCCTTAGCGGTGGCCACAACGTACCCTGGTTCGGCTACCAGCTGTTCACCGGCAATAGCTTGATTGGTGCTCGCCGCGAGGTCTACCGCGCCAGCACACTCAAGAAACAAGCCAAGGAGGGACTCTGGTACAACCATGCCCCGCGCCGGCTCAACCCCTTTAGCCTGCTGGAGCAGGCAGGCGAGGGAGGGCGAAAAGAAGGGGAGATTTACCACTTCCTGCTGCCTGACCCTGGCATGGTCGGCTACAACGATAGCGTGGCCAAACAGCTGCGTCCGGATGCCTTCAAGGCAATCAAAGACTGGAAAAAAGCTTTCTGTGCTCCGTTCGAAGCGCAGGAAATTCGCACCTTGCAAACGCTCAGTGATGCAGTCGATCGCCTGTGGCGCGAACACACCCAGATGCTGGAGCTGCACCGCCGGCGCACCGAAGACAGCTACCCCTTGTGGGGTCAGCAGGGTATGGCCGAACACCACACCAGCACCAAAGAAAAAGACCAGCTGCGCACCACCGGCATCTTCAATACCAATGCCCGCATCGCATCGCCCTACCGCCGCTTGAAACTAGCGATGGACTACTGGTGCGCCCTCTGGTTTTGGCCGCTGGACAAGGCAGAGCAACTGCCTGACCGGCAAAAATGGCTGTTTGACCTCAACACCATCCTCAATAGCGCCGGCACCTTCGAATTCGCCCCGACTCAAGAAGGCCTTTTCGGTGTTGAGCAGGAGCAGGGTGAAAACCTCTTCGTGAAACCCATTGAGGACCTTTTCGCTACCGACGAGCCCCAACAGACCCTACGTGCCGAAACCCAAGCTGTCCGCGACGTTAGCACCCAGCAGGGCGAGCTCAACCTGGAAAAGCTGTTCAAGAATCCGTTTTTTAACACTCTGGCCATCGCCAACGAGCTGGGTGAGCACTTCCGCTTCTTCCACTGGGAACTGGCCTTTGCCGACATTTACGCCAAGCGAGGTGGCTTCGACATCACGCTGGGTAACCCGCCCTGGCGCAAGGTGGAATGGCAGGAAGGCGGCGTGCTCGGTGATTACAACCCGGCTTTTGTATTGCACGGGCTCAGCGCCAAGCAGCTCACCGACCAGCGTGAAGCCGCCTTCGAGCGCAGCCCCCAATTGCAAAAGGCCTGGTTTGACGAGCTGGCGGAAGCGGAAGGCTCACAGGCGTTTCTCAATGCCACCCAGAACTATCCGCAGCTCGCTGGGCAGAAGGCCAACCTGTACAAGTGCTTTCTGCCCCGGGCCTGGGCTAATGCAAACGGGCGAGGGGTGAGTGGCTTCTTGCATGAAGATGGGCCTTATGAAGATGCCAATGGTGGGCGCTTCAGAGCAGAAGTTTATACGCGGCTGCGTAATCACTTCCAGTTTATTAATCAACGAAAGCTCTTTCCAATTGGGCATACTCGAAAGTACAGCGTAAATATTTACGGATCGCCGAAAAGTGCACCAAGTTTTAACAATATCGCCAACCTGTTTGTTCCACAGACCATCGATGCTTCCTTTGTCCACGATGGTCTGGGCATGGTAGGGGGGATTAAGAACGAAGAAACGGGGGACTGGAACCAGGTTGGACACCGTGATCGTATTATTGAAGTCGGTCTGAAAGAGCTGGCCCTGTTTGCCCTGCTATATGACGATGCCGGCACTGATCCGCTGGAAGCCCGCCTGCCTGTCTTGCATGCTCGGCAGCTGATAGACGTGCTAAAAAAATTCGGATCCCTCCAGAAGACCATAAGGTCTCTGGGTGATTCTGTTCGAACAGTCGATGTCCATTTTGATGAAACTCAAGCTCAAAAGGATGGGGTCATTAAGCGATCAACACAGTTCCCGCAATATCCAAAGCAGTGGGTATTATCAGGTCCGCATTTTTTTGTCGGCACCCCGTTCTACAAAACACCGAGAGCTGTCTGCACTGAGAAGGGCCACTACGACATCCTCGACTTGCAAGTTATGCCGGACGACTACCTACCACGCACCAACTACGTTCCGTTCTGTGCCCCGGAAGTCTATCTTGCGAAAACGCCTAAAGTAACATGGAGGCGGGAAGGTATTGACGAAACGAATTTTTTTACGGAGATGTATCGCGTCTTTAATCGGCGTGCAATTGGCTCTACCTCAGAACGCACCGCTGCTGCCGCAATTATTCCAAAGGAAGTGGCCAACATAGACGGGGCAGTTAGCACAGCTTTTGCTAACCAGGGGGACTTGATTGATTTCGCGGGAATGTTTAATTCTTTGCCAGTCGATTTCTACGTTAAAACAACTGGACGCAGTGACTGTCGTGGAGACTTGATAAAAACGCTCCCCGCTCTGAGTACGCCACAATTAGTTGAGCGAGGACGGCTATTAACACTCTGTTTGAACAGCCTGACTAACCACTACGCCGACCTCTGGCAATCCAACTGGCAAGACAGCTTCCGCAAACAACGCTGGGCCACCCGCGATCCCATCGCCGCGTTGCCGCTGGATTTCTTTGCCAATCTAACCCCCCAGTGGCAGCGCCACAACGCCCTGCGCAGCGACTTCGCCCGCCGCCAGGCCTTGGTAGAGGTCGACGTCCTCGTCGCTCAAGCCCTGGGACTGACCCTAGATGAGCTGCTTACCATCTACCGGGTTCAGTTCCCGGTCATGCGCCAGTACGAAGCCGATACCTGGTACGACCAGAGCGGCCGTATCGTCTTCACACCCAGCAAAGGCCTCGTCGGCGTTGGCCTGCCCAGAAAAGCCCGCAATAGTGATTTGGCCGAGGGCACCCACTACTCGGTCGAGTCCTCGGACTCCAACGCTCATGACGTCGCCCTCGGTTGGGAAGATATCCAGCAATTGACCCAAGGCGTTGTGCGCAAAACCTATCAGGACGACACCCTGCCTGGCGGTCCCTGGGAAACCACCATCACTTACCACGCTCCCTTCTTTAAACCTGATCGGGAAGAAGACTACCGGGTGGCTTGGGCCATTTTTGAGGAGAACGCTGGATGCGCGTAATCACGCGCCGAGCGGTGCAGGCGCATGAGCGGAGATGTGTTGGTTGGCCTAAGGTAAAATTTTTATATTAGGGATCTGGCTGCGCGGCTCAGCGCACTGCAAGGTACCTTCAGCAGGGCATTTGCTCTGTCACAGATAATAAGGACGTTTCATGATTCCCGGCTTGTTGGCCAGCGAAGTATCCGCTGCACTACGCGAATTCATCATTACCGGTTTCGAGACTGAAACCGCCCCATTCCGGGGGGAGTTCCGCCGTCTGGTTGAGGAGCAGCAGGGCGGTGAGGCTTTCATCAAAGGGCCTTACGTTACCGTCGGTTTGCCATTTCTGAGTGGTCAGTCAGGCTGCGATTTCTTTTCTGGATTTAAGACTGAATTCCCTCCTCATGCTCACCAGGAGCAGGCTTGGCGGCGCCTTTCGGCGAATGGCAAAGCAGCCAATACACTGGTGGCAACGGGGACTGGCTCGGGTAAAACAGAATGCTTTATGTACCCGGTGCTGGATTTCTGCCAGAAGGCTGGCAAGCCCGGTATTAAGGCCATTGTCATTTACCCGATGAACGCTTTGGCGACGGACCAGGCCAAGCGTTTTGCCAAAGAAATCTATAACCAACCGTCACTGAAGGGGCTGCGTGTAGGGTTGTTTGTCGGCGGTGATGGCCAGGGCATCAAGGCCATGGGACCGGACCAGGTAATCACGGATAAGGAAACCCTGCGCCAGAATCCGCCCGACGTGCTGCTTACCAACTACAAGATGCTCGACTACCTATTGATGCGCCCTCAGGACCAGAAACTGTGGGTGAACAATGAGCCCGACACCCTCCGTTATCTGGTAGTGGATGAGCTGCATACCTTTGATGGCGCCCAAGGTACGGATCTGTCGCTCCTGATCCGCCGCTTACGTGCCCGCTTCGATCTGTCGCCGGAGCGCTTGATCTGTGTGGGTACATCGGCGACATTGGGAGGTGAAGACAGTTTGGCGGGGCTGCTTCAGTATGCCAGCGATATATTTTCCGCTCCCTTCCCACGGGAGGCGGTGATCACTGAGCAGCGTCAGTCGCCGGATGAATTCATCGACACGCTGTCGTTCCTCAACCTGAATCCGGACATTGGTCCAGAGACCCTGCAGATCGCGCTGCGCCAGGGCTTGAACGAGTATTTGCTGGTCGCTTACGAGTTGTACTTCAGCAAACAGTCAGAGATGGATCTACAGGAAATACCAGGGCGTATAGCGCTTGGTAAGGAGTTGAAACAGCACGGACAACTGGCCAATCTATTGCGACATCTGCGGCAAGGTGACAAGACTCCAACCTTCAGAGAGTTGGCAAATCGTCTGGCCGCTCAGATTCCAAAGCGTTTTCAACGTCAGCCGGAACAGGCACTGATTGCTCTTTTGTCATTGGCAGCTCATGCACGGGCGGAAACGAAGCTGCCACTGATGCAACTGCGACTGCAGCTGTGGGCACGAGAGCTGCGACGTATTGTCGGTACCTTGCGTGAGCCTGTCCCCGCAGATGATCTTGAGATCGAGGAGACCGACAGTATCAAGCGCTTGCAGCCCTTGCTCGCGTTCGGTGATGACCCGCCGGCCAGGGACAAGCAACAGATTCGGTTGCCACTCGTGCAGTGTCGTGAGTGTCACGGTACGGCCTGGTTGACGCGGATGGAGGTGGCGCAGCCGGTCAATCAGCAGATCGAATTGGATCTGGCCAATATTTACTCGGCGTTCTTCAGCAATCACCAGGAAACCGGGTTGTTGATGCCTTGGCAGCCTAGTGGTGATAAGCAGATGAGCGGCCCAAGGTTGACCCATTTCCGGGTTTGCCGTGAGTGTGGCTTTACCGCAGGGCTGGAACATAGCGGTGGGTGCAAGGCATGCCAGGCTGGGAATGAAGCGCTGGTGCGTGTCAGTCGCCCAGATTTGCTCAAGGAGGAGCGTGTCGGCCAGGTAAACCGGGTTGTACATCAGCACAACTGCCCGTACTGCTCCGCAAAAGCATCCCTGGTGGTGTTTGGTGCGCGAGCCGCGAGTCTGAGCGCGGTGGCTATTCATCAGCTATTCAGCAGTCGCGATAACGATGACCGAAAACTGCTGACCTTTAGTGATTCGGTGCAGGATGCAGCACATCGCGCCGGCTTCTTTGCCGCCCGTACCTGGCAGAACAACGTTCGAATGGCCTTGACTCAGCTGCTGGAAAATCAGCCCAGTCCGATACCGCTGTTGCAGATACCGGAATTGTTTGAGCGTTATTGGCTAGAGCATGAAGGTCGGCATGGGCATTTGACGCTGCCGTATTACCTGCGTGAGTTCATGCCGCCGGATAAGCGTTTTGATGGGGACTTTGAATATTTTGAGCAGTCCGGTGAGGTGCGCAATCCGGCCCGGCATTTGAAGATCATCCGTAATCGCATGCTCTGGCAGGTGCTGGAGGATCTGGGTTGGCGTGCGCAGGTTGGTCGCTCGCTAAATCGCTTAGGCATTGCAGCGCTAGAGTGGCCGCTGGATAAGGTGCAGCAGGCTGCGGAACGTTGGGCGACTGAGGTAAATAATACGCTCGGCTATCGGATTGATTCTGAGGCTGCCCAGCAGTATATGCAGGGTCTGATGCTGCATCTGGTGTATCTGGGTGCATTCGCGTTAGAGGACCTCGCGAGCTACCGTTGGAATTCTGGGAAGTCTTATCTGCTGAACCTCCTTGATTACGCGCCGGCCAGCGGTCCGTCTGCCGCTCGTCCACGTTATCCGGCAGCGAGTAATGGTGATGGCTTTGAAGTGCTTTCTGGAAGCCAGGGCGCTACCTGGTACCAGCGTTGGCTGGCTTGTCTGAATCCGGGAGAGTTGGTCGATCGAAAACAGTTGGAGTCGGTGTTGGGGGCGTCGTTCAAGGCTCTTTGTTCGACTGGGCTGCTTAAAGAGGAGCTGAGTGAGCGTGGTGTTCAGTTGTGGGCGGTGGTGCCTGAAGTGCTGCAAGTCACCTCGGAAGTGCATAACGTAGAGTGCCCGGGCCATCGTTCTCTGCTGTTGCCGGCAAGCCATGCCAAGGCTTGGCTTGGCATGCCGCTGTTGAACGCGGCACACCCGGATCTGCATTACTCGCAAGTTGTACCCACACGGGACTCGCTGTATCGCAACCTGTTCCGCCATGGCGTCATTCACCGGGTGATAGCTCATGAGCATACCGGGCTGCTATCCACGCCGGAGCGGATCCGCGTCGAGAACAGTTTTATGCGTGAGGGTGGCAAACCGTGGGAATACAACCTGCTGTCTGCTACGCCGACCCTAGAAATGGGTATCGACATTGGCAACCTGTCCAGCGTGCTGCTTTGCTCCGTGCCGCCGGCACAGGCGAACTACCTGCAGCGCGTTGGGCGAGGTGGGCGGCGTGATGGCAATTCCTTTGTCCTGACCGTGGCCAACGGTCGGCCCCATGACCTGGTGTTCTACGCCGACCCGAGCCGCATGCTGGATACCCCGGTGGAGCCCCCAGCGATTTTTCTCAAAGCGCGGTATGTGTTGCGTAGGCAATTGCTGGCATATGCCATGGACTGCTGGACCAGGGAATCCAGGGGCGACAACCTAGTGCCTTCGAATATGCAGCCGGTGCTGGATGCGGTGGAAAAGGTCCAAGAAGACCGCTTCCCCTATACCCTGCTGAATTTCCTTAAACACAATATGCAGGAAATTTGGGATGGCTTCAGTGCTTATGTAGCCAGAGAGCTCAGTGGTGATGATCTTGAGTTGCTGCGCCAATTCTTGTATGGCGGGCCGCAGCATCTGGATGACCATTTGCAGTTGTATGTGCTTGGGCGGCTCAAGGTGGTTGCTGATGAGCGGGCAAATATGGCTGCGCGCAGTGCGGATCTGAAAAAGCAGATCGATAAGCTAGCCAAGGCACCACAGGACGAGCATACCCGTGACGAACTCGCTGAGCTTGAGCGAGAGCGTGAGGGTTTCAATCGTTTGCGCTATGTGATGAACCGGCGCGAAACGCTCAATTTCCTGACAGATGAAGGCTTACTCCCCAACTACGCCTTCCCAGAGGAAGGAGCAACCTTGCATTCGGTTATCTTCCGATCAGAAAAAGCGACTTCTGGTGATGGGGCTGAGCGCGAGTTGATCAAGCGCGAGTACGAATACCAGCGACCGGCACAGGCAGCGCTGACGGAATTGGCGCCTGAGTCGGTGTTCTATGCCGGTAACCGCAAGGTGAAGATATCCCGAGTGGAAACCGCCAAAGGGCGCAATATTCAGGACTGGAGATTCTGCCCGCGATGCCATTACTCCGCGGCTGCGGACAACCCCACTGCAGGCTTCAGCGAAAAGCTCTGTCCGCGTTGCCATACCAGTCAGTGGGGGGATTCAAGCGCTCGTACCAAGATGCTTAAGATGACTCAGGTGTATGCGTTTACTAACGCACGCGATGCGCTGTTGAATGACCACTCGGATGATCGGGAGCCGGTATTTTTTAGTAAGCAGATGCTGATCGATTTTAAGCCTGCAGATATCCATATCACTTGGGTTTTGGATGATAAGGATCGACCGTTTGGTTTCGAGTTTATCCGCTCGGCGACTTTCCTTGAGGTGAACTTCGGTCGCCGTGACGGCGACGAGATAATGTTCCAGGTGGCTGGCGAGCAGTTGCAGCGATCCGGTTTTGCCGTTTGTCGCGAGTGTGGCTCGGTGCAGAGCCGTAAGGTGATGGCAGGCAAGGGCGAGCCGGTTCATCTGAAGAGCTGTAGCTATGCCAAGGGCGTGAAAAAGCTTGTCAATGGCGGTGAAGACTTTGGACTGGACAACTGCCTGTATCTGTACCGCCAATTTACCTCGGAAGCCCTACGTATTCTGTTGCCAAGACTGGCAACGGGGGGGACTGAAGAGCAGATTAACTCCTTTGTTGCAGCCCTGCAGTTGGGACTCAAACGACGGTTTGGCGGCAAAGTTGACCATCTGCGAGTAGCCCACCAGAGCGAGCCGATAGGGGAAACAGACGAACGTCGACATTTTATTGTGTTGTACGACTCTGTGCCTGGCGGGACTGGGTATCTGCATGAGCTACTGAGCCGGGCTGAGAACATGCAGGCTGTGTTCCGCATGGCTTACGATGTCATGGTGACGTGTGATTGCTACGAGCACACGATGGATGGTTGTTATCGCTGCCTGCTGGAGTACCGCAATGCCTATGGCATGGAGAGCACGAGTAAGGCGATAGCCTTGGAAATGCTCAAGGACATTGTCGAAGGTGAGCATGAGTGGGTGCAGAACAGTGAGTCCCTAAGTTCCCTCTCCGGTAATCCATGGGTGGAGAGTGAGCTGGAAGCACGTTTCCCCGAGGCGCTTGCGCGATTCAGTGGCATGGATTGCGTCAGCGGTCAGAAGGTCAGGGTATCGGCTGACATCATTCACGGTAAGACCGGTTACCGGCTAACGATCGGCGAGCAGGCCTATGAAGTGGAGCCCCAGGTTGATCTGGGCAAGGCTGAGAGTGTCCAGTTTGCCAGTCGACCGGATTTCGTGCTTTGGCCTGCATCGGCTGGTTTCAAGCCAGTTGCGATCTTCCTTGATGGCTACCAATTTCACGGTCAGAAAAGTAGCGAGGACTTGATCAAGCGACAAAGCTTGATGCATGCCGGTTTCGTGGTATGGACGTTGAACTGGTATGACGTTAACAAGGTGATCGGTGATAAAGCCTCGGATGTGCCATTACTAACCGGTATGACTTCACCAGCGCAGCATCATCAGGCGATCGCGGGGCTGGCAAAATTGGCAGGGACAGCCAATACGGCTCAACACTTGAGCATGCCCACCTTCGACTTACTCATGCACTTTCTTGCCGATCAGAATCCGCAAGCGTTGTCGGAGCAAGCGCTATTTTTCATTCTGCAATGCTTGCCAGCTGCTTCGTTGGCCGACGCCGAAGTTCGGGCGAAGCTTTTGCAAAGTCTCCATGGTTTGCCGGTAAGCTATACCGATCAGCAACCAGAACCGATAGCTCTCGCGGGGGCGGTGGAAGTCAAGGATGCGCAAGGGGCTGCGCTGATCAGCTTGGGCTTGATTGCCGGTGCGGATTTGATCAGACAGTTTGATCTGAACCAAGCCTTGGTGTCATTTTGCTATGACTTGAGGCAAGGCAGTGAAGAGGCTGCTCGCTATCAATGGCAGAGGTTCTGGGCTGCGGTGAATTTTCTGCAGTTCCTGCCACTGTTTTATGCCTGGACACCCCGGTCCAAGCACGATGGGACAGCTGCAGGCTTGCTCTGGCCGTTGGTTGGTGCGGTGGCCGAAGAGTCGGTGGAAGCACGCCAGTTGCCCAACTGGTTCCAGCTGCTGGATGAGAACGTAGCCACCGTCTTGGGTGAGCATCAGATTGCTTGGCCTATGTCTGCTGTTGTCGGCGATGCGGTTATGGATGAGCAGGGTGAGGTGGTCGGTGAAGCAGAGCTGCTGTTGCCCGAGCAGAAAATTGCTCTGCTGCTTGAGCATTTGGAAGACCAGCAGGCGGCGATGGCGTATTTGCAGAAAGCAGGTTGGATCATCGTTTCCAGCGCCGAGGATCTGGTTAAGGCCATCACCCAATTGAATTCAGGAGCCTGAGATGGTTAGTGTTGCGTTTTCGGACAAATATTTTGACAGCCTGTTGAAGCTCACGCCGAACGAGCAAGCTCAGGCTAACAAGGCGGTCATGCTGTTCCAGCAGGATCCGCAGCATGGCGGTCTGCACTACGAAAAGCTGACAGCTTTCAGGGATGACAAACTGCGTTCGATCCGGGTGAACCAAGATGTTCGAATCATCCTGGCGACAGTGGAGAAACAGAACTTATATCTGATGCTCTACATAGACCACCACGAGCAGGCTTACTTTTGGGCGGCCCGTCGTAAGGTCGAGATCAACCCCAACACAGGCAGTCTGCAAGTATTTACTGTTCAGGAGCAAGAGTTGGTGGCGCCCGAACAGCCTGCCATGGTTGCACAGCCTGGGCTGTTTGATTCCATCCGCGATCGTCAGCTGATTCAGTTGGGAGTGCCGGAGGAGGCCTTGCCACTGGTGCGTAGCATGAAGATCGAGGCTGATCTGGACACGGCGCGCCTTAATGAGCAGATCCCGGCAGATGTACATGATGGCTTGTTCATGTTGATGGCTGGCGCCAGCTTCCAGGAGGCTTTCAACGAGGTTGTTCCAGTAGTTACACAGCAGGTGGATACCGACGACTTCACTACGGCATTGGCGCGCCCCGAATCTCGCGCGTGCTTTGTTGTGGCAGAAAATGAAGAGGCACTACAGGAGGTGCTCAATCAGTCGCTGGAGAAATGGCGGGTTTTTCTGCACCCGGCGCAGCGGCGCTTGGTGGAAGGCAAGAAGAATGGCCCGGTGCGAGTGCTGGGCGGTGCCGGTACTGGCAAGACCGTAGTGGCCATGCATCGTGCCAAATGGCTGGCCGAGCATGTGGCCAGTCCAGGTAATAAGGTGCTGTTCACCACCTTTACTCGCAACCTAGCGACGGATATCCAGCAAAATCTGAACAAGATTTGCAACCCGGCACAACGCGAACGTATCGAGGTAATCAACCTGGATGCTTGGGTGATCAGCTTCCTGAAGAAGCAGGGCTATGATTATGGGCTGTTGATGAATGCCCAGCAGGAAAGGCAACTCTGGGAGCAGGCTTACTCCGATAAGCCGGCAGGCTCTGAGCTGAGTCTCGCGTTCTTCCAGGAAGAATGGGCGAGGGTGGTTCAGCCACTATCGATCATGACTGCCGATGAGTTCAAGACCGCTTCACGTATCGGTCGCGGCACGCCACTGAATAGGCAGCAGCGTATCGATATCTGGCCTGTGTTTGAACGCTACCGACATCTGCTGTCGAGCAATTACCTCAAGGAACCGGATGACGCTTATCGCGATGCGCGCCGGCTGCTTGAAGGCCGCGCTGAGCTCCGACCGGAGCTGTGCGCAGTTATCGTGGATGAGGCGCAGGATATGGGCACCCAGGCATTCATGCTGATTCGTGCTCTGGTACCTCCGAGTTCTAACGATTTGTTCATTGTCGGGGATGGGCACCAGCGCATTTATGGCAAGAACAAGGTGATATTGGGCCAATGCGGTATCGATATTCGAGGTCGCAGTTCCCGCCTCAAAGTGAACTACCGTACTACGGATGAAACCCGAAAGGTCGCGGTTAGTGTGCTTGAGGGTGTGTCCGTGGACGATCTTGATGGCGGCGAGGATAGCAACGCTTATTACCATTCGCTGATGCACGGACCTAGTCCGGTCATCAGGAGTTTTGCCGGTATGGCTGAGCAGGTACGACAGGTCATAGGGGACCTTCAGGCCAATGATATGGCCTCTGACAATTGCTGCGTGATCGCTCGTACCCGCAAGGAATTACTGGAAATTCAAGCTACATTCGAGAGCTGTGGCCTGCGCTGTCATATGCTGGATCGTGACAGTGCCTCCACCCCTGATGGTGCCATCAACCTGGCGACCATGCACCGGGTGAAGGGGCTTGAATTTGATGCGGTATTCATCCTCTCTGTGAATAAGGGTTTGGTCCCCCTGGACTTCGTGGTTAGCCAGGCAGCTGATCTGGTGACCAGACGCCAGAAGGAAAACGAGGAGCGTGCGCTCATTTACGTCAGTCTGACCAGGGCTCGAAAGCTGGCGTTTGTCTATGGGTACGGACAGATGAGTGAGTGGTTTTGAAATAGAAGGCCACGGTTGGGTTGTGAGGCACAACTCTTTAGGCTCTCAATGCGCGCTGGAGGCGATGCCTTGCCTTCGGTCGCATTGGAGTCCAGTTTTCGCTCAAAGGTCGAAAACCCATGGTATTTCTAGGCGCCGAGTGATCAACCGAGCAGTGAGTAGATAGTAATATCGGGTCTCCTCGCTGCGCTGTTTCAGTCGATATTTGAGAAACCAAGCCAGATGTTTCCGCTTCCAACCCCAAGGCGTCTGCCGCTGCCATCGCTCTGCAATTGCAGCGTGGATAATCTTCGCTTGCCGCAAATGTCGCTGACGCGTCGCATGCGATCCGGTCAGCACACCACCCAAGAACACCTCCATATCAAACGCTTTGGTCATACCCGCCCCCCGATGTACGCAGCAACTACTTCGATGCGGCCATGCCCCAGTTCATAGCTGATCTGTATGCGAGCCTCACGATCGAGGGGCCGATCTACGGCAAAGCAATGACCACCGTTAATTGGTGCACGATGCTGGGTAATCTGCTCATAGCGCTCACACGCGAACGCCGCGCGCAGTTCATGAAAGCCTTTCAGATCATGTGCATGCAGGACCTCCCGTGCCGCTCCGGCTACTCGCTGCAAAAGGTTCGCATAGCTTTCGCTTGGCGCAATCATGTTGCGGCTACCCGCCGGCGACACTTGCGCCGCAAGCCTCAGTGCATCGCGAATACGGTCATCCACCCCAATCCATCGGGGCGCCGATGCACCTCCTCGGCCACCTTTCGTGCCGTCCTGGATATTGATCTTGCCGAGCTTATGGGCCTCGCGGATCAATCGGGGCAAATCAGCCAATATGGCTTCGCGCAAGCGCATCCCTGTGGCCCGTGCCAACTTAACAATCGCCGCAGCGCGTAGCTGTTCACGATCGCAAAGCGCATCGACAATCTGCTGCACTTTCGCGCGATCTTGCCCCAGTGGTACTGAGTGACGAACCCTGCTGCGCTGTACACCCAACGTCTTGCTCGGGCTTGGCAACCTCAAATGCCGATCACCTCGAAGCGCCTCCAAACCGATGTTCACACTGGACAGGCGATTCACCGCTGTACTGACGGCGATCTCACCCCGCTCGACCTGACCGCCAACGTAAGTCGCGTAGTCCGCAAGTACTTGGTGATCAATCTTCTGCGCGTCATTGATACCCGGGCCATCGCTGGACGAGCACCATCTAGCAAAGATTCTGCACCGATCACAATGTGCTCTAACGGTGCCAAAGTGGCCGCCGCCATATTTGCCTTGCAATGCGTAGCTTAGTGCGTAGCTCAATTGCCTGCCCCAGCCGAAGTTCCGGCCATCACGCTTACCGACCCGTTTCATACCCTTTACCTCCGTCACCACCTCTCGAACCGTTGCCCCCACGTCATCCCGCCAAGAATGCTGAGTGTTATCAGGGATCAAGGCCCCTGCGGCCTGTGGGGATGTCCACTTACGCGGGACTTACGGCTCCTTACGGCCAAGAGCTTGGGCATCTCATGATCTGGCCTCCTGAACACCGTTACCGGTGGGCGGGTGGAGGCAGTGCTGGCTGACTAAACCAGCGCCTGAAGATCCTGAGCCGGGTGAAGGCAGCAATGCGATGACCGGGGCATGCCTGACTGTCAGTCAGGTGCAGTCCATTCCCTGGTCTGCGGCACCATCATCTGCATGGCTGTTGCTGGTGACATCGGCGTTTGTCACGCCGATTGTCACGAGGGGGATTGCCGCAAAGTCATGTGTGATCAGGGCTGCAGCAGTGGTAGGAGTGCCCGTCTCTTTCCAGAAGAAAGAGACGGGCACAGGTTGGCGCAATATCCGGCCAAGCGGATAGGTTGCTGCAGGGCAGCGCAGGACGGTGTTTCTGGCGCATGAGGGCCATATGTGTAAGAGCATCCATCACTGGGAGTGACCGGGCGAGCTGCCGGATGCGAATCGCCCTTGGGGAGAACCACCGCGGGAGCGGCGTGACCTTGAAGGTTCGGGCCACTTGGGGTGCTGTCATCGACAGCGCTTGCACGGCCAGTTCTACGCCTGTGGATAAACCCGGTCAAGGGTCGAAATTCAGCGCTGCTTGGGATGAGAAAAGCGGTTATCCACCGGTGGAATTCCGTGGTAAATCCTGGACAACGTGGTCGCTTTTAGCTCTTCAAAGTAAGGTCCATCCAAACAGGGCGGCTTTGCAGCCCTGTTTGGATGGACCCGCGCTTAGAAGCGGATAAACGAGGCTGCTTGCCCCGAATCTTGAACGTTCAGTTGTTGTCGCTGCAGTTCTTACGCCTGTACAGCGCTAGCGGATCGGCACCACGTTCTTGTCTCTGACTTGGCCGTATGCTGAGGCGAGCAGGCTACCGGTGGCGGCTTTCTGGATGTGCTCACTCCACCAGGCCATCATCGGACGCCGGCGCTCAATGTAGTCGGCGCGGTTGTAGGCGCTCCGCACCTCATCCCTGTCGACGTGCGCCAGTGCGACTTCAATAAGCTCCGGGTCCCACCCATGCTCATTCAAGATGGTGCTCGCCATCGAACGCATGCCGTGGCTGACTAAGCGATCCTGGAAGCCCATACGCTTCAACGCCATGTTGGCAGTTTGGCTATTGGCGTGGGTGCGTGGATTTCTGTCTGCCGGGAAGACGTATTCGCGATGGCCGCTGTGAGACTTGAGTGATTCCAGTAGTGCAACAGCGTGATCACTCAACGGGATGCTGTGTGGACGGCGCTTCTTCATTTGCTCCGGAGGGATGGTCCAGACACGCCTCTCAAAGTCGATGTCTGTCCAACGAGTGGTCGCCGCCTCGGCAGGGCGAGTCATGGTATGCAACTGCCATTCGATCAGACAGCGGGTGGTGCGTTTGATGCTGGCGTTCGCGATCTCCAGCATGAGCTCGGGGAGCTCTTCTGGCGGAAGCGCAGCCATGTTCTCTTTCTTGGGCTTCTTGAAAACCGCCCTGATACCGCTGAGCGGGTTGGCGAAGATCAGGCCTGAGTTCACGCCGTAGGTCATGATCTCGTTCAGCCGCTGACTAAGACGCTTGACCGTCTCCAAGCTGCCTTTCGCTTCGATCGGACGAAGCAATTCGATCACCATCGGCGCGGTGATTTTCGCGAGTGGCGTCGTCTTCAAATCGGGGAGCAGGTGCAGCGTTAGCGATCGCCAAATGTCCTCGGCGTAGGCCGAGGTGACCGAGTCTTTCTTGAGCTCGAACCAGGCGGTAGCCACGTTCTCGAAGGTGTGTTCCGTTTCTGCGCGCTTGGCTTCATTCAGCGTATTGCGCTGCACCTTCGGGTCGATGCCCTGGGCGAGCAGCTCGCGCGCTTCGACTGCCTTCTTTCGTGCGTTCGCCAGTGACAGTTCGGGGTAGGTCCCGAAGCCGATGTTGATGCGCTTTTTGGTGAGCGGTTCGCGGTAGTTGAAATTCCACAGCAACGAGCCGTTGCTGCGTACGCGGAGCTGCAAACCGTCACCGTCAGTGAGGACGTAATCCTTGGACGCGGGCTTGACTCCCTTGAGCTGTCGATCGGAGAGGCGGAGGTTTTGGGTAGGCATGAGATTGTCCTCAGGCACTGATTCGGTATTCCAAAGATTAGCACCGGATGGGCTGGAATACTGTTTGGAATACCCGAATGGCTGGAACTCAAAAAATCTCATAGGACCGCAAAAGCACTGGAGGTCGCGTATTTACTGGATCTCAGGCACAAAAAAAGACGTCCGTGGACGTCTTTTTTTGATCATTTGGTGGAGCCGGGGGGATTTGAACCCCCGTCCGCCAGTACTCCGCTGTCGGTACTACATGCGTAGCCGTTTCTATTAAGTTAACCCTCAGCGACCCGAAGGGCAGGGTGCTTTGGGCGAGTTGTGTAAGTTTTAGCCGCTTCGTCCACAACGTACTGCACGGCGATTCTGTTCTATATGACAATCACTTTGGGTTTACAGACATCCCCTGGTGATTGCTGGACCCGAAGGTACCAGAAGCTCAGGGCTAAGGCTGCTTACGCAGCGAGAGCGAATTCCTGGCCGTAGTTTTCGTCATTGGCAACTATAAGAAGTTGCAACAGTGGATTTACGAGTTCTGTTACCAACTCGGCATGCACCTAAAGTTTCGCGACCGGCGTCGAATCCTAAACGGCCCCGTGCTTGTAACTCGTTGTTTCTTAGTGAGTGACAAGCCTGTGCAGTGTACGCCAAACGGTCACGGAAGGCCAACCCGAAGGTTGGCCTTCCGTGAAGGAGCAGCCTATTGACCGCCTTTTTCGCTGTTCTGCAGGTCTTGCAGTGCCTTCGAGGTGATCTCGATGCACCTTTTGTCATCGCCCGCGGCGTGGGCCGCTTTGGCTTGGGAGACGGCGGTGTCGATCTCGCCGCTTTTACCGCTGGTGTCAGTGGCGAGCAGCGCTTTACCGTTGTTGATTTTGTCCAGATTGATTTTGCACAGATCGGGCTCGCCCGCAGCGAACACAGGCGAAGCCAACATCGCAGCGGTAACGAACAAGCCAGCAAGAGCGGAACGCTTCATAGGGTATCTCCTTGCGCAAAGGGGCTCGACGCTGCTGGCGTTGAACGGTTGCCAGCGACATCACGGATGAGCCTCGTTTGTCGAGGCCTATGCAGATGACTGCGCCGGCGCGCAGGGGTTCTGTTTTTTTGCAGGATCATTTTTGCTGGATCAGTGTGCGCGGGCCTGGGTGACACGGTCCACCAGGTAGACCAAGCCGTGATAATCAATGCCGCCATGCTGGCTCAGGCCGATCTCGCAGGTACGGCTGGTGGAGATGCCTTCGCTGCAATATTGCACCGCGTCCTTGAGCGTGCGCAGTGAGTGGGCGTTGAGCTCCGGCGTGGTGAAGCCTTTGTCGCCGGCAAAACCGCAGCAATGAATGCCCTCCGGGATGACCACGGTGTTGGAGCAGCGTCGGGCCAGGTCGATCAGGGCCTGGCTTTCGCCCAGGTGCTGGGTGCTGCAGGTGACGTGCACGGCGATCGGCGCTTCCTGGGGCGTGAAGTCGAGGCGATCCATCAGGTGGGTGCGGATAAAACGCACCGGGTCGTAAAGATCCAGGCGGGTTTCGCCCAGGTCCTGTACCAGGCGCAGGGTGCAGGGGCTGGTGTCGCAGTAGATCGGATCGAGCCCGCCACGGCTGGCGTGCAGCAGCGCGCCGATCAGTTCCTGGCGCTTGTGTTCGGCCTGTTCGGCATAGCCTTTGGAGGCGAAAGGCTGGCCGCAGCACAGGCTGTCCTCATTGTCGGGAAACACGACTTGGTAACCGGCTTTTTCCAACAGATTGCGGGTTTTGTCATACAGCGACATCTGTTCCTTATCCCCCGCCGCCGGGCCCATGGCGCGTGACACGCAGGCGGCCAGGTAGACCACGCGTGGCCGCTCGTCCGTCACGGCCGGGCTGAAGCGAATGGCTTTTTCCGGCTGCGGCATGGCAGGGGTCCATTGCGGAATCTGTCCCTTGGACAGCTTGGTCACGCTGGCCGACAGCTCCGCCAGGCGAGGTGCGCCCAGCAGCATGCGCGCGCCATTGGCCACATGCAGGGTGAAGCGCGCGCCTTGCAGTGCAGTGGCGAAATGAGTGGCGAGCCATTCGGCCGTTTTCGTACGGTCGGCGTCGCGGCTGCGCAGTTTTTTCACCAGGTCGCCGGTATTGATTCCCACGGGGCAGCGTTGGGCGCACAGGCCGGTGGCAGCGCAGGTGTCGATGCCCTGGTAGTGATAGGCGGCTTCCAGCTCAGTGGTGTCGACACCGGCGCGTTTTTTTGCCTGGATATCGCGCCAGATCACGATGCGTTGCCGTGGGCTCAAGGTCAGGCCTTTCGACGGGCACACCGGTTCGCAGAAGCCGCATTCGATGCACTTATCCACAAGCTCATCGGCGGCGGGCAGCGGCTTGAGGTGCTTGAGGTGGATGTGTGGGTCTTCGCTGAGCACCACGTCCGGATTGAGGATGCCGTTGGGGTCGAGTAGCCGCTTGAGTTGCCACATCAATTGATAGGCGTCGCTGCCCCATTCCAGCTCGACAAACGGCGCCATATTGCGGCCGGTGCCGTGTTCGGCTTTCAACGAGCCCCCAAACTCCACCGCCACCAATTGCGCCACGTCGTCCATGAACGCTTGGTAGCGCGTGACTTCTTCCGCGCTGTTGAAGCCTTGAGTGAACACGAAGTGCAGATTGCCTTCCAGTGCGTGTCCGAAAAGTATCGCTTCGTCGTAGTGATGTTTGTCGAACAGTTCGATCAAGCGGTTGACGCCGATTGCCAGTTGCTCAACCGGGAAGGTCACGTCCTCGATGATCACGGTGGTGCCGGTTTTGCGCACGGCACCGACGGCTGGGAAGGTGTCTTTGCGGATTGCCCACAGGCGGGCGTTTTCCACGGGGTCTTCCGTGAAATCGACCTGCTTCTCTACCGGGAATTGGGCGAGGGAGGCCATGATCAGCACCAGTTGCTCATGCAGCAAGGACGAAGACGCCGCACGGGATTCGATCAACAGGGCGCAGGCAGTTTCCGATAGCTGCTGTACGAACGCGGGCATGCCCGGCTTGTTCTGTACCGAGCGCAGGCTGCGACGGTCCAGTAGCTCGACGGCCGAGACCGGTTGGGTTTTAAGGACGCTCACTGCGTTGCAGCAGGTCTCGACGTCCGGAAACACAATCAACGCCGATGCTTTGTTCGGGTGATCGATCACGGTGTCGTAGGTGACCGCGCTGATAAAACCAAGGGTGCCCTCGGAGCCCACCAACAGGTGGCTGAGGATATCCAGTGGCTCATCAAAATCCACCAAGGCGTTGAGTGACAGGCCGGTGGTATTTTTCAGACGGTATTTGTGGCGTATTTTTGCCGCCAGCTCAGCATTCGCCCGGGTTTCGCGGCCCAGTGTCGCCAGGCGTTCAAGCAGCGGCCCGTGCTGTTCACGAAACGCCTTAACGCTGGCCGCGTCTTCGGTGTCCACGCGACTGCCGTCAGCCAGTACGAGGCGAATCCCGGCCAAGGTGTGATAGGTGTTCTGCGCGGTGCCGCAGCACATGCCGCTGGCGTTATTGGCGACAATGCCGCCGATTTTGCAGGCGTTGATCGACGCCGGATCCGGCCCGATCTTGCGCCCGAACGGTGCCAGCCACGCGTTCGCCTGAGCGCCGATGACACCGGGCTGCAGGCGGATTTGTGTGCCTTGCCCACGGATTTCGCGGCCGTTCCAGTTGTCGCCCAGTACGATCAGCACTGAATCGCTGATGGCTTGCCCGGACAGGCTGGTGCCCGCAGCGCGGAAAGTTACCGGTACGCGGTCGCGCTGAGCGAGTTGCAGCAGCGTAACGACTTCGTCCTCCGATTCCACGCGGATCACCAACTGTGGGATCAGTCGGTAAAAGCTGGCGTCGGTGCCGAAAGCGAGGGTGGAAAGCGCGTCGTCGAAACGCCGATCTTTCGGGATCAAGTGTGCGACGTCGCTCAGGAAAGCAGCAGGCAGGCTCATCGGTCCTCCAGAAATAGCTGACGCCGGAATCGTATCCGGCGTCGATTCTTACCCTATTGCGTGCAGGTCTCAGTGCACCAGCATACCGGTGAACCAGTAAGCCTGGGCCAGGGTGATCAGCCCGACGATCGTGGCAAAGAACAGGCTGTGCTTGAGGGTAAAGCGGAACAGGTCGGATTCCTTGCCTACCAGGCCAGTGGCGGCGCACGCCACGGCGATCGATTGAGGCGAGATCATTTTGCCGGTGACGCCGCCGCTGGTATTCGCCGCGACCAGCAGCGTGTCGTTCACGCCGATCTGATGCGCAGTGGTGGCCTGCAGCGAGCTGAACAGGGCGTTGGACGAGGTATCAGAACCTGTCAGGAAAACGCCCAGCCACCCGAGGAAAGGCGAGAAGAACGGGAAGGCTGCACCGGTGCCGGCCAATACCAGCGCCATGGTCGACGACATGCCGGAGTAATTGGTGACGAATGCGAACGCCAACACCATGCCAATGGACAGGATGGGCCAGCGAAGTTCATAGAAGGTCTCTTTTAAAGTGGTAAGACCAGTTTTAATGTTGATCTTAAGCACCAGCATAGAGATCAATGCAGAGAAGAAAATCGCGGTGCCGGTCGCGGAAATCGGGTCCAGCTTGAACACAGCCGGGATCGCGGTGGGGTTGGTCACGATGGGTGCGACCTTGATCACCATTTGGTCCAAGTGCGGAATCGCGAAGTTGAACACCCAGCTGTACATCGAGCCGCCGGCGGCGAACATCGCCTTGAACGGTTTGAGCGTCCAGATCGTCACCAGCACGGTAAGGATCAGGAACGGTGACCAGGCCTTGAAAATCTGCACCAGGCTGTAGGGCGAGACAACCGTGTTGCGTGGCAGGCCGAAACCGCCGGCACTGGCGGTGACTGCCGCGCTGGAAGTGGCGCCGGCAATCTGTGCGCCAGCGGTGCGCTTGGGTTGCCACACTTTCAGGAACAGCGTCAGGGAAATCAGGCTGGCAAGGGCCGAGGTGATATCCGGCAGTTCAGGGCCGATGAAGTTGGACGTGAAGTACTGGGTGATGGCAAAGCTCAAGCCCGCTACCAGCGCCGCCGGCCAGGTTTCACGCACGCCGCGCAGGCCGTCCATCATGAACACCAGCCAGAACGGCACGAACAGCGACAGCAGCGGCAGTTGGCGACCGGTCATGGCGCCGATCTTGAACGCATCAATGCCGGTCACTTGACCCGCAACGATGATCGGGATGCCCAATGCGCCAAAGGCCACCGGTGCGGTGTTGGCAATCAGGCACAGACCCGCGGCGTACAGCGGGTTGAAGCCGAGGCCGACCAGCAGTGCGGCGGTGATTGCCACGGGGGCGCCGAAACCGGCCGCACCTTCCAGGAAGGCTCCGAAACAGAAGCCGATCAGCAGCACTTGCAGGCGCTGGTCGTCAGTGATCGACAGCACCGAGCTGCGAATGATCTCAAACTGGCCGCTCTTAACCGTGAGTTTGTAGAGGAACACCGCGGCGACAATGATCCACGCGATAGGCCACAGGCCGTAGGCAAAGCCATAACCGGCGGCGGCCAGTGCCATGTCCACCGGCATCTTAAAGGCAAAGATCGCCACCAGGATCGACAGCGCCAAGGTGATGCTGCCGGCCACGTGGCCTTTGAGGCGAAATACGGCCAGGGCCAGGAAGAAGAATACGATCGGAATGACGGCCGCTAATGCGGACAGGCCGAGGCTGCCGAGCGGGCTGTAGAGCTGTTGCCAGGTTTGCATATGGGGTGGCCCCTGATTGTTGTTGTTTGGTTAGCTTGGATAATTGGTAATACCAATTTACAATCGCTGTGGGCTAGGTTAAAAGGCTTCGGGGCGGTGTGTCAATTTGCCGCTCGCGAAACTTTGGTCGTAGGTGGGTAGGCGACGGATCTGAGCGGATAAATCGAAGGCGTTCTGATAGGTGCTGCGAGTGCGGCGATAGGCCAGAATAGAGGGCCCGGCGAGTGGTCGGGATGGTGGAGAGTGAGTTATGGGGTTTGATCAGGTGCGTCAGCGCCGTTTGTCCGACGATATCGTCGAGCAGCTTGAGGGCATGATCCTTGAGGGCACGCTGAAGTCGGGTGAGCGCTTGCCCGCCGAGCGCGCTTTGGCTGAGCAGTTTGGTGTGTCGCGTCCGTCTTTGCGGGAGGCAATCCAGAAATTGGCGGCCAAAGGTTTGCTCGTCAGTCGTCAGGGCGGTGGTAACTACGTGGCGGAGTCCTTGGGCTCCACGTTCAGTGATCCGCTGCTCCACCTGTTGGAGAATAATCCCGAGGTTCAGCGTGATCTTTTGGAGTTCCGCCAGACCCTTGAAGCCTCCTGCGCCTATTACGCGGCGCTACGTGCCACCGAGGTCGACCGCGAACGGCTCACGGCGGCCTTCGAAGCGCTCCAGGACTGCTACACCCGCTCCGATGAAGTGAGTCGAGCTGAAGAGGGGGCGGCGGATGCCAGGTTTCACTTGGCTATCGCCGAAGCCAGCCACAACGCCGTATTGCTGCACACCATTCGCGGTCTGTTCGACCTGCTGAAACGTAACGTGGTGACCAACATCGGGGGGATGTATCAACAGCGTACGGAAACCCGCGACATGCTGATCAGTCAGCATAGGGATTTGTACCTGGCGATTATCGAAGGGCGTGCCGAGCAGGCGCGGGAAGTTTCAACGCGTCATCTGCTGTATGTGCAGGAAGTGTTGGAGGAGGTTCGTCAGGAGGTTCAGCGCGTGGCGCGTGCGGAGCGGCGCAAGGGCCTGTAGCCGAGGGAGGCTCCCAGGGCTACAGGCTTGCAAGGATCAGTCTTCCTTGCCCTTGTTGCGCACGGCGCGATGCAGTTCGCGATTGGAATCGCGCTCGCGCTCGGTATCACGCTTGTCGTATTCCTTCTTACCTTTGCCCAGCGCGATCTCGCATTTGACCAGGTGCTTGCTCCAGTACCAGGACAGGCAGATACAGGCATAGCCTTTCTGCTGTACGGCGGCGGCAAGCTTTTCCAGTTCGCGTGCATTGAGCAGCAGCTTGCGCGTACGCACCGGGTCAGCAATCACGTGGGTGCTCGCGGTAGTCAGCGGGGTGATATGACTGCCCAGCAGCCATGCCTCGCCATCTTTGAGCAGCACATAGCTGTCGACCAGTTGCAGCTTGCTGGCGCGCAGACTCTTTACTTCCCAGCCGGCCAGGACCAGACCAGCCTCGAACCGATGTTCGATGAAGTAATCGTGTCGCGCCTTTTTATTTTGCGCGATGGTCCCTGTGGGGTGTTTCTTTTGTTTAGCCATAGGGGCGGCATTATAGGGAGTTGCGAGCGTGTCGGCTACGGTCAACCTGCGTGCTTGAGCGTGTTCGACGAATCCCGGACAATGCGGGCAGTTCTCTGGTTTTTTTCTTTCGCGGATCGGGCTGTTCTTTCGCGATGTTTGCCGCTCAGCTGTGGAAATAACGCACACATGACGACGCATATTCAACGTTCAGCGCTGCTGCCTTATCCGGCTCAGGCGCTCTATGACCTGGTCAACGACGTGGCGCGTTACCCGGAATTCCTGCCGTGGTGCTCGAAGGCCGAGGTGCTGGAAAGCGGTGATGAGTACATGGTCGCCAGTGTTGGGGTCGCGAAAGGCGGCCTTAGCCAGCACTTTGTGACGCGTAATGCGCTGGTGCCTGGGAAATCCATCGAAATGAATCTGCAGGAAGGCCCGTTCACCCAACTGCATGGGGTGTGGGTATTCAAGGCGCTGACGGATAAGGCCTGCAAAATCAGCCTGGATCTTTCCTTTGATTACGCCGGGCCTATCGTGCGAGCAACGCTGGGCCCCTTGTTCAATCAGGCAGCTAACACGCTGGTGGATGCATTTTGCCAGCGGGCCAAACAACTGCATGGTTGAGATTGAAGTGGTGTATGCAGCCGTGGATCGCCAGGTTCTGCTGGCGATGAAGGTGGCGGCGGGCACCAGCCTGCGCGCGGCGGTGCGGGCGTCAGGTATCGCAGCGCAGTTTCCTGAGCTGGATCTGGCTGGCTGCCCGTTGGGCATATTCGGCAAGGTGGTTGCGGATGCTGAGGTGCGTGCCGTGCAGGCAGGTGATCGTATTGAGATTTACCGACCGTTGCTGGCGGACCCAAAAGAGGTGCGCCGACTGCGCGCGGCCAAGGCTGCGCTGGCTAAGCAGCAGGGCTCATAGGCTTGCCAAATAGCAGGCAACAAAAAGCCCGGCATGCCGGGCTTTTTGTTGAGCAACGCAAGCTTACTGCGGGCTGGTGTCCAGAGGCTGTGGTGTCGGGACGGGAACTGTTTCCACGCCGTCGACGTCTTTCTGGATCTTGTCGAGCAGGGAGCCTGGCTTGGCCGGTACTTCCGACTTCGGCTTTTCACCTTCCTGCGCAGGCGCGGTCACGTTAGTGCCGTTATCCTTGCCGAGCAGGGCTTCATCACGACTCACGCCGGGCATGAAGTCGCCGGACAGGCTGACAAGCTGGTCGTTGCCATTGAAGATGACACTGACGCGCTCCTGTTGGCGTTCACCGCCACCTGGCTGCAGGCTGTAGAGGTAATCCCAGCGATCGGCATGGAAAGTGTCGGTCAGCAGGGGGTTACCCATGATAAACCGTACTTGCCGTCGGGTCATTCCGGGGCGTAACTGGTCTATCATGTCCTGCGTGACGACATTGCCCTGCTGGATGTCGATTTTGTAAACCCCGGGGAATGAACAACCGGCGAGTGCGAGCAGTCCCACAAAGGTGAAACTGGTTAGCAAGAGCTTGGTGTTTTGCATCGGTGGGCGACTTCCACTATCTTGGCTGGGACAACGTAAACGCCGATCATACCCGTATTAAGAGAAGCTGCGAAGCAGCATCCGCGAGAAAGCTAACCATGGTTGAAAATAGCGAACTACGCAAAGCCGGTCTTAAAGTGACTCTGCCACGAGTCAAGATTCTACAAATGCTCGATTCTGCTGAGCAGCGCCACATGAGTGCCGAGGATGTTTACAAGGCGCTGATGGAGTCTAACGAGGACGTCGGCCTGGCCACGGTTTACCGTGTGCTGACCCAGTTTGAAGCCGCAGGGCTGGTGGTTCGTCATAATTTCGACGGCGGTCATGCAGTGTTCGAATTGGCTGACGGTGGTCATCACGACCATATGGTTGACCTGGATACCAATGAGGTTATCGAGTTCACCAGCCCGGAAATCGAGGCGCTTCAGCACAAGATTGCCGAGGAGCATGGCTTCGATTTGGTCGACCATAATCTGGTTCTGTACATCCGTAAGAAAAAGTAAAAATCGCTGCAGATTCGCTCTGCAAAACGATTGAAGGCGACCTTAGGGTCGCCTTCGTGCTTTCTATAAGCCGGAAAGATGAGGAAAGTGCTCTGCTCAGGCTTTCGCCGCCACGACCATTTTCTTCGCGTGTGCCAGGGACTCCTTGGTCAAATCAATGCCGCCAAGCATGCGCGCCACTTCCTCCACACGTTCCGACTTGTTCAGCTTGGACACGGCTGTGTGCGTTGCATCACTGCCGCGTACCTTGTGCACAAACAGATGTTGATGCCCCTGGGCGGCCACTTGTGGCAAGTGAGTGACCGTCAGTACCTGGCCCCGATCCCCGAGGCGTCGTAATAATTGGCCAACAATCTCCGCTGTCGGCCCGCCAATCCCCACGTCAACTTCGTCGAATACCAGTGTCGGTACCCGAGAGGTTTGCGCGGTAATCACCTGGATCGCCAGGCTGATCCGAGACAGCTCACCGCCGGAGGCCACTTTTGCCAATGCTTTGAGCGGCTGCCCAGGGTTGGCGCTGACCAGCAGTTCAACCTGTTCCAGGCCATGTGGCTGCAATTCGTTACTGGTGCTGGCGTGCAGTTCAATGGTGAAGCGCCCGCCGGGCATGCCCAGGCGTTGGATCTCCAGCTCCACTGCGCTGGCCAGGCCGGTTGCTGCCTGGTGGCGCAGGTCGCTCAGTTCGCGTGCTTTTTCCTGGTAGTGGCGGGCGAAGGACGCGAGCTCGTCACCTAGGCGTTCGATGGATTCGTCGTTGGCATTCAGGGTCTCGATTTCATCCAGCAACTTTTGCTGCATCGTCGCCACTTCGGTGGGTTGGATTCGATGTTTGCGCGCCAGGGTATAGATGGTGTCCAGGCGTTCTTCTATTTCCTGCAGGCGTGCTGGGTCGGCATCGAAGTGATCCAGGAAGCGGTTCAATTCGCCGACGGCTTCTTCTACTTGGATCTGTGCGCTGGTGAGTAAGGTCGTGGCCTCGCTCAGGGAGCCGGAGGCGTTGTTCACGCTGGACAGGCGATTGAGACTGGCGGTCAGCGCGTTGAGTACGTTACCGGAGTCGCTCTCGCTGCATTGCTCCACCACCTGGCGGCAAATGCCCAGCAGGGTTTCTGCGTTGGTGAGGTTCTTGTGTTCCTGCTCGAGTTGCTCCAGTTCAGTCTCGCCCAGGCCCAGGCTTTCCAGCTCTTCGAGCTGATAGCTGAGTAGCTGGTGGCGTGCGCGTTGTTCGTCGCCGGAATTGGAGAGTCGCTCCAGTTCCTGACGCGTTTGGCGCCAGCGCTGGGCGGCAAGTTGCACCTGGCGGGCAAGGTCTGTCGCACCGGCGTATTCGTCGAGCAGGCGGCGATGAGTGTCGGTTTTCAGCAGCGACTGGTGTTCATGCTGGCTGTGAATATCGATCAGCAGTTCGCCCAGGGCTTTCAAGTCGCCCAGTGGGCAGGGGGTGCCGTTGATATAGCCGCGTGAGCGGCCTTCCGCAGTAATGACCCGGCGCAGGATGCACGGGCCTTCATTATTAAGGTCGCGCTCCGCCAGCCACGCCTCGGCTTCGGGAATATCCGCCAGGTCGAAAGTGGCCAGGATATCGGCCTTGTCCGCGCCGGGGCGCACCACGCCGCTGTCGGCACGGTCCCCAAGGGTCAAGCCCAGGGCGTCGAGCATGATTGACTTGCCGGCGCCGGTTTCGCCTGTGATTACGCTCATCCCGCGATCCAGTTCGAGATCCAGGTGTTCAACGATGGCGTAGTTATGTACGGACAGGTGCACGAGCATGACGGCCGCTCCCAGGCTTTAGGTATGGTTATTTATACAGTGTTTTGTTCGAGGCTGACAATCCTGATGATTAGCTCGATTTGCTTGGATGAGCGCTTTTTTTAGCGCGATGAGGAATGTATGGGCAGGAATTGATCCCGGTCATAGGAAAGACTTTTGGTAACGCCCGCGCCCTTGAACCTGGAAATTGTGGCCCCATATACCGGAACAGAAGCGCGAGTTGAGTTCGCGCATGATTTTGAAAGGAGAAAACTATGGCTGACGAACAGACGCAGGATACGCAAACTCCAGACGCCAATTCGGCTGTCGGCGATGAGCTGGCAACTCGTGTGCAGGTGCTCGAAGAGCAATTGGCCGCTGCGCAGGACCAGTCTTTGCGTGTTGCCGCCGATCTGCAGAACGTCCGCCGCCGTGCCGAGCAGGATGTAGAGAAGGCTCACAAATTCGCACTGGAAAAATTCGCCAGTGACTTGCTGCCGATCATCGACAGCCTGGAGCGTGGTCTTGAGTTGTCCAACCCGGATGACGAAAACATCCGCCCGATGCGCGAAGGGATCGAGCTGACCCTGAAAATGTTCCAGGACACCCTGAAGCGTTATCAGTTGGAAGCCATTGATCCAGTCGGCGGCGAACCGTTCAACGCTGAGCATCACCAAGCCATGGCCATGCAGGAAAGCCATGATCTGGAGCCTAACAGTGTGTTGAAGGTGTTCCAGAAGGGTTATCAGCTCAACGGTCGCTTGCTGCGTCCGGCGATGGTGGTGGTGAGCAAAGCACCTGCACCGGTTTCGCCTTCTATTGATGAGCAGGCTTGAAATACGCCGTAAGGCCCCCATCTATAAGTCAAGCGTTTAAGTGCTACCGCAGTTAGCCACCACTGCTGCGGCATCCAAATTCAAGTTTCGGGAGAGTAAATCATGGGCAAAATTATCGGTATCGACCTGGGGACCACCAACTCCTGCGTCTCTGTCATGGAAAACGGCAAAGCCAAAGTTATCGAAAACGCCGAAGGCGCGCGTACCACGCCGTCGATCATCGCTTACGCAAATGATGGCGAGATCCTTGTTGGTCAGTCGGCCAAGCGTCAGGCTGTCACCAACCCGCACAACACTCTGTACGCGGTAAAGCGTCTGATCGGTCGTAAGTTCGACGAAGAAGTCGTACAGAAAGACATCAAGATGGTGCCTTACAAAATCGCCAAGGCTGACAACGGTGACGCCTGGGTTGAAGTAAATGGCAACAAGATGTCTGCACCGCAGATTTCGGCTGAAGTCCTGAAAAAGATGAAGAAAACCGCCGAAGACTACCTCGGCGAAACTGTCACCGAAGCGGTCATCACCGTTCCGGCCTACTTCAACGACAGCCAGCGCCAGGCAACCAAAGACGCTGGCCGCATCGCGGGTCTGGACGTAAAACGTATCATCAACGAACCCACCGCAGCTGCTCTGGCTTACGGTATGGACAAGGCCAAGGGCGACCACACTGTGATCGTTTATGACCTGGGTGGCGGTACGTTCGACGTTTCGGTCATCGAGATCGCTGAAGTTGACGGTGAGCACCAATTCGAAGTGTTGGCCACCAACGGTGACACCTTCCTGGGTGGTGAAGACTTTGACATTCGTCTGATCGACTACCTCGTTGACGAATTCAAGAAAGAAAGCGGCATGAACCTCAAGGGTGACCCGCTGGCCATGCAGCGCCTGAAAGAGGCTGCTGAGAAAGCCAAGATCGAGCTGTCCTCGAGCATGTCGACCGACGTGAACCTGCCGTACATCACTGCAGATGCCACCGGTCCAAAGCACTTGAACGTGAAGATCTCTCGCGCCAAGTTGGAAGCACTGGTTGAAGACCTGGTTCAGCGCACCATCGAACCTTGCCGCATTGCGCTGAAAGACGCCGGTATCGACGTAGGTTCCATCAACGACGTGATCCTGGTGGGCGGTCAAACCCGTATGCCACTGGTGCAGCAGAAAGTTACCGAGTTCTTCGGCAAGGAAGCACGTAAAGACGTGAACCCGGACGAAGCGGTTGCCATGGGTGCTGCCATCCAGGGCGCGGTATTGGCCGGTGACGTGAAAGACGTGCTGCTGCTGGACGTCAGCCCGCTGACCCTGGGTATCGAAACCATGGGCGGCGTGATGACTGCGCTGATCGAGAAAAACACCACGATTCCTACCAAGAAATCCCAAGTGTTCTCGACTGCCGACGACAACCAAGGCGCGGTGACCATTCACGTGCTGCAAGGTGAGCGTAAGCAAGCGGCGCAGAACAAGTCCCTGGGCAAGTTCGACCTGGCTGAGATTCCACCAGCACCGCGTGGCGTGCCACAAATTGAAGTGACCTTCGACATCGACGCCAACGGCATCCTGCACGTCGGCGCGAAAGACAAGGCAACTGGCAAAGAGCAGAAGATCACCATCAAGGCCAACTCCGGTCTGTCTGATGAAGAAATTCAACAGATGATTCGTGATGCTGAAGCCAACGCTGATGCGGATGCCAAGTTTGCCGAGCTGGCTGGCGCCCGTAACCAGGGTGATGCACTGGTTCACTCGACGCGCAAAATGGTCGCTGATGCTGGCGATAAAGTGACGGCTGAAGAGAAAGCCGCTATCGAAGCTGCCGTAGTTGCCCTGGAAGCCGCCGTCAAAGGCGACGACAAGGCTGCTATCGAAGCCAAGATCGAAGAACTGTCGAAAGTTTCTGCACCCGTCGCGCAGAAAATGTATGCCGAACAAGGTCAGCCAGCTGATGGTGCCGCGCAACAGGCAGAGCCTGAAGCCAAGCACGACGATGTTGTCGATGCCGAGTTCGAAGAAGTCAAAGACCAGAAGTAAGTTGGTCGCCCGGTTGACCGCTATCAAGCGGTGACTGGTAGGATGTCGCCGCGCGGGAGCTTGCTCCCGCGTTGGCGTGTCTGGGGTATGCGAATTTTTACAGCATGCGACAAGGTTCGGATGCTGGCGGTGCGATCGGGAATGCTCCTGCTTTCCGAGTAAGAAGTACCGCATTTTGGCCGGGTCCCTGGCTAAAAGTAGTAATGACCAGGATCGTTGAATTGACGTGAGTTGGGTCCGGGCCTGTATTGGGGCTCAACGAGTTTGGCAGGGCTCAGGAGGGTCTGGCCGAACGTCCTTAAGAGTGCAAAGACTTATGGCAAAGCGTGACTATTACGAAGTGTTGGGTGTGGAGCGCGGCTCCAGCGAGGCGGACCTGAAGAAGGCCTACCGTCGCCTGGCGATGAAGCATCACCCGGACCGTAATCCGGATAGCAAAGAATCCGAAGAAATGTTCAAAGAGGCCAATGAGGCCTACGAATGCCTGTCTGATCCCAACAAGCGTGCGGCCTACGACCAGTACGGTCACGCCGGGGTCGACCCGAGCATGGGCGGTGGCGGTGCCGGGTTTGGCGGCCAGAACTTCTCCGATATTTTCGGTGACGTATTCAGCGACTTTTTCGGCGGTGGCCGGGGTGGTCAGCGGGGCGGCGCCCAGCGTGGCAGTGATTTGCGCTACACCTTGGAGTTGAACCTGGAAGAAGCCGTGCGCGGCACCAGCGTCAATATCCGTGTGCCGACGCTGGTCAACTGTAAGCCGTGCGATGGTTCGGGTGCCAAGAAAGGCTCCTCGCCGATCACTTGCCCGACGTGTGGCGGTATCGGCCAGGTCCGCATGCAGCAGGGCTTCTTCTCGGTGCAGCAGACCTGCCCGCGTTGCCATGGCCAGGGCAAGATCATTTCCGACCCGTGCGACTCCTGCCACGGCGAAGGTCGTGTCGAAGAGTACAAGACGCTGTCGGTAAAAGTGCCTGCGGGTGTGGATACCGGCGACCGTATTCGCCTGTCGGGCGAAGGCGAGGCGGGTACTCAAGGTGGCCCTACGGGCGATCTGTATGTGGTGATCAATGTGCGCGAGCACTCGATCTTCCAGCGCGACGGCAAGCACCTGTTCTGTGAAGTGCCAATCAGCTTTGTTGATGCGGCGCTGGGTGGCGAGTTGGAGATTCCGACCCTTGATGGTCGCGTCAAACTCAAGATCCCTGAAGGCACGCAGACCGGCAAACAGTTCCGTATCCGTGGCAAAGGCGTTGCGCCGGTGCGCGGTGGTGGTGCTGGCGACCTGATGTGCCGCGTTGCCGTTGAGACGCCAGTCAATCTGGGGCGTCGTCAGCGCGAATTGCTGGAAGAGTTCCGCAGCTCGCTGGAAGGCGATGACTCCCACTCGCCGAAAACCACGGGCTTTTTCGATGGCGTGAAGCGCTTCTTCGGCGACCTGTAAGGAGTTGGGTATGCGACGTATAGCCGTAATGGGCGCTGCCGGGCGCATGGGCAAGACGCTGGTCGAGGCGGTGCAGCAGCGCTCGCCGGCCTCCGGGCTGACCGCAGCGATCGTTCGTCCCGGCAGCACATTGATCGGTGCGGATGCGGGTGAGTTGGCTTCGCTGGGGCGTATCGGTGTTTCGTTGTCCGGCAACCTGGAGCAGGTGGCTGACGAATTCGACGTGCTGATCGATTTCACTCTGCCGGACGTCATGCTGAAAAACCTGGCTTTCTGCCGCAAGGCGGGCAAGGCGATGGTGATCGGCACCACCGGTTTGACGCTTGAACAGAAGCAGTTGCTGGCGGAGGCGGGCAAGGACATTCCGATCGTCTTCGCGGCCAACTTCAGTGTGGGTGTGAACCTGTCGCTCAAGCTGTTGGATCTGGCGGCGCGCGTGCTGGGGGATGAGGCGGATATCGAAATCATCGAGACTCATCACCGTCACAAGATCGACGCACCGTCGGGTACCGCGTTGCGCATGGGGGAAGCGATCGCCGATGCGCTCGGTCGCGACTTGTCGAAAGTGGCGGTGTACGGCCGTGAAGGCCATACCGGTGCGCGTGCGCGTGACACCATTGGTTTTGCAACCGTGCGCGGTGGCGATGTGGTGGGTGATCACACCGTATTGTTCGCCACCGAGGGCGAGCGCCTGGAAATCACGCACAAGGCGTCCAGCCGCATGACGTTTGCCAAGGGGGCGGTACGTGCTGCGCTCTGGCTGGAAGGTCGTGCGGCGGGCCTTTATGACATGCGTGACGTGCTGGATCTGCACTAATCAGTAGCTAAAACAGGGGCTCAAGCTTATGCTTAGGCCCCGTTTTTACCCGCTAAGCGACGTCCTGTCGCATTCCCCTGCCTTTAAGGCTCATTAGCGGTGGACCAAAAAAGCCTTTTTCTGTAAGCTACAGCTTTAGTGTGTCCACTAAAAGCGCGCAGAATAATTCAGTGAAGAAGCGGGGTGACGTGTCCATACGTCACTCCGCTTTTTTACAACCTGCGATCGCCCTTTCAGGCTTTATTTACGGGAGGTCTTCTTGACTAAGCCAGCCATACTCGCCCTTGCTGATGGCAGCATTTTTCGCGGCGAAGCCATTGGAGCCGACGGTCAAACCGTTGGAGAGGTGGTGTTTAACACTGCCATGACCGGCTATCAGGAAATCCTTACCGATCCTTCCTACGCCCAACAGATCGTTACCCTGACCTATCCGCACATCGGCAACACCGGTACGACACCGGAAGATGTCGAGTCTGATCGTGTCTGGTCGGCCGGTTTGGTGATTCGTGACCTGCCGCTGGTTGCGAGCAACTGGCGTAACACGATGTCGCTGTCCGATTACCTGAAAGCCAACAACGTTGTGGCGATCGCCGGTATCGATACGCGTCGCCTGACACGCATCCTGCGTGAGAAAGGCTCGCAGAACGGCTGCATCATGGTCGGTGACAATATTTCCGAAGAGGCGGCGATTGCCGCAGCCCAAGGCTTCCCTGGCCTGAAGGGCATGGACCTGGCGAAAGTCGTCAGCGTCAAAGAGAAGTACGAGTGGCGCTCCACTGTCTGGGACTTGAAGACCGATAGCCACGCGACCATCGATGCGGCCGAGTTGCCTTACCACGTGGTCGCCTACGACTACGGCGTCAAGTACAACATCCTGCGCATGCTGGTCGAGCGCGGTTGCCGCGTGACCGTGGTGCCGGCGCAAACCCCGGCCAGCGACGTGCTCGCCCTGCAGCCGGACGGTGTGTTCCTGTCCAACGGCCCGGGTGACCCTGAGCCTTGCGACTACGCTATCCAGGCGATCAAAGAAGTGCTGGAGACCGAGATTCCGGTATTCGGTATCTGCCTCGGTCACCAGCTGCTGGCCCTGGCCTCTGGCGCCAAGACCCTGAAAATGGGGCACGGCCATCACGGTGCCAACCACCCTGTGCAAGACCTGGACACTGGCATTGTGATGATCACCAGCCAGAACCACGGTTTTGCGGTGGATGAAGCGACCCTGCCGAGCAACGTTCGCGCGATTCACAAGTCGCTGTTCGACGGTTCCCTGCAGGGCATCGAGCGCACCGACAAGAGCGCGTTCAGCTTCCAGGGCCACCCTGAAGCCAGCCCGGGCCCGAACGACGTAGCGCCGCTGTTCGACCGTTTCATCAATGAGATGGCCAAGCGACGCTGACTGAGCGGCTTGCGGGCGGCCCCGAGCTTCGGTGGCCCCCGCAGGCTCATCAAAGATTGTTCAAGACGGCTTGCCGACTGACCTGCGGATTTGAGTGACAAACCCATGCCAAAACGTACAGACATAAAAAGCATCCTGATTCTCGGCGCTGGCCCGATCGTGATCGGCCAGGCCTGCGAATTCGACTACTCCGGCGCCCAGGCCTGTAAAGCCCTGCGCGAAGAGGGTTACCGCGTCATCCTGGTGAACTCTAACCCGGCCACCATCATGACCGACCCGGACATGGCCGACGCCACCTACATCGAGCCGATCAAGTGGCAGACCGTTGCCAAGATCATCGAGAAAGAACGTCCGGACGCACTGCTGCCAACCATGGGTGGCCAGACCGCCCTGAACTGCGCATTGGACCTGGAGCGCGAAGGCGTCCTGGAAAAGTTTGGCGTAGAGATGATCGGCGCCAATGCCGACACCATCGACAAGGCTGAAGACCGTTCGCGTTTCGACAAGGCCATGAAGTCCATCGGCCTTGATTGCCCGCGTTCCGGTATCGCCCACAGCATGGAAGAGGCCAATTCTGTCCTGGAACGCTTGGGCTTCCCGTGCATCATCCGTCCGTCCTTCACCATGGGCGGCACGGGCGGCGGTATTGCCTACAACCGTGAAGAATTCGAAGAAATCTGCGCCCGTGGCCTGGACTTGTCTCCGACCAAAGAGCTGCTGATCGACGAATCCCTGATCGGCTGGAAAGAATATGAGATGGAAGTTGTCCGCGATAAGAAGGACAACTGCATCATCGTTTGCTCTATCGAAAACTTTGACCCGATGGGCGTGCACACCGGTGACTCGATCACTGTTGCTCCGGCGCAGACCCTGACGGACAAGGAATACCAGATCATGCGTAACGCCTCCTTGGCGGTGCTGCGTGAGATTGGCGTGGAAACCGGTGGCTCCAACGTCCAGTTCGGCATCTGCCCGGACACTGGCCGTATGGTTGTGATCGAAATGAACCCGCGTGTATCGCGTTCTTCGGCGCTGGCATCGAAAGCTACCGGCTTCCCGATTGCGCGTATCGCTGCCAAGCTGGCGATCGGTTACACATTGGACGAGCTGCAGAACGAAATTACGGGCGGCGCAACGCCGGCGTCCTTCGAGCCGTCGATCGACTACGTCGTCACCAAGTTGCCACGCTTCGCTTTCGAGAAATTCCCGAAAGCCGACGCCCGCCTGACCACTCAGATGAAGTCAGTCGGTGAAGTCATGGCTATCGGCCGGACCTTCCAAGAGTCCCTGCAGAAAGCCCTGCGTGGCCTGGAAGTGGGCGTTTGCGGTCTGGACGAGAAGCTCGACCTGAGCAACCCGGAAAGCATGAGCGTGCTCAAGCGTGAGCTGACCGTGCCGGGTGCCGAGCGTATCTGGTACGTAGCCGATGCCTTCCGCGCTGGCATGACCGTCGAAGACATCTTCGGCATGAACATGATCGACCCGTGGTTCCTGGTGCAGATCGAAGATCTGATCAAGGAAGAAGAGAAGGTCAAGACCCTCGGTCTGTCCTCTATCGACCGCGACCTGATGTTCCGCCTCAAGCGCAAAGGTTTCTCCGACCAGCGCTTGGCCAAGCTGCTGGGTGTGACCGAGAAGAACCTGCGCACGCATCGCCACAAGCTGGACATCTTCCCGGTCTACAAGCGCGTTGATACCTGTGCGGCCGAGTTCGCAACCGACACTGCGTATATGTACTCCACTTACGAGGAAGAGTGCGAAGCTGCGCCGTCGGGTCGCGACAAAATCATGATCCTGGGTGGCGGTCCAAACCGTATCGGCCAAGGCATCGAGTTCGATTATTGCTGCGTACACGCCGCTCTCGCCCTGCGCGAAGACGGGTACGAGACCATTATGGTCAACTGCAACCCGGAAACTGTTTCCACTGACTACGACACTTCCGACCGTCTTTACTTTGAGCCGGTAACACTGGAAGACGTGCTGGAAATCTGTCGCGTCGAGAAGCCAAAAGGCGTGATCGTCCAGTACGGCGGCCAAACCCCGTTGAAACTGGCTCGCGCACTGGAAGCTGCTGGCGTCCCGATTATCGGCACCAGCCCTGACGCTATCGACCGTGCCGAAGACCGTGAGCGTTTCCAGCAGATGGTTGAGCGTCTGAACCTGCGTCAGCCGCCGAACGCCACCGTGCGCAGCGAAGATGAAGCGATCCGCGCGGCCAGCAAGATCGGTTACCCCTTGGTGGTGCGTCCGTCCTACGTACTGGGCGGTCGTGCGATGGAAATCGTCTACGAAGAAGACGAGCTCAAACGTTACCTGCGTGATGCGGTGAAAGTGTCCAACGACAGCCCGGTGCTGCTGGACCACTTCCTCAACTGCGCCATCGAGATGGACGTAGACGCTGTTTGCGACGGGACCGACGTGGTGATCGGTGCGATCATGCAGCACATCGAACAGGCGGGCGTTCACTCCGGTGACTCCGCTTGCTCGCTGCCGCCGTACTCGCTGCCGGCGCATATCCAGGACGAAATGCGCGAACAGGTCAAGAAAATGGCCCTGGAGCTGGGCGTGGTCGGCTTGATGAACGTACAGTTGGCGCTGCAAGGCGAAGACATCTACGTCATCGAAGTCAACCCGCGTGCTTCGCGTACCGTGCCATTTGTTTCCAAGTGCATTGGTGTGTCCCTGGCCATGATCGCTGCTCGCGTGATGGCCGGTAAGACCCTGAAGGAAATCGGTTTCACCAAGGAAATCATTCCGAACTTCTACAGCGTGAAAGAGGCGGTATTCCCATTCGCCAAATTCCCTGGCGTGGACCCGATCCTGGGCCCAGAGATGAAGTCCACCGGTGAAGTGATGGGCGTGGGCGATACCTTCGGTGAAGCGTTCGCCAAGGCTCAGATGGGCGCCAGCGAAGTGTTGCCAACCGGCGGTACCGCGTTTATCAGCGTGCGTGATGACGACAAACCGCTGGTTGCGGGCGTAGCCCGTGATCTGATCAACTTGGGCTTCGAAGTCGTGGCCACTGCCGGGACCGCCAAGCTGATCGAAGCTGCCGGCCTGAAAGTGCGTCGCGTGAACAAGGTGACGGAAGGCCGTCCGCACGTGGTCGACATGATCAAGAATGACGAAGTCACCCTGATCATCAACACCACCGAAGGTCGCCAGTCGATCGCGGACTCCTACTCCATTCGTCGTAATGCCTTGCAGCACAAGATCTACTGCACCACTACCATTGCTGCTGGCGAAGCCATCTGCGAAGCGCTCAAGTTCGGTCCAGAAAAAACCGTGCGTCGCTTGCAGGACCTACACGCAGGATTGAAGGCATGATCAAATACCCAATGACCGTCCAGGGCGCAAAGGCCCTGGAAGAGGAGCACGCCCATCTGACCAAGGTCGTACGTCCAAAGCTGAGCCAGGACATCGGTACGGCCCGCGAGCTGGGTGACTTGAAGGAAAACGCCGAATACCACGCTGCTCGCGAGCAGCAGGGTATGGTCGAAGCGCGGATTCGTGACATCGAAGGCCGTATGCAGAATGCGGTGATCATCGACGTCACGACTATTCCGCACACCGGCAAGGTGATTTTCGGCACCACCGTGGAAATCGCCAACGTCGAAACTGATGAGAGCGTGGTTTACCACATCGTTGGCGAGGACGAGGCTGACTTCAAGCTCGGCAAAATCTCCGTCGGTTCCCCGCTTGCCCGCGCCTTGATTGCCAAGGAAGAGGGTGATGTGGTGGCCGTGAAGACGCCGGGTGGCGTGATCGAGTACGAGATTGTTGAAGTTCGTCACGTCTGAAAGGCGGCGCCCGCTTCATGCGGGCGCCATGCTTTGGCAGCTCTCCCAGATGCTTTGGGTCGGCGGCCTGTGGTTGCTGCATATTGGTGTGTTACCGGCGCTGGGCCTGATTGGGCTGGCGCCGTTGTTGATCGATGAGATCGACGGATTGCTCAGTGCGTTGCTGGTGGGTTTTGCGGCGGCGTGCGTAACGCTCCAGGCATTGGTGCTGGTCAGGGCCGAAGGCTTGGAGAGTTTGTGGCGGGATATTCGCGGGCAACTGCTGTTGATGGCGCTGTATGCGTGTGCAATGTATTGCATCGTGCATGTCTGGCAGCCGGAAGCGTTGCGCTGGCAGCTATTCAGCTATCTTGTGCTAGGGTTCTCCGGCCTGGTGCTGGTTATACAGCCTGCACCGGGATGGAGTGGCGGGGCGCGCGAAGCACGCCCGTGACCCTTTTTATCATCTGAAAACTACTTGAAGCGATGTACGTTCGACAGCTGCTTGTTGACGCTGAAGTTCTTGCGATACAGCAGCGCCATCTTGCCGATGACCTGGACCAGGTCCGCTTTGCCCACCTTGCACAATTCTGCAATGGCGGCCAGGCGCGCTTCGCGGTCGAGGATATTGACCTTGATCTTGATCAGTTCATGATCGTTCAGTGCGCGTTCGAACTCGGCTAACACACCTTCAGTCAAACCGTTATCTGCCACAATCAAAACTGGTTTCAGATGGTGGCCAATGGATTTGTACTGTTTCTTCTGCTCTTGAGTGAGCGGCATAATCTGACCCCTGCGTCTGATCTTGTAAAAAGCGGCGGCCAGTTTACCCGAGCGAGTCCGGGACCGCCCAGTTAATCACGACCCGTTTTATTTTTCGAGGTGGCCCGTGGCCCGTTCCAAAACCAGCCTTAAGTGGCTACAAGAACATTTCAACGATCCTTACGTCAAAAAGGCGCAAAAGGATGGCTACCGTTCCCGGGCCAGCTACAAGTTGCTGGAGATCCAGGACAAGGATAAGTTGATTCGTCCAGGCATGAGCGTAATCGACCTTGGCGCGGCCCCAGGTGGCTGGTCCCAGGTGACCAGTCGTCTGATTGGTGGGCAGGGTCGTCTGATCGCTTCCGACATTCTGGAAATGGACAGCATCCCCGATGTGACCTTTGTTCATGGTGACTTTACCCAGGATACGGTGCTCGCACAGATTCTTGAGGCTGTGGGAAATTCGCAGGTAGACCTTGTGATTTCCGACATGGCCCCCAATATGAGTGGATTACCGGCTGTCGATATGCCACGTGCCATGTTCCTTTGCGAATTAGCGCTGGATTTGGCGGGTCGGGTGTTGCGTCCGGGTGGTGATTTCCTGGTGAAGGTCTTCCAGGGCGAGGGTTTCGACGAGTACCACAAGAACATCCGCAAGTTGTTCGACAAGGTGCAGACGCGCAAGCCCGACTCCTCCCGAGACCGTTCCAGAGAGCAATACCTGCTGTGCCGCGGCTTTCGCGGCGTCGAAGGCGCGGCGAGTGAAGAGCGCTTTTAAGGAATTCGAGGAGGGCGATAGGTTTTTTTATATCGCTTTCGTCACGAAGCTTTACGAATATTGTGTAGTCAAAGTTTCACAAAGGGTTACAGACGGCGCCTGCCAGTGTTGTAGGTAATGTAGTAAGTTAGGCCGGTGAATATCATGCGAAGCGCGCGCCAGTAGCGGAGCTTGCTTCAGAGGGTAGTTAATTGAACGATATGGCAAAGAATCTGATCCTGTGGTTGATCATCGCGGCAGTCCTGGTGACGGTGATGAACAACTTCTCCAGCCCTAACGAGCCGCAGACCCTCAACTATTCCGACTTCATCCAGCAAGTTAAGGATGGCAAGGTCGAGCGCGTGACGGTTGATGGCGCTGTGATCACCGGCAAGCGCAACGATGGCGATGGCTTCAAAACCATACGTCCGAATATCCCGGACAATGGCCTGATCGGCGATCTGGTTGATAACCATGTGGTTGTTGAAGGCAAGCAGCCTGAGCAGCAAAGCATCTGGACCCAATTGTTGGTAGCCAGCTTCCCGATCCTGGTGATCATCGCCGTGTTCATGTTCTTCATGCGCCAGATGCAGGGCGGCGCGGGAGGCAAGGGCGGGCCGATGAGCTTCGGCAAGAGTAAGGCACGCCTGCTCTCCGAAGATCAGGTGAAGACCACCCTGGCTGACGTTGCCGGTTGCGACGAAGCCAAGGAAGAAGTAGGTGAGTTGGTCGAGTTCCTGCGCGACCCGGGCAAGTTCCAGCGTCTGGGTGGCCGCATTCCTCGCGGCGTCTTGATGGTGGGGCCACCAGGTACCGGTAAAACCCTGCTCGCCAAGGCAATTGCCGGCGAAGCCAAGGTGCCGTTCTTCACTATTTCCGGCTCTGACTTCGTCGAGATGTTCGTGGGTGTGGGTGCCAGCCGTGTTCGCGATATGTTTGAGCAGGCTAAAAAGCATGCGCCTTGCATCATCTTCATCGATGAAATCGACGCCGTTGGTCGCCATCGTGGTGCCGGCATGGGCGGCGGTCATGATGAGCGTGAGCAGACCCTTAACCAGTTGCTGGTTGAGATGGACGGCTTTGAAATGAACGACGGCATCATTGTCATCGCTGCAACCAACCGTCCGGACGTATTGGACCCTGCGTTGCTGCGTCCAGGCCGTTTCGACCGCCAGGTTGTGGTTGGCCTGCCGGATATCCGTGGTCGTGAACAGATCCTGAAAGTGCACATGCGCAAGGTGCCCATGGGCGATGACGTGGCTCCGGCCGTGATTGCCCGTGGTACGCCAGGTTTCTCGGGTGCTGACCTGGCCAACCTGGTCAACGAGGCTTCGTTGTTCGCTGCCCGTACCGGCAAGCGCATCGTGGAGATGAAAGAGTTCGAATTGGCCAAAGACAAAATCATGATGGGCGCCGAGCGCAAATCCATGGTCATGTCCGAAAAAGAGAAACAGAACACCGCTTATCACGAAGCCGGTCACGCCATTGTCGGTCGCGTTGTGCCTGAGCATGACCCGGTCTACAAAGTGTCGATCATTCCTCGGGGGCGGGCGCTGGGTGTCACCATGTTCCTGCCGGAAGAGGACCGCTACAGCCTTTCCAAGCGCGCCCTGATCAGCCAGATCTGCTCGCTGTACGGCGGCCGGATTGCTGAAGAGATGACCCTGGGTTTCGACGGCGTGACTACCGGTGCCTCCAACGACATCATGCGTGCCAGCCAGATCGCGCGGAACATGGTGACTAAGTGGGGCTTGTCGGAAAAACTCGGCCCGCTGATGTATGCCGAGGAAGAAGGCGAAGTGTTCCTGGGTCGTGGCGGTGGCGGTCAAAGCGCCAGCTTCTCGGGTGAGACAGCCAAGCTGATCGACTCCGAGGTGCGCAGCATCATTGACCAGTGCTACGGCACGGCCAAGCAAATCCTGACTGACAACCGCGACAAGTTGGACGCCATGGCTGATGCGCTGATGAAGTACGAGACCATTGATGCCGACCAGATCGATGACATCATGGCCGGTCGCGCACCCCGCGAGCCTCGCGATTGGGAAGGCGGTTCGGGCACCTCTGGCACTCCGCCAGTGGTTCAGAGCGAGCGCCCTGAAACCCCAATCGGCGGCCCGGCAGCCGACCACTAAGGTTTGAAATGACTTCTGCGTTGTCCTCCACCCGGTTGCCTTGCGGCAACCGGGTTCTTGATTTGGCCCATACACATGTCATGGGCATTCTTAACGTTACCCCTGACTCCTTTTCCGATGGCGGCCGCTTCAGCCAGCTCGATGCTGCGTTGCGTCACGCTGAGGCAATGGTGGCTGCGGGAGCGACGCTCATTGATGTCGGTGGTGAATCGACCCGGCCTGGCGCTCGCATTGTTTCTCCCTTGGAGGAGCTGGAGCGGGTGGCGCCGATAGTCGAGCGCATTGCGCGCGAGCTGGATGTGATCATCTCTGTTGATACTTCAACCCCGGCCGTGATGCGCGAAACTGCGCGACTGGGAGCGGGGTTGATCAACGATGTTCGCTCTCTTCAGCGTGACGGTGCCCTCGATGCCGCTGCCGCTACCGGTTTGCCGGTGTGCCTGATGCATATGCTGGGAGAGCCCGGCAACATGCAGGACAGCCCTCATTACGAGGACCTTGTTGGCGAGGTGAGTGGTTTTCTCGCTGAGCGGGTCGCTCAGTGTGCTGCCGCGGGGATTGCCGCGGAAAAGATCATCCTCGATCCCGGCTTCGGCTTTGCTAAAACCCTGCAGCACAATCTAAGCCTGTTCAAGCATATGGAATCCCTGCATGCGCTTGGTCGGCCTCTTTTGGTCGGCGTTTCGCGCAAGAGCATGATAGGGCTGGCGCTGAATCGTCCGGTGGGTGAGCGGCTGTATGGTGGTCTTGCACTGGCGGCGCTTGCAGTCAGCAAGGGCGCGCGTATCTTGCGTGTGCATGATGTCGCCGAGACGGTGGATGTGGTGCGCATGATTGCTGCGGTAGAATCAGCCGAATAAGAATGATGGAGCACTTATGACTAAAAAATACTTTGGCACCGACGGTATCCGTGGTCGGGTCGGCGAATTTCCGATTACTCCTGATTTCATGCTCAAGCTGGGTTGGGCGGCGGGTATGGCGTTCCGCAGTATGGGGGCGTGTCGCATCCTGGTGGGCAAGGACACCCGTATTTCAGGGTACATGTTTGAGTCCGCACTGGAGGCAGGCCTGTCCGCCGCGGGTGCCGATGTCATGCTGCTGGGCCCTATGCCGACCCCGGCAATCGCCTACCTGACGCGCACCTTTCACGCTGAAGCCGGTATTGTGATCAGTGCCTCGCACAACCCCCATGACGACAACGGCATCAAATTCTTCTCAGGTCAGGGCACTAAGCTGCCGGATGAGATCGAGTTGATGATCGAAGAGCTGCTGGATGCGCCGATGACGGTGGTTGAGTCCAGCAAGTTGGGCAAGGTGTCGCGTATCAACGACGCATCGGGTCGATATATCGAATTCTGCAAGAGCAGTGTGCCGAGCAGTACCAATTTCGCCGGCCTGAAGATTGTGGTCGATTGCGCCCATGGTGCGACCTATAAAGTGGCGCCAAGCGTATTCAAGGAATTGGGTGCGGACGTGACCGTTCTGTCGGCCCAGCCGAACGGGCTGAATATCAACGACAACTGCGGCTCCACGCATATGGAGCAACTGCAGGCCGCCGTCCTTGCCGAGCATGCTGACCTGGGTATTGCCTTCGATGGTGATGGTGACCGTGTGCTGATGGTGGACCACACGGGGGCGATCGTTGATGGGGACGACCTTTTGTTCATCATTGCCCGCGACCTGCATGAGCGTAACAAGCTGCAAGGTGGTGTCGTCGGTACGCTGATGAGTAACCTGGGGCTTGAATTGGCCTTGGCGGACCTGGGCATCCCGTTCGTGCGCGCCAATGTCGGTGACCGCTATGTGATCGCTGAACTGCTGGAGCGTAACTGGCAGGTGGGTGGTGAGAATTCCGGGCACGTTGTCTGCTTCCAGCACACCACTACGGGCGATGCCATCATTGCTGCGTTGCAGGTTCTGCTGTCGTTGCGTCGTCGCGAAGAGAGTCTTGCCCAGGCGCGTCAGGCGCTGCGCAAATGCCCGCAAGTGCTGCTCAATGTGCGTTTTGCCGGTGGTGAAAACCCGATCGAGCACCCCGCTGTCAAAGAGGCTTGCGAGCGCGTGACCCTGGCAATGGCGGGGCGTGGTCGAGTGTTGTTGCGCAAGTCCGGCACAGAGCCTCTGGTGCGTGTCATGGTCGAAGGTGATGACGAAACACAGGTTCGCGGCCATGCCGAAGACCTGGCAAAACTGGTAACTGAAGTTTGCGCCTGAATTCGGCTTGCCAGTGATGATGTGGTTGGGTAACATCTGCGCCCACTTTGACCGACGAGGTACAGCATGCGTCGCACTATGGTAGCTGGTAACTGGAAGATGCACGGTACCCGCGCCAGTGTCGCTGAGCTGATCAATGGCCTTCGTCACTTGGCCTTGCCTAGCGGTGTTGATATCGCGGTGTTTCCGCCTTGCTTGCATATCACCCAAGTGGTTGATGGCTTGAAAGGTAAGTCGATTCAGGTCGGCGCGCAGAATTCTGCGGTGGAAGCCATGCAAGGTGCGTTGACCGGTGAGATTGCACCGAGTCAGCTGGTTGATGCGGGTTGTTCCTATGTGCTTGTCGGGCACTCCGAGCGTCGTCAGATGATGGGCGAGCGTGATGGGACACTCAATCGCAAGTTCGCAGCGGCACAGGCTTGTGGCTTGATTCCAGTGTTGTGCATAGGGGAGACCCTTGAGCAGCGTGAATCGGGCAAGACTCTTGAAGTTGTCTCGCGTCAGCTTGGCAGCATCATCGAGGAGCTGGGTGTTGGTGCGTTTGCAAAGGCGGTTATTGCTTACGAGCCGGTCTGGGCCATTGGCACCGGGCTGACTGCTACACCGCAACAGGCGCAGGATGTGCACGCAGCCATCCGCGCGCAGTTGGCGGCAGAGAATTCTGAAGTCGCACAAGGTGTGCGGCTTCTATACGGCGGCAGCGTGAAGGCGGCCAATGCGGTCGAACTGTTCGGCATGCCGGATATCGATGGGGGGCTCATTGGTGGAGCTTCCCTGAATGCAGATGAGTTCGGTGCGATCTGTCGCGCCGCGGGAAACTGAAAAAATGCTGGAAACAGTCGTAGTCGTTTTTCATCTGTTGGCTGCCTTGGGCGTAGTTGCCCTGGTCTTGTTGCAACAGGGTAAAGGTGCGGATGCTGGTGCGTCTTTCGGTGCAGGTGCTTCAAATACTGTATTCGGAAGCCAAGGTTCCTCTACCTTTCTTAGTAAGTTTACTGCTATACTTGCCGCCGGTTTCTTCATAACCAGCTTGGGGTTAGGTTACTTTGCTAAAGAGAAAGCTCATGTGCTGACTCAAGTAGGTCTCCCAAACCCAGCAGTGTTGGAAGTGCCAAAAGCAAAACCGGCTTCTGATGATGTCCCGGTGCTTCAAGAGCAAAAGTCGGCTACTCCAGCGACTGACGTACCTCCAGCTCAAGAGCAGAAGTAAGAAGGGTTGTAAGCGCTGTATTGCCGAGGTGGTGGAATTGGTAGACACGCAACCTTGAGGTGGTTGTGCCCATAGGGTGTAGGGGTTCGAGTCCCCTTCTCGGTACCAATTATCAGGAGAGCCCGCTGTTGCGGGCTTTCTTGTAGGTGGAAGGTTACATTGACCCTGTAAGGGATCGGTCGTATACTTCCGCCCCAGCTTTGTCGCGGGGTGGAGCAGTCTGGTAGCTCGTCGGGCTCATAACCCGAAGGTCGTCGGTTCAAATCCGGCCCCCGCAACCAGTTTTAGCGGAGCCCCTTTTAAGGGGCTTTTTGTTAGCTGGACACTTTCAACGCCGCTGTTCGACGGCGTTTCAAGGATGGGCGTTTCGCCCATTTTTTTATTTTGCACAGCATGCACATACATGCACGAGGGGGTTCAGGTGTCGAGCAAGCTAGAAGAGTTGCAGGCCTTGTTGGCCCCGGTGGTCGTGGCCCTAGGCTATGAATGCTGGGGTATTGAGTTTTCGGCTCAAGGTCGCCACTCAATGTTGCGCGTTTATATCGATAAAGAGGGCGGCGTGCTGGTGGACGATTGTGCCATTGTCAGCCGTCAGATCAGCGGTGTGCTGGATGTTGAAGATCCGATCTCCGTTGAATACACCTTAGAAGTTTCCTCGCCAGGCATGGAACGCCCACTGTTCACTATTGATCAGTTTGCAAAATTTGCCGGTGAACAAGTGAAGATCAAGCTGCGCTCCCCGTTCGAAGGGCGACGCAACTTTCAGGGCCTTCTGCGCGGTGTAGAAGAGCAGGACGTCGTGGTGCAGGTAGAAGACCATGAGTTCCTGTTGCCGATCGATATGATCGACAAGGCCAACATTATTCCCAGTTTTGACTGAGACGCGGATCCCGCGGATCCAATGGCTTGCGAAAGGCGAGGCGTACGATGAGCAAAGAAGTACTGCTGGTTGTTGAGTCGGTATCCAATGAAAAGGGCGTACCGGCAAACGTGATTTTTGAAGCGCTGGAACTGGCCCTGGCCACTGCTACCAAAAAGCGTTTTGAAGACGAAGTTGATCTGCGTGTGGAAATCAACCGCCACACCGGTGCCTATGAGACTTTCCGTCGCTGGACGGTCGTCGAAGAGGCCGATCTTGATGATCCGGCCATCGAAACCTGGCCAAGCAAGGTTGCCGAAACGCATCCAGGCGCCCAGGTCGGTGATGTCGTCGAAGAAAAGATCGAGTCGATCGAATTCGGCCGTATTGCTGCACAGACCGCCAAACAGGTCATCGTGCAGAAGGTTCGCGAAGCTGAGCGCGCTCAAGTCGTTGACGCCTATCGCGAACGCCTGGGTGAAATCATCTCCGGCACCGTGAAAAAAGTAACCCGCGACAACGTGATCGTTGACCTGGGCAACAACGCCGAAGCGTTGCTGGCCCGCGAAGACATCATCTCTCGCGAAACCTTCCGGGTTGGCGTGCGCTTGCGTGCGCTGCTCAAGGAAATCCGCACCGAGAACCGCGGCCCTCAGTTGATCCTGTCGCGTACCGCGCCGGAAATGCTGATCGAGCTGTTCCGTATCGAAGTGCCGGAAATTGCCGAAGGCCTGATCGAAGTCATGGCTGCGTCCCGCGACCCGGGTTCGCGCGCCAAGATCGCGGTTCGGTCCAAGGACAAACGCATCGACCCGCAAGGCGCTTGCATTGGTATGCGCGGTTCGCGCGTCCAGGCAGTGTCGGGCGAACTGGGTGGTGAGCGTGTGGACATCGTCCTGTGGGACGATAACCCGGCGCAGTTCGTGATCAACGCCATGTCGCCAGCTGAAGTGGCGGCAATTATCGTTGACGAGGATGCCCATGCAATGGACATCGCCGTTGGCGCAGACAATCTGGCTCAGGCCATTGGTCGTGGTGGTCAGAACGTGCGTCTGGCGAGCCAACTGACCGGTTGGACCCTGAACGTGATGACCGAATCGGACATCCAGGCTAAGCAGCAAGCTGAAACCGGTGACATCCTGCGCAACTTCATCGACGAGCTGGAAGTCGACGAAGACCTGGCACAGGTGCTGGTAGATGAAGGCTTCACCAGCCTGGAAGAGATTGCCTACGTACCGTTGGAAGAAATGCTCAACATCGACGGCTTTGACGAAGACACCGTCAACGAGCTTCGCGCTCGGGCCAAGGATCGTTTGTTGACTAAAGCCATCGCTACTGAGGAAAAGCTGGCAGACGCCCATCCGGCCGAAGACCTGCTCTCGCTTGAGGGTATGGACAAGGATTTGGCGATGGAACTGGCGGTGCGCGGCGTAATTACCCGCGAAGACCTGGCCGAGCAGTCTATTGACGATCTGCTCGACATCGACGGCATTGACGATGATCGTGCCGGCAAGTTGATCATGGCCGCCCGAGCCCATTGGTTCGAGTAACTAGGCGCGGCCTGAGGAGAGAAGTGCATGACGCAAGTCACGGTGAAACAACTGGCCGATGAGGTCAAAACACCGGTAGAGCGCCTGTTGCAGCAGATGCGTGAGGCAGGTCTGCCGCACACCGCCGCCGATGAAGGTGTGAGCGATAGTGAGAAGCAGTCTTTGCTGACTCACTTGAAGAGCAGCCACAAGGCGAAAGTGGAAGAACCGCGCAAGATTACATTGCAGCGCAAAACCACCAGCACCCTGCGTGTTGCTGGTAGCAAGAGCATCAGCGTTGAAGTACGCAAGAAGAAAGTCTTCGTACAGCGCAGCCCGGAAGAAATCGAAGCCGAGCGCAAACGCGAACTGGAAGAACGTCGCGCAGTAGAAAATGCTGCTCGTCAGAAGGCTGAAGAAGAAGCCAAGCGTCGCGCCGAAGAAGAAGCGCGTCGCCAGCCTGCTGCTGCGCAACCTGCTGGTACTGAAGCGGTCGCCGCTCCTGTAGCGCCTGTTGAAGCTGTGCGTGAGGCCGCTCCGGTTGCCGCCGCACCAGCACCGGCTGCTGACGCCCGCAAGCGCGACGAACCTCGTCGTCCGGACAAACCACGTGCCGACGATAACAATCGTCGCGGTGGTGGTGGCGATGGCGAGCGTAAAAACGCTCCGCATCGTGCCTCGGTCAAAGAGAAAGCGCCTGCTCCACGCGTTGCTCCACGCACTACCGACGAAGAAAGCGATGGCTTCCGTCGTGGTGGTCGCGGCAAGGCCAAGCTGAAAAAACGCAACGCCCACGGTTTCCAGAGCCCAACCGGCCCTGTCGTGCGTGATGTGCAGATCGGCGAGACCATCACGGTTGGCGATCTCGCCAATCAGATGTCGGTCAAGGCTGCTGAAATCATCAAGTTCATGTTCAAACTGGGTACCCCAGCGACCATCAACCAGGTGCTTGATCAGGAAACTGCTCAGCTGGTAGCCGAAGAACTGGGCCACAAAGTGACCCTGGTCAGCGACACCGCCCTGGAAGACTCCCTGGCCGAGTCCTTGAAGTTTGAAGGTGAGACGTTCTCCCGTGCGCCAGTTGTGACCGTAATGGGCCACGTTGACCATGGTAAGACTTCGCTGCTCGACTACATCCGTCGTGCCAAGGTAGCTGCTGGCGAAGCCGGCGGTATCACCCAGCACATCGGTGCATACCACGTTGAAACCGAGCGCGGCATGGTCACCTTCCTCGACACCCCTGGTCACGCCGCGTTTACCGCAATGCGTGCCCGTGGTGCCAAGGCGACTGACATCGTGATCCTGGTAGTTGCAGCGGACGACGGCGTGATGCCGCAGACCATTGAAGCTGTCCAGCACGCTAAGGCCGCTGGTGTTCCACTGGTTGTTGCCGTGAACAAAATCGACAAGCCGGGCGCCGATCTCGATCGCATCCGTAGCGAACTGTCGGTTCACGGCGTGACGTCCGAAGAGTGGGGCGGTGATACGCCGTTCGTTTCGGTCTCGGCGAAAGTCGGTACTGGCGTAGACGAGCTGCTCGAAGCCGTCCTGCTGCAAGCTGAAGTACTCGAACTCAAGGCAACCCCATCGGCCCCGGGTCGTGGTGTTGTGGTTGAATCGCGTCTCGACAAAGGTCGTGGCCCGGTTGCAACCGTTCTGGTTCAAGACGGTACCCTGCGCCAAGGCGACATGGTGCTGGTTGGTTCGAACTACGGCCGTGTACGTGCCATGCTCGACGAGAACGGCAAGCCAATCAAAGAAGCCGGTCCTTCCATCCCTGTCGAGATCCTCGGCCTGGACGGTACCCCGGACGCTGGCGACGAGATGAGCGTGCTGTCGGACGAGAAGAAAGCCCGTGAAGTGGCTCTGTTCCGTCAAGGCAAGTTCCGCGAAGTCAAACTCGCTCGTGCTCACGCCGGTAAGCTGGAAAACATCTTCGAGAACATGGGCCAGGCAGAGAAGAAGACGCTTAACATCGTCCTCAAATCTGACGTCCGTGGTTCCCTCGAGGCGTTGAACGGCGCCTTGAACGGCCTGGGTAACGACGAAGTGCAAGTGCGCGTTGTCGGTGGCGGTGTCGGTGGTATCACCGAATCCGACGCCAACCTGGCACTGGCCTCCAACGCTGTACTGTTCGGCTTCAACGTGCGTGCCGATGCTGGCGCTCGCAAGATCGTCGAGCAGGAAGGCCTGGATATGCGTTACTACAACGTCATCTACGACATCATCGAAGACGTCAAGAAGGCCCTCACCGGCATGCTTGGCAGCGACGTCCGGGAGAACATCCTGGGTGTGGCCGAGGTGCGTGACGTGTTCCGCTCGCCGAAGTTCGGCGCGATCGCCGGTTGCATGGTTATCGAAGGTACTGTGTACCGTAACCGTCCAATCCGTGTACTGCGTGAAGACATCGTTATCTTCGAAGGCGAGCTGGAATCCCTGCGCCGCTTCAAGGATGACGCTTCCGAAGTACGTGCCGGCATGGAATGCGGTATCGGCGTCAAGAGCTACAACGACGTCAAGGCTGGCGACAAGATCGAAGTCTACGAGAAGGTTCAGGTTGCTCGCAGCCTCTAACTCGCGCACTTCAGGAGCCACGCCGTGTGTGGGCATGCAAATGCCCCGCGCAGTGTCCGGACTCTAAACGCAACGCCCGGTCTGGCTTTTGTCAGGCCGGGCGTTTGCCGCTTTCAGACCCCACGGGTTTCACCGTGTGGCAGTAACAGGTAACAAGACATGGCAAAAGAATACAGCCGTACCCAGCGTATCGGCGATCAGATGCAGCGCGAGCTGGCCCAACTGATCCGCCGCGAAGTCAAAGACCCCCGCGTTGGCCTGGTCACGATCACTGCTGTTGAAGTGAGCCGTGACGTGGGTCACGCCAAGATCTTCATCACCGTGATGGGGCAGGACAGCGCCGAAGAAATTGCACAAAGCATCAAGGTGCTCAACGCCGCCGCAGGCTTCCTGCGTATGCAGTTGGCCCGTGAGATGAAGCTGCGCAGTGTTCCCCAGTTGCACTTCCACTACGACGAAAGCGTCGTACGTGGTGCGCACCTGTCGGCGCTGATCGAGCGCGCCGTGGCTGAAGACAGCCAGCATCCGTCCACACCTGAAGACGCCAAGGAGTAAGCGGTGGCTCAGGTCAAACGTATCCGTCGCAATGTCAGCGGCATCATTCTGCTCGACAAGCCCATTGGCTTCACCTCCAATGCCGCGTTGCAGAAAGTCCGCTGGCTGCTCAATGCGGAGAAGGCCGGGCACACCGGCAGCCTTGATCCCCTGGCCACCGGCGTACTGCCGTTGTGCTTTGGTGAGGCCACCAAGTTCTCGCAATACCTGCTCGATTCCGACAAGGGGTACGAAACCCTGATGCAACTGGGCAAGACCACCACCACGGCCGACGCTGAAGGTGATGTTTTGCAGGTTCGCGACGTGACCGTTGGTCGTGCTGATATTGAAGCTGCTTTACCCGGTTTTCGTGGGGAAATCAGTCAGATACCGCCGATGTACTCGGCTCTGAAGCGTGATGGCCAGCCGCTCTACAAGCTGGCACGTGCGGGCGAAGTAGTGGAGCGCGAACCGCGTTCTGTTACTATTGCGCGCTTGGAATTGCTCGCTCATGAAGGCGACACTGCCCGCTTGGCCGTGGACTGCAGCAAAGGCACCTATATCCGTACCCTGGTGGAAGATATCGGTGAAAAGCTTGGTTGCGGCGCGTACGTTGCAGAACTGCGACGCACCCAGGCAGGTCCGTTCAGCCTGGCCCAGACGGTCACGCTGGAAGAGTTGGAAGCCGTACACGCCGAAGGGGGGAACGAAGCGGTTGATCGTTTCCTGATGCCGTCGGACAGCGGTCTACTGGATTGGCCATTGCTGCACTTTTCGGAGCACAGCGCGTTCTACTGGCTCAACGGCCAACCGGTACGCGCCCCGGACGCTCCGAAGTTCGGTATGGTGCGGGTACAGGATCATAACGGTCGCTTTATCGGTATCGGTGAAGTGAGCGAAGACGGGCGCATCGCGCCGCGTCGACTGATTCGGTCAGAATGACCGAACGAGTGTGGCTGTTAACAGGCACGGTCAACACTCATTTTTAGATACAGGGATTTGTCCCTGGCCTGTTGAAACCGCCCTTTGGGTGGTTTCCTGAAAAAAGGATTGCCTCATGGCTCTCGACGTTCAAGAAAAAGCACAAATCGTAGCTGACTATCAGCAAGCTGTTGGTGACACTGGTTCGCCAGAAGTGCAAGTTGCACTGCTGACCCACAACATCAACAAGCTGCAAGGTCACTTCAAGGCCAACGGTAAAGATCACCACTCCCGTCGTGGTCTGATCCGCATGGTAAACCAGCGCCGTAAGCTGCTGGACTACCTGAAAGGCAAGGATCTGGGTCGTTATCAGACTCTGATCGGTCGCCTGGGTCTGCGTCGCTAATCAGCGATTGCGCTAGAGGTTGGTTGTCTGCCGTGTGTCAGTGGGATTCCCGCTGGCCCATGGCAGGCTCCCAGCCTCAAGTTTTATCTGGATACACGTTTTACCCTGGACAAGCGGCGGGCCGATTCCCGACATTGCCCAAGAATTTCGCAAGAAGACAAGTTCCCCAAGAGCCACAAAGAAGGTAGGACACCGTGAACCCGGTTATCAAAAAATTCCAGTTCGGTCAGTCGACCGTTACCCTCGAGACAGGCCGTATCGCCCGTCAAGCCTCCGGCGCAGTGCTGGTTACCGTTGACGACGACGTCACCGTATTGGTGACCGTTGTTGGCGCCAAGACCGCTGACCCGAGCAAAGGCTTCTTCCCTCTGTCCGTTCACTACCAGGAAAAGACTTACGCTGCCGGTAAGATCCCTGGCGGTTTCTTCAAGCGCGAAGGCCGTCCTTCCGAGAAAGAAACCCTGACTTCCCGACTGATCGACCGTCCGATCCGTCCGCTGTTCCCAGAAGGCTTCATGAACGAAGTGCAGGTTGTCTGCACCGTCGTTTCCACCAGCAAGAAGACCGATCCGGACATCGCTGCGATGATCGGTACCTCGGCGGCCCTGGCTATTTCCGGCATTCCTTTCGATGGCCCGATCGGCGCTGCCCGCGTCGCCTTCCACGAAAGCACCGGCTACCTGCTGAACCCGACTTACGAGCAGCAGAAAGCTTCGAGCCTGGACATGGTCGTTGCCGGTACTTCGGAAGCCGTGTTGATGGTTGAATCGGAAGCCAAAGAGCTGACCGAAGACCAGATGCTGGGCGCGGTACTGTTTGCTCACGACGAGTTCCAAGTGGTGATCAACGCCGTTAAAGAACTGGCTGCCGAAGCGGCCAAGCCAACCTGGACCTGGGCTCCTCAGCCAGAAGCCACCGCACTGCTGGGCGCTATCCGCTCCGAGTTCGGCGCTGCTATCTCCGACGCCTACACCATCACTGTCAAGGCCGACCGTTACGCTCGCCTGGGTGAGCTGAAGGACCAAGTCGTTGCCAAGCTGTCCGGCGAAGAAGGCCAGCCTTCTTCCAGCGAAGTCAAAGCAGCCTTCGGTGAAATCGAATACCGCACCGTTCGCGAAAACATCGTTAACGGCAAGCCACGTATCGACGGCCGCGACACCCGCACCGTGCGCCCGCTGAACATCGAAGTCGGCGTTCTGCCGAAGACTCACGGTTCGGCCCTGTTCACCCGTGGTGAAACCCAGGCACTGGTTGTTGCGACCCTGGGTACTGCCCGCGACGCACAGCTGCTGGACACCCTGGAAGGCGAGAAAAAAGACCCCTTCATGCTGCACTACAACTTCCCTCCGTTCTCGGTGGGCGAGTGTGGTCGCATGGGCGGTGCTGGGCGTCGCGAAATCGGTCACGGCCGCCTGGCCCGTCGTTCGATTTCGGCCATGCTGCCGGCCGCCGACGTGTTCCCGTACACCATCCGTGTCGTATCGGAAATCACTGAGTCGAACGGTTCCAGCTCCATGGCTTCCGTTTGCGGTGCTTCCCTGGCACTGATGGACGCCGGTGTGCCGATGAAGGCGCCGGTTGCGGGTATCGCCATGGGTCTGGTTAAAGAAGGCGAGAAGTTCGCCATCCTGACCGACATCCTGGGCGACGAAGACCACCTGGGTGACATGGACTTCAAAGTAGCCGGTACCGCCAAAGGTGTGACCGCGCTGCAGATGGACATCAAGATCAAAGGCATCACCGAAGAAATCATGGAAATCGCTCTGGGCCAAGCCCTGGAAGCGCGCCTGAACATCCTCGGTCAGATGAACCAGATCATTGGTCAGTCGCGTACCGAGCTGTCGGAAAATGCTCCGACCATGATCGCGATGAAAATCGACACCGACAAAATCCGTGATGTTATCGGTAAAGGCGGCGCGACCATTCGTGCGATCTGCGAAGAAACCAAGGCTTCGATCGACATCGAAGACGACGGTTCGATCAAGATCTTCGGCGAAACCAAAGAAGCTGCAGAAGCCGCGCGTCAGCGCGTTCTGGGCATCACCGCTGAAGCCGAGATCGGCAAGATCTACGTTGGTAAAGTTGAGCGCATCGTCGACTTCGGCGCATTCGTCAACATCCTGCCAGGCAAAGACGGTTTGGTTCACATCTCCATGCTGAGCGACGCTCGCGTTGAGAAAGTGACCGACATTCTGAAAGAAGGCCAGGAAGTGGAAGTGCTGGTTCTGGACGTGGACAACCGCGGCCGTATCAAGCTGTCCATCAAGGACGTAGCAGCAGCGAAGGCTTCGGGCGTTTAATCACCCCGGGCTTCACGCTGAAAAAAGGACTCTTCGGAGTCCTTTTTTATGCCGGTGAGAAAATGCCTAATAATCAGGCGCTTACTAAACTCAAAAAAAGCCGCAACTTGCATGCAGGGGCGGACTGTTTCATGCAAGTTGCACGATTTCGAAAATTACCTGTTTTTATAAGTAATTGTTTTATAACGATTTAATTTCAGATCAAGACTTGGCACACTGCCTGCAATAACCCTGTTAACGCTGCAGCATCAAGGTTCACACACTGCAGACTTTTAATAAAACAGGAGTTACTCGTATGAAGAAGTTCGCTCTCGCTACTGCAACTGCTACCGCTCTGACCCTGGCTATGGCTAACGTAGCCTTCGCACAGAATTCCCAGGCGCCAATGACCCTGGCAGCCGGTGAAGTCACCAAGGCAAAAGAATCGACTTCTGACACTTGGATCACCACCAAAGTTAAAGCTGATCTGCTGACCGAAAAAGGCATTCCGGGTTCGGACATCAAGGTTGAAACCAACAAAGGTGTGGTTTCCCTGTCCTCGGAAGTCGCTATCTCGGATGCGCAAAAAGCGACTGCTGTTGCCATCACCAAGAAAATTAAAGGTGTGACTGCCGTTTCTGCTGACGGCCTGATGGCTGGCGGCGCTACCAAGGCTGACAACATCGACAAAACCAAAGGCGCAGCGGCTAACGCCAAAGAGTCGACCTCCGATACTTGGATCACTACCAAAGTAAAAGCTGATCTGGTAACCGAGAAAGGCATTCCTGGCACCGACATCAAAGTCGAGACCAACAAAGGCGTAGTTTCCCTGTCTTCGACTGCAGCAGTCACCGAAGCTCAGAAAACTACCGCGGTGAATATCACCAAGAAAATCAAAGGCGTTAAAGCTGTATCGGCCGACGGCCTGAAAGCAGAGTAACGCTCAATAATTCGTCTGAACTAGGCGGCGGCGGCGCGTGAGTTAGATATCCACTCAATGCACCTCTAAGGTTCATGCGACCGACCACACGGATGTGGTCATTACAGGCCCCGGCACTTGTGTCGGGGCCTGTTCTATTGTGGGCTGGAACACAATCGCAAGGTCAGCCGATAACAACTATGGGAGCTGGCTCGCCTGCGATAGCATCACCTCGATTCAGCTGAATCACCGAGGTGTCGGTATCGCAGGCGAG